>CAYOMD010000011.1:0-49696 GCA_964404985.1 uncultured Sphingomonadaceae bacterium
ACCCGGCAGGCTACGCCGACGGCCTCAACCTCTACGCCTATGCCGGCGGCGACCCTATCAACGCCACAGACCCCAGCGGGCTGGAAGATTTATATATTTTAGACAATATTTTTGTCTTAGGGCATAAGCAAAGACAGGAGCCCTCCTTTCTCGGTCTTACCATAACGGGCGGCAGCCTCTTTAATTTCGGCGGCAGCGGCGGCGATGCGGGTGGCTCGTCACCAGCAAAAGATAAACCGGCAAAAGAAAAGCCGCAAAAGAACATAGTCAGTTGCCCCGTAAGGCAGCCAGCAGTGATCACTGCACCTTTCGGAGAAAGCCGCGGTTCTTCGGTTCATACCGGTGTCGATTTAAGAGCGAGAATAGATGCGCCAATTTTTGCTCCCTTTAACGGAAGGGTGCGGAGTATCTTTCGAGGCGGTAGTGGAGGCGACATGATCCTGATTGACAATATAGACGGTAGTGTATCGGGATTTGCTCATACTGGTGCCATTACAAGCTTAAGACAGGGTGACGGCGTCACCTCTGGTCAGAGAATAGGTACTTCTAATGGCACAGGCACGGGTGCCCCCCACCTTCACTTGACTCACCGAGTTACTGCGACGGCTCCAAAATCGGATCCATTGAGTACTGCAATCGGGAGGGCATGCAATGCAACGCCTAAGTAGAGCATGGTTAGCAGCCCTTATCGGGATGGCAGAAGTAAATTGTGCTGGAGCGGTAGCCCCTAAGGGCGATGCTGATACAATCTCGGTCGCTTCCGAACAGGTTTCGGAAATCATTAGGAATGGTGATCTAAGTGAGTTGAAGCCGCTTATCGGTGAAGAGCGTATAACTTTTGATTCTCAAGGGTTTATCGATCAAGGGATAGTCTGTTTTTTACAATGGAATCCAACTTGCCGATCTAATAGAAACCAAATAAAGGATATTTTAGATAATGGATTTTTCAAATATTACTATCACTTAAGTGAATATGAAATAGTTGTTAGCTACATAAGAATTTCAAAAAGGCAAGAATTTTACAATAATCCTTCTGATTTTTTAGAGCATAAATACCTATACGATTATTTCTCTTGCCATTTCAAGAGAATTAACAGTCGTTGGTTGCTGACAGAGAGTATATGCTACTCAGAAACTGAAGGTCCATTTGCAAAAGAGCCGGAAGTATAGGGCGGAATTACGGTGCCATTGGAATTACGGTGACACGCACATTATTCACTTATCTGCTCGCTTTGGAATTACGGTGACACGCACATTATTCACTTATCTGCTCGCTTTGGCCCACGCTTTCGGGAATGCCGTGCCAGGTGCGATAACCCTTAAAGTGCTTCTGCGCTTTAGCCGGATTACGGTGACACGCACATTATTCACTTATTATGGACACCCTGCTGCCTGGTGTCTATAGACCTTGCGATGGCTCGCCTTCCTCGCATTGTGCTTCCCGGGCACCCGCATCACATCACGCAACGCGGCAACAGGCGGGAGCGAACCTTCTTCGATAGCGGCGAAAGTGCACTTATACCAAAGCTGCTCTACAGCGGCACGAGGGGGACTCTGGCGGCCTGCGCGGCGTCACACAGGGCCCTGTCCAGGCTCGCCAGTGGCAAGCCGTGCCGCAAAGCCAGCTCGAGATAGGCCGCATCATAGGCTGACAGACCATATTTATCTGACAAAGCCAGAGTCGATGACCAGGCGAAGTCGTCGGTCATGCTGTCAACCGTCAACGGGTATGCGGCGAATTGGTCCAGAAGCTGATCGCGCATGGCGCGTTCGATGCGGCCGCGCCGGACTGCCGTTTGCAGGCCGTTTGCAATCTCAAGGCGCCACAGGGATGGAACGACCGCGCCATACTGCGCGATATCATGCGCTATTTTTATGACGGATGGAGAGTGCTCGTCGCGAAAACACCAGGCCAAGGCGACCGAACAATCGAGGACCAGCATCAGCGCCGGCCTTCATCAATCAAGTCGCGAATGAGAAGGCCGCCCAGTGTGTTCCGTTCGCCAAGCGCCAGCAGTTGCTCCGCGGCCGCGCGCGCTTTGGCGCGCCGGTCGTCATCCTGCATGCCAACCAGGCGGGCAACCGGTTTGCCGCGGCGGGTGATCACCACTTCTTCGCCCTTCGCCACCCGGTCCAGCAGGGCCGAAAGCGTATTCTTTGCTTCGAACGAACCGACTTCGATCATCGCCAGCCTCCAGAATATATAATAAGCTAGCTGTCTAGCTTATTATAGGGTGCATGAAAAGTCTTGACCCCGCAGCATTTTCTGCGCTGGCGTATGCGTTAACGTTGGGATGAGGAGAGCGGGCGCATGCGCGTGCTGGCGGTCTATAATTTCAAGGGCGGAGTCGGCAAAACAACGACCGCCGTGAACCTTGCCTGGCTTGCGGCCAGGCACGGCCAGCGCACCTTGTTGTGGGACCTTGATGCGCAGGGCGGTGCCACCTTCCTGATCGATGCCCAGCCCGGGCTTGAGGGCGGCGCCAAGAAGCTGCTGAAAGACAAGGACTCGCTGATCGACAGGATCATCCCCAGTCCTTATGCCGGGCTCGATATCCTGCCCTCCGACCTCTCGCTGCGCCACATGGACCGGCGGCTGGCCGGCGATGATGACGACCGGCGCATCGTCAAGATGCTGAAGCCGCTCACTGGCGTCTACGACTGGGTGATCCTCGATGCGCCGCCCTCCCTGTCGGACCTGGCGGAGCAGATCTTCCGGGCGAGCCAGGCCTTGCTGGTGCCGTTGCTGCCGACCCCCTTGTCCGTGCTCGCCTACGGGCAGTTGCGCGCCTATCTGGCGCGGGAGAAGACGCCCAAGCCCCGTCTGCTGCCCTTCCTGTCCATGGTCGATGCGCGCAAGAAACTGCACAAGGACATGATCGAGAGCCTGCCCGCCAGCGAGCCGGACCTGCTGAGAACCCACATCCCCTATTCCAGTGCGGTCGAGCGCGTGGCCGTGCAGCAGGCCCCGCTCGGCGTGAGTGCGGCCGGCAGCAAACCTGCGGCTGCCTTCGAGGCGCTGTGGCGGGAAGTCAGCGAAAAGCTCTAGTGTCCTTGCTCAAAACACCCGACATGACTCTGGGCGCGCGGCTGGCCCGGCTCGGCGCGCAGCCGTGGGTCAAGCGCGCCGCCGGCATCCTGCGCTGGGCGCTGATGGCGCTGGTCTTCGGGCTGCTTGTGTGGCGTGTGTCCGAGATCGGCTGGCGCGAGACGCTGCGCGCCCTGCCCGGCAATCCATTGTTCTACCTGCTGTTTTTGTGCAATTACCTGACCCTGCCGCTCTGCGAGATGCTCATCTACCGCGGGCTCTGGGCGTTGCGCTGGCGCGAATTGCCGGTGTTCCTGCAAAAGCGCATCCTGAATGACACGCTGATCGACTATTCCGGCGATGGCTATCTCTCGCTCTGGGCCCAGCGCAAGACCGGGCGTCGCCTGAGCGAGACGGCGCATACCGTGAAGGATGTGAGTATCGTCTCCGGCCTTGTCGGCAATGCGACGACGCTTGCGCTCCTGCTCTGGCTGCTGGCAGGCGGCCGGCTGCATCTGCTGCTGGAGACCAACCCGGGGCTGGCCCCCTATCTGCTGATTCCCGCCGGCATCATTCTGGTCGCGGTGGTGATCCTGCTGGTGTTCGGTCGCGTGGTGTTCCGCCTGTCCCGCAGGCAAGGGCTGCGCGCGCTGCTCGGCCATGGTTTGCGGCAGGGCCTCACGATCCTGTTCCTCGTGGGGCAATGGGCGGTCGCGCTGCCGCAGACGCCGTGGGCGACATGGTTTGTGTTTCTGGCCGCGCGGATGGCGCTCAGCCGCGTGCCGTTCCTGCCGCAGAAGGAACTGGCCTATGCAGCGCTGGGGGTAGGCATGGCCGGGCTGGTCAATGCGGAACCAGCGCAGGTTGCGGCCATGTTTCTGGTGCAGACCGTGCTCATCATGGGCCTCAATATGCTGATATTCATCATCATTCAGCTCAACCCGTCTTATCGGCGACAAATCCGGCTATAGCATGCTGATCAATGATGCCTGATCGGCCCGGCGTCTGCTACACGGCTTCATGTCCGGTCATGAACTTTGAAAGAGGATGGATGGACTCTCAGCGCAACGAGCCCCCCTGTGCAGGGATGAACTATGCGGCCAGCCCGAGACACGCCGGCAAGCCGGAGGCTTCGTGCGCCGCATGACCGGTCGGTGGTCGGTCGTGGTCCCCTTCTACAACGAGGCGGATGGCTTTCTGGAGCCGACGGTGCGCTCGTTGCTGGCGCAGAGTGTGCGGCCGCTGACCCTCTTTCTGGTCGACAACAATTCGACTGATGCGTCAGCAGCCATCGCGCGCGCGGTGGCGCAGGAGGTGCCGGATGTCACCACCGTGCACCTGCATGAGCCGCGCGCCGGCCAAGTCTATGCGCTGGAGGCGGGGCTTGCGGCTGTCGAGACCGAGTTCGTGGCCGTATGTGATGCCGATACCGTTTATCCGCCGCACTATCTGGCCAATGCTGAACGACTGTTTGACCGGCATGGCGCGGGCGTGGTGGCGGTTCTGGCCATGGGTGTCGGGCCGGATCCTGCGCGCTGGCAGGCGTGGATCAAGCGCTGGAAAGGCGTCGTCATGTCCCGGCTGCTGCCCGGCCAGGCACATACGGGCGGCTATGCCCATTGCTTTCGCACGCGGGCCCTGCGCGCGGCGGGCGGCTATTCCAAGGCGCTGTGGCCCTATCTGCTGAAGGACCACGAGCTGATCCACCGCATCCTGAAGCAGGGCCGCACACTCTACGATGTCGACCAATGGTGCCAGCCATCCGACCGCCGCGCGGATCGGAGCGCGGTGCGGTGGACCCTCAAGGAGCGACTGCTCTATCATGTAACGCCGTTTGCCGCTAAGGACTGGTTTTTCTATCGCTTTCTGGCCAGACGCTTCGAGGCGCGCCAGATGAGCGACACCAAGCTGCGCCAGCGCGCCTGGGAAAAACCGGATGCCGAGAATCAAGGGTAGGTGCGGCCCTTCCACTGGCCGCCGCGTTTTCTCCAGTGGTTCCAGGCGGATGCGAAGGTCATGGCGGCATAGAGCGCGCCCGCCAGCGGCAACAGAGGGCTGATCCAAAGCGGTTTCTTGTAATCCTTGAGCGTCGGCGCGAACGCCAGCGCCATCAGCGCCCAGGCGGCCAGGCCCAGGGCACTGGCCAGCCGGTCACCATGCAGCGGTAAAGTCAGCGCCAGCACGGGTGCCGCCAGATACAGCCAGCCCATGCCGGTCAAGGCCCCGGCGAGCAGGACCGGGCTATTGCCAAGCTGGGCATAGGCGGTCCGCGCGACCATCGACCAGATGCTGGCCAGCGACCGGTTGTCGCGCAGAGAGGTGGCCATGCCTGCATCGGCCAAGCCGATCCAGGTGCGGCCCGGCCCCCGCTTCACCGTCGCGGCCAGCGTGCAGTCGTCGATCAAGGCTCCGCGGATGGCGGCCGGCAGGTCGCGCGCTGTGGCGACGTCGGCACGCAGCAGCATGACGCCACCGGCGGCGGCAGCCGTGCGGCGCTGCGGGTCGTTTGACCAGGCGAACGGATAGAGTTTCTGGAAAAACAGAATAAACGCCGGGATCAGCAGCCCGGCCCATGGCCCGCGCGCATCCAGCCGGCTCATGAGGGAGACCAGGTCCAGCCGCCCGCCCTCGGCCTTGGTGACCAGGCGGGGCAGGGTCTGCGCGCCGAGCGCGATATCGGCATCGCATAGCAGCAGATAACTGGGCGCGCGCGCCTGTGCGGCAGCAATCCCCTGCGCCTGCGCCCACAGCTTGCCGGTCCAGCCGGCCGGCAGCGCCGCGCCGTTCAGCACGGTCAGCCGGTCGGCGGCATCTATCCCGGCAGCGGCCTTGCGGGCGTGGTCTGCGGTACCGTCGGACGACGCGTCATCCACCACGATCAGGTGAAACGCCCCCGCATACTCCGTGGACAGATGCGCGCGCACCACGGCACCAATCGAGTCCGCCTCGTCCCGTGCCGGAATGACGCCGACGACATCCGGCCAGAGTAGCGGGGGAGGGCTGGCGTCAAGCCGCACGTCTGCACGCCAGAAGCGCCCCCACGCCAGCAGCATGAAGGCCCAGGCAGCCAGAGTTGACGCGGCGAGCAGGGCAAGAGGTGTCATACCCCGGAATAGGGCCGGAATGGCAGCAGTTGAAGCCTTTTCATGCATACCCGCCTTTGTCATGGCCGCGCACGCCGCTTGACCTGCCAAGCGGTGCACCGATAGGGACGGATTATGTCTTCAGTCACCCAGAGCGTTGCTGCGCCGAACAGCCCGGAGGCCAACTCCGGCAAAGGCGCGGCGGACGAGAACTTCCCCGTCGGGTCCATCCTGATTGCCGCACGGTTGCGCCCGCATGTGGCGGCCTTTTATGCCTTTGCCCGCGCCGCCGACGATATCGCCGACCATGCGGAGTTGGCACCGGACGACAAGGTCGCCCGGCTGGACGCGCTGGAGGCAGCACTGACCGGCCAGCCCGGCTACGGCGAGGGCTACGCCAAGGCGCACCGGTTGCGGGAGTCGCTGGCGCTAAGCCGCGTGACCGATGCGCATGCCCGTGCGCTGCTGAGCGCGTTCCGCCAGGATGCAACCAAGACCCGCTACGGGAGCTGGGCGGAACTGCACGACTATTGCCGCCGCTCGGCGGACCCCGTGGGGCGCTATCTGCTTGACTTGCACGGCGAGGACCCGGTGCTCTATCCGGCGTCGGATGCGCTGTGTTCGGCGCTGCAGGTGCTCAACCACCTGCAGGACATGGGCGATGACCTGCGCGAGATTGACCGTTGCTACGTATCGCTGGACTGGCTTGAGGCGGCGGGCGGCACGATCGCGGACGTGCGCGCGGCAAAGCTGACACCGGCCCTGCGCCAGACCATGGACAGGATGCTGGACGCAACCGAGGTCTGGGTGCGCCAGGCGCGCGCGTTGCCGCGCGGCCTCAAGGACCGGCGGCTCGCCATGGAGTCGGCGGTGATTGTGGCGCTCGCCCGCAAACTGCTGGCCCGCCTGCGCCGGGGCGACCCGCTGGCGACCCGGGTCAAGCTGTCAAAAGTGGATTTCCTCTGCGCCTTTGTCGAGGGCGTCTTCATCGGGCTGTTCGTGCGGACATGACGGCGACCATCGCCCTGCCTGATGCCATGGCGCATGTGCACGCCGTCGTTGCGCGTTCCGGCACGTCGTTCGGGATGGGCATGCGCATCCTGCCGCCGGACCGCCGGCTGGCCATGCACGCGATCTATGCCTTTTGCCGGGAGATCGACGACATTGCCGACGAGCCGGCACCGCTGGCGGACAAGCGTGCCGGGCTGGAGGCATGGCGCGCCGAGATTGCCCGGCTTTATGCCGGCACGCCGACCACACCGACCGGCGTTGCCCTGCTGGAGCCGGTCCGGCGCTTCAACCTGTCGCAAGCCGAGTTCCTGCTGTTGATTGAGGGCATGGCGTGGGATGCCGAAGGGCCGATCCGCGCGCCCAGCCGGGAGCGCCTGCTCGGCTACTGCCGCCGGGTTGCCGGCGCCGTCGGCATGCTGTCGATGCCGGTGTTTGGTGCGCCGCCGGGGGCCGCATCAGAGCGTTTTGCCATTGCCATGGGCGAGGGACTGCAACTGGCCAACATCACCCGCGATGTCGGGGAGGATGCCGCAGAAGGGCGCGTTTACTTGCCGGACGATCTGCTCGCGCGCTTCGGGCTGCCCGACGATCCGGCGGCGCTGGTGCGTCATCCGGCGCTGCCGCAGGCGCGCGCAACCCTCGCGGCTGAAGCGCAGGCCGCCTTCGCCCGCACCAGGGCGGAGCTGGCCACGCTCGACTGGCGGGTCCTGCGCCCGGCGCTGGTGATGCATGCGGTCTACGACCAGATGCTGCAGGCGCTGGCGCGGGATAATTTCCGTTCGCTGGAACGCCCAAAGGTCGGCAAGGTAGCCAAGATTGGCGCCGTGCTGCGCGCCCTGCTCTGGCCGCCGCGCGCATGACTGCGCCGACTGTGCATATTGTCGGGGCCGGGCTTGCGGGGCTGGCTGCCGGCCTCACCGCTGCCGAGGCTGGCCTGAAGGTCGCCCTGTACGAGGCCGCACCGCGCGCCGGCGGGCGTTGCCGCACCTATTGGGATGCGCACCTCGGTGCCCGTGTCGATAACGGCAATCACCTGATGATGAGCGGCAATACTGCGGTGCTGGATCTGGTGGCGCGCACCGGCGCGCAGGATCAGCTCATCGGGCCGGATGTCGCCGTCTACCCGTTTGTCGATCTGGAAACCGGGAGGCGCTGGACGGTCAAGCCTGGCCTCGACAGCTTGCCGCTCTGGGCGCTTGATCCGGCGCGCTCAGTCCCCGGCGCAACGCTTGCGGATTATCTCGAAGGCGTGCGGCTACCATTCGCGTCCTCGAGTGCGACGGTCGCAGATGTCATCCGCCGGCGCGGTGCGCTCTGGCGTGGCTTCTGGGAGCCGCTGACGGTCGCCGCACTCAACACCACACCCGAGGTCGGGCAGGCGCGCCTGCTCTGGCGCGTGCTGGCCGAGACTTTTCTGAAAGGCGGGGCATATTGCAGGCCGCTGATGGCGCGCTATGGCCTGGCCGATGCCTTGGTCGACCCGGTTGTTGCAAAAATCAAGGCGCTCGGCGGCACAGTCGAGACTGGGGCGCGGGTGCGGGCGCTGGAGATCGCCGATGGTCAGGTGGAGGCCTTCCAGCGCGGCGATGCCCGCATTGCGCTAGGGCCACGCGACCGGATCATCGTCGCCCTGCCGCCGACCCGCGCGCGCGACCTGGTGCCGGGGCTGACCACGCCTGAGGATGGCGAGGCGATTGTCAACGCGCACTTCCGGCTGGCCGCACCGCCGCCGCCCTTGCCGCAGGATGCCGTGGCGCTCGGCGTGCTGGGGGGGGCTGCCCAGTGGATTTTCGTGCGTGGCGATATCGCCTCCATCACCATTTCGGCGCCTGGCGCGCTCGCACAGGCGGACGAGGACGACCTGCTGGCGCGCCTGTGGGACGAGACGCGCCGGGCGCTCGGTCTGCCAGATGGAACGGGCTATGAGGCTGGCCGCATCATCAAGGAACGGCGTGCCGTGTTTGACCAATCCCCCGCCGGTGTCGCGCGCCGTCCGCAGACGGACACAGTATTCCGCAACCTGCTGCTGGCCGGCGACTGGGTCGATACCGGCCTGCCGGCAACCATCGAGAGCGCATTACGCTCCGGCAACCGCGCTGGCGCACACGCAAGCAGGCCACACCTTTAGCACCTGTGGCATGAACACTGCGTTCCGTCGTGGAATCGTCGTAAATGCGCCCACAAACCTTGCAAGGATCGGAATGAGAGATTAACCCGGCAGGATAACGTATCGCATGTGCGAAAACACATGCTAAAGCGACAAATGGTAGCTGACGATTGAACCGCTGCTTGTCTTTGCCGAAAGAGACCTCCACGCATGACGGATATGAACGCTGAAAATACCCCGTTGCGCATCGTGCTGGCCAAGCCGCGCGGCTTCTGCGCCGGGGTTGAGCGGGCGATCGAGATCGTTGAGCGCGCCCTCGAGAAATATGGCGCGCCGGTCTACGTCCGCCATGAGATCGTGCACAACAAGCATGTGGTGGAAAGCCTTCGCCAGCGCGGCGCGGTATTCGTTGAGGAAGTGGACGAGATTCCGGTCGGCGCGATTGCCATTTTCTCGGCCCACGGGGTCGCGCGCCGAGTGGAAATGCATGCGTCCGAGCGCGGTCTTGAAGTGATCGACGCGACCTGCCCGCTGGTCACCAAAGTGCACAAAGAGGGCCAGCGTTACGCAGCCTCCGGGTACGACATCGTGCTGATCGGCCATGTCGGTCACCCGGAAGTCGAAGGCACCGTCGGGCAGATCCCGGGCCGCGTCCACGTGATTGGCGAGGAGCATGAGGTCGATACGCTGGAGATCACCGACCCCCAGCGGGTGGCCTTCGTCACCCAGACCACCTTGTCGGTCAACGATACCCGGACCGTGATCGAGGCGCTGAAAAAGCGCTTCCCCGCGATCAAGGGCCCGGACACCCGCGATATCTGCTACGCGACCCAGAACCGCCAGGCGGCTGTGTTGCAGATGGCGGACGATGTGGACCTGCTCCTTGTGGTTGGTGCGCGCAACAGCTCGAACTCCAACCGGCTGCGCGAAATCGGCGAGCAGCAGGGTATCCGCAGCTTTCTGATCGAAGATGCGACACACCTGGACCCGTCCTGGCTTGACGGCGTGAAGACGGTCGGCCTGACGGCGGGTGCCTCGGCACCGGAGGCGCTGGTGCAGGGCGTCATCGAGGCGCTTGGCAAACTGCGCGCCGTCGGCGTCGAGACCCTTGCCGGGGTTGAAGAGAATGTCCATTTCAAGCTGCCGCCGGAGCTTGATACTGCCCGCGTTGCCGCTGTCGGCTGATCAGAGAAAGGCCTCCCATGACCGTCCCGTTCCGCCAGCAGTTCGATATCGGACTTTATATCATCAAGCAGAAGCTCAAGGGCAACAAGCATTACCCGCTGGTGCTCATGCTGGAGCCGCTGTTCCGTTGCAACCTTGCCTGCGTCGGCTGCGGCAAGATCGACTATCCGGACCCGATCCTGAACAAGCGCCTGTCGGTCAAGGAATGTCTGGACGCGGTCGACGAAAGCGGCGTGCCGATGGTGGCGATCCCTGGCGGAGAGCCGCTGCTTCACAAGGAAATCGGCGAGATCGTCGAGGGTATCGTCGCCCGCAAGGTTTACGTCTCGCTGTGCACCAACGCGCTGCTGCTCGAGAAGAAGCTGCACCTGTTCACACCGTCGCCATACCTCCAGTTCTCGGTACACCTCGACGGGCTGGAAGATCACCACGACCATGCGGTCAATCAGGAGGGCGTGTTCAAGCGCGCCGTCCAGGCGATCAAGGCCGCCAAGGACAAGGGCTTCCGTGTCACCGCAAACGCCACCATCTTCGACGGACACCCGGCCGAGGAAATCGCCAAGTTCCTCGATTACTGCCATGAGCTGGGCGTGGACGGTGTGTCGATCGCGCCGGGCTACGCCTATGAGCGCGCCGCCGACCAGCAGCACTTCCTCAACCGCCGCAAGACCAAGGAACTGTTCCGCCGCGTGTTCGCCATCGGCAAGCAGAGCGGCATGCTGAAGAAGTGGAGCCTGACCCACTCGCCGCTGTACCTCGACTTCCTGGCCGGCAACCAGACCTATACCTGCACGCCGTGGGGCATGCCGACCCGCAGCGTGTTCGGCTGGCAGAAGCCGTGCTACCTGCTGGGGGAAGGTCATGTCGACAGCTACAAGACGCTGATGGAGACGACCGACTGGGACACCTACGGGACCGGCAAATACGAGAAGTGCGCGAACTGCATGGCGCACTGCGGCTATGAGCCGACCGCGGCCAACCTGGCGGTTGCGAACCCGTTCTCGATGCTGAAACTGGCGATCACCGGCATCAGGACCGAGGGCGAGATGGCTCAGGAGATTGACCTGACCAACTCCCGCCCGGCGATCGACGTGCACGCGCAGATCGTCGCCGAGCAGATGGCCAAAATCCATGATCCCAAGCTCGACCGCGTGAAGTCCGAACCGGCTGAGTAACGACGCGTGGCGTCCCTCTACGACCTAACGGCGCCGCGTCTGGACGGGACACCACAAACCTTGGCCGACTATCGCGGCAAGGTCCTGCTCATCGTCAATGTCGCCAGCAAGTGCGGTTTCACGCCGCAATACACGGGGCTGGAGGTGCTTTACACACGCCACCAGGCGCGCGGCTTCGAGATTCTCGGCTTTCCCTGCAACCAGTTCGGCGCGCAGGAACCGGGGGACAGTGCGGAGATCGCCCAGTTCTGTTCCCTGACCTACGGCGTCAGTTTTCCGATGTTCGCCAAGGTCGCGGTGAACGGGGATGACACGGCACCGCTCTACAAGCACCTGAAGAAGGCAGCCCCCGGCCTGCTCGGTACGCAGGCGATCAAGTGGAACTTCACCAAGTTCCTGGTGAACCGGCAAGGTGCGGTCGTCGCCCGCTTCGGCCCGCAGACAAAGCCAGAGGATATCGAGGCCGAGATCGTGCGTTTGCTGGATGCTTAACGCGCCGCTAACCGCTGCTTAACCAAACGCCATTATAGACTGTTCGTTGCATTAACGATCAGGAAATCAACTTATGACTCAATTTTCAGTTTGGACGCGCCGTACGCTTCAGGATGATCTTTTCAGGGGGACAGGCGGTAATGATCTGTTTCGCGGCGGGCGCGGTGATGATTTCATTTCCGGTTTAGGCGGCAATGACGCCCTGTTTGGTGGCGGTGGCAACGACACCGTGAGTGGCGACGATGGCATCGACCGTCTCTATGGCGGTGAGGGCAACGACACCGTGAGTGGTGACAGTGCCGACCAGATTATCGATGCCGGTGCCGGTGACGATGCCGTTTCCATCGCACTGCTCGACTATAGTGAGGAAGCGGACTCCGTTACGAACGTGTTTGGCGGCGCAGGACTGGACAGCTTCGATCTGTTTTTCTGGCATGATGTGCTCGGCACTGGCGATGCAGGTTCGGATCTTATTGTGCTGCGCGACTATGAATTGGGCGAGACGCTGGATTTGCGTATCCGCTCGAACGCGCTGGAATATGATCTGGCTGCGGCGCGCTTCTTCGAAGTCCGTCAGGTCGCCAACCCTGACGGCAGCGAGTCATTCGAGACGGTTTTTGTCGACGGTCCGGACGTTCAGATCGTGGAGAGCAACGGCAGCTTCCGTGGCGCGGCTGCGGCCAAAATTGACGTGCTCTTCGATGGCGTTCGCGAATTCCGTGTGACCCTGGCAGGCTGGACAGTGGTCGACGGCGCGTTGACGCCGGCGCACAGCGCAGCGGAGACGGGCGCGCTGCAGTTCGTCGAGCACCTTCCGCTAGACGCTTCTCTGCATCAGATCGCCTAGCGGCGAGGCGACTGCGGCAGGGACGCGCATGGGTATGGCCTCTCACGGTATTGGCGCGGGAGGTGGAAATGCTACGCCATCGCCCGCTTGAGCAATACCGGCGCAATACGGTGACGCAGCGTTTTCAGGGCAGCGCTGTTTGCCCGCGCCAGCCGTAACGCGGCCGGCAGCGCGCGCGGGTTGCGCAGGATAGCGCGGGCGGCGACGCCGGTGTCGACCCCGCCGTCGGGGGTCAGGCTGGCGAGCGCCCAGGCGGGCAGTGCGGTCGCGGCATCATCGGCCACGGCACGCAGCACCATCCACGGCACACCCAGTTGGGCGGCAGCGTGCGCGACGCCGTGGCTTTCCATGTCAACAAAGGCGCAGAACTGCTCGGCCAGCGTGCGCTTGGCGGCCACGCTGCTGATCGCGACATCCGAGCCATAGCTGCGGGGGAACAGCCGCAGCCCCGGCACCTCTTCCAGACCTGTCGTCTCCGCCGTGAAGGATGCGCCATCGGCGGTCACCAGCAGCTTGGCGGTCACCAGATCACCGGGCTTGAGGTCCGGGTCGAGCGCACCGGCTAGCCCGCAGCTCACCAGCAATTTGGCCCCAAGTCCCACCAGATCGCGCGCCAGTGCCTCGGCTCTGGCGGGGGATGCCGCCGCCACGCGCACGGCAATGCGGTTGCCGAGGTCGTCAAGGGCTGCAGCCTCCGACTTCAGCCCGACGATGACCCCGATCATGCGCGGTTACATCCCATGCGGAACGCGCCGGGTATTGCCTTTGGTCAGGTTCTCGTAACGCGCGACCGCCCATAGCGGGAAGTAGGCCGCATAGCCGTGATATTTCAGATAGAACACGCGCGGGAACCCGGTGCCGGTATAGAGGTCCTCCTGCCAGCGCGCGCCATCCCGCGGGGCCTGCTCCAGCCACTGGACACCGCGTGCGGTGGCCGGGCTGTCGACCTGGCCTGCCGCCATCAGGCCCATCACGGCCCAGGCGGTCTGAGATGCGGTGGAGGCTTTGGCCTCCCCCTTGCGCGCCGGGTCATAGGTTGCCAGGTCCTCGCCCCAGCCGCCGTCTGGACGCTGCTGGCTGGTGAGCCAGGCGGCGGCCCGGGCGACCGCGCCATCCTCCGGCCCCAGCCCGGCGGCGTTGAGCGCGCACAGGACCGACCAGGTGCCATAGATATAGTTGGCCCCCCAGCGGCCGAACCAGCTGCCGTCCGGCTCCTGGTCGCGCTTCAGATACTCGACGGCAATGCGGATCGAATGCTGGACAGCGGGGTCCTGCTTGTCCGGATCGAACGCCGCGAGGAAGGAAATGCAGCGCGCCGTCACGTCTGCCGTCGGCGGGTCGAGCAGGGCACCATGGTCCGCAAACGGAATGGCGTTCAGGTAAGTGTGCTCGTTTTCCGGGTCGAAGGCGCCCCAGCCGCCGTTCGAGGACTGCATGCCGATGACCCACTCGGCGGCGCGGGCGACCGCCATGTCGTAGGCGGGGGCTTTGGCGCGGATCATGGCGATGGCAACGACGGCGGTATCGTCGACGTCCGGGTAATGGTTGTTCCAGTACTGGAAGGCCCAGCCGCCCGGTCGCAGGTTCGGCCGCCGCACCGCCCAGTCACCCCTGACGTCGAGGATCTGCCGGTCCTTCAGCCAGTCGAGTGCGTGCTTGACCGACGGGTCCACCACGTCGTTGCTGGCCTCCAGCAGCGCGTGAGCGGCAAGCCCGGTGTCCCAGATCGGCGAGACGCAGGGCTGGACATAGGTTTCCGGGCCATGCGCCTCGACCCGCTCGATCACCAGCAGTTCGATCGCCTGCTTGGCGGTCACCAGCCGCGGGTCGTCCTTGGCGAAGCCGAGCACCTCCATCGCCATCACCGCATTGGCCATGGCCGGGTAAATCGCGCCCAGACCGTCTTCGCCGTTCAGCCGCTCGGTGAAGAAGGCGACCGCGGCGTCGATGCCCTTGCGCCGCAGCCCCTTGGGGAACAACGGCTCGACAAAGCGCAGCGCCTTGTCGAGCAGCAGGAAGGCATCCCCAACCAGAGACCCGGTCGGGTTGACGTTATAGACCCGCTGGCGCTCCGGCGGGGTGATGAACAGCTCGCGGATATGCTGGCCGGTCGGGTTCTTCGCGCGGGCTTTCAGCGCGTAGAGCACCAGCAGCGGCGCGATGACGGTGCGCGACCAGTAGGCGACCTTCGACATGTGGAAGAAGAACCACTCGGGCAGCAGCATGATCTCGATGGGCATGACCGGCACGGCGCGCCAGGGCACCTCCCCGAACAGGGCGAGCGCGAACCGGGTGAACACATTGGCCTTGGCCGCTCCGCCGCGTGCCAGAACCCAGGCGCGCGCCGCCACCATGTGCGGCGCATCGATCGGCTCACCCGTCAGCTTCAAGGCCCAGTAGGCCTTGATGGTCGCGGAGATGTCCCCCTCGCCGAGGTGGAAGAGCGGCCATGAGCCGTCCGGATTCTGGATGCGCCGCAGATACACGGCAATGCTCTGCTCACGCGCGAGGCCCGCCTCGCCGCCGCGCTCATCAAGGAAGTGCTTGAGCAGAATATATTCTGCCGGAATCGTCGCGTCCGCTTCCAGCTCGAACACGAAGTGGCCGTCCGGTTTCTGCAGGGCGGTCAGGCGGTCGCGTTGTTCGGCTATGAAATGTTCACGCAGCAGGGGGGATGCAGTCGCCATCTCTCGTCCGTTGCTTGACAAACCGCGACCCTTAGCCGCGCCGAACGCCGATGGCAACCCGAAGGTATGATTTGGCGGCGGGACGCCTCACCAGCGCGGTATGTCCTGCTAGGCCCGCACCCGGCGCAGGATGACATACCAGGCCCCGGCACCACCGTGGCGGGGGTGCGCCTGGCGCAACGCCGCGATGAACGGGCGCAGCGCCGGAGTCTCCAGCCATTGCGGCAGCGCGGCGCGCAGGATGCCCTCCTGCCTGGGCCAGGGCGCGCCGGTCTTGCCCTTGCCGGTGATGACCAGCATGACCCGCACCCGGTCGCGCGCGGCACGCAGCAGCGCACTGCTCAGCAGGTCGTACGCCCGCTCCTGGCTGTAACCATGAAGATCGACCACCCGGTCCACCTGCACGTCGCCGGTGCGGATCTTGCGATCCCACAGGCCATCGAGTGTTGCCGCCGCTGGTGCCATGCCGGTGCCGCCGGTCGGTTGCGGCAGTGAGGGGCCGGGGTCGCGCACATCGGGGCGGATGCGCGGCAGATGTGGTGCCACACGCGGTCGGTGCAATGGCTGGGTCAGTTCTGCCACGCGCGCCCACAACGACTCCTCGTCTGGGCGCAGGCGGCGGGTCATTGTCCGGTCATCAGGTCGCGGGCAAAGGCCACCGCCTGCACGTCCGGCGCGAGGCGTGCGGCAGCACTCTTCGGGATCAGCAGGGTCGCGGCACCGCGCTGGCTGAGCGCCCCGGCGATGGTGCGCGCCCGGCTGCCGGCACCCCAGAACAGGTCAAAGCGGTTCGGCCCCTTGATCGCGCCGCCGGTATCCTGCGCCACCATCAACCGGGCAAACGGGATGACTTTCCTGACGTCCGCCGGGTCCGGGTGCCGGGTGTCCAGCCACAGCGGCGCACCGAGCGGCACGAACGCCGGGTCCGCCGCGACCGACACCTCGCCGATCAGCGGGACGCCAAGCGCACCGATCGGGCCATCGAGCGCCGGGTCGAGCGCGCGGAAGAATACATAGGATTTGTTCTCGCGCATCAGGGCCTTGCCCGGTTCCGGGTTGGCCTTCAGCCAGCGGATGATGCCATCCATGGTGGCCTCGCCGGGGGCGAGCGCATTCTGCTCGCGCAGGCGTTTGCCGATGCCGACATAGCCATGGCCGTTCTGCCCGTCATAGCCGACGCGCAGGATCGTGCCATCCGGCAGCCGGACCCGGCCAGAGCCCTGGATTTGCAGGAAAAACACTTCATGGGGGTCAGCAGCCCACGCGAGTTCCAGCCCGCGCCCGGCCAGTGCGCCATCCTCGATCGCCGCGCGGTCGAAGAAGGGTTTCAGTGCCTGGTCCTTGACGGCACCGCGGATAACCCTGCCGTTCAGATCCTTGGCGAAGTCGCCGAGGTTGGCATCGACCAGCTCCGGCGGGCGGCGATAGAGCGGCACCGCAAAGTCGGCGGATGGGGCCAGCGCGCCGGCGAGTTCCAGCTCGAAATAGCCGGTGTTCAACCCGGAGCCATCTCCGACGATGATGGCCGTAAAATTATCCTCGAAGAAACGGCGTGCCGCCGCGTCATCGGGATTGACCGGCAGGGCAGCGCAGGGGGCCTGCCAGTCGGCGGGCTGGGTCAGGCCGCTGCGATCCTCCCGCCGCATCAATGCTTTGCAGGACCGGGCGAGTGCCCTCAGAGCAAGCGCCTGGCCACCGTTCGTCCAGCCGGGCAGTTCGGCGAGCCCCGGACCCATGGCAACACCCAGCTCCTGCGCGGACTTGGGCAGGGGCGGCGGCACTGGTGGTTGCGGCTGCTGCGGTGCTTCAACCGGCGCGACAGGGGCAGTGGGGTGCGATGGCACGCTGGCGGGCGTCGCGCACCCGGCCAGTGTGGCCAGCCCGAGCAGTGCCAGAACGCGCAGGCGCATCACTCTTCGGTGTCGGTTGCCGTGAGCAGCCAGACAGGGTCGGCGGCGTGGGTGTTGCGGCTGAAGGTCCAGACATCGTGGGTCTCGAGCGTCTCGCCGGGGGCACCCTCGACCACCGCTCCGGCGGCATTCCGGGTCAGCGCGGAGATCCGGGAGTCGAAGCGCACGGCGATTTCCGCCATCGTGCCATCCAGGGCTGCGCTCACATACTCTGCGCGGTCGATGCTGATGAGGCTGTTCTCGACGCTCAGGCCGTCGGCAGCACGGGCATCGAGCACCTGTTCGAACTGGGCCAGCACATCATCTGCGACATAGGGCCTCAACTCGGCGCGGTCGCCCCGCCAGAACGCTTCCAGGATGTGGCGGTAGGCGGCCTGCGACTTGTTCAGGAAGTCATCCGGGTCAAAATTGCGGTCAGCCTGGGCAATGGCCTGGAACGGTTCGCGGACCACTGCCGGCCACTCGCCGCCGAAGCCACGACCGGCTGGGCGTTTCTCCGCCATGCGGGGTGGCACGGGTGGCTCACCGGGAAAACCATCGCGTACAGGCTTTTCCTCGCCGGTGCGGCGGCCCAGCACACTCACCAGGCGCAAGGCGATAAAACCTGCCAACATGGCCAGAAACACGATTTCGATCATGAGTGCGTCCGTCGCTCCAGAGGGTTTGCGCCGCTAACCGGCACACGCATTACATATGATGTTCGTTTTGTCAGCCAACACCTTATGGCTGACACGATTAACTCCACCATAACAACTCGCGTGCGTGCGGTCCATCCGGTCACGAAGGGGTTAGGCGCGGACTGCTCTCGGCTTGCCAGCCCCAAGCTGCGCATGATAGCGCCGAACGCATTATACCCAGCAAGGACCAGACATGACCGACGACATTGATCCCGCCCCGCAGCCCCAAGGACCGCAAGTCGGCTTCCTGGCCCAGTATGTCAAAGACCTCTCGTTCGAGCACCCCAATGCCCCGCGTTCGCTGCAAGGCGGCGAGGGCGAGCCGCGGATCGACGTGAATGTGGGCGTCGGGTCGCAGCCGCTGTCCGACTCTGTCTATGAGGTCGAACTCAAGATCCGTGCGGTGGCGCGCAATGCGGAACTGACCCTGTTCATCGCCGACCTGACCTATGCAGGCCTGTTCGCGCTCGGCGGTTTCCCGGCCGACCAGCTGGACCTGTTCCTGCGCATCGAAGGCCCGCGGCTGCTGTTCCCGTTTGCCCGGCGCATCCTGTCGGATGTGACCCGCGACGGTGGCTTCCCGCCACTGCTGCTCGATCCGATGGATTTCGGGGCGCTCTACATCCAGTCCATGCAGCAACAGCAGGCTGAAACGCCGCTTCAGTGAGCGATCACCAGGGCTCGCTCGGGCGCAGTGCGGCAACCGTTAGCGCCCTGACCCTGGGCAGCCGCATCCTCGGCTTCGTCCGCGACATGGCGCTGGCCCGGCTGATCGGGGCCGGCCCGGTCGCCGATGCGTTGTTCCTGGCCTTGCGTGTGCCGGAACTCATGCGCCGGCTGGTGGCAGAGGGGGCGGTGGCAGCGGCACTGGCGCCTGCGGTACAGGCGGCCCGGCATGCTGGCGGCCCCACGGCAGCAGCGCAGCTGGTGAGTGCTGCGCTGGGCGTGGTGCTGCCGCTGGCCTTGCTCGTCAGTGCGCTGGCGGCCCTGGCCGCGCCGGGCATAGCAGCAGCACTCGGCGGGCCAGACCCGCGGTTGACGGCAATTTTGCTGGCCGCTGTCGCGCCGTTTCTGGGGGCGACGCTGGTCAGTGCGCTGCTGGGGGCGCTGCTCAACGGTCTCAACCGGTTTGCGTGTGTGGCCGCCATGCCGGTGCTGCTCAATCTGGTGCTGCTTATGGCACTCGCGCTGGCTCCCAGTGACCAGGTGGCACTTGCCCGCTGGCAGGCAGGCGCGATGGCACTTGGCGGCCTGGTCCAGGCGGTGGTGCTGGCGGTTGCCTGCCGGGGTTTTGGCCTGCGCCTGAGCCTACCCGGCTTGCCGGGGCTTGCAACCCTCAGTGCGATCGGCCGGGCGCTGCTGCCAGCGGTGGTCAGCATCGGGCTGTACCAGCTTTTGCAGTTCATCGGCGGGGTCATCGCGGCGCGCAGCGGCCCCGGCGCGGTCGCCCACCTGCACTTTGCGGACCGTTTCGTGCAACTGCCGCTTGGCGTGCTCGGGATCGGCATCAGCACAGCCCTGACCCAGACCCTGGCCGCGCAAGCGGCTGCGGGTTCAACGGAATCGCCGGCCGAATCGCAAGCACTGGAGGCAACGCTGGCGATTGCACTGCCGGCGGGTGCCGCGCTGGCGCTGATCGCCCCGGAGATCGTGCGCGCGGTCTATCAAGGGGGCGCGTTCGGGGCCGATGCGACCCGTGCGACCGCACAGACTCTGGCAGTGCTGGCCGGCGGGTTGCCCGGCTTCGTGCTGGCCCGCGTGCTGATGGCGCGGTGCTTCGCCCTGGCCCGTCATGCAGTGCTGGTGCGCAGTGGCGTGCTGGCGCTGGCGGTGTTCGGGGTGGTGATCGTGTTTGCCACATCGGTTGCCGGCACAGTGCCGGTTGCCGCTGCCATCAGTCTGGGCGGCTGGGCCCAGTGCGTGGGCTTGTGGCGGCGCGGGGTGCTGCGCCCGCAGCAGATATGGCGGCTGGTGCGGCTGGGTCTGGCGACCGGCATCATGGCGCTCGGTCTGCTTGGCCTGAAGCCGTTGGCCGCCCTTCTGTCGCCGGTGGCCGCACTCGGCCTGCTGGTGGCGGGCGGGCTGGGGGTCTACGCGCTCGCCGCCCGGCTGCTGTGCGGCTACAAGGCTTGGGACTTGTGGCGGGCGCTCAAGCACTGACCCACTGCCATGCCAAAGCCGGCGCTTGTTATTTCGTCTGGCGCATGCTGGTGTGACAACCGACAGCGGAGGATCGCGTGCGCTCAACCGCAGGGGTGAGATCGTGGTGCGAAGTCCAAAGGGAGTGCGGTGATGCGTATTTTCGTCATGGCGGCGGCGGTCGCCCTGAGCCTTTCAGCCTGCGGTGAAGCCGCCCCGAAGAGACCGGCAGGAGCTGGGCTAAAGGCGCAGGCCATGCCCAAAGTCCCCGGTGCAGTCCCGCCTGAGGGCTGTCCTGGCTTTGATCCGAAACAAAACGCACAACAGAACGCGAAGCGCACCGGGGCTTTCCTGAAGAACGAAGCACTGGCCGCCGCTGAGCGTGCCCGCATTATCGCTGAGTTGACGGCAACGCTGAACGCGTTACCGGCGTGGGCTCCGGTCTACCCTTGCGCATTTCTGCTGAGCGCGGACACGCCCCCCGATGGTTCGGGTATTCTGCAGTTGACCTTTGAGCTTGATGAGGATGCGCCAACCGTCGCGGCGTTCTACACACAGCAGTTTCAGGGCAAGGGCATGGTGACCTCGAACGTTGAGCGTGGCAACGGCCCGGTTGTACACACAGTGAACGTTGAAGGCCCGCTAGGGATCATCGACGTGCACATCCAGGAGTTCCCGGCCGAGAATGGCATAGCCCCGCCCTTGTCCATCGTCCTGCGTGCCGAGGGGCTGCCGGTCTGACCGGCTTAAGTGTCTGATAATATTTGATGGAATCGTCATTGCGAGGAGCCGCAGGCGACGCGGCAATCCAGCGTCCATGGTTTTTTTGCTGGATCGCCACGACTGCAGGGCAGTCTCGCGATGACGAACGGGTCAAAGTGAAGTCACTACTCTACAGGCAGAGACATCACCCTCCTCGTTCGTGTCGAGGCACGTCGCGACACGTCCAGATGATGCAGGCGACGCTTAGGCGAAATGGCGCGGCTGAGCGGAGCGAAGTCGAACCCGCGGGTTGGGTTGGCGGGCGGCAACCCGCAATCAAAGGTGGTGCCCAGAAGAGGACAAACAAGTAAAAAGTAAGTATTTGATATACTTACTATCTACACATTTCGAAGATTGAAATGCCACTTGCCATGCCCCCAAGTCTGAATTGCTTACAAGATTTGGGTCTCTAAGCACTGTTTCAGGCACATTCATCATGTATCACGGTGTATCGTTCCAATGCAAGCTTTTTGGTTCGATTTATTTGTGCCTACTTGTTGCAATACGTACCGGTTTTGTGTCCTCGCGGTTCGATCGCGCCATTGGCATGGCGCCTTCGGCCATGAGCCGCTGACCATGCTCCCCCAGTCGAAGATCTATCGAAATGGGCAAGGTGATCCTCTGCAGGGTATATTGCAGAGTTATACCTTCCAGGGTATACGGGGGCCAACGGAGGCAGTGATGGATCAGCTTGTAAGACTGCCGAGGCAGCTAGGCGCAATCATCCAGAGTGCGCGTTTGCGGCAGGGGATGACCCAGTCAGAGCTGGCCGGCATTTCCGGCACACAGCAGAAAACCATATCAGCCATCGAGAACGGCAGCGTCGGAGTAAAGCTCGGCACGCTGCTCCGCGTGATCGGGAGCCTCGATCTTGATATCAAGATCGGGCCGCGAGAGCGTGGCCCTGCCATTGAGGATGTCTTCTGAGGCCAATCCATATAGCTTTTGCGTCATTGATGCCCCATTGCGTCAGGCCGCACGCATATGATATTTTTCCTCGGACAATATTTCATTTTGTCCGATGTAAAGTATCAGAATGATCGAACTGCAGACCCAAAAGGACAAGGCCGTAGCGCTGCTCACGCAGCGAACCATGATGCGCGCCTACGAACTCAAAGCGGAAGGGGTGACCGCAGCGACGCTAGCCAGAGCGGTAAGCGATGGTGAAATCATCAGGGCAGGCCGGGGCCTTTATCAGCTCCCCGATGGCGGCGACAGCGCGCACATGGCCCTTGCCGAAGTGAGCAAGCGTATCCCTGATGGTGTTATCTGTCTGGTGTCGGCACTGACCTATCACGACCTCACGGATCAGATGCCACGCCAGGTCTGGGTGGCCATCGGTGCCAAGGACTGGGCCCCGAGGGTCGATTATCCGAAGGTGCGCATCGTCCGCCTCCGCGAGCCCTATCTCGGTTATGGAATTGAGCGCCACACCATCGCCGGGGTCGAGGTGGCAATCTACTCAGTCGCCAAATCGCTGGCAGACGCGTTTCGAAACGCACGGCTTGTTGATCGCTCCGTGGCAATTGAAAGTCTGCGCAGCGCGATCGAGCAGCACAAGGCGACGCCTGCCGAGATTGCACAGGCAGCGCAGGATTGCGGAGCATGGAAGATCATGCGCCCCTATCTCGAGGCCCTGGTGCAGAATGGCCAGCCTGGCCATTTTTGGGCTCACAGGTGAGTGGACTTGATCGCATTTCGCCATGGCTTTGGATTTTGCCTCGACTGAAAGCGATAGGGAGCTTTGAGTGTTTTGATCAGCTTTCATGTTTATATATAGATAGGTAGGGTCGATATAGCCGATCTTGCTTGTTAGAAAAAATGATGCTATTTTCTAACAGAAAGGATTGGACAGATGGCTGCCGTTGCCGACAGCATCATCAAGCGCGTACGAGGGAAGGGGCGAGGTTGGGCCTTTACGCCCAAGGATTTCCTCGACCTCGGTACACGCGCATCTGTTGATATGGCGCTGACCCGTCTGACGCAATCCGGCCACATCCGCCGGATCGGGCGAGGCCTTTACGACTATCCGAAGCTTCATGACCGTTTGGGCGCGCTAACGCCCGAGGCCGATGCAATCGCGCAGGCAGTGGCCACTCAAGGTGGCGACAAGCTCGTTCGATCAGGAGCGCAAGCGGCCAATCGCCTCGGACTCTCCACCCAGGTCCCGGCAAAGGCAAGCTATGCGACAAGCGGGCCAACGCGCGTGAAGAAGGTCGCAGGTCGCACGATTGCGCTCAAGCGATCGCGCGCGCCCATCCTCGACAGCGCCTTTCCCCGCGCCAATGCTGTGCTGCAAATGCTGGCCCATGCCGGCAAGGCGAACGTCGATGATGATCTCATTCAGCGTCTCGCAGCGGGCATCGATGACCGCGATTTGCAGGCGCTCAGAAAGGCGCAGGCACAGATGCCAAGCTGGATGAGTGATGCCGTTTTCAAGATGAGCGCAGCGCGGCATGGATGAATTTGCCCTGCGGCCTGACGATGATCGTTTCGCATTCATCAGCGAGGCTGCTGCACGCCGCGACGTAGCGCCGATCATCATCGAGAAGGATTTCTGGGTCTGCTGGACCTTGCGCCGCTTGCTGTCGATCCCCGGCATGGCAGACACTCTGACCTTCAAGGGCGGGACCTCGCTTTCGAAAGCTTACGGCATCATCGAACGCTTCTCCGAAGACATCGATCTCACCATTTCGCGCACCGCCCCCTCCCTCGCCGAGACCTTATCCCCGATGGATGAAGGCATTAGTGGCAAGGAGCGTATGCGGCGCACAAAAGCGCTCAAGGCGGCGGCACAAAGCTATGTGGGAGATGTCATCCTGCCCTCGCTACGCGACGCGATTGCGCAAGCGCTGGGCACACAGGATGGCTGGGACATTGCGCTCGATCCGGATGACCAGGATGCGCAAACCATCCTGTTCCAATACCCCGTCGTGCAAGCCTTCCGCGGATTTTTCGCCGAAAGGCTCTTCAACCCTGAAGTCTTCGATACCGGGCCGTATGGCTACATAAAGCCGCGCATCAAGCTTGAATTCGGCGCGCGCGGGGAAACCGAGCCGTCCGAAACGAAAGCAATCGTTCCGTATATCGCGCAGGAATTCCCGACCGAGTTCTCCAGCGCCGAGGTCGAAGTGGCGACCTTGTCCGTCGCCAGAACCTTCTGGGAAAAAGTGACGATCCTGCACGCGCTATATCATGGCACCAAGCTGCTGCCGGAGATGTCCCGCCACTACTATGATACCGCCATGCTGGCGAAGAAAGGGGTGGATGCAATCGCTTTGCCCAAGAAGAAGGGTGCCCAGCTTGGATGGCCAGCGCGGTACATCTGCCACAAGATCGCCGGGAGGTTGTTAGGCGCGCTGTGAGAAAAGGCGAGCAAGGCACCGATTTCGCCATATCCCATTGGGCTCGCTTCTAGGGCAGTGGAGAGATATCGGCGGCATAGCTTGAACACGCCATCGCGCTCTTCCTGTTCCCAACCGCGGTCGGCAATCGTGGGGCACATGCGATGGACATGGACATGTCCCACCCCGAAGGTCCGTTCAAGCCGACGGAAAGCCTGCTGGGTCGCTGCGAAACAGGCGACATGATAGTCGATAGCTGCAACCGCATTCTCCTGAACTGAGACGCCGTGCGCCTGGGCAAAGGCTAGCGCTTTCGTTCGCGGTTTGCCTAGCTCTGATCGACTTCGGGCATTTGCTCGCGCACCGCATTTATGAAAAAGGTCAAAGCAGGATGGGATCCGAAGGCACGTCGGCTATACCGGCGACGCTTCGGCGCGATTTACCACGCACTGCCTTTTGCATGGGCGAGAAGCTTCAGCACTGCCAACATCGAGAGCGCCATCGATAACACGACGACAATCCTGCTATGACGCTCTATCCTTCATTCATGACGGACCCATTCTTCGAAATCATCCATGACGGCCTCTGGAATGCATGCGTGGGCGTGCAGGGCAGTGAGATTAATTACGTCGAGGGGTACCTAGAATCGGCCAAACTTCTTGCGGACATGGTCGTTGGAGAGGAGATGACTTCGAAGCGGGATACGCTCATTATGCCCATACTTTACAATGCGCGCCACGGCCTCGAGCTTGCCTTGAAGTATGCCGTAACGGAGCTGCGCGCGATGGATTTGGTCCAAAGGCTAGAAGGACGGGCGGACCACCACATATTGAGATACTGGCGGCATCTGGCGGACGCGAACGTCCCGGACCGGGTGGTGCGCGAGATCATCACGGGGCTCGAGCCCTTCGCCGCCAGTCTCTCGCGGATCGACGTCGACGGACAGCAACTTCGATACTTTCGGACTGCGGACGACAGGAGGAGCCTAGAGGGCCAGGCCGTCGTCCATTTGCCCCTCATTCGGAGGAGCGTCACTCAACTGTCGATGATGCTGGGCGAGCTAACGGCGAGGCTCGCCGATATGCGGGAACAGCATTCGACTGGTACGAGGACCACACGTTGCTCTCGGCTCGATCTGGCCGAAATTGTTGAGATCTTAGGTCCCCACCGGACCTGGATGGAAGATGGGTTCCTCAACCGCAAAGGCGAGGTTATGGCTCGGTTCGGCTTGACCAAAAAGGCCTTTTCCAACTCCATTGACGCCATCCGGAAGTCGCGCGAGCTCGCTGCGCGCTTGGGTATAGAGACTGAACTCAAGCACTTGGACGATGCAAATGTTCTGTGGCTCGCCGAACGCTGGCTTGAGGTTTATCCGCCTTCATCGCCAGACTGCGGCTCGATGGTGATCAGACCCGGCCAGGTTGGACTAGATGAGGTCGAGCGCCAATCGGCTGCCGTTTGGCAGCTGGTGACCGCAGTCGTTGGCAAGCTGTCACTTGAGGAATGCGCAGACGTCGAGACCATCTTTTATACCGGTCGGAACATGGAATACGGCGAGTATTACGAGAGCAGTCTTGCGGATACCATACGGAAATACCGGCAAGACCGAGATCGGCTTTTGCAGCATGTTAATCACGTAGTTTCTAAGACTAATCTACTGGTTGGCTTGATAAGCGGTTTGCGACGGGTAGGGCGACCATCGCTCGCTGGGCGGTTGGCTGACTTTCTCCCTTCCGCCGATCGCTCAGCTTAGTTCTTGACGCTGCTGATGTGGGTTTAGACGCATCTACCTCCTTGAAAACTCGATCTGCAGCTTGTCCCGATATGCCCCGATCCGCTTGGCCGATCAGCAACGCTCTAGCTTCAGAGCAGGTCGGCACGTTGGAGCGGTCCTGCGTCGCCTCACCAGAGGTCCCGTAGTTCCGCTCCGGATGCTCGCCTAATTGGCGGCTTTGCCCGCCCTTAGATCATCGAGATAGTCGCTCCACCACTGCGCCATCTTGACCCGCTCGTCCCAGTACTGCCCCCGGTTGTACGTGCCGCGAATGGCGTTGCTGTCGCCGTGGGCTAGCGCGCGTTCGATGGCGTCGGGATGCCACAGTCCACTTTCGTTGAGCAGGGTCGATGCCGTCGACCGGAAACCGTGCGCGGTCATCTCGTCCTTGCTGTAGCCCATGCGGCGAAACGACGAGTTGATTGTGTTCTCGCTCATCGGGCGCAGCCGGGTGTGGAACGCCGGGAAGATGTAGCCTTGCCCTCCGGTGATCGCTTTCAGCTCTGTGAGCAGTTCAAGCACCTGGCGTGACAGGGGCACGGCGTGGGTGCGCCGCGCTTTCATCTTGCCTGCGGGGATCGTCCAAATTGCCTTTTCAAAGTCAATCTCTTGCCACTCGCCATGCCGCATCTCGCCCGGTCGAACGAAGATGTGAGGGGCGACTTTCAGCGCCAGCTTGGTGATCGGGTAGCATTCGAACGCGTCGATGGCGCGCAGCAGTTCGCCGAGCTTCTCTGGTTCGAGGATCGCCGCATAGTGCCGTGCTTGCGGCGTCAGCAGTGCGCCCTTGAGGATAGCTGTTGGGTCTATGGTGCAGCGGCCAGTGGCGGCGCCATAGCGGAAAACCCGGCTCGCAAACGAGCGGCACTTCTTGGCAGTCTCTCGATTGCCGCGTGCCTCAAGCTTCTTGAGCGGGGCGAGCATCATTTGCGGGTCGACATCCGAAATCGGCATGTGCCCGATCGCTGGCTTGAGCAGATCGAGAAACCAGCGTGCCTTTAGCAGCGTGGCCTCAGCGCGGCCTTCGCCGACCATCTTGTTCTCGATATACTCGCGCGCGACCGACTCGAAGGTGTTGGCGGCGCTTATTTTGGCTGTCGCCTTGTTCTTCTTTCGGGTCAAAGCAGGGTCTTCGCCCTTGGCAATACGCAGCCTGAGTTCGTCGCGCTCGAGGCGGGCTGCCTGAAGACTAACTTCGGGCCAGGCTCCAAGAGCGATCCTCTTTTCTTTGCCGCCTACATAATACTTCAGCCGCCAGAGCTTCGAGCCGTTGGGGAAGATTTCGAGATAGAGGCCGCGCTCATCGGCGCGCTTGTAGGCGGTAGCACCGGGCGAAAAACCTCGGATTTGCAAGGCTGTCAGTGACATTTGGGGGCATGACCTTTCGCCAGAAAGGGGCATGAGGGGGCATATGCCCCGCTCCATGCCCCTGATTGTGGGGGCACGGCCTGAAACAGCGTGAAACACGCGGCATCAAAATCCAGCCAAAAATGGCAGATTTCTGCGGTTTTTTCAAGGTTTTTGATGCCACTCCCGCAGGAGTTTTGGTGCCCAGGAGAGGACTCGAACCTCCACGCCGTTACCAGCGCCAGCACCTGAAGCTGGTGCGTCTACCAATTCCGCCACCTGGGCACGGTGTCATTCAAAGCGACTCCTGCAAGCCGCATTCTGGCAGAGCGAGGGCGGATAGGGGGTTGCTCGGCTGTTGTCAACTGGGATCGGCTTTGGCATGAGCGGTGATCAGCTTTACAGGTGGCGCGCATGACAAATTTGGTGACGGTGATCGGCGGTTCGGGTTTTCTCGGGCGCTATGTTGTGCAGCAGCTGGCCAAAGCCGGGCACCGGGTACGGGTTGCAGTGCGCCACCCGGAGCTGGCGCTGTTCCTGAAGCCGCTGGGCGGTGTCGGCCAGATCCAGATCGTGCAGGCCAATGTGCGCTACCCAGCCTCCATCGCCCACGCGGTCGCCGGAAGTGATGCTATCGTCAATCTGGTCGGTATCCTCTATCCCTCTGGCCGTCAGACGTTCAACCATGTGCAGGGCGAGGGCGCCGAGGGGATCGCACGCGCCGCCAGGGCTGCGAATGTCAAGGTGCTGGTGCATGTCTCGGCCATTGGGGCGGACGCCGAGTCTCCCTCCAACTATGCGCGCACCAAGGGCGAGGGCGAGGCCAAGGTGCGCGCGGCTTTTCCTGCCGCCACCATCCTGCGCCCGTCTGTGGTGTTCGGGCCGGAGGACGGCTTTTTCAACCGCTTTGCCGGGCTGGCGCAAATCTCTCCCGTCATGCCGGTCATCTGCGGGGACAGCCGGTTTCAGCCGGTCTATGTGGGGGATGTCGCCCGCGCCGTCCTGCAGGCTGTGGAGACTCCGGAGCGCTACGGCGGCCAGACCTATGAGCTCGGCGGGCCACGCGTGTGGACGTTCCGGGACCTGCTGGCCTATATCCTCAAGGAAATCCGCATCAACCGGCCGCTGGTGGAGATTCCGCTGCCAATTGCCAAGTTGCAGGCGGCGGTTCTCGGCCTGTTGCCCCGGCCCATGCTCACCTCCGATCAACTGAAGCTGCTCGCACGCGATAATGTGGTGAGCGCCGGTGCCGTGGGGTTCGAGGCGTTCGGCATCACGCCGACGCCAATCGAGTCTGCTGTGCCATCTTATCTTGTCACCTATCGTCCGCAAGGCCAGTTCAACCGCAAACCGGCCTGATCCTCCCTTCTGTTTGATGAGTACCCTATGGACCTGGCACACCTTGCCGAGGCGCTTTTCCTTGGCTTACTGGAGGGCTTGACCGAGTTCATCCCGGTGTCCTCGACCGGACATCTGGTGATCGCGGGGCATTTCATCGGCTTCCGCGACCCCGGCAACACGTTCAAGATCGCCATCCAGCTCGGGGCTATCCTGGCCGTGTGCCTGGCCTATCGCGCGCGGCTTACCGGCGTGGTGGTGGGGCTGCTGCGGCGGGACGAAACGGCCATCCGCTTCACGACTGCTGTCCTCCTGGGGTTCATGCCGGCGTTGTTCGTGGGCCTGCTGGTCTACAAGCAGATCAAGGCGCTGCTGGAGAACCCGGCGGGCGTGGCGATTGCGCTGGTAGTCGGCGGTATTGCCATCCTGCTGATCGAGCGGCTGGTCAAGCAGCCCAGACACCACGCCGTCGAGGATTTCCCGGTCAGCCTGTCGCTACGCATCGGCCTGGTGCAATGCATGGCGATGATCCCCGGCGTCTCCCGCTCCGGCGCCACCATCATGGGCGCGCTGCTGATGGGCGTCGACCGCCGTGCGGCTGCGGAATACTCTTTCTTTCTGGCCATCCCGACCATGGCGGCAGCAACCGTCTACGATCTCTACAAGCAGCGGCATCTGCTGGCGCTCGACGACAGCCTGACGATTGCCGTGGGGTTCGTCGCGGCATTCCTCTCCGGCCTTCTGGTCGTGCGCGGCCTGGTGAATTTCGTCTCGCGCTATGGCTTTGCCCCGTTTGCCTGGTACCGGATCGTCGTCGGCACTGCGGTGCTGATCCTGCTTGGCCTGGGATTTTAGAGCCAAATCGGACCTAATTTCCACTTTCTTGCTCGCCCCATCCGCGCGCCCGGCGTTGAACCTGGGCCCTTCAGTATAATCGTTGGACATTTATGTCAGTCATGCTGTCGTAAATCCAAAAATTGCTCTTGGCAAGCGCCGCAGCGCACGCTATGACGCACGGGAATTGCGCATTTTTGCGTAGTGTTTGTAATTTTATTGCGCGAGCTGGTCATGGCCGATACCTCCATGTTGAAGTTCACCTGCACACCGCAAGCGTACCCGGAAAAGCGGGCCGCAGACTCGCGCCGTCAGGACTTCCAGGAAATCTACCAGAGCTACATCGCCGAGAAGGCGCGCGAGCAGGCCAGCCGCTGCTCCCAGTGCGGCGTGCCGTTCTGCCAGGTGCACTGCCCGCTGCAGAACAACATTCCGGACTGGCTGCGCCTGACTGCCGAGGGCCGGCTGCAGGAAGCCTATGAGCTGTCCGCCGCCACCAACAGCATGCCGGAGGTGTGTGGCCGCATCTGCCCGCAGGACCGGCTGTGCGAGGGCAATTGCGTGATCGAGCCCGGCTTCAAGTCTGTGACCATCGGGTCCGTCGAGAAATACCTGACCGATACCGCCTGGGAGAAGGGCTGGGTGCAACCGATCACGCCGCTTCGGGATCGCTCGGCCCAGAGTGTGGGGATCATAGGGGCTGGCCCAGCCGGGCTGGCAGCGGCCGAGCATCTGCGCACGCTCGGGTACGCCGTGCACGTCTATGATCGGTATGACCGGGTCGGCGGCCTGCTGATCTACGGCATTCCTGCCTTCAAGCTGGAGAAGGACGTGGTCGCTCGCCGCGCTCAGCGCCTGATCGATGGTGGCGTGCAGTTTCACCTGAACTTTGAGGTCGGTCGGGATGCCACGCTGGAGGCCCTGCGGTCGCGCCATGATGCCCTGCTGATCGCGACCGGCGTCTACAAAGCACGCGACTTGAAGGCACCGGGCGCAGGCTTGGACGGCATTGTTGCAGCGCTGGACTATCTGACTGCATCCAACCGGGTCGACCTGGGCGATGCCGTTGCGGACTATGTGTCCGGCGCGCTGAATGCCAAGGGTAAACGGGTGGTGGTGATCGGCGGTGGTGATACCGCCATGGACTGCGTGCGAACCGCGGTGCGTCAGGGTGCGGCCTCGGTCCAGTGCCTGTACCGGCGTGACCGGGCGAACATGCCCGGCTCCCTACGCGAGGTTCTGAACGCGGAAGAAGAAGGTGTGGAGTTCTGCTGGCTGTCGGCCCCGGAAGGCTTCACCGGCACGGCGCAGGTGATTGGCGTCAAGGCCAGCCGGATGCGGCTCGGGGCGCCGGACGCCTCCGGACGCCAGGCCCCGGAGCCGGAGCCGGACAGCGGCTTCACCCTGCAGGCTGATCTGGTGATCAAGGCGCTCGGCTTCGATCCGGAGCCGCTGCCGGAACTGTTCGGTGCGCCGGAACTGGCGGTCAGTCGCTGGGGTACGCTGCGGATCGACAATAAAACACAGATGACCAGCCTTCCCGGCGTATTCGCCGCGGGAGATATCGTGCGTGGCGCCTCTCTCGTGGTATGGGCGATCCGCGATGGCCGGGACGCTGCGGACCAGATGCACGCGCATCTGCAGGCGCAAGCCGTCGCCGCCCGGGCAGCAGCCTGAGCGGATTGCATCTCGCTATAAAGGAACGACCATGAACTTTCACATTTCATTGCTGATCGCCAGCCTGATGGCGGCAACAAGTGCTCAAGCTGCCGACACGCCGGCTGAGAAGGCGCCGGCTGAGAAGGCAGCGGCTGCAAAACCCGCCGCTCCCCAGCCGCCGGCACAACTCGACCCCGAGACCGCCAAGGCGCTGGAGGCAATTGTTGCCGCAACGGGCGTCGCAGAGAGTATGCATGCCAGCCTGAAGCGCGTTGCGCCTTTCCTCATCGACCCTCTGGTCAAGGCAAATCCGGGCAAGGATGAGATATTGAAGGCTGCAGTCGACACGGCGCTGACCCAAAGCATCGATAACAGCAGGGAAATCTTCCTCGCCGGTGTTCGCACGGCCTATGTGCGCGCCATGACGCCGGACGAACTGAAGGCGGCAGCCGCCTTCGTTGCCACCCCGGCCGGCAAGAAGCTGATCGGCGCTCAGGCCCTCATCAACCGCGATATCGCGATCACCAGCCAGCAAGTGACCAAGCGCGTCGCCGACGACACGCTGGCGGCACTGAAGGCAGCAGCCGAGAAGTCGGGCTTCACCATCCCGAAAGAACTCTCGGAATGAGCGGGCGGCGGCTGAGCATTGCGCTGGTCGCCCTGGCGATAGGGTCGGGCGCTCTGCGCCCGGCCCTCGCTGCCGAGCCGGCTATTTCCGAGTCCAAGCAGAAGGCCATCGTCGAACTGTTGGACGCCATGCAATATAGAAGCACTATTCAGAAGATTGTCCCGAATATGGTCGAGGCTATTGGTCAGCAAATACCCGCTGACTCCGATATTACTCGGGCGCAAATCAAGAAAGTCCTTCAAGAGGAAATGAGCGCCGCCTTCGTGAAACGGGAAGGTGATTTTACCAGCCTGCAGGTCAACAGCCTGAACCGCAATTTCAACGAGATGGAAATTGTTGAATTAACGCAGTTTTACCGCTCTCCACTTGGCAGCAAGATGATCGGCTACATGCAGGGAGCCATGGGAGCAGATGCGCTGGAAGGGGCAAAACTCGGCCAGCAGGCCGCCACAGAAGCCATGCCGCGTGTCATAGAGCGGCTCCGTGCGGCAGGGCTTCTGACCAAGAAAGATCTTTAGGGAACAGCAATGATCGACGAGCGCGAGCGCCTGGCCCGTGAGGGCATGTACCGCCCGGATATGGAAAGCGACGCCTGCGGGGTCGGGTTTGTCGCCGCCATCGACGGCAAGCCGTCACGCCGGGTCGTCACAGCAGCACTCGATGCCCTGAAGGCTGTCTGGCACCGGGGGGCAGTGGACGCGGACGGACGCACCGGGGACGGTGCCGGCATCCATGTTGAAATACCGCGTGATTTTTTCCTGGAGCATATCGAGCGCACCGGCCACGCGCCGCGCCTTGGTGAGGCGGCCTGCGGCCAGGTGTTCCTGCCGCGCACCAATTTCGCCGACCAGGAGACCTGCCGACAGATTGTCGAGTCCGAGATCATCGATTTCGGTTACGACATTTACGGCTGGCGACAGGTCCCGATCGATTGCAGTGTCATCGGTGCCAAGGCGGCCGCGACCCGCCCGGAAATCGAGCAGATCCTGATCCACAACCCCAAGCTGGATGAGGATCAGGCAATTTTCGAGCGCAACCTCTATCTGATCCGCCGCCGGATCGAGAAAAAGGTGGTCGCAGCCCAAATCCCCGGCTTCTACATCTGCTCGCTGTCGGCCCGCAGTATCATCTATAAGGGGCTGTTCCTCGCGCAGGACCTTGCGGATTTCTACCCAGACCTGAAGGACGAGCGCTTCGTCAGCCGCTTCGCCATCTATCACCAGCGCTATTCAACCAACACCTTCCCGCAATGGTGGCTGGCCCAGCCATTCCGGATGGTGGCGCACAATGGCGAGATCAACACGATCCGCGGCAACACCAACTGGATGAAGACCCACGAAATCCGCATGGCGAGCCTGGCGTTCGGCGAGAATTCGGCTGACATCAAGCCGGTCATCCCGTCCGGCGCATCCGATACTGCCGCGTTCGATGCGGTGTTCGAGGCGATCGTCCACGCCGGGCGTGATGCACCAACCGCCAAGCTGATCATGGTGCCGGAGGCCTGGTCCAAGCAATCGACGATGCCGGACGAATTCCGCGACATGTATGCCTTCTTCAATTCGGTGATGGAGCCTTGGGACGGGCCGGCCGCACTCGCGATGACCGACGGCCGCTGGGTCGTCGGCGGGCTTGATCGCAATGCGCTGCGCCCGATGCGCTACCTCCAGACCCGGGATGGCCTGCTGATTGCCGGGTCCGAAGCCGGGATGGTCGTGGTCATGGAGGCCGATGTGGTTGCCAAAGGGCGGCTGGGGCCGGGGCAGATGATCGCGGTCGATCTCGCCGAGGGGCGGCTCTACCACGACCGGCAGATCAAGCAGAGGATCGCCGCCAGCCAGCCGTTCGCCGACTGGGTCAAGGATTTCAAGCCGCTTGAGGCGGTGATCGGGGCCGGGCTCGAGCCGGTCACACTCGACCGTGGGCGCCTGCGCCAACTGCAGCTCGCAGCCGGCATCACCCACGAGGACCTGGAACTGTTGCTGCAACCGGCGGTCGAGGACGCCAAGGAAGCCGTCGGGTCGATGGGCGACGATACGCCGCTCGCGGTCATCTCCGACAACCCGCGGCACCTGAGCCACTTCTTCCGCCAGAACTTCAGCCAGGTCACCAACCCGCCGATCGATGCCCTGCGCGAAGACCGGGTGATGTCGCTGAAAACCCGCTTTGGCAATTTTGCCAACCTGCTGGACCGCAACGCGCACCAGCCGGAGGTGATGGTGGCGGAGACGCCCATACTCAGCAACGGCCAGTGGGAGCGCCTGCTGGCGCACTTCGAGGGCCAGGCCCAGCAGATCGACTGCACGTTCGACCCGAACGACGGGCCGGATGCCCTGAAGTCTGCCTGCCAGCGTATCCGGGAGGAGGCGGAGCGCGCGGTCCGCTCCGGGCGCGGCCAGTTGTTCCTGACCGACGCCCTGGTCTCAGCCGAGCGCGTCAGCGTCCCCATGATCCTGGCGACTGGCGGGGTGCATGCGCACCTGGTCAAGCAGGGTCTGCGCACCTATGCGTCCATCAACGTGCGCGCGGCTGAATGCCTCGATACCCACTATTTCGCGGTGCTGATCGGGGTGGGGGCCACCACGGTCAACGCTTGGCTGACCCAGGAGGCTATTGCCGACCGCCATTCGCGCGGGCTGTTCGGCAACCGCTCGCTCGAAGACTGTGTGCAGAATTACATCACGGCGATGAACGGCGGCCTGCTGAAAATCATGTCCAAAATGGGCATCTCGGTCATTGCGTCGTATCGGGGCGGCTATAATTTCGAGGCCGTGGGCCTCAGCCGCTCGCTGGTCAACGAGTTCTTCCCCGGCATGCCATCGAAGATTTCCGGCATGGGCTACAAGTCGCTGCAACTCAACATGACCGACCGGCATGCCAGGGCGTTCGATAGCGCCGCGACCAGCCTGCCAATCGGCGGCTTGTACCGCTACCGTGCCGGTGGCGAGGCCCATTCCTATGACGGTAAGCTTATCCACATGCTGCAGGAGGCGGTCGCGACCGACAGCTACTCGCTGTACCAGCGCTATGCCCGGGGCCTGCGCGAGCTGCCGCCGGTCTCGCTGCGCGACCTTATGGAGTTCAACCGGTCCGGTACGCCGGTGCCGATTGACGAGGTAGAGTCGATCACCCAGATCCGCCGTCGGTTCCTCACCCCAGGCATGAGCCTTGGCGCGCTGTCGCCGGAAGCCCACGAGACGCTGGCGATCGCCATGAACCGCATCGGTGCCAAGTCGGTCTCGGGCGAAGGCGGCGAGGACCCGCGCCGCTTCACCCCCTACGCCAACGGCGACAATGCCAACTCCCCGGTCAAGCAGATCGCCTCCGGCCGCTTCGGGGTGACAGCGGAATATCTGAACGCCTGCGAGGAAATTGAAATCAAGGTTGCACAAGGGGCCAAGCCCGGCGAGGGCGGGCAGCTTCCCGGCTTCAAAGTGACCGAGCTGATCGCCAAACTTCGCCATGCGACCCCCGGCGTCACCCTGATCAGCCCGCCGCCGCACCACGATATCTATTCCATCGAGGATCTGGCGCAGCTCATCTATGACCTCAAACAGATCAACCCGGATGCGCGCGTGTGCGTGAAGCTGGTGTCGTCTGCCGGCATCGGCACGGTTGCCGCTGGGGTGGCGAAGGCGCATGCGGACATGATCCTGATCTCCGGCCATGTGGGTGGCACGGGGGCCAGCCCGCAGACCTCGATCAAATACGCCGGTACGCCGTGGGAGATGGGCCTGAGCGAGGTCAACCAGGTGCTGACCCTGAACGGCCTGCGCCACCGGGTGAAGCTGCGCGCGGACGGCGGTCTGAAGACCGGGCGTGATATCGTGATCGCGGCGATCCTCGGGGCCGAGGAGTTTGGCATCGGCACCCTGAGCCTGGTCGCCATGGGCTGCATCATGGTGCGCCAGTGCCACTCCAACACCTGCCCGGTCGGGGTCTGTACCCAGGATGAGGCGCTGCGCGCCAAGTTCAGCGGCACCGCCGACAAGGTGGTCAACCTCATGAGCTTTATCGCCGAGGACGTGCGGGAAATCCTCAGCATGCTCGGCGCGCGCACGCTCGATGAGATTATCGGCCGCACGGAGCTGTTGCGTCAGGTCAGCCGCGGGGCCGCTCACCTCGACGATCTCGACCTCAACCCGATCCTCGCCAAGGTCGATGCGCCCGAACAGATGCGCCGGTTCAACATTCCAGCCCACCGCAATCCAGTGCCGGACTCGCTCGACGCCCAGATGCTGGTTGATGCGCGCCCGGTGTTCGAGCGCGGCGAGAAAATGCACCTCATGTATACGGCGCGCAACACCATGCGGGCGATCGGCACCCGGTTCTCCAGTGCCATCACCCGCAAGTATGGCATGACCGGGCTGGCCCCCGACCACGTGACCGTGCAGTTGCGCGGGGCCTGCGGCCAGTCGCTCGGGGCGTTCGCGGTGCAGGGGTTGAAACTGGTCGTGTTCGGTGAGGCGAATGATTACGTCGGCAAGGGTCTCTCCGGCGCGACCATCATCGTGCGGCCCATGGTGTCCTCGACGCTGGCAAGCCAGGACAACACGATCATCGGCAACACCGTGCTCTACGGGGCAACCGCCGGTGCACTGTTCGCTGCCGGGCAGGCGGGCGAGCGCTTTGCCGTGCGCAATTCCGGTGCGCAGACGGTCATTGAGGGCTGCGGGGCCAACGGCTGCGAATACATGACCGGCGGGATCGCGGTGATCCTCGGCGAGGTGGGCGACAACTTCGCCGCCGGGATGACGGGCGGCATGGCCTTCGTCTATGACCGCCACGGCGACTTCGAAAGCCGGGTCAACCCGGATACCGTGGTGTGGCAGCGCCTTGGCTCCAGCCATTGGGAAGCGGTGCTGAAAGCGCTCGTCGCCCGCCATGCAGAAGAGACCGCCTCACGCTGGTCCGCTCAACTGCTGGCCGACTGGCCCAACACCCTAGCGCGCATGTGGCAGGTCTGCCCGAAGGAAATGCTGAACCGGCTTGACCAGCCGCTCACCGACGCTGACCGCGTGGCGGCGGAATAGCGCTGACTTTAGAGCGTGATGACTTTAGATTGAACCGGGTTTCACCTCCCGTCTACGGGAGGGGTGGTGCGAAGCACCGGGGTGGGCAAGCCTTTCCTGGCCACCCACCCCAGCCTATCGGCCACCCCTCCCTCAACGAGGGAGGGGAGAGTTGCTCGAAGACTTATATCACAGGCTTTGCTTGATGGCGTCGATGAGGTTGGTCTGCTCCCAGGAGAAGCCACCGTCTGCGTCCGGCGTGCGGCCGAAGTGGCCATAGGCTGCCGAGCGCTCGTAGATCGCCTTGTTGAGGCCGAGGTGAGTACGGATGCCCTTGGGCGTCAGGCGCATCAGCGTCGGCAGTGCGGCTTCCAGCTTGTCTTCGGTTGCGCCGTTCAGGCCGGTGCCGTGCAGGTCAACGTAGAAGCTCAGCGGCTCAGCAACACCGATCGCGTAGCTGATCTGGATGGTGCAGCGGCGCGCCAGACCGGCAGCAACCACGTTCTTGGCGAGGTAACGGCAGGCGTAAGCCGCCGAGCGGTCCACCTTGGTCGGGTCCTTGCCCGAGAAGGCACCGCCGCCATGCGGGCTGGCACCGCCGTAGGTATCGACGATGATCTTGCGGCCGGTCAGACCGGCGTCGCCGTCAGGCCCGCCGATTTCGAACAGTCCAGTCGGGTTGACGTAGATTGCGTCCTCATCACCCGGCATCCAGCCCTGCGGCAGGATATCGTTCATGACACCCTTGACATAGTCGCGGAGCTTGCCCTGGTCGTAGCCCTTGGCGTGCTGGGTCGAGACGACCAGCTTGGTTGCGCGGACCGGACGGCCGTCTTCAAACGCCAAGGTCACCTGGCTCTTGGCGTCCGGCTCCAGGAACGGCGCTTCACCCGAGTGGCGCAGCTCCGCCAGGCGCTGCAGGACGCGGTGCGAGTAATAGAGGGTGGCCGGCATGAGGTCAGGGGTCTCGTCGCACGCGTAACCGAACATGATGCCCTGGTCACCTGCTCCTTCATCCTTGTTGCCGCTTTCATCGACACCCATGGCGATATGCTCCGACTGGCCATGCAAGTGGCATTGGAAGTTGGCATATTGCCAGTGGAAGCCATGCTGCTCGTAGCCGATGCGCTTGACGGTCGCGCGGGCTGCCTTCTCGATCTCGTCGAGCGTCGGGGTCACGGTGTCTGCACAGCGCACTTCGCCGGCGAGCACGATGAGGTTTGTCGTCACCATGGTTTCGCAGGCGACGCGCGCCACCGGATCGCGGCTCAGGAACAGGTCGACGATGGCGTCGGAAATCTGGTCCGCAACCTTGTCGGGATGGCCTTCAGAGACGGATTCGCTGGTAAAGACATAGGAAGAACGGACCACGGGCATACTCCTTACGTATTGGCGCCATTTGCGCTGCAGCAAAAAAAATTGCTGCGCGGTTATGGCGCGCTCATACTCAGAGCGATGGCCCGACGCAAGGACATAAAGCCATCTTTATGTCTTTAAGTCCTGATCGATGGTTAAGCTGGGTTATACCCCACCACCGGTGTCAGGATGCGCTGGGGTCGGTACCGATTGTCCGGATCAGCTCGAGGATTTTGCGGCGGGTTTTCGGATCGGCGATCCGATAATAATGCCGCAGCAGATCCTGTGTCTCTTTCGAGGCAAGACTGTCGTGCTCGAACGCTTCCCCTGCCTCTGCAACACCGACAGCAAGCGATGTCTCGCCGGACATCCCTTCGAAGAAGTAGCTGACAGGTGTCTGAAGTATTTGAGAAAGTTCAAACAGGCGGCTGGAGCCGATGCGGTTGGCACCGCGCTCGTATTTCTGGACCTGCTGGAATGTCAGGCCAAGAAGTTCGCCAAGTTTCTCTTGGGTCATGCCCATGATCCGACGGCGTGCGCGCAAACGCATGCCAACGTGGACATCTATTGGGTGTGGCTGGTCTGCCATATTTACGCGACCTTCGACTGGATACGCAACGAAGAACAAAGGTCTCACCCCAAGGGGCGGAACGTCGCTATTCGCGAACGTTTTGCTTACCTACCCGCTTGACGCAGATGATGCAAGACAAACTGCACAATATGAGTACAGCCAGAATGGGTATATCACCATTTCTCGCATAAGGTGTAGGCAACAACGCCGCTGGCAAGTTGCCATATAGTATGATTTTTTCCTCTAACGCTGTTTTTTTAAGCACTTGGCCGCGCGCATCAATAATTGTGCTTATTCCGGTCGGCGTTGAGCGTACAACCGGCAAACCTTCTTCGATTGCGCGCAATCGCGCCTGCGACAGATGCTGATGCGGGCCGAAAAATGTGCCGAACCACGCATCGTTGGACACATTCAAAAGCCACTCTGGTCTATGCTTACGGTCGACGACCGCACCCGGGAAGATGATCTCATAGCATATGAGTGGCCCGACAGAGGGAAAACCGGGCAGCTTTATCGTCCGCGGCCCTGGGCCCGGCATGAAGTCCAGATCACCTGCAGCCAAGCGGGACAGGCCAAGCGCGCTTAACATATTACGAAATGGCAGATATTCTCCGAACGGGACCAGATGGGCCTTGTCGTAACTGGCGACGATCTGTGCTGCAGGATCAAGAACAAAAAGACTGTTGCGCGCCGATAGCGCATAGCCATTTTCATCCCGTTCGACTTTGACGCCACCTGTCAGCACCAGACCGCTTGCTCCTAGGTGACGCGAAATAAGGTAGCGCGTGGTCGTTTCTTCCTCGATCAGATTGGGGATCGCAGTCTCCGGCCATATCACCAGGCGCGGTGTATCCCGGTCTGATGCCTTGAAGGTCATATCCAGGTGCAGGTTGAGGTTGCGGCGGCCACTCTCGTCACGCCATTTCTGCCCCTGACCGATATTGGCCTGGACGATGGTCAGCGCTGGGCCCGATGGTGGTAGAGGACGGTGGAGACGCAGTGCGCCGCCTGCAAACAGCAGCACCAGAAGTACCGCCGAGAGCAGGGGGAGCAATGGCGCACGACCCTGCTGGCTCACAACCAGGGCCAGCGCACCGCTGGTCAGAACCATGAGGAAAGTCAGACCATAGACTCCAACCAGACCGGCCGCCTGGGCAACAGGCGGCACCGCCAGCCAGGCCGAGCCGACGAGATTCCAGGGAAAGCCGGTGAACAGATGGCCGCGCAGCCACTCGCCCAGAGTCCATGCCGTCGCCAGCGCGATGACACGCCACGCGCCGCCGGGGGCCAGCATCTGCGCCAGCAGTGTGCTGCACGCTGCAAACAGCGCCAGAAATGCCGCCAGCAGGATCACCGCCAGATAGCCCGCGCTCTGCGGCAACGCATCCTGGAAGCGGAACGCCTCGGCAATCCAGATCAGCCCGAGCGCAAACTGCCCGAAGCCGAACCACCAGCCGAGCCGGAACGCCGCAAGGCGCGTGCGTGCGCCATCCAAAGCCCACAGCAGGCCGGCAAAGGCCACCCACATCAGTGGCAACAGGTGCAGCGGCGCGAACGCCAGTGCGCTCATGAGGCCGAGGGCCAGCAACAGCAGCTCGCGAGCTCCGAGCGGCAGTTGCGCGACCCACGCGGGCAAGTCGCGCCAGCGGGCGGCAACCGGCTCAGCCTGACGCATCGTCCATGTCCGGGACAAGCTTGGGGGTATGGATACGCACACGGGTAATGCGTCGCGGGTCGCCATCGACGACTTCGAAGCGGTAGCCGCTGTCGTCGTCGATCACTTCACCGATCACCGGCACCCGTCCGCACAGGAAGAACAGCAGGCCACCCAGCGTATCCACTTCCTCGTCCGCTTCCTCCGGCAGAAAGTCCTGCTTCAGGTGCGCCTCCAGGTCTTCGAGCGGCAGGCGGGCATCGGCATCGTAGGACCCGTCCGGCAGCGGGCGCAGCAAGGTTGCCTCAGCTTCATCATGCTCGTCATCGATCTCGCCGACGATCTGCTCGACCAGGTCTTCGATAGTCGCAAGACCGTCGGTGCCACCATATTCGTCGATGACGATCGCCATGTGGGTGCGGCTGGCGCGCATCCGGGTCAGCAGGTCCAGTACGCGCATAGATGGGGGCACGAACAGCACCGAGCGCAACAGGCTGTCGAGGCGCGGCTGGCTGGGCCGCTCCGGCTCGGCCAGCAGCCGGTAGACATCCTTCACATGCACCATGCCGATGACCGCATCGAGGGACTCCCTGTAAACCGGGATCCGCGAGTGGCCGGCGCGCGCAAACTGCGCCACCAATTCCTGGAAACCATCCGTGATGTTGAACGCCTCGATGTCGGCGCGCGGCACCATGACATCGCCCACGCTCAAATCGCCGTAATCGAGCAGATTCTGCAGCATGAGCCGCTGACTGCCCGACAGGTCGTCGAGAGCGGCGACTGCAGGCTCGCGGTGTTCCTCGATCGCATTGGCGATGCTTTCGCGCAGGGAACTGTCCTGCGCACGCCGCGGGTGGTTCCGCCAGGACCGCAGCAACCTGGCAATAAGGTTGTTACTTCGGCTATCCGGGTCGCTGGGTTTCTCACTCGCCATAGGGGTCAGCCACATTCAGTTCAGCCAGCGCACGCCGCTCAAGCCCTTCCATCGCCTCGGCGTCCGCCGTGCTGGTCTCGTGATCATACCCCAGGAGGTGCAAAAACCCGTGGCCGATCAGGTGCACGCTGTGGTCGCGCAAAGTCTTGCCTTGCGCCGAGGCTTCGACCGTCACCGTCTCGTAGGCCAGCACGACATCACCCAGCAACTGTTCCGGTACCTCGACGCCATCATGTAGGTCTTGTGCCTCGATCATCGGGAACGAGAGGACATTGGTCGGGCTATCCTTGCCGCGAAAGTCGCGGTTGAGCAACTGAACCTCGGCATCGGATGTCAACTGGATGCTGACTTCTAGAACGGTGGTCCTGGTGCTCCAGTCCGCGAAGGGTGTCAGCGCCAAAGCGGCTGCGCAGATGCGGGTCGACAGGGCCTCCCAGTCAAGGCCGGTCTCGCTCCAGCGATCATCGGCGATGTCCAGCGCTATGCGCAGCATATCATGCTCCGGGCGCTAACGCCGCCGGCCCCTCGTAGGCATCAACAATTCTACCGACCAACGGGTGGCGCACCACTTCTGCCGAGCTGAAGCGCACCATGCCGATGCCGGGAATCCCTTCAAGGCGCCGCACGGCGTCGTGCAGGCCCGAGGTGCCGCTCGGCAAATCAACCTGATTTGGGTCGCCGCAAATCACCATGTGGCAGCGTGCACCATAACGGGTGAGGAACATCTTCATCTGCATGGCGGTCGTGTTCTGCGCTTCGTCCAGGATGACAAAGGCGTCAGACAAGGTGCGGCCGCGCATGAAGGCAATCGGCGCGATCTCGATCTCGCCGGACGCCAGTCGGCGCTCCACCTGCTCTTGCGGCAACATGTCGTACAGCGCATCGTAGAGCGGGCGCAGATAGGGGTCTACTTTCTCCTTCATGTCGCCGGGGAGGAAGCCGAGCCGCTCGCCGGCCTCGACCGCCGGACGGGACAGGATGATCCGGTCAACCAGCCCGTTGACCAGATGCGAGACCGCCTGCGCCACCGCCAGATAGGTCTTGCCGGTGCCCGCCGGCCCCAGCGCGAAGATGATGTTGTCGCTGGCCAGATGCTGCATGTACCGAATCTGGGTCGGGGTGCGCGGCTGGATGGTCTTCTTGCGGGTACGGATCATCACCGAGGCCTGCCCTTCAAAAGCACGCACGCCAGGTGCCTCCATGGAGGGAATGCTCATCGCGAGGGCGGTATCCACATCCTCGACATCGACCGTCTCGCCGTGATCCAGCTTGTTGTAGAGCGTCACCAGCACATCGCGCGCCTGCTCGGCAGCGCTCTGTTCGCCTTCAATGGTCAGCTTGTTGCCGCGCGCCGCGATATAGACCCCCAGCCGGTTTTCCAGCGCAATCAGGTTCTGATCGAACTGGCCGAACAGCGGGCCAAGCAGCCCGGCATCGGCGAATTCCAGGTTCAGCACGGCCCCGCGCTGGCCGCTGGACGGCGGGGTACCCTTGGCAGGTTTGGTCGGTTTACGGCTCACGCGGCCTCCGCTTTCTGAACGAGCGCACCTTCAAGACTGTGGGGACCGGTGCTGATGATACGCACCGGCAGCATCTCGCCAAGTGTCGCCCCCGGTGCTGTGATATGGACGGACTGCATATAAGGCGAACGACCGATAAACTGGCCCGGCTGTCGTCCGGCCCGCTCCAGCAGCAGCTCAAACGTCTGGCCGAGGAAGCCCGCGTTGAAGCGGGCCTGCTGGGCAAACAGCAGGTCCTGCAGCTGCGCCAGCCGCGCGGCCTTGACTGCCTCCGGCACCTGCTCCGCGCTCTCCGCTGCCGGTGTGCCCGGACGGGGGGAATATTTGAAGGAGTAAGCCTGCGCATAGTCGACCGTGCGCACCAGATCGAGCGTTGCCGCAAAATCCGCGTCGGTCTCGCCGGGAAAGCCGACAATGAAGTCGCCAGACAGGGCGAGGTCCGGCCGCGCAGCACGCAGCCGATCAACCAGCGTCAGGTAGCTGGCCGCCGTGTGCTTGCGGTTCATCGCCGCCAGTATGCGATCCGAGCCGGACTGGACGGGCAAATGCAGAAACGGCATCAGCTTCGGGATGTCGCGGTGCGCCGAAATCAGGTCCTCTGCCATGTCGCGCGGATGCGACGTGGTGTAGCGGATGCGCTTCAGGCCCGGAATCTCGGCCAGTGCCGTGATCAGGCCGGCCAGTGACAGCGGCCCGTGTGTGTGCTCGCCATGGTAGGCATTCACATTCTGGCCAAGCAGGGTCAGGTCTACCACGCCCTTGTCGACCAGCTGGCGAACCTCATCGATGATCGCCTGCGCCGGGCGCGAGACTTCCGCACCGCGGGTATAGGGCACCACACAGAAGGTGCAGAACTTGTCGCAACCTTCCTGCACGGTCACGAACGCAGCCGGGCCACGAACCGTGCGCGCGTTGGGCAGATGATCGAACTTGTCGTCGGCCGGAAATTCGGTGTCGACCAGGCGCGGGCGCTTGCCGAGGGCCGCCTGTGCATCCATCTCGCCGAGCAGGTGCGGCAGCCGGTGATAGGATTGCGGCCCGACCACCAGACCGACCCCCGGCGCCCGCCGGAGAAGCTCCGCCCCTTCTGCCTGCGCGACGCAGCCAGCCACCACGACGGTGGGCGGCCGGGTATTGCGAGCAACGGCCTCAGCGCGCACACGCCCGACTTCGGAATAGACCTTGTCGGACGCCTTCTCCCGGATGTGGCAGGTATTGAGCAGCACCAGGTCTGCGTCATCCGCGCGATCAGACAGGCGATAGCCCGCGTCTGCCAGCACTTCGGCCATCCGCTCAGAGTCGTAAACATTCATCTGACAACCGAATGTCTTGATGTGCGCAGTGCGATGTTCGGTCGCCAAGGGATCTCCGGACGGTATGTGAGAGGCGTCGTACAACGGCTATAACGCACCCGCCCTGCTTCCGCCAAGCGGTGAGTCACGGTGTGGGAATGACCTGCCGCCAACGCTCGACGTGCACGCTCTCGAACAGTCCCGCTTTCGCGTAGGGGTCATCGCGCAGGAACGCCTCAACGGTCGCTCTGTCGGGGGCGCTAATCACGAACATCGAGCCAATCATCTGCTCGTCATCGCTGAGAATCGGCCCGGAGAGGATGATGTCGATGGTCCGCGCAGCGAGATACGCGAGGTGGCTCGGACGGGTTTGCGCCCGAAGTTCAGTGCTGTTGGGGTGATCGCGAGCGATCACGAGATAGGTTGGCATGGGGTTGGCGTCCTTTCCGGGCAAGAACCATACGATGAGGCAAATCGAGAAATCCCATCGAGCGATGCATTGCATATAACGGGGGAAAACCCATTTACCTCAAGAGGATTTCACCAAAAGGAGAATACCGATGCGTGACGCTGAAGCGGTTTCCGGCGACCTGCATATCGGGCTTGCGACCGACGCCAGGACTGCCATCACCGCCGTCTTGAACGCGCTGCTGGCGGACGAGTTCATGCTCTACAGCCGTGCCCGCGCTTTCCACTGGAACGTGACAGGCCGGCATTTCTCGAGCGACCATGCGCTGTTCGAGACAGAATATGAGGCGCAGGACACCATCATCGACGATATCGCAGAACGCACCCGCGCGCTGGGTGGCAAGGTTCCGGCGCGACTCGCCGACTATGTCGCGCACGCACGCCTGGACGATGTCGACTCGCGCGGCCTGTCCGCCGAGGCAATGATCACCAGCCTGCGTGACGGCCACGAGGCGATCATCCGCCAGTTGCGCGCCGACATTGCCGTGGTCGAACCCCACGGAGACGAAGGCACGGCCGACTTCCTGACCGGCCTGATGGAAGGCCATGAAAAGCGCGCCTGGATGCTGCGCAGTCACCTGGAGGGCTAGAGACCCTACAGGTGGCGCTTGAGCCACCGCACCGGCGGGCTGGTCTTGGCGATCGCCGTCAAGGTCTCTGCTGGGCGATGGCCCGCCATGGCGGCATTCGCCAGCAGCCGCGCACCGGCGGCCCAGACAGTCCAGTCGGCATCGGCACTGGCAAGGTTACGCCCGGTCCGTGCCCAACGCTCAGCCCGGATCGCGTGCGCTTCCCTGTCGTCCAGCCGCCCCCAGAGTGCCAGCAGGTGCCGCTCCAGCATCGGCAGCAGATGATCGCGCTCCCGCATCGGGTTGCCCCGGGTCAGGGATGGCGCCCCGGCATGGACCCGCAGCAGCACCTCGTGCACATAGGCAACCGGGTAGCGCGCCGCGAGGCGCAGCCACATATCTTGATCCTCGCCGAGCGTCAGCGATTCATCGAACGGCCCGGCGCTGATGAGCGCATCGCGACGCACTAGCACCGATGGCTTTGCAATTGCCGAGTCGCGCAGCAAGCGCTTCCAGAAAACGTCTGGCGCCTCTGGAAACGGCACAAGCCCGTAGCGGAACACTACCCTGCCCTGCGCGTCGACCGTCTCAAAGCCGGTCGCACACAAGGCAGCATCCGGCAGTTGTGCCAGCGCGCGCTGCTGCGCCGCCAGCTTGCCGGGCAGCCATTCATCATCCGCATCGAGAAAAGCGATCCAGTCGCCGGTAGCAGCCGCGATGCCGGTGTTGAGCGCCGCACTCGCCCCCCGGTTCCCGGCATGGCGGATGACCCGCAGGCCATCGACCTCTGCACCTTCCGCGACCGTTGCCGTCTCGTCGGTCGAGCCGTCGTCAACGACGATCACCTCATGGAAAGCAAAGTCCTGTGCCGACACGCTGGCCAGGGCGCGCGCCAGCGTGGCCGCAGCGTTGTATGCCGGAATGACAACCGAGATACTCATAACGCTTTGGCGCCGATCGCGCCCGCCAGATAGCCTAGCACGGCACCACCCATGATTTTGATTAGGCCGGCAGCGTCTGCGTCGCCTTGCGTCCATTTCCATAGCGAGACGCCGACGATCGCCATGGAGATGATTGACAGAGCAATTACAGCGACGACAAACGCGGTCGCCTTGGCTTTGTCGGTGTAGGTCGGTGCCTGGGTGATGCCGCCCGGAGGGGCAACCTGGCTGAGATTAATATGGATCGGCGCAGGGTGCGCTGCCGAAGGCTGTTGTTCACTCACAGCCCGATAATCTCCGCCTCCAGCTTGCGCGGATCGCTGACGAAGCCCACGTGGCTGCGCCCGAATTTCTTCTGGTCAGAGATCGCCTTCATGATCGCGAGCCCGCGCCGCAGGATATCTGTCTTGGTCGTATCCGACTCCCGACATAGCTCATCGAGAATACGGGCAACGTCTTCGCTGAGTTCGATGTTCAAGCGTGCCTTGGCCATAGCGCGAATATCCTCTGGTACATGTGTGTCGTGCCGGGCAGTCCATAACCCTGCATCCATCACGCTCTACATGTGCACATCATGCGCATAGTGCAACACATATAATACATATAAAATACACAGGGCCGTCTGCTGTCAAATCGTCACGCCGCCTTGCGGGCCTGGAGTTCGGAGCGCAGCCCCTCGGCCAGCAGGAACGCCAGCTCCAGCGACTGGTCCGCGTTCAGGCGCGGGTCGCAGTGGGTGTGGTAGCGGTCCGCCAGTGCCTCGTCCGTGATGGCAACCGTACCGCCGGTGCATTCGGTCACGTTCTGGCCGGTCATCTCGGTGTGGATGCCGCCGGCGTAACTGCCCTCGGCCTGGTGGATGGCGAAGAACTGCTGCACTTCCGAGAGGACACGCTCGAACGGCCGGGTCTTGTAGCCGGTCGCGGTCTTGATGGTGTTGCCGTGCATCGGGTCACAAGACCAGACGACCACGCGCCCTTCCTTCTGCACCGCCCGTATGAGGTCCGGCAGGTGCGCGCCGATCTTGTCGTGGCCGAACCGGCTGATGAGGGTCAGGCGGCCCGGCTCGTTTGCCGGGTTGAGCACGTCGATCAGCCGCAGCAGATCGTCCGCCGCCAGGCTGGGGCCGACCTTCATGGCGATCGGATTGCCGACACCGCGCAGGAACTCGATGTGTGCCGAGCCGGGGAAGCGCGTGCGGTCCCCCACCCACAGCAGGTGTGCCGAGGTATCATACCACTGGCCGGTGAGGCTGTCCTGCCGGGTCATGGCTTCCTCATAGCCCAGCAGCAGCGCCTCATGGCTGACGAAGAAATCCGTGCCCTGCAGTTGCGGCACGGTATCCGGATCGAGGCCGCAGGCGGCCATGAAGTCGAGCGATTCCGAGATGCGGTCCGCCATCTCCCGGTAGCGCTTGACCGAGGCGGAGGAGCCGACAAAATCCAGCGTCCAGCCATGAACGCGGCTGAGCGTCGCATATCCGCCCTGGGAGAAGGCGCGCAGCAGGTTGATGGTCGCGACCGACTGCAGATACCCGCGCACCATACGCTGGGGGTCGGGCTGGCGCGCGTCCGGCGTGAACGCGATATCGTTGACGTTGTCGCCACGGTAGCTCGGCAGGGTCACACCATCCCGGGTTTCCATGGGCTCGGAGCGCGGCTTGGCGAACTGGCCGGCCATGCGCCCGACCTTCACCACCGGCAGTTTGGCGGCAAAGGTCAGCACCACCGCCATCTGCAACAGCACCCGAAACGTGTCGCGGATATTGTCCGGGTGAAACTCCGCGAAGCTCTCCGCACAGTCTCCGCCCTGGAGCAGGAACGCCTTGCCTTGCGCCACGTCCGCCAGCTGCGCCTTCAGGGCACGCGCCTCGCCAGCAAACACCAGCGGCGGGTAACGACGCAGCTCGGTCTCGACAGCCGTGAGGGCCGCAGCGTCCGGATACTCCGGCATCTGCCTCGCCTCGTGCGTGCGCCAGGTCGAGGGAGTCCAGGAAGACTGATGCATAAAACTAATCCCAAGCGATTCGTCGTCGCCGAGTATCATCTTTGCGCGGATGCAGCAAAAGCCGAACCGGCTAATATGTAAAAATGATGCGGGAGAAGGCCTATTTACGACATGCAGTTGCGCACTCAGGATGGCGTGCGCATCAAAACAAACTCTTCCGCCGACGATGGATGCAACGCAACGGTCGCATCGAACTGCGCCTTGGTAGCCCCCATCTTCACGGCGATCGCCAGCGCCTGGATGATCTCCGCCGAGTCCGGCCCGACCATGTGGGCACCGAGCACCCGGTCCGTCTCACCGTCCACGATCAGCTTGCAGAGCGCCCGTTCAGTCCGGCCGCCCAGCACGTATTTCATCGGCCGGAAGTCGGAGCGGTAGACCAGGACGCTGGCATGGGTTTCGCGCGCCTTCTCCTCGGTCAGGCCTACACTGGCCGCCATCGGCTGGCTGAACACTGCTGAGGGAATGGCGGCATAGTCCACAGTCCAGGGTTTGCCGCCGAACACGGTATCGGCAAAGGCATGCCCCTCCCGGATCGCGACCGGCGTCAGTTGCACCCGGTCCGTCACGTCGCCCACCGCATAGATGTGCGGGACGTTGGTCTGTGACGCCGCATCCACAACAACGGCTTCGTTGCCGTTCATCGCCACGCCCGCAGCCTCCAGCCCCAGGCCGCGCGTGTTCGGCTTGCGGCCGATTGCGTACATAATGGCGTCCGTCTCCAGGGTCGTGCCGTCCGTCAGGTGCGCCAGCAGCACCTCGCCCTGCCGTTCGATCTTATGAAACACCGTGTTCAGGTGAAAGCATACGCCCTTGGCGGCATAGACAGCCTGGATGCGTGCGCGGATATCCGGGTCCCAGCCCTTGAGGATCAGGTCGCCGCGGTAGAGGTTGGTGACGTCGACGCCCAGCCCGTGGAAGATCCCGGCAAACTCGCTCGAGATATAGCCGCCGCCGGCGATGATCATGCGCCGGGGCAGGGTCTCCAGGTGGAATGCCTCGTTGGAGGTAAAGCCGAGCTCCTCGCCTACGCAGTCCGGCATTGCCGGGCGTGCGCCGGTCGCGATGAGAATGGTTTGTGCCGTGATCCGCCGGTCGCCAACTTGCAAAGTATGCGCATCGAGGAAGGTCGCGCGGTGGGGCAGGATGTCGACACCGGCTTTCTCCAGCGTCTGGATATAGAGGCCGTTCAGCCGGCCGACTTCCCTCTGGACATTGTCGCGCAGGGTCGCCCAGTCGAGCGCTGGCTGGCCGGCCTGCCAGCCGAAGCCCGCAGCATCCGCGAACTCTTCCGCCATGTGGGACGCATAGACCAGCAGCTTCTTGGGCACGCAGCCACGGATGACGC
>CAYOMD010000011.1:49796-71622 GCA_964404985.1 uncultured Sphingomonadaceae bacterium
CCGGCACCGATCACGAACAGGTCATAGTCATAGGCGGTCATGGCACGGCTCCGGCACGGGTTTTCCTGTCATAGCCAGATGGGGCGGCCCGCGCCAAGCACTCATAACAGGGTGCATTGATCGTGACTCGTGCCGCAGTTCCACCCAGATGGCGAGCCGCATACGCGCGGACCAAAAGCCAAGTAGAGTTGAGTGTATTTAGTAAACTAGCACCGCTTCCATAATAAGTGAGTTATGTGCGTGTCACCGTAATTTCGTGTCACCGTAATTTCGTGTTGCACTTCAGGTTGACACCGCCAATTCCGATGGCAAGCCATCACTCATGAAACCCCGACCACAGAAGGGGGGCATAACTTCTATCTTGCTTTGGCTACATTCTCGCAAGCTGGTATGCCATAAACCTCAATGCCCGGAACAATAATTGGCTGAACTTTCACTGCCACAGCCTGTCCAGATTTCTCGTCATTTACTACGAACGATTCTGTGCTTCTGATAGCACCACCGCAGTAAGCCACCACGAGAAAACCTTTTTTTGACGGTAATAATGACGGCATTGTCCCACCATAACCCTCAAAGACTAGCTTCCTATCATGTTCTGCCATTAGATAAATTTTGTCCTCAGACTGAGATAGTGCAGGTCCATTAAGATGCTCCACGATAAGGCTGACTCCGTTAATATCATCCCGGATTTCCTGTTCAGTTGGCGTCTCTGCACCACATGACGCGAGAACTAAGAGGGCAGCCCTTGCCATGGTACGCAACATCATCGGTTGCATCCCCCCGCGATTACGAATTACGCGAATTACGGCGGAATTACGAATTACGGTGACACGCACATTAGGAATTACAGTGACACGCACATTATTCACTTATCTGCTCGCTTTGGCCCGCGCTTTCCAGCATCCGCAAACGCCTCGGCCATGTGGGACGCATAGACCAGCAGCTTCTTGGGCACGCAGCCACGGATGACGCAGGTGCCGCCGACCCGGTATTCTTCGGCGACGGCCACCTTCGCACCGTAACCGGCAGCAATGCGCGCCGCGCGCACACCGCCCGATCCGGCACCGATCACGAACAGGTCATAGTCATAGGCGGTCATGGCACGGCTCCGGCGAGGTTTCTCCTGTCATAACCGGATGGGGCGGCCCGCGCCACCCGCCAAGCACCGATGTAACTCCAAGAATTTCGTCAGGCCCGTCGCAACCGCCCGACAGCGCCGAGGATCACCTCGACCGTGACCGCCAGCACCAGGGACGCCCCGACCAGCGGGAATAGGGCCGCGATGGTCGCGATCATCAGCTTGACCGGGCGCGGCAGCCGGTCCTGCACGCCACCAGGTGCGGCCAATTGCCCTTTGGGTCGCCGACGCCACCACATATACACCCCGGTCACCACGCTGGCGGCCAGCGTCGTCGCGACCGTCAGCGCCAGCAGCTGGTTGGCCAGCCCGAACTGCCGGCCCATGTGCGCCATGGTGCCCCACTCCACGGCCTTGGCGAGCGGGCTGTAGTCTGCCCAGCCGATATCGTCGATCACGCTGCCGTCGGCGGCATCCAGATATAACGTGCGCTGGCGTTCGGCCTGGTCCGGGGTCAGGCTGATGGTGATCAGGCTGCCGCCGGGCTGCGGCAAGAAGATGCGCGCACCGGGGGCCACCTTGTAGTCGCGCAGTGCCTGCTCGACATCCGCGAGCGTTGCCCGGCCGTGCCCGTGGTAGCCATGCGGGGCCGGGCTGTTGGCGATGGTCCAGGGTACGCCGTCATCGGTGGTCAGCCTGTGCTCGGCATGCTGCGGCGCATCGCGGAAGTTGGGGGACGGCTCGGTGAGCGGGCTGACCGTGCCGATACGCGCGAACTGCACGCCCCAGAAGGCGGACCAGGGCAGGCCGGACAGGATGAGAAAGCCAACCAGCAGCGCATTGACCATGGCCGGGATAGCGTGCAGGTCGCGCCAGAAACGCCGCCCGCGCGCCGCCAGCCGCGGCACGAACACACCGCGCAGTCGCCAGTGGCGTGGCCACCAGAGGATCAGCCCGGTGCCAAGCATGATCAGCGTCCAGCAGGCCATGAGCTCGACGATGTAGCTGCCCACCTGCCCCGCCATGAGTGTGCCGTGGATGCGGCGCACCACTGCCATCAGCCGCCATTCCGGGTCGAGGTCGCCGGTGATGCGCCCGCTGCCCGGATCGACGAACACCAGCCGGTCACTGCTGTTGCGCGTCACCAGCCACTGGCCGGCCTCCGTCGGGCGCTCGGGCAGCGTGATGCGCTTGACCGCGCCACCCGGGTAGGCGCGCAGGACCGCTGCCTGCTGGTCCATCAGCGGCAGCGGTTCGCTGACTGCGGGCACCTGCATGAGGTCCCTGTAGACCAGCCCCTCGATCTCGCGGTCAAACAGGTAGAGCGAACCGGTGATGCAGAGCAGCAAGACAAACGGGGCCACCATAAGCCCAGCATAGAAATGCCAGCGCCAGATGGCACGGTATGCGCCGGGGTTGGTATCGCGCATACGGTCCTCCTTACCAGTTCAGGGTGATGCGGCCACTGACAGTACGCGGATCGCCGGGGTAGACGACATTCGCGTTGCCCTGGTTTGCCACCGTGAAGTAGCGGGCATCAGCCAGATTGTTGATGCTGAGGTCAAGCTGAAGCCAGCGCCACTGGTAGCCCAGCCCGATATCGGCGACAGCGTAATCCTCGAGTGAAATCGCACTGGCGTTCGCGACCGCCCGGCTGCCGACATAACTGACGCCGCCGCGCAGTTCCAGCCCATGACCAAGCGCCGCAGTACCGCGCACCGTGCCGGTATGGCGCGGGACGTCCGCGATGCGGCCGCCGATTTCCGCTGTGTCCGCGCTGCCGGTGATCTGGCCGCGCAGATAGGCATAGCCGCCTGTCAGGGTCAGCGCCTCGATTGGTCGCCACTCCCCCTCCAGCTCCATGCCGCGCACCCGCAGATTGCCAATGGCGCGCGAGAATCCAGGGTTATCGAGATCGTCGCCGGCGACGTCCTGGCGGCGGATCTGGAACCCGCCGATGCTGACGCGCAGGTTCTCCCCGCTGTAGCGCATGCCGAGTTCGACCTGGTTGGAGGTCTCCGGCGGGAGGGGATTGCCGTTCACCAATCGCAGGCCGAACACATTCTCGACATCGAAACCGGTGTTGTAGCCGGTGAATAGGCTGAAACCGTGGCCAAGCTTCCAGGTCGCACCGATCTGCCAGGTAGTCGAGGTGATGTTCGCCTCGTCGACCGGCCCGAGGTCCGTTGGGTCGGTGCTGAAATAGCCATCGTTGTTGAGCCATGACTGGCGCACGCCGCCCAGCAGTTCGATATCGGGCGTAATCTCGATCCGGTCCTGGAAGTAGACGGCATAGCCGTTCAGCGACTGGCGGAAATCGAAGCCGAATGTGCTCGCCGGTGGCACAGTCAGGTATACCGGGTTCAGGGCGTTGATCGAGGGCACAGTGACGAAGTTTGACTGCAGGAAGGTGCTGCGTTCGCGGTCAAACTCGAAGCCTGCCAGCAGGCGATGAGTGAGCGGGCCGGTCTTGACGCTGCCGGCAAGGTCAAGCTGCGCGATGATGTAATCATCGTCCTCCGCACCGATCCGGCCGGTGCGGCGCACCAGCGTCGGATCGCCAGCCTCGACGCCGCGCACGCGGATTTCCGTGAACGGCGTCTTGAGTTGCGAGTATTGGAGGCGAGGGGTCAGGGTCCAGCCGCCACCGAGGTTGAAATCGACCCAGGCCTGCACCAGTGGCGAACTGGCGCTCAGGTCGCTGAAGCCCGGCTCAGCCAGGAAGCGGCTGCGGGGAATATCCGCAACACCGTTGCTGACCACGGTGCCGACAACCGGCAGACCGGGGTTGGAGCGCGTGCGGCGCTCCACATATTCCGTCACCAGATGCGCCACCGCCCAGTCCGCCGGTTGCCAACGCAGCGTGAGCGCGACATTCTCCCGATCAATGTCCTGGAAGTCGACGAAGGTGCCTGAGCGTTCAAGTTCACCGGTCAGCCGCACTGAGAATGTTTCAGTCACCGGGCCGCCGATATCGAGCGTCACCTGACGCTGCTGATAGTTGCCGAACGTGCCCGCGACGCTGGCCTCCCACTGTTCGGTGGGCTGCTTGGTGACAATCGAGATGATGCCGCCGACCGCCGACTGGCCATAGAGCACGGCGCTCGGGCCTTTCAGCACTTCCAGGCGCGCGATGTTGGACAGGGCCGACGCGTCGACATCTTCATAATAGCGCTGGCGGATACCGTTGCGCATCTGATCGACCAGGAAACCGCGGACCTTGAGGCTGAAGCTCTGGAAGCGGGCAACACGGCTGTTGCCGACGCTAGCGGACGGGATGGCACGCAAAGCCTCCCCGATGCTGGTGGCACCCCGCGCGATCAGATCGTCCGCGCCAATCACCTGGATTGATTGCGGCACCTTGTCGATTGGAATGCCGGACTTGAGGCCGAAGTCTTCCGAACCTTTGAGGCCCGTGACCAAAATCTGGTCGAGTGGCGTGGCGTCTTCGGCATGCGCCGATACGGCAAACAGGCAGGCGAGCGCGGTCGTGGCGCGCAGCACAAGCGTGTGCATGGTCATGGAGGTGGATCCTCTGAAAGCAAGACTGTGCATCCGGCGCTGCCGGACGGATGGCGCTTCAGAGGATGGCGGGAGGGCCGGTGGCAGGCGGTGGCGGTGCGGCGAGCCCGGCACCGGGTCGCACAATGAACAATGCAACGGGCGAGGACGCATGGGCCGGCTGGAACAGCGTCGGCGCGATGTCTGGCGTGAGTGCTGCAGCCGTCAATGCGGAGAAGGCGCACGGCGCATCATCGCTGTGCTGGTCGTCATTGTGTTGATCGTCCGGCGCAGCACGATGCAGCGTGCCGTCCGCATCAACCCAGCCGCTGACCATCCCGTCGCTCGTGCAGAGCGTGACCATCAGGCCGCCCGACGGGGTTGCCGCCAGCATCGTGCCCGGCGCCAGCACGATCTTCATCAGGATGGCGAGTATCGCCAGCCATCGCGCCAAGCCACTTGATGATATGTCAGATATCATGCGAGCGCGCTTAGGGCACTCTGCACCGTTTGTCAGGGCTATTCTGTCTGCGGCGGATTGCCGCCCTGCACGGTCTTCGCGAGGTCGGCCACCAGATCCAGTAGTGCGTAGCGCACCCAGGGATCGCGCACCTGTTTCCAGGCGGCCAACAACTGCTGCACGTCACGCTGCATTGCTATGCGGGTCTGTTTTTCATCTCGCATCGGCTCCATAAATCACTCCTGACAAAACTGATTGCCTGAGGAGTGTGGGAGATAGGGCAAGGAGGGTATCCCCTGAACAGGGGATTGACCGGCTATTCAACTGTGACGGATTTTGCCAGGTTGCGCGGCTGGTCAACGTCCGTGCCCTTGGCGACCGCCACGTGATAGGCGATCAGCTGCACCGCAATCGCATAGACCAGCGGCGCGATGAAGCCATCCACATCCGGCACGGTGATGCTGGCGAAGGCTTCAGCACCGTGGGCGGCTACACCCGCCGCATCCGAAATAAGCACAACCTTGCCACCACGCGCGATCACCTCGTGCATGTTGGACAGCGTCTTGTCCGCAAGCGGGCCGGACGGTGCGAGCACGACCACCGGCACGTTCTCGTCGATCAGGGCAATCGGCCCGTGCTTCATCTCGCCAGCGGCATAGCCCTCGGCGTGGATGTAGCTGATTTCCTTGAGCTTGAGCGCGCCTTCCAGCGCCAGCGGATAATCTGGCCCGCGACCGAGATAGAGCACGTCCTGCGCCTTGGCGATCTGGTGGGCGAGCGGCTCCAGATGGTCGAGTGCATTCAGCGTATCGTTCATGCGCGCAGGCGCCTCCGCCAGCAACCCGGCGAGACGGGATTCTCCGGTCGCATCGATCCGGCCCTTGGCCCGGGCGAGCGCCACCGCGAAAGCCGCAAGCACTGACAACTGGCAGGTGAACGCCTTGGTGGAGGCGACACCGATTTCCGGCCCGGCGTGGGTCGGCAGCATCACGTCTGCTTCTCGTGCCATAGTCGAGGTGACGACGTTGACGACCGTTGCGATATGCTGGCCATGCGCCTTGCAGTGGCGCAGCGCCGCCAGCGTATCTGCCGTCTCACCCGATTGCGAGATGAACAGCGCCAGGCCGCCGGGGCTCAAGACCGGATCGCGGTAGCGGAATTCGGAGGCGATATCCAGCTCGACCGGTACGCGCGCCAGCTGCTCGATCCAGTATTTGCCGACCATGCCGGCATAAAAACTGGTGCCGCAGGCCACAACCGTGATCCGCTCGACGCCGGCCAGATCGAACGGCAGATTGGGCAGTGCCACGGTGCCATCGACCGGGTTCAGGTAGCTGGAGAGCGTCTGGGCGACCACTGTCGGCTGCTCGTGGATTTCCTTCAGCATGAAGTGGCGGTAGTTGCCCTTTTCCACCAACCCTGCGCCGACGCTGATCGTCTGCACCGGGCGCACAACCGGCTGGTCGTCGGCGGTGTAGACCTGCGCGCTGTGCTTGCTCAGCACCGCCCAGTCGCCTTCTTCCAGATAGCAAACCCGGTTGGTGAGCGTGGCCAGTGCGATGGCATCAGACCCCAGATACATTTCGCCGTCGCCATAGCCGACCACCAGCGGACTGCCGCGCCGCGCGCCGATCAGCAAGTCGTGCTCGCCGGTGAACAGGATCGCGAGCGCAAACGCGCCGTGGAGGCGCTTCAGGGTCTCACGCACCGCAGCGACTGGACTCGCCCCCTGCTCCAAAGCCTTGGTGACAAGGTGCGCCACGACTTCGGTATCGGTCTGGGACTCGAACACCCGGCCATCGGCGGCGAGTTCGGCGCGCAGTTCCTTAAAATTCTCGATGATGCCGTTGTGGACGAGGCAGACCCGGTCGGTCGCATGCGGGTGGGCGTTGGCCTCATTGGGGGCACCATGGGTCGCCCAGCGGGTGTGGGCGATACCGATGACACCGGGCAACGGCTCGGCTGCGAGCTTTCGCCCGAGGTTCACCAGCTTGCCCTCGGCGCGCCGGCGCTCGATACGTCCGTTCACGAGGGTCGCGACACCCGCCGAATCATAGCCCCGGTATTCCAGCCGCTTCAGGCCGTCCAGCAACCGGTCCGCGACCGTATCTTCCCCAACAATGCCAATGATGCCGCACATCGCTCGTCTGTCCCTTTAAGGTTCGCTGCTCCCCAAGCATGCGAATGCGCCCTTGTAAACGGGAAGTTATGAAGGGATGTTTGCGATGCGTTCCAGTAGTGCACAGACCCGGCGTAGCGAGACGTTCATGGCCATTTTTTCACATCTCCCCCTGATCGCCGCCGCCGGGTTGCTGCTTGTGCTCCTGCTGGCCAGTCTGGAAGCGGGCAGGCGGATCGGCAAGGCCATGCCAAAGATGGCGCAGCCACCGGATCACCTGCTGTCCGCGATGCTTGGCCTGCTTGCACTCCTGCTCGGCTTCACTTTCTCCCTCGCGCTTAATCGCCATGAGTCGCGCCGCGATCTCGTGATTGCCGAGGCAAACGCCATCGGCACGACATGGCTGCGGGTCCGCCTGCTTGACGAGCCGCACCGCGCGACACTGCAGGGCCAGATGCGCGATTATGTGACTGTTCGCCTAAACTGGTCCGAGGTCGACGCAGACGCCAATGCCATGGATGCAACACAGGCGATGCAGGAGACGCTCTGGACCAGTCTTGGCAAGGCCGTGCAGGACGCGCCGTCTTCGCTGCTGGTGCGGGGCCTGATGGACTCGATGAATGAGAGCTTTGACCTTGCCGCCGCGCGCGCAGCCGCGCGCAGTGCGCACCTGCCGGATCGTGTGCTGGAGGTGTTGCTCCTCTACATGGTGGTCTGCGCGCTGATCCTCGGGTCTGTATCTTCTGCAAGCAATACGCGCCACCACGTGGCCTATGGCCTGCTCATGCTGCTGCTGGTCCTGGCCTTCAGCCTCATTCTGGACCTTGACCGCTCACGCAGTGGCGGGATTCAGATCTCCCAGCGCCCGCTTGAGGACCTGTCGGCCAGTCTGCGGTAGCGCCTCATCCCTTAAGCTTTGCGGCCTTCTTCGCCTGCATGGCCGCGCGGAAGCGGGCCGCCCAGCCGGGCTTCTCCGCCGGTTCGCCGCGCCCGAGGTAGAGCGCATCCGCCGCCACATCGCGTACCACCACCGAGCCTGCACCGACGATCGCGCCATCCCCGACCGTGACCGGTGCGACCAGCGCCGAATTGGAGCCGATGAATGCGCCTGCCCCTACGGTGGTCTTATACTTCAGGAAGCCATCGTAATTGCAGGTGATGGTCCCGGCTCCGATGTTGGCGTCCGCGCCGATCTCCGCGTCGCCGATGTAGGTCAGGTGGCTGACTTTCGCGCCGATATGCAGCACGGACGCCTTGATCTCGACGAAGTTGCCGACCTTGGCCCCGACGCGCAGGTCCGCCCCCGGTCGCAGCCGGGCGAACGGGCCGACACTGGCCCCGGTCGCGACCCGGCAGCCCTCCAGGTGGCAGAAGGCGTGGATGACCGCACCGTCCTCGACGACGACCTTCGGGCCGAACACCACATTCGGCTCGACCACCACATCGCGGCCCAGCCGGGTGTCGTGGCTGAAGAAGACCGTCTCCGGCGCAACCAGCGTGACGCCGGCCAGCATGGCCTCCCTGCGGCGTGTCGCCTGGAACTGCGCCTCCAGCGCCGCGAGCTCGACCCGGCTGTTGACGCCGGCGACCTCTGCCTCGTCCGTTGTCACGACAGCGGTGGGCAAGCCTTGCGCGCGCGCCAGCATGACGATGTCCGGCAGATAATATTCGCCCGCTGCATTGTCGTTGGTCACCTGGTCCAGCAGCGGGAACAGGTGCGCGGCCTGCACCGCCATCAGTCCCGCGTTGCACAGCCGGACTGCGCGCTCGGCAGCACTGGCATCCTTGAACTCGACCATGCGGTCGATGGCACCCGTCTGGTCCAGCAGGATACGCCCGTAGGCGCCGGGGTCTGCTGCCTCAAACCCCAGCACGACAGCCGCCGGTTTCGTGCCACCGAGCGGCGCGTGAAGCCGCTCCAGCATCGCCTGCAGAGTCTCGGGGCGTACCAGCGGCACATCGCCGTAGAGAATGAGCACGACACCGGAAAACCCGGCCATGGCGTCACGCGCAGCCATCACGGCGTGGCCGGTGCCCAGTTGCGGCTCCTGCAGCGCCGTCGTCACGCTGCTACGCCCCGCCAGAGCGGTGTCGAGTTGTTCCTTGCGGTCGCCGACCACCACCACGATCCGGGTCGCGCCGAGGCTGGTCACGCTATCCAGCACATGGTCGATCATCGGCTTGCCCCCAATCGGGTGCAGCACCTTGTGGGTGTCGCTTTTCATCCGGGTGCCCTTGCCCGCGGCAAGAACAATGGCGGCAAGCGGCAATGCGGCGGACTGTGTCATGATCATCCTGGGGCTTCGTTAGCAATGGTTGCGCTCGGTGAGCATCTGCCACACAAGGCCGGGATACGCCAAGTCGCCAGCAAGGTTCATCAATGCCCCCCATAACCGTTATCTTCGATCTGGATGGTACGCTGGTCGATACCGGTCCGGATATCGCCGCTGCCCTCAACCATTCGCTGGGCCTGCTCGGCTATCCGCCCTTCGAGCTGGATGATGTCGCCAAGCTGGTCGGCCATGGCGCGCGCGCCTTGATCGAGCGCGGCCTGCAACGCCAGGGCCTGGCCGCCAGCAGCGACGACGCCAAGGCGCTGCTCGACAAGGCCCTGCCCGCCTTCATGCGCTATTATGCCGCCAACATCTGCGTCGGGTCGCAACCCTACCCCGGGATTGTCGGCGTGCTGGACCGGCTGGCCGCCAGAGGCGCGCGCATTGGCGTGTGCACCAACAAGCCGCTCATGCTCAGCACCGGCCTGTTCGAGGCACTGGGCTGGTCGTCCCGCTTCCATGCGGTACTCGGCGGCGACAGCCTGCCCGTGCGCAAGCCGGACCCGCTGCACCTGCTGGAGACCATCGCACAGGCTGGCGGCGACCGGACGCGTGCAGTCATGGTCGGCGACAGCACCGTCGATGTCGAGGCGGCCAAAGCGGCAGGCGTGCCCGTGATCGCCGTCTCGTTTGGCTTCTCCGAAACGCCGGCGACAGACTTCGGTGCGGACGCGGTGATCGAGCACTATGACGATTTCGATCCGGTCCTCGACCGCCTGATCGGTTGACGATTGAGGGTGTATTATCCGCGGGATTGGTGTAGACTGGTTAAAACAACTGGTTGAAACTCATGCGCACAATCCAGTCCACACAAGCCAAAACGCACCTTGCCGAGCTGCTGGATGCTGTAGAGCGTGGTGAGACATTCGTTATTACCCGTCACGGCAAGGCCATCGCACAATTGTCCCGCACGACCGACAGCGCAGTGGAAGTGCTCGGAGTGGCGGCGCAATTGCGCGCCTTGCGTGCACAGGTCCCCGTCGGCGCGCTTGACGATATTCTGGGTGATCGCCACGCTGGCCACCGCGTCTGATGCTCGTGATCGATGCCTCCATTGCCGCCTGCTGGCTGCTGCCCAGTGAAGCCGACCAGCGGGCAGACCAGGCACTGGAGCGTTTGAGCCGGGGTGGAGGAGTCGTCCCCGACCTGTGGCGGCACGAAATGCGCAATATCCTCCTGACGCAGGAACGCCGGGGCCGCATCGACGCCGTATTCTCTGCACGCGCGCTCGTGCTGCTAGCGCAGCTACCGCTCCGTATCGATAGCGCGGCAGATGACACTGTGACGGTTGCGTTGGCGCGACGCCACGGCCTGACTGCCTATGACGCTGCATATCTGGAGCTGGCGGTCCGCCAATCCTGCCCGCTGGCAACCCTCGATACGGCGCTGGCGCGCGCAGCATCAGCAGAGTCAGTGCTCCTCATCGAATAGAAAAGCGGCTTGACTTCGCGAGGCTGACTCCGCTCACTGCGCAACAATAATTCACGGGAGTGTGGCATGAGACAGCAGACCTTGGCCCTTGCGATCATGGTGGCGCTTGCCACACCTGTGCTTGCACAGTCTCCCGTCCCGACCCGGCAGATCGGCGCGGCGACCCTGCAGAACGTGCCGGAAATCCCGACCGCGATCGATGCCGCTGTGCAGCGGTATCAGAGCTATCGCAGTGCGCAATTCCAGGATTGGCTGGCCGATGGGTCCATGCTCATCACCACCCGCTTTGGCGACACCAACCAGCTGCACCGGGTCACGGCACCGGGTGCTGCGCGCGAGCAGCTGACCTGGTTCAAGGAGCCGGTCGCCGATGCAACCACCATCCCCGGCAGCTCCCGCTTTGCGCTCAGCCGGGACACGGGCGGCGACGAGTGGTTCCAGCTGGAAATCATGGCGGCGGGCAAGCCCCCGGTCCGTCTGACCGAACTCGGCACCCGCAACCTCGCCCCCGTGTTCAGTTCCGATGGCGCACTGCTGCTCTGGTCCCGCGCGACCAAAGGGTCCAGCGACTACACCATCATGGCCGCCAACCCGAGCGACCCGGCGAGCCGGCGCGAGATCTTCCGCTTCCCCGGCGCCATCAGCCCGGCGGACATCAGTGCAGACGGCAAGACGGCGCTGCTGGTGCGCGGTGTCTCCAACCGGGAGACCGAACTCCACCTGCTCGATATCGCCAGCGGCAAAGCGACCCGGATCGCACCCAAGGCCAAAGCAGCCCGCTATGAAGACCCGCAGTTCGTCAATAACGGGCGCGCGGTGCTGACCATCTCCAACCGCGAGAGTGATGTGCGCCGCCTGATCGAGGTGGATGTGGCTACCGGCGCGGTAACGCCGGTTTCGCCGCCGCTCGCGTGGGACATCGAGGCATTTTCGCTCAGCAAGGACGGCCGCATCCTCGCCTACGCCATCAACGAGGATGGCTTTTCCCGCATCGTGGTGCAGGACCGGGTCACGAAACGCGCCCTGCCGCAACCCGCCCTGCCTGCCGGCGTGTTGACCGCGCTCAAGTTCACCGATGACGGCGCGACCCTCGCGATCGGCCTGCAAACCGCCAAGTCGGCAGGCGACACCTGGGCCTGGAGCGTGACCAGCGCGCAATTGACGCGCTGGACCGTCTCCGAACTCGGGCCGCTCGATGCGGCACAGCTCGCCGAGCCGAGCCTGATCCGCGTCAAATCCTTCGACGGTCTTGAGGTGCCGGCACTGGTCTACCGCCCGACCCGTCTGGCGGCAGACGCGAAGACCCCGGTCATCATCGACATTCACGGCGGCCCGGAAGCGCAGACCCGGCCTGGCTGGAATCCGGGTGCCCAGTATTTCGCTGATGTGCTCGGCGCGACCGTCATCCTGCCCAATGTGCGCGGCAGCGACGGCTACGGCACCCGCTATCTGAACCTCGACAATGCGGAGAAGCGCGAGGACTCTGTCAAGGACATCGGCGCGCTGCTCGACTGGGTGGCAAAGCAACCCAACCTCGACTCTGGAAAAGTCGCCGTCTATGGCCAGTCCTACGGCGGCTACATGTCGCTGGCGTCCATGACCTTCTACTCCGACCGGCTGGTCGGCGGGGTCGAGCGCTATGGCATCTCCGACTTCCGCACCTTCCTGGAGCGCACCGAGGCTTACCGCCGCGACAACCGGCGTGCCGAATACGGCGACGAGCGCGACCCCAAAATGCAGCAGGTCTTCGCCCGCATCGCGCCGATCGCCAATGTCGGCAAGATCACCAAGCCGATGCTGGTGATGCAGGGTGCCAACGACCCGCGGGTGCCGCAGTTCGAGAGCGACCAGGTGGTCGAGAAGTTGCGCGCGCAAAGCCTTGAGACCTGGTACGTGGTGTTTGCAGACGAAGGCCACGGCTTCCTGAAAAAGCCCAACAACGATCTGCGCCGTGCGGTCGAGACCCTGTTCCTGCAAAAGCTGTTCGGCCAGCCGTGAGCGCGCACTTTACACGGCGAGGCCTGCTGGCGGCGGGTGCGGCCTTCACCATTCTGCCGTCACGCGCAGCCACGCCGCGCACCCTGATCTTCGGCGGGCCGATCTACACCGGCGTCAGTGACAGCCGGGTTGAGGCCCTGCTGGTCGATGGCGCGCGGATTGCCTTTGCCGGCCCGCTGACCGAGGCGCGCAGACGCGGCGCAAACGCACAGCCGCTCGACTTGCGCGGGGCTGCCGCCTACCCCGGCTTTGTCGATGCCCACGTCCACCTGACCGGCGTCGGACTGCGCGAACTGACCCTGAACCTTGCGCCGGCACTATCGCTGGCAGACGCCATGGCACGGCTGCGCACCTGGGCGGTGACACATCCATCCGGTGTCATTGCCGGGCGCGGCTGGATCGAGACCCACTGGCCGGAGAAGCGCACGCCGACCCGTGCCGACCTCGATGCGGTTGTGGCGGACCGGCCGGTTTACCTGCAGCGTGCCGACGGTCACGCTGGCGTCGCCAACAGCGCAGCACTCGCAGCCGCCGGGATCACGGACTCAACGCCCGACCCATCCGGCGGCCGGATCGCGCGCAATGCGGACGGCACTGCAACCGGCCTGCTGGTTGACAATGCCGAGCAACTGGTCGCCCCGATCCTGCCCAAGCCCGACGATGCCCGCGTGCGTGAAGCGCTGCTGCGCGCCGACGCGCTCTATGCTGCTCGCGGATGGACCGGCGCGCACAATATGAGCGTCGACCGCCAGAGTCTGCGGCTGCTGGAGTCCCTGACCGCCGTGGGCAAGACGCACCTGCGCTCCGACCACTATATGGATGTCGGCGAGGCAGAGGATGTGCTGGCACGTGGGCCGCGCGGGGCGGCCGGGGACCGACTGCGGCTGCGCGGCGTCAAAGTCTATGCCGACGGCGCGCTCGGCTCACGCGGGGCGGCCCTGCTGGCACCCTACAGCGATGCGCCATCCTTGCAGGGCTTGTTTGTCACCCAGAAGGCGCAGGCACTGGAGGTCTACGCCCGTGCCAAGGCCGTCGGTGCCCAGATCGCCACCCACGCGATCGGCGATGCCGGCAACCGTGCGGTGCTCGACTGGTTTGCTCAGAGCCTGGGTCCGGGAAAATCAACCGCACGCTGGCGGATCGAGCATGCACAGGTGATTGCGCGGGGTGACATTCCGCGCTTCTCTGCCCAGGGTGTGATTGCCTCCATGCAGCCGTCCCATGCCATCGGCGACTTGCCGTTCGCCCCGTCGCGGCTGGGCTCTGAGCGGCTGGGGGGTGCGTATGCCTGGCGACAACTCATCGAGAGCGGTGCGACGGTCTGCGGTGGGTCGGATGCCCCGGTCGAGGTTGGCGATCCGCGCATCGAATTCTATGCCGCCTGCTATCGCCACGCGCTGGACGGGACCGCCGGCCCGGACTGGGGGCTGGACCAGGCGCTCAGCCGCGCTCAGACGCTTGCCCTGTTCACCCGCGCTGCGGCGTTTGCGGTCGGGCGGGAGGCGGAGGTCGGCACATTGGAGACAGGCAAGCGCGCGGACATCAGCGCGTTCAGCGCCGACTTCATGACCTGTGCACCGGCGGATATCCTCAAGGCCCAGCCGGTGCTTACCATGGTGGACGGCAGCATCGTGCACCAAGCCTGAGGGCTCAGTTATTGGATTGAGCGTATGATTATGACGTCGTGGGAACAGGGTCAGGCTGGCATCTGCGCGTACGCCTCCAGTGCCGCCACCTCCTGCACTGGCGGCTCGCCGCTGGCGTCCTGCAGCCGGGCATAGACCTGGCGGAAATGCGCCAGAGTGGCGGGATCCGGCTCGGCCTCGCCGCAACGCCGCAAGTAACGGCAAAGCGCTGCGGCCCATCGGCCCAGCTCCGGTTCGCCAAAATTTCCGGCGACCCCGGCCAGGCTATGCGCCAACTCGTAGGCGCTGTGACGCGCACTCAGATCATCCCGTGCCAGGGCATCGCCGATCTGCGCCTTGGCACTTGTGGCCCACGTCCGATAGCGTTCCAGCAGATCAGACGGGACGTCCGGGGTCATGGCCGGTAGAAAACGTGCTGGCCGTGGGTGGCCGTCATTTCCATACGGTGCCGCCATTGGGGCGAAACACGCTTGGCATGAAAAAAAATCGCCTTGCCGGTCACGTCGTGCCAGGCATCCTCCAGCGCGACAAAAGCCACGGACTTGGCGATTTCCCAATCCAATGTTTCCGGTGGCTGGTCGGAGCGGCGGTCACAAGCAAAGGTGAACTGGCAACCGGATGCGGATTTCGTGCCGCGCTGATGCACGACCCCGCAGACCGAGGAAGGGAACCGCGGGTCTTTGCTTCGATTGAGGATGACCTGCGCGACACCCAGCTGGCCGATCAACGGCTCGCCGCGGCTTTCAAAATAAACCGCCCGTGCCAGGCACTGCATCTCATCGTCCATGACTTCGGGGACGCGTTCAGCCGCTTTTGCCACCATCGCGCGCAGGGACTCAGCACTGCGCAGTGCAGCTTTCTGGATGGGCGGCCCGGGCATGACATCGGTTTTCAGGCGCTCGGATGCGCGGTCGATATCGTCGCTGCTGATCGGCGTGACCGGCAAATGCGGCGCAAGCGTGAACTGCGTCGCCTCTGTCGACATATTCAGGATCTGCGTATCGGCAGTGTCAGTAATGGTCTGGTTCGGCGTTACAGCCGGCTGTGGGGACTGTGCAAAAGCGGTCAAGGCAAGCGAGCAGACCGAAATAGCACACACCACGAGCGGCCGTGAAAAGCGCTTCGTCATCCATGATACCCTAGCTGTTGATCCAAATGGTGCGCACGGATTGGTCCTCCCGATACGCACCGTGAGCCATGTTATACTCAGTGACCTCTTACCTGCGCGTTATCACTTCGCAGTGGCACCATTGGCTCAGGCAGGATTGATTGCACATCTTGGGTCTCTATTTCAAGCACCCAAAGGTCGGGGTCCCTCTCCAGCTGCCGGTTGATCTGGTCCATGGCATCCGCCTCAGAGACCAGCATTTCTCCCGAAATTGCCAGCCAGGCACGTGTTCCATCCCGCAGAGTCGTGGCCGAAAAAATTTTTGCCTGCCGCCTGGAATCCATGGCCAGAACAAGGACAGACCCGGCCGAATCATCACCGTGGCGCAAAACTGTCGCCATCACGCCGAGGCTCATGCTGCGTCGCAACACCACCTGAACCCATGTTTTGGTGTTGAGCCTTGGGGTCATTGCACACCTCAAACAGGTTGTTACGTCTGGTCTGCAGCAGGGGCGTTCATCCATGGCGGGGTCGGCAGGTTGCGCGCGCGAAGCCATTCCGGATTGAATATCTTCGAGAGATACTGACGGCCCGAATCGCACAGGATGGTGACAATCTGCCGGCCCGGGCCAAGGTCGCGTGCCAGCTTTTCAGCACCGGCGACGTTGATGCCGGAGGACAGGCCCAGGCACAGCCCTTCATGCTCCATCAGGCTGTAGACATGGGCGAGCCCTTCCTCGTCCGTTGCCTGATACCATTTGTCGATGGGCACGCCCTCCAGATTGGCGGTTATGCGGTTCTGGCCAATGCCCTCCGACACCGATGAGCCTTCCGCGCGCAGCTCTCCGCTGGCGTAGTAGTTATAGAGCGCGGCACCCATCGGGTCGGTCAGGGCGATCTGCACGTCACCCTTCAGCGCTTTCAGGCCCAGAGAGACCCCCCCAAGCGTGCCACCCGAGCCGACCGCGCAGGTAAAGCCATCCACCGCGCCGCCTGTCTGCGCCCAGATCTCGGCGGCAGTCGTCTTGATGTGCGCCAGGCGGTTGGCCGTATTGTCGAACTGGTTGGCCCAGACCGCGTTGGGCGTCTCCTCGGCCAGCCGGCGCGAGGTATGAACATAGTGGCCGGGGTTGGCGTAGGGTGCCGGCGGCACCAGTACCAGTTCGGCACCGAGCGCCCGCAGCGTCGCGATTTTCTCCTCGGACTGGGTGTTCGGCATGACGATGATGGTCTTGTAGCCGAGCGCATTGCCGAGCACCGCCAGGCCAATCCCGGTATTACCGGCCGTGCCCTCCACGATGATCCCGCCGGGCTTCAGCAGGCCACGGGCCTCCGCATCACGAATGATATAGAGCGCTGCCCGGTCCTTCACCGATCCGCCCGGGTTCATGAACTCGCATTTGCCGTAAATCTCGCAGCCGGTGGCGTCCGACACCCGGTTCAGGCGGACCAGCGGCGTATTGCCAACCAGATCATCAATCCGGCGGGGCGGGTTCTGGATCATTCAAGTCTCCCGGACAGTCTTTGTAGACGCCAGCGGCGGCCCGCAAGCCGTTCGTCCCTGCTTGGGTTGGGCAATGGCTTGACGCCGCCATGCAACCGTCTGGTCGTCGAGGTGTAGACCCTAGTTCCATATCGGCTGCAAGCACGGGAGACAACAGGGCGCACATACGAGAAAAGAGCCGAGACATGCTCGGCCCTTTCCACAATGCAAGACGAGTTTCAGCTTGGCAGCACGCCGTCAAGCTTTGGCGGGTGTTCAGGCGCGGCGACGACGCACAGCAGCACCGGCAGCCAGCATGCCCAGGCCGAACAGCGCAATGCTCGCCGGCTCCGGTGCTGCGGTGACACTGATGGTAAAGGTGTCACCAACATTGGCAGCCGAGAAGTCAATCGTGAAGTCGGTGCCCTGACCGGTGACCAGCGGGTCGCCGATGACAATGCTGAACGGCTCGTCCGTGAACACAGCGTCCAGTTCGTTGCCGGTCACCGTCAGGCTGTTCAGCAGCGAGAAGGACGGCGTTACCGAACCGATCACGTCGAAGGTGGCTCCGGCGATGGTGACGTTCAGGTCGCTGATGCCGAGGCCGATGAAGTTGTTGATGTTCGAGTTGAACGCCAGCGGCGCTGCGATGTCAGCGGCCTCGACCGTGAAGGTCACATCGATTGTGCCGAAGCCGGTGAAATCATAGTCGACGCCGAGCGTGTCGACACTTGAGGCGACGTTCGAGGTGCCGACGCCGTTGTCGTTCTGACTGACCAGGACGAGAGCGTGCGCCGGTGCGGAAATACTTGCCAGTGCAAGTGCTGCTGCGAGAAATTTGTACATGGATGCCCCCAATAACCGAGAGTTGGACCGGCAGTATCGCCGAAGAACAGCCGGTAGAGGCACTTTCTGCGCATCTACCGGCTCAATCAATCCGGCCTCGTTTCTAGGCCAGGCGTAAGTAGCGCAACCCGGCTTTACAGGTTGCCGCGAGCCCACGGGCCGCTGATCGCAAAGGTGATGCCCGGCGTCTGGACGTTGACGAACAGGGTCCGCCCGGTCGGGTCGAAGCAGGCCCCGGCGAATTCGTTATCGCGGCTGTCACCCGAGGCGACAAATGCCGGATCGCGGCCCATGCCGGTGATGTCGGAGTCGCTCAGGATGATGTTGTTCTTGCCGAAGATGTACGCTTCACCGGCAGCGGTGTAGCCCATCAGACGCTGGCCAGCGCCAAACTCGTCGACAACAAGATTGCCATCGTCGCAGGTGAGCAGGCCGCCACGCGGACTGACGACGATGTTGTCCGGATTGTTGCCGGCAATATTTGTTGCCGCAGCATAGATGATCTTCAGCGTGCCACGATCCGGATCGTTCGGGTTCGGAACATAAGCGTAGATCGCACCGAAGCCGCGACCGATACGGCCGGGATCAGCTGCGAGCGGGTTGGCATAGCCGAAGCTGGTATCGACGATGTAGAACACGCCGTTAGCATACCAGAGGCCTTCACCGCGGCTCATGCGCAGACCGCCGAGCGTGCGGCCCTGAGCGAAGGAGCCGGACACAGTCACAGTGCGGGCAGTGCGGTCATTGGCCGGGTTGCTGCCGCTGGTGCCGAAGCCGACATCGGTGTAGCTGACCGGGCTGGCATCCGGGTCAACAATGTCGACCCACTCGATCTGGAACTCCTGGCCAACGCCGGTCGCCGTGTTGTCGATCGGCCCGCCGATGCCCAGCAGGTTGAAGTTCGGGTTGCCGACGACGCGCGCCATCTGCAGGGTGCCGCCTTGCGCCAGTGCACCATAGGCCGGCGTGATGTTGTTCGGGCGGTAGCGATAGAAGCCGTTGGCGTTTCGGGTGTTGTCTTCCGTGGTGTACATGTAGCCGGTGCGCGGGTCGATCGCGACTGCTTCGTGGGCGCGGCGACCAGCCATGACCAGGGGCGTTGCCACTGTTTCCTGCGGGTTGGCTGAGCACTCGAACACATAACCGTGGCGTTGTCCGCCGGTTCCTGTGAGGTCAGTGGTGGTTTCCTCGCAGGTGAGCCAGGTGCCCCACGGCGTCACGCCGCCGGCGCAGTTCACGATGGTGCCGGCAATGGTGTTGCGGTGGTCAACCAGTTGGCCGTTGCGGAAGGTCAGGACCGAGCAGCCGCCGTTGACGCGCAGGCCATTCTGAACCGAGCTGTCGTAGGTCGCACCCGGGTTGCCCGGGATTTCGTTGGGGGCAGCGCCCAGTGCACGGGTTTCGTGGTTGCGGATGAGGGTGTATTCAAATTGACCGCGACCGAGGCTGCGGGTCTTCACCACGCCCATGCCGTCGTGGAAGCTGTTCACGCGGCTGCCGTCGTTCATCAGGTCGCCGGTCCAGGAAACCGAACGGTATGAGAAGCCCTGGGGCAGTTGCAGCAGAAACAGTCCGGTATTCAGATCCCGCACCGGGGCAATCGGGCCGTACGGGCTGGTCACCGGGGCCAGCTGGCCGACACCGCTGACCTGAGCCTGTGCCTGGCGACTCATCAGGCCAGCCAGCGGTACGGTCAGCGCGGACATGCCGGCAAAAGTAGCGCCACCGCGCAGAACATTACGGCGATTGATTTCAATACTGTCGAGCATTTTTTGTACCCCAGGATGATTTGTTGAAAAAATCTTAACCAAGGCAATAGCTGGGAAGCGTGACAGTTTTGTAATGAGACCATGAACCTCTTGTTACATGCGGCCAGTTGAGTGGCACTTCTTAATTGATAATGAGTTTTATTATTATAAAGTGGGCCATGCCTACGCTTTGACGGGATTAGCCGCGTTGTTATGCCTGTCGTGGAGTAGAACTTCGCACCAGAGCAGGGTACCGTCTCTGTGCGAACGTCGAGTCAACGACATGTAAGGGTCTTCCTTTTGCCAGTACACAGTCCAGCTACGCGCGTTCAAAGGGGATTTTGGCGTTCTGCGGTCACTCTGCTGGCAGTTGGCGCGCTGTGCGGCTGCTCTCCCGGCACGAACCCTGCCGATGCACCACCGGTGCGCATCGCGGCCCTGGGCGCGGCAAATTCGGCGGACCCTCTAAAGGCGCAGAGTTCCCCGGAACGTCTTGTTGCCGGCGAGGTGCACCTCGGGCTGCTGCGCATCAACAGCAATGGCCAGCTCGCGCCGGGGCTAGCCGAGAGCTGGCGGGTCAGCGACGATGGCCTCACCTATCTGTTCCGCTTGAAGCCCACCAAATGGCCCGACGGCAAGGATGTGACCTGCGTTGATGTCGCGGCCAGTCTGCGCCGGGCGGTTCGCGACCGCCCGGACCTGCCGGCGCTGGGTGAACTGGACGCGATAGAGGGGGCCGTGCCGGTGCGCGCCCGACGGAAGTCGCTCAGCGCGTTCGGCATCCGCGTGCTGACCCCGGATGTGATGGAAATTCGCCTCAGCCGGCCGGCACCGGCCTTGCTGGCGCTGCTGGCGGAGCCGAACCTCGTGATCACGCGGTCTGTCCGGGCAAAAAATGGCGGGAATGAGCGTTATGCTTTGGGCCCATACCGTTTGACCACGGAAAAAACCCAGAAAGCCGGTGGTCCTGACCAGACCCACTATGACCTCACTCTTCAGGGCAAGCCCCGGCCGAACCAGCCATGGAACGTGCGTATCCTGCCCTTCTCCGGCACGGAAGATGCGATCCAGGCATTCCGCAGCGGCCGTGTCGATGTCGTGCTCGGCGGCCAGCTGGAAGGCGTTGCCGATGCGCGCGCCATCGGCGGCGTGCAAAACTTCCGTGCCGTCTCCGCGCTCGGTGTGGTGGGCTTGCGGATCAATCTGCAGCGGCCACTGCTGGCGGACGCCCGGGTGCGCCGCGCGCTGGCCATGGCGATCGACCGGCCTGCGATCGTCGGCCGGTTGTTCAACCTGCGCGAGATGCTGCCGCTGGTATCCCTCGTTCCCCCGACCGTTACCGGATACGCCACCCCGACGGCCCCGAATTGGGCGAACTGGGCCCTCCCCCAGCGCCAGACCGAGGCCCGACGTTTGCTGATCGAAGCCGGATACAGTGAGGCGGCCCTTGCCACGCTGTCAGAGGATGACCCCGAATCTAAGGCACTGCGCATCGAGATCAGCTTTGTGGACGGCGTAGAGGCCCGCTCCGTCATCCAGGCCATTGCTGAAGCCTGGGCGCCGCTTGGCATCAGGGTCCGTGCGCTTGCCCGAAATCCTGACAATCAGGCAGCAATCTTGGAGGCCGGGGACTTCGACATGGCATTCGAGGTTCGCACAGAAAGCGTCGACTCGCCGCTGCCGTTCCTGCGGGTGTTTGCCTGTGACCAGGGGCAGAATTTCGGCCGCTATTGCAATCCGGATGCTGATGCCATGATCACACGGGCGCAGTCGCTCCCGGATATCGTGCAGCGCACCGCCGAATTGCAGATGGCAGAAGCGGCGATGCTCAACGACATGCCGTTCCTACCCCTGTTCGTCCCGGCCCGCTGGAGCCTGTTGCGGGCAGAAGTGGAGGGGTGGTCGCCCAGTGCATCCGGGGTCATGCGCGCCTCCTCCCTGCGCTGGCGGGGCAAGGGGGGCTGAGACCCTCGCTCATCAGGCTTGAAATATTTTGCCTGCTCGGGCCGTCGCTTGGTGATTTCCTTTCAACCCGAATCTGCTAATCTCATGCAAAGGTGTATGCGTTGCCAGAA
>CAYOMD010000012.1:0-69200 GCA_964404985.1 uncultured Sphingomonadaceae bacterium
CATTGAATCAAGCCATCGCCGCCGGCGCAAGCGATTTAATGGGTCCTGAGCCTAGATTGCTATATCGTGCGCGTAGGCGAACTTCGTATCCAATACGACACGAGAAACTATGCGTTGCTAGTGTCCTAATCGAACCTGAAATCCGTCCTGCGCCTAATATCAAGGTAGCGGATTTCAGATTCGGGACACTAATATCCCCCGTTGCCGCAACCGGCAAAACACGTCACATGCGGCGCGCGAACTATAGGGTTGGACCATGCAAGACCGTGACGCCGAACCCCGCCGCCTGGGGCAGGGGCGCTTTCTCGAACTGTGGGCGCGCGGCCGCTGGGAATATACCGTGCGCAGTGAAGGGCGCGGCGCGCGAGGTGCCATCGCCGTCATCGCCACGACCGACGTCGCCGAGCTGGTGCTGGTCGAACAGTGGCGCGCCTCCTACAACCGCACAACCATCGAGCTGCCAGCCGGGCTGGTCGGCGACGATTCGGCCACATCCGAGGAACCTCTGCTCGATGCCGCCCAGCGCGAACTGGAAGAGGAAACCGGATTTCGTGCCCGCAACTGGCGGCTGCTGTGTACGGCAGCGTCCTCCCCCGGCATGGCGCGCGAGCAGATCTCTGTCTTTCGCGCCACCCAGTTGACACGGGTTGCCCCCGGCGGCGGCACGCCGGAGGAAGGCATCACCGTGCACCGGGTGCGGCTCGATGCGCTGCTCGGATGGCTGACGGTGCAGCAGGCCAACGGCAAGCCCATCGACATCAAGGTCTGGTATGCGGTCGCCCTGCTGGCTGCGGAACGCTAGATACGCATCGGCTAGGATTGATGCACAGATGCTAGCTTTGTACTTTCAGCCGGGCGTTTTCCACCCTCAGGGCTTCTAGCTCCTCCAGGATTGGCTCCAGGGCTGCCTCAACCTGCGCCTTGGTATACCGCGGGGTGATGTGCTGAGGGCAGTTCCAGTCGAACGCCTCCAGCGTTACCAGGATCACGCGCTCTGCACGGGCCCCCTTCGGCAGGCCAGTGAGACGTGCCAATATAGGGGCAGCTTCAGCAAGACCTACGGTACGGGCGCGCCCCAGAATCTTCAGCCGCGTTTGGCTTGGATAGTCGACGAGAATCAAGGCGACTCGGTCCTCTGTCTGAACATTGCCGACTGTGACATACTGACGATTCCCCCGATAATCCGGAAACGCCAAAGTTTTCTCATCAAGGGCTTGGAGAAAGCCGACCGGCCCTCCCCGATGCTGGACATATGGCCAGCCGCTCGATGAAACACTCGACAAGTAAAAGCTGTCACGTGCGGCAATGAATGCCGCCTCATCCTCGCTGAAGCGGTCACTCTCCGGCGAATTCGGCGGCGATAATCGCGCGTAAGCACTGCGCGACCCATTTGCTTCCTGCTGGGACTGAACTTCCGGCGTGAACATCAAGTCAGCAAAGCGTTGCGTCATACGGCCATCCTCATCATCGCATTGCCATAGAAGAGACACCGTTAAAGAAACAGCTCTGTTTGCTTTTTCTGACAGAACACTGCGTCCCTTACGGGTGCCACTGTCGCGAAATACATTACAAATCTAGGCGCAAATCCGGTGGCGTTGCCTCGGCGGCCAGCAGGGCGATGGCGTCGGCGAGCGGCATGACCTTCTGGGTATCCTCCGCGCCGAGCTGGCGGACTGCGACCGTGCCGTCCTCCGCCTCGCGCTTGCCGACCACCAGCAGGTAGGGGACCTTGGCCAGCATGTGCTCGCGCACCTTGGCGTTGATCTTGGCGTTGGCGGTGTCGGTCTCGGCACGCAGGCCCGCGCGGGTCAACTGCGCGACCACAGTGCGCGCATAATCGTCCGCATCGGAGACGATGGTCGCCACCACCACCTGCACCGGTGCCAGCCAGAGCGGGAACTTGCCGGCGTGGTGTTCGATCAGAATGCCGAGGAAGCGCTCGAAGCTGCCCAGAATCGCCCGGTGCAGCATGATCGGCCGGTGCTTCTGGCCGTCCTCGCCGATGTAGGTTGCATCCAGCCGCTCCGGCAGCACGGTATCGGTCTGGATGGTGCCGACCTGCCAGGTGCGTCCGATGGCATCGGTCAGGTGGAACTCGAGCTTGGGGGCATAGAACGCGCCTTCGCCCGGCAGTTCCTCCCAGCCGTAGTCGGCCGTCGCGCGCCCGGTCGCCGTGACGGCGTCGCGCAGCGACTGCTCGGACCAGTCCCACATCGCGTCGGAGCCGAAGCGCTTCTCCGGCCGTAGCGCCAGCTTGATCGCATAGTTGGGAAAGCCGAGATCCCGGTACGCCGTATCCAGCAGGTCGATGAACCGGCTCACCTCGTCGACAAGCTGGTCGGCGCGGCAGAAGATATGCGCGTCGTCCTGGGTGAACTGCCGCACGCGCATCAGGCCGTGCAGCGCACCGTGCGGCTCGTTGCGGTGGCAGCAGCCGAACTCGGCCATGCGGATCGGCAGATCGCGGTAGGATTTGATGCCCTGGCGGAAAATCAGCACATGTGCCGGGCAGTTCATCGGCTTCAGCGCCATCAGGTCCGCTGCACCGGAGAGGATGGCCTTGTCGTCGTCGGTCGCCGGGATTTCATCCGGCACCACGAACATGTTCTCGCGGTACTTGCCCCAGTGGCCGGACTGCTCCCACTGGCGCGCGTCCATCAACTGCGGAGTCTTGACCTCACGGTAGTCGGCGGCATCCAGACGGCGGCGCATATAGGCCTCCAGCGCACGCCAGATGATATAGCCTTTCGGGTGCCAGAACACCGAACCCTGCGCCTCGGCTTGCAGGTGGAACAGGTCCATCTCGGCCCCCAGCCGCCGGTGGTCGCGCTTTTCCGCCTCCTCCAGCCGGGTCAGGTAGGCCTCGAGCTCTTTGCGGGTATGGAACGCTGCGCCGTAGATGCGGCTGAGCATGGCGTTGCGGCTGTCGCCGCGCCAGTAGGCACCGGCCACCTTCATCAGCTTGAAAGCATCCGGGTTCAGCTTGCCGACCGAGGGCAGGTGCGGCCCGCGACACAGATCGTGCCACTGGCCTTGCCGGTAGATGGTGATCGGCTCGCCCGGCTTGATGATGTCGTCGATGATCTGCGCCTTGTAGTGCTCGCCGATCGCGCGGAAGTGTTCAATCGCCGCCTCGCGCTCCCAGATCTCGCGGGTAATCGGCGCATCGCGGGCGATGATCTCGCGCATCTTCGCCTCGATGGCCGGCAGGTCGTCTTCGGTGAACGGCCCCCGGCCATGGGGAGCGAAGTCGTAATAGAAGCCGTCGTCGATCGCCGGGCCGATGGTGACCTGGGTGCCGGGAAACAGCTCCTGCACCGCCTCCGCCAGCACGTGGGCGAAGTCGTGGCGGATCAGCTCCAGCGAGGCGGCATCCCTGGCGGTGATGAGCGCAAGGGACGAGTCCGCCTCGAACGGGCGGGTCAGGTCCCAGTCCTGGCCGTTGACGACTGCCGCCAGCGCTGCCTTGGCCAGCCCCGGCCCGATGGCGGCGGCAACATCGCCCGGCGTGCTGCCGTGAGGCATCTGGCGCACCGATCCGTCCGGCAGGGTGATCTTGTAGTCGGCCATCGCCCGTCTCCTGTGTTGCGGCGCACAGTAGAAACGGCACGAGACGAGTCAAGCGCAAGGCGGCTGATGCGCGCGTAGCTTGATAGCCTTCAGCCTTAACAACCTCATCCTTGAGTTTTCACTCGAAGGGAGGATTCCTTTGTGCGAATGAAGGTAGATGCCAATGGTGAAGCCATCCATACTGCAATGGGCGCGCGAAAGCGCGGGGCTTTCGCTCGAGGACGCGGCAGCTAAGGTGGGCATAAATGACGCCCGCGGCGTTTCAGGCGCTGATCGATTGCTTGCCCTGGAAACCAAGGAAGGCGAGGTTTCGCGGCCGGTCCTGCTAAAAATGGCAAAGACCTATCGCCGCCCGCTTGTCTCGTTCTACCTGGATGAGCCTCCTGCTCGCGGGGACCGGGGCGAGGATTTCCGTACCCTACCGGATCGTCACACCGGCGGCGAGCCGCTTGTGGATGCGCTGGTTCGCGACATTCGTTCCCGGCAGGCCGTCGTGCGTGCCGTGCAAGTGGAAGAGGAAGAGGCCGTGCCTCTCCCGTTCATCGGGTCGATGTCGCGCAACGACGGCGTTGGTCCAGTGCTGGCGTCAATCAGTAAGGTGCTTGGCCTAGACCTTGCGGTCTTCCGCGCCCAGGGATCGGCGGATGCTGGCTTTGCCTTGCTTCGCAGCCGTGTGGAAGCCGCCGGAATCTACGTGCTGCTGATCGGCAATCTCGGAAGTCACCATTCGGCGATCGATGTTGATGCGTTCAGAGGCTTCGCTCTCGCCGATCCGATTGCTCCGTTTGTGGTGATCAACGACCAGGACGCTAAGACGGCTTGGTCGTTCACCCTGCTGCATGAGGTCGCTCACCTCTGGATTGGAGCAACCGGCGTGAGTGGCGGACATTTTGAAGGTGCGGTCGAGCAGTTCTGCAACGATGTCGCGAGCTCATTCCTTCTACCGCAGCGTGAGCTCGATCAGCTTCGCATCACCCGGGCCACTGACCCCGGGGAAGCTGAACGAATGGTAACTGAATTTGTTGAAGAGCGGTTGGTGAGCCGTTCCTTGGTGGCTTACCGATTGTTCCGCGCGGACAAGATCACCGAGCGCACTTGGCGGGCGCTGACCAATACGTTCCGGGATCAGTGGCGGCAAAGCCGCGCGGCCCACCGCGAACTTGCTCGGGGGATGGACGGTGGCCCCAACTACTACATTGTTAGGCGGCACCGCCTCGGCGCGGCATTGCTCAATTTCGTGGCGCGAAACATGAGCGAAGGGGTACTCACACCCACCCGCGCAAGCAAGCTGCTGGGGGTCAAACCCCGCAGCGTTCATACGCTGCTGAGCGGTGCCGCGCTTGCTATCGAGCAGGGTGCCTGACGCATTGTGTAACTGCTTGACGCCAACGTGCTCATCACGGCGCAAAATCTCTACTCTCCTGTCGATGCTGTGCCCGAGTTCTAGGAATGGCTGGTCCATATGGGCAACGAGGGCAACATCAAGATGCCGATCGAGACGCTCGAAGAGGTTAAGGATAGTAGCAATGACGCCGAGCGTGACCTGCTGTTCGCGTGGATACAGGACGACGCGCACAAAGCTGCGATCCTCTTTGACGAGGACGTTCAACCCGCATTGGTCCAGCGCGTTACCAAGCAGTATGCGCCCGATCTGACGGACGACGAACTGGAGGCAATCGGTCGCGACCCGTTCCTGATTGCCCATGCCTTGGCTGACCCTGCAAACCGCTGCGTGGTAACAACGGAAGTGTCAAAGCGAAGGCAGCAGCGGCAGAACCGTCGTATTCCTGATGTCTGCGCTGACGTCGGTGTTCAATGCTGCGACACGTTCACGATGTTGCGTGCGCTGCGATTCAGCACGCGCTGGCGTTTCTGAAACTGAGCTACGGCTGGGTGAGACATGTGCCATAGCCAAGCCCCGTGTCTAGCACGGGGCGACGATGGGGGAGAGAGACACCACAACGGGGTGACGATGGGGGAGAGAGACACACCGCACCCGGCGTAACCGTTGACTTCGCCAGCACCCGTGCGAGTATCCCCATGCAAAACACACGGGGGCAGCCATGGATATGAGCTTGAGCGGCGAGCGTCGCGAACAGCCGGCGTTTACCGGCCAGATGAGCGACTTCTTCATCATGCAGCTGGTCAATCTGGCGCTGACCATCGTGACACTCGGCATCTACCGCTTTTGGGGGGTGACACGGGTGCGCCGCTACCTCTGGAGCCATACGACAGTCCAGGGTGCGCCGCTCGAATGGGCCGGCACCGGCATGGAGCTGTTCAAGGGCTTCCTGATCCTGCTGCTGTTTTTCACCATTCCCCTGGGTGCGCTGTCCTTCTGGCTCCAGAGCCTGCTCCTCCGGCAGGAGTGGACCCTCGCCTTGACCCTCTACGGGCTGCTGATGATCGGCATCTTCTATCTGAGCGGGGTCGCGATCTTCCGTATGATGCGCTATCGCCTCAGCCGTACCTATTGGCAGGGTGTGCGTGGCGGCAGTGACGATGGCGGCTGGCGCTACGGGCTGGGCTACATGGCGCGCGGCTTCACCGTGCCATTCAGCTTGACCCTCACCACGCCCTGGCTCACCGCCTGGGGCTGGAACGCCCTGTTTGCCAGAATGAGTTTCGGCAGCCTGCCGTTCGACGCAGATGCACGCTGGGGGGATTTGTTCGGCAAGTATCTTGGCGCAATCTTCCTCGCGATCCTCTACATTGTCGCGATTGTTAGCTTAGGGTTTGGGAGTGCAGCGCTGGAGGGCGGTGCGCCGAATCCGGCAATGGCGGTGCTGCTGGCCCTCGTGGCAGGTCCCCTGATCTACATCGGCTTGCCGCTGATCTTCCTGAACTACGCGGCCTTCCTGCACCGGCATATGTTCGATCACCTGAGCCTGGGGCCGGTGCGCTTCGAATTCGACGCGACGACGTTTGACTGGCTGAAATACTATCTCGTCAATATGGCGCTGGTGGTCTTCACGTTCGGCATCGGGGCACTGTTGCTCTCCTACCGGCACTGGCAGTTCTACACGCGGCACCTGACCGTGATCGGGGACCTCGGTGCACTCGACATCGCACAGTCAAGCACGGCCGCCCTGCGGCAGGGCGAAGGGCTGGCCGACGCCTTTGATATCGGCGCGATCTGATGGAGCCCGGCGCACGCCCGGCGACCCTCTATGATGGTCAGGTGGCCAGAGCGCGGCCGGTCCACTTGCGGCTGGCCAACGGCATGGTGCATATTCACACCGACACGGGCGAGGCCGAGCCGATCCCGATTGAGGACCTGAAAGCCCTGCCCGACCGCAGGCAGGCGGCGTTCCAGCACACGCAGCGGGATGGTTGGCGGCTGATCTTTGATGAGCCCCTGCCCGATGCTTGGGCCAGCCAGATGCCCGCGCACGAGACCTGGCGCACCCATCTCGACCGCATCGGCCTGGGCCCGGCGCTGGCGATGGGAGCGGCGGCGGTTGCGCTGCTGGTGCTGTTCTGGGATAGGTTCATTGACCTAATGAAGACGATGGTCGCAATGGTTGCGCTGCTGGTGCTGTTCTGTGTGGAGTATATTCACCTGGTGTTGGCGGTGGGTGGTGCGGCGGTTAAGGTGCTGGTGCAGCTCTGGGATAGGTTCATTGACCTAATGAAGACGATGGTCGCAATGGTTGCGCTGCTGGCGGTGGTCTGGCCGCCCACCTTCGCAGAGCTTGGCGACCAGATGGTTGCGCAGCTTGAGCAAGGGGACAAGCGGTACACGGAGGCGACCGGGCAGCGTGCACTCGATGCTCTCCGGCAGGGCGAAGGGCTGGCCGACGCCTTTGATATCGGCGCGATCTGATGGAGCCCGGCGCACGCCCGGCGACCCTCTATGATGGTCAGGTGGCCAGAGCGCGGCCGGTCCACTTGCGGCTGGCCAACGGCATGGTGCATATTCACACCGACACGGGCGAGGCCGAGCCGATCCCGATTGAGGACCTGAAAGCCCTGCCCGACCGCAGGCAGGCGGCGTTCCAGCACACGCAGCGGGATGGTTGGCGGCTGATCTTTGATGAGCCCCTGCCCGATGCTTGGGCCAGCCAGATGCCCGCGCACGAGACCTGGCGCACCCATCTCGACCGCATCGGCCTCGGCCCGGCGCTGGCGATGGGCGGTGCGGCGGTTGCGCTGCTGGTGCTGCTCTGGGCCACGTTCATCGATCTGGTGTTGGCGGTGGTCCCGCCCTCTGCGTTCACGGAGCTTGGCGACCAGATGGTCGCGCAGCTGGAGCGGGGCGATGGCCGGTGCACGGGGGTCGCCGGGCAGCGCGCGCTTGATGCGCTGGCGGGGCGGATGTTCGCGCTCGACCGCTTCGTCGAGCCGGTCTCCCGCATCACCGTGATCAACAACCCCGTGGAGAATGCGCTGGCGGCACCGGGTGGTCATGTGGTGATTTTCAAGGGGCTGATCGATAAAGCAGAGTCGCCCGATGCGCTGGCAGGCGTGCTGGCGCATGAGCTCGCTCATGTCGAGCAGCGGCACGCGACCCGCGGGGCGGTGCGCGGCCTCGGGTTGGGGTTGATCGCGCAAGTGTTCGGCGGCGATATCGGCGCGATCACGCAAGGGTTCTTGCAGCTTGCCTATGGGCGGGAGGCCGAGCGTGCGGCGGACAAGGCGGCACTGGCGGCACTGGACCGTATCAACGCCTCGCCGGCCGGGCTTGCCGGCTTCTTTGGTCGTCTGTCGAAGTCAGGCGGCAAGCTGGATGCGCGGCTGCGTGCCCTGCTCACCTATGTCTCCACCCACCCGGACCCCGGCGACCGGCAGGCGGACATCCGCGCTGCTGTCGATCCGGCACGTCGCTACACCCCGGCGCTGAGCGCCACGGAGTGGCACATGGTCAAGGCCATGTGCACGCGGACCGCTAAATAGCCGCAGCACCCCTCTCGACTCCCGTGTACGGGCCGGGCAGTGTACCGGGGATGTTGAACGAACCCTATGCCCTGCTGGATCGCGGCGATGGCGTGCGCCTCGCCTATGATGCCATCCCCGGCGACAGCCCGACCTGGCTGTTCCTGCCGGGGTACATGTCAGACATGAACGGCACCAAGGCGCTGGCGCTGGCGGGCCAGGCGCGCGCACTGGGGCAGGCCATGGTGCGCTTTGACTATTCCGGCTGCGGGGCATCCGCCGGGGCCTTTGCCGAGAGGTCGATCGGCCGCTGGCGGGATGACGCACTGGCGATCCTCGACAGTGTGATCGAGGGCCCGGTCGTGCTGGTCGGCTCGTCGATGGGCGGCTGGATCGCCCTGCTGACGGCGCTGGCCCGCCCGGCGCGGGTGCAGGGGCTGGTGCTGATCGCCCCGGCGCCAGACTTTACCGAATGGGGTCTGGACCTTGACGCGGCTGATCGCGCCCTGCTGACGGACAAGGGCTATATCGAGCGCCCGAGCGACTATGGGCCGGAGCCCTATCGCTACCACCGCGCTTTACTTGAGGACGCCCCGACCCGCACCCTGCTGGACAAGGACCTGCCGATCCGCTGCCCGGTGCGCCTTCTGCACGGCCAGCAGGACGCGGATGTGCCGTGGGAGCTGTCGCTCGCCATCGCCGAGCGCCTGCAGTCCGACGATGTCCGGATCGCGCTGGTCAAGGACGGCGACCACCGCCTCTCCCGCCCGCAGGACATCGCGCTGTTGCTCGGCGCGGCAGGAGAATTAATCATGCTGGCGGACTGAGGGCCAGCAATGTAGACTGTCTTCGCAAACGTGGTTTTTTTAGACCCTTCGTGTTCTCACTGTAACGCATCATAGCGACGCATCGAACGTTTGCATGTAAACAGATCTGTTTATTTCCATAGGAGACAGAAGATGATCACGCACACGACCCGTCGTATGGTTCTCACCGCTCTTGCCGCTCTGGCATTCAGCGCGCCGCTCGTCGCAGCCCCGGCCTTCGCCAAGGAAGAGGTGTTTGTCGACGCCAAGGGCGTCGCGATCCATGGGCGGGACCCCGTATCCTACTTCAACGGCAAGGGCGTTCCCGGCAAGGCGCAATTCGCCTCGAAATATGAAGGTGCGACCTATTATTTCTCCGATGCTGCCAACAAAGCGAAGTTTGACGCCAAGCCGGCTGCTTACGCGCCACAATTCGGAGGCTTTTGTGCCTATGGCACTGCAGTCGAGCGCAAATTCCGTACCGATCCGACAACCGGCACGGTGGTGAACGGCAAGCTCTACTTCAACAAGAACCCGGATGTCGCCAAGACATGGAGCAAGGACATTCCCGGCAATATCAAGAAGGCTGATGCCAACTGGCCGGAAGTGAAGACCCGCTCGATCGACGGCTGATCCGAGCGTAGCACCAGCAACGCCTCCGTTCGTCGCGCGCGGCGGATGGAGGCGTTTTTGTTTGCGGCATGGACGATGCTGCCTCGCCCTGTGGCTGCAAATCGCTTAAGTATGCATAATGATTCTGATCCTTATTGCTGCCGCTGTTGCCGCGCAAACCCTGCAGGCAGAAACGCCCCAGGCCGTCGTGGACTATCGCGGTTGCCTGAGCAAGGCGCAGGCCGCACCATCGGATGCTGTGCTGGAGGCGGAGGCCTGGGCAAAGCGCGGCGGCGGCGTCGCGGCGCTGCATTGCCTGGGTGTGGCGCAGACGGCAGGCCGTCAACCGGCCGAGGGCGCGCGCACGCTGGAGGCGGCGGCGCAGGCCGCGGCAAAACCGGCCCTGACCGCCGAGCTGCTGGCGCAGGCGGGCAACGCCTGGCTGCTGGCGGACCGCCCGGCAGAGGCGCGCACCGCCCTCAGCCGCGCCATCGCGCTGGCGCAGGCCGAGCCGGAGCGGCTGGCCGAATTGCTGGTGGACCGGGCGCGCGCCGCCGCCAGTGCGCAGGACTGGCCGGCAAGCATCGCGGACCTGCGCAGTGCCACCCGGGAGCTGCCCAAGCGCGCGGACATCTGGCTGCTGCTGGCCACCGCCCAGCGCCATACGGGCGATACAGCAGGTGCGGCGGGCGCAGTGGAGCAGGCGTTCGCACTCGACCCGGATGACCCCGCGATCCGGCTGGAGCGCGGCAACGCCCGCGCCCGCGCCGGCGACATGCCCGGTGCCCGCAAGGACTGGCAGGCTGCGGTCGACAATGCCGCGCGTGACCCGGACTCGGCCCGGCTCGCCCGCCAGAATCTGGACGGCACGGGTCAGTAGAGCGGCATCAATGGCTGCCAGCTGCCTCGCGATCACGCAAACCGGAGTTTGTTGACCTCCCGCCATACCGCTCTCCCCCCCGCAAACGGGAGGGGCTGAGAGGCTGCGTTCCCCCTCCCTCAACGAGGGAGGGGAGAGTGGGTCTGTTTGATATCATAAGGCTTTAGGCCAGGTGGGGGATGCCCTCCAGCCGGTCAAAGCCGCCGCCAAGGCCGGCACCCGCCGCTTCGAACGCCTCAGCCCCCAGGGGTGCGTCGGCAAGCGCAAAGGCCGGGGTCAACACCGTGACATCGCTGTCGACCGCCAGAAAGGCCGTGGTCTGGCCACCCTCGACATAGGCCCAGAAGTCGAAGCCGCCACCAGCTGCGCCATCAAGACCGACATTGCTTTGCACTTCGGACCACGCGCCGATAGTATTCAGTCCGTATATAGTATTCTGTGCGCGTAAATCCAGTGTGTCGCCGCTATCGCCAAGCACTACCCAGGCTGCACCTATTGGCGCAGCCGTGAAAGCACTGTCGTGATTGGAAACACGAGAATTTAAGACTGCAGCATTAAGGGTGACGCTATTGTTGCCTGATCCAGTCAAATCTAGGCGCTCTATGCCGCTGATTTCACCTAATATTGCGTCTATGGTTTCTCTTAGATCAATGGTTAACCCTGCACCATTCAGCGACAGAGTGTCGTCCCCTAGACCTCCGATAAACTCTCTTTTAGTTGCAGTGACGATGTAAAGAATATCATTGCCTGCGCCGCCATCCAGACTGTCCAGTGCCTGCCCGGCGTACAGAATATCGTCGCCGTCACCGCCATGAGAGAAATCTATCCCCGTACTATCGTTCAGTATGTCGTTGCCCGCATCACCACTTAAATAAACTGCGGAGCCACCGCCGGTAAGGATGTCGTTGCCATCGCCGCCATATATTACACCGTTTCTTCCTGACGTACCGGTTGTAAATACCGACACGATGTCGTCACCACTACCGCCTCTGATGACAGTCACTTCTACATTGGTAGCCGATCCCACGAATACACCATCAATTGTTGCCTCGTAGGCCACATCTGGGGCAACCCCAACATCAAAGCGCAAATTCCCTGAGCGGTCTGAGAAGTCGAAGCGAGCCAAGTCAGTGCCGGCACCGCCATCAATGACAGCATTACCTAACCCGCCATCGAGGTCGTCATTGCCATCGCCGCCGCTTAGGATGTCGTCGCCATCATTACCCGTGAGTTTATCATTGCCGTCACCCCCAGACAGGGTGTCATTGCCCGACCCGCCAAAAAATTCATCTGAATTACTGCCGCCGGTCAGGATATCGTCGCCAGTGCCACCTATTATCTTAAAGTCTTCGATATTCGCTGCCGAGCCGGCGAATACACCGTCTACCGTGGCCTGATAGATCACGCCGGATACGCCCCCAATCTCGAAGCGCAAGTTCCCAGTACGGGCGGAGAAATCAAAAACAGCTTCGTCATTGCCGGCACCGCCATCAATGACATTGTTACCTAACCCGCCATCGAGGTCGTCATCTCCATTACCGCCGTTCAGAATATCGTCGCCATCTTCGCCATTAAGGTCGTCACCACCATCGCCGCCGTTCAGGATGTCATTGCCATTGCCGCCAAAGAGGTCATCAAAGCCTGATCTGCCGTTCAGGGTGTCGTCGCCATCACCGCCGTTCAGCAGACCGCTACCGGTCAAGATATCGTTGCCAGCACGACCTGAGAAACTAGCACTGGCAAGGGTGGTCAAGATATCGTCGCCGCTACCGCCGGCGATGATGTGTCTTTCGATATTCGTCATCGAACCGGCAAATACACCATCAACCGTTACCTCGTAGATCACGCCAGCTACGCTCGCGCCCTCAAATCGCACGACCCCTGTGCGGTCGGAGAAGTCCAAAGACCCTTGGTCATCAATGCCAGCTCCACCGTCGAGACGGTTAATCCCGGTACCCCCGCGTAGGATGTCGCCACGACCTCCTCCTCCGAATAAGATGTCGTTGCCAGCGCCGCCTTCAAGAATATCACTATTAGTATTTCCGGAGATCAGGGTATCATCGCCATCGTCACCGTATAGCCGGCTAGAACCAGCGCCACCGTTCAATACATCGTTACCCGCTCCGCCGTAGATGATGTCTGCCCCAGAACCGGATGTGACTGTATCGTCACCATCGTTCAGGTAGGCGATCAAATCGCTACCCACGCCCAATCGACTAGCATCGATCGTATCACTGCCGTAGCTGCGCACGGTGAAGACGTTCGTGGCCGAGGTGTCGAATGGCCTGTCATCCAGGATCAGGGTTGCCGAGCCGTCGCGTGCGCGCAGCTCTACGCCTTCAAAGTTGATGATGCTCGCCAGGGATGCGAAGTCGAATGTGCCGGTGCCGTTGTACACGAGCGTATCGAAGTCGCCACGACCATCGAGCACGATGCCCGTGCTGTCTTCGTCGCCGAAGATCACGCGGTCGTTGCCTTCGCCGCCGGTAAAGCGGTCGGCCCCGCCGCCGCTGTTGAACACCAGCGGGGTGGTCACCGGGCCGCGCGCCGGGTCCGTCGGCTGGCCGCTCACGATGTCGGCCCCTTCCGAGCCGCTGATGGTCAGGAACCCGCGCTGGGACGAGCCGGCGAGTTGCTGGGAGACGGTCAGGTCAATGCCGGCGACGTCCAGCCGGATCACCTCGATATTGCGGGTATCATCGAACTTGCCGGCCTGGACCCGTGCCGCCGTGGTGAAGGCCAGCGTGTCGACGACATTCAGGTTGGTGCTGCCGAACACATGGTCGGTGGCCGAGAGATACGCCGGCCGGAACACGAACAGATTGTCCTCGTTGAGCAGGCCGTCGAAGATATCCCGGTTACGGGTGCCGCTGAAGCGTGCCATAAATACCCCTTTAGGTAGTGTTGTCCGTATCAATGAATGCTTTAATAGCAGCCTGGTGTGACACCGTCATGACACGTCGTCATCCCGGACTTGATCCGGGATCCAGGATAAAAGGAATTCAGCGTTTTCAATAGTCTGGATTCCGGCTTTCGCTGGAATGACGACGATTATGGGGCATTGCCGGCATTTTCAGCAGCCTGCTAGCCGGCCTTCTCCGGCCAGAGGCACAGGTCCCGCACGCTGCATTCGGCGCATTTGGGAGCGCGGGCCGTGCAGGTATAGCGCCCGTGCAGAATCAGCCAGTGGTGGGCATCGCGCCGGTACGGGTGCGGTAGCACGTCCATCAACGCGTCCTCGACCGCAAGCGGCGTCTTGCCAGGGGCCAGACCCAGCCGGTTGGACACCCGGAAGATGTGGGTATCGACCGCGCAGGTCTCCTCCCCGAATGCCACATTGAGCACCACGTTGGCAGTCTTGCGGCCAACACCGGGCAAGGCCTCCAGCGCCGCGCGGTCATGGGGGACTTCGCCGCCATGTTCGCGCACCAGAATGTCGGACAGGGCGATCACGTTCTTCGCCTTGGCGTTGAACAGGCCGATGGTCCGGATGTGCCGGGTGAGGCCCTTCAGCCCGAGAGCGAGCATCTGCTGTGGTGTGCGCACGGCGGCGAACAGCGCGCGGGTTGCCTTGTTGACCCCCACGTCGGTTGCCTGCGCGGAGAGCACCACCGCCACCAGCAAGGTATAGGTGTTCACATACGCAAGCTCGGTCCGGGGGGCCGGGTTGGCGGCGGACAGCCGTGCGAACAGGGCCGAGATGGCCTCCGGGGTCATCCGGGGCAGGTCTTGCGGTTGCTTGGTCATGGCGTCGCAGTGGCGCGGCCATCCTTGTTTGGCAAGGGGCTGTGCGCTAGCTCTTGTACATGGATCGTCCGACCCTCGACTTGCGCCTGACCCCGCACCGCTCGCTCGGGCCAAAGGGCTTTCGCATCCTGATGCTGGTGTTCGCCGGGGTGTGCGGCCTTGCCGCGCTGCGCTTTCTGGCCTTGGGTGCCTGGCCGGTGTTCCTGTTCATGCTGCTGGATGTCGCCTTGATCTACGGGGCGTTCCGCTTGAATTATCGGGATGGTCGCCGCTTCGAACAGGTGACTCTCACCCCGGACCAGTTGACCGTGCGCAAGGTGGCGCCTGGCGGGCAGGAGCGCAGCGCCGCCTTCAACCCCTATTGGGTGCGTGTCGAGCTGGACCCTGCGGACCAGCACCTGGCCCTGCGCCTGCACGGCCAGCGCGAGACAGTCGGGCAGTTCCTCAGCCCCGACGAACGGGTGGAAGTGAAGGCCGAGATCGAGCGCGGGCTGGACGCCGTGCGCCGTTATACCCCGAGTACGTCCGGCAGCGTGTAGCGCCCGGCCGGTTTGCCCACAAGCCACAGGGCCGCACGGATCGCCCCGCGCGCAAAGATAGCACGCGATTGTGCATGGTGGCTGAACTCAAGCCGTTCATCCTCGGTTGCGAAGATCACGCTGTGATCGCCCGGCACCGAGCCGCCGCGCAGGCACGCAAACCCGATCGATCCCTCCCGGCGCGGGCTGGTTATGCCGTCCCGCCCGGTGACCTTCTCCAGTGCCAGGTCTACGCCGCGCCCGTGCGCTGCCGCGGCCCCCAGCAACAACGCGGTGCCGGATGGTGCATCCACCTTGTGCCGGTGGTGCATCTCCAGGATTTCGATATCCCAGTCGGGGCCGAGAATGCTGGCAGCCTGCCGGACCAGTGCGGCAAGCAGGGTCACGCCCAGGCTCATGTTGGCCGATTGCAGAACCGGGATCAGGTGTGCGGCGTTATCGATTGCTGCGTGATGGTCCGCATCCAGCCCCGTCGATCCTATGACGATCGGGCAGCGCCGGGCGATGGCCGCGGCCAGAGAGTCGGCCACGGCATCGGGGGACGAGAAATCGACCAACACGTCGCCCGAGAGGTCCTGCGCCGGCGTATCCTGGTCAATACCCCCGGCCAGATGGGCACCCGGCCAGTCCGCAAGTGCTGACACCAGCGCCTGCCCCATGCGGCCGCGCACCCCGATTATGCCAACACCGATGCTCACACACGCTCCTATCCCAAATGCCCAGCAAATCGGGTAGAGCGTATCCATGACGCACTACAAGACCATAGTTGTTTTGACCGGGGCCGGCATTTCGGCAGAGTCGGGGCTGGCGACCTTCCGGGGCCCGGATGGCCTGTGGGAGGGCCACCGGGTCGAGGATGTGGCAACGCCCGAGGCCTTCGCGCGCGATCCGGACCTTGTGCACACCTTCTACAATCTCCGTCGTGCCACCCTGGCGCAAGTGGCCCCCAACCCGGCGCACCTGGCCCTGGCGCGGCTGGAGGCTGGCCTTGCTGCACGCGGCGGCAGCCTGCTGGTGGTGACGCAGAATGTGGACGATCTGCACACCCGCGCCGGGTCGCAGGCCCTCATACACATGCACGGTGCATTGCGCAGCGGCTGGTGCCTGGCCTGTAACGCCCGCTTTCGCTGGGATGGCCCGATGGGACAAGACAGTACCTGCCCATCCTGCAGGCGCGCGGGCTCGGTGCGCCCGGATATCGTCTGGTTCGGGGAAATGCCCTACGCCATGGACCGGATCGACGAGGCACTGGCGGCCTGCGACCTCTTCGTCTCGATCGGTACGTCCGGAAATGTCTATCCGGCAGCGGGCTTCATCTCGGCTGTGCGCTACTATCGCAAGGCGCACACTCTGGAGCTGAACCTCGAGCCTTCCGCAGGAAGCGCCCACTTCCACGAGGCCCGTCACGGCCCGGCAAGCGTGCTGGTACCCCAGTGGGTGGAGAGCCTCCTTGCCTGAGCGAGGCGGCCCTCCTGTAGGCTGCCGTATAGGTTACTTCGGCAGGATCACCGAATCGACGACGTGGATCACGCCGTTCGAGGTCTCGATGTCCGCCTTGGTGACGGTTGCGTTGCCGACCTTCACGCTGCTGCCGGTCGCGTCAATGGCGACGGTCTGGCCCTGGACGGTGGCCGGAGACAAAGCCTTGCCGGCCAGATCCTTGGAGGTCACCTTGCCGGCGACCACATGGTAGGTGAGGATCTTGGTGAGCTGCGCCTTGTTTTCCGGCTTCAGCAGGTTGTCCAGGGTGCCCGCCGGCAGTTTGGAGAAAGCAGCGTCAGTCGGCGCGAACACCGTGAACGGGCCCTTGCCCTTCAGGGTATCGACGAGACCGGCGGCGGTCAGGGCTGCGGCGAGCGTCTTGAACTGACCCGCCTTGACGGCAGTATCAACGATGTCCGCTTTACCGTAGCTGCCCGCATAGGCTGGTGCTGCTGCAAGAGCGAGTGCCGCCAGAGGGGCGAGAAGAAATGTGCGCATGAATGCCTCCGTGATGGTGGGGCCAGCGCATCAGCGCCGGCCATCCCAATACGTGCGCTCGCCAAGACAGTTTGCGCCGGCACGACGAACGCGCGCGCACATGCGTTGAACGGTTGCGGCATCTCGGTCTGGTAATAATCGCCTCGCGCTGCAGGGCAGCATACATCATATATTATCTTACAAATGGCATTTCTATTATAATCAGTATCAAAACATTCTATCATTAACTCCTTATAAAGATTCATCGCAGTAAGCATATTCCCGAGAGGGGGGCCTCTCATTATCAATTGAGGGAATGCTGCACGCGCAGCGATCATGGGGAACAATGTCTATTTCAATCGATTCTAAAGCCTGACGTCACAGACGGCCCGGAAATTTATATTGCGGGTGCAGTCGTGGAGGCATGTCGCGGGCGGCAGAATTATCGTTTGAGCGCAACGTCATCAGGGGGGCGGAGCGGTCGAGGTGGTCCGGGTGCGGGGAGGCATCCGGACCACATTTCATTTGTCTTCTGTCGCCTGTCATAAAAAAAGCCCCGGCCAGAACCGGGGCTTTTTTATATTTGACTGCGCGAAGAACCGTTACAGTCTGATGACTGTACGCAGAATCAAGGCCCTCACCGGTCGTGTCGAGCCAAGTCGAGACACGTCCATATGATGATGGAACCGCCCCTCGACCGGGCTCGGGGCGAACGGTTTAACCTAAAATCATCACGCTCTAGAAGCGGCCCTTCACTGTCAGACCGAAGGTGCGCGGCTCACCCAGGAACGAGTTGAAGGTCTGGTTGGAGACCGTCACAAACGGGTTGCCGAGTGTGTTGCCACCCGGGGCCTGGAACGGCGCATCGAATGCGACCTGCTTGTAGTTCTTGTTGAACAGGTTCTGGGCAAAGAATTCAATTCCCCAACGACCGTCCGGATCGGCGAAGCCGGCCCGCATATTGACGATCACGAAGCCGAGTTGCTCCTTCTCGGGGTCGAGGTCGGAACCGGTGTTGTACTTGGACGAATAGCGCAGGCTGAAGTTCAGCAGGCCGTCCAGCCCTTCGGAGATTTCCGGCCGCCAGGTCGCGCTGCTGGTGATGGTCAGCAGCGGTGCATTGGTCAGGCGTGCGCCCGGCAACTGGAACAGGATGTTGCCAGCCGGCGCGGTCGCCGAAGTGGGTTGCGCGAACAGCGGGCCTTCCAGATCGTCGTCGTAGCGTGCGTCGGCGAGGGTGATGCCGCCGTTGACGCTCAAGCTGCGTGCCGGCTTGAAGCTGCCTTCGATTTCGAAGCCGCGGGTAACCGCACCGGCAATCGGCGTGACGATGAAGGCCAGTCCGTTGAAGGTGTTCAACTGGAAGTTGCTGAAGTCCGAATAGAACAGCGCAACGTTCAGGGTCGCGCCGTTATCGGCATTGCGGTATTTCAGGCCGACTTCGTAGCTGTTGACCGTCTCGGCCGGGAACTGGAGCTGATCCGGGTTGATAGCGACGCCGACACCCGGGAAGGACAGGCCAGCACGGTCCAGGTTGAACCCGCCCGCCTTGTAGCCGCGCGCATAGCTGGCGTAGGTGTTGATTTCATCATTGACCTGGGCACTGAGCACCGCCGTGCCGGTCACTTCGCTTTCCTGGCGCTCGCTGTTGTAAACACCGTTCAGCCGCGGGTCATAGACCGCCGAGCACGTCAGCGGCACGAGGGATGCTGCGCCCCCGATGATTGCCGCTGCCGTACCGAGGCCGACAGGATTATTGCCGCCGACTGCCGGTGCCAGTTGTGCAGCGGTCAGGCGGGAGATGCCGAACACAGCCGAGCAGCCCTGGTTCTGGCCGGTCAGGTTCGCATCTATTTCCTTGTTCTCATTGGTATAACGTACACCGGCTGTGAAGGTGAGCTGCTCGGTGAGCTTGATCTCGTTGTGGGTGAAGAACGCGAAGTTGCGCGACCGGTGGCGGAAGGTCGAGAAAGTATCGTTGCTGCTGAACAGGTCCAGCGGATTCGAGGATGCTGGAATGATGCCGAGACCGCGTGCGAGTGAACCAATGGTGTTGAGCGGGTTCTGGAAGGTTGCTGGCAGGGTCGGATTGAGGACCGCGTTCAGGTAGCGCTGGAAGTCGGCGCCGGTGCGGTTTTCGTCCTCGACGTTCAGGATTTCATTGGCGAAGATCCCGCCGACCAGCCAGTCTAGCCGGCCGCCGAATGCCTCGCCTTGCGCGCGCAGTTCCTGCTGGAAGGTGCGGAAACGCTGCGCGTTCAGATCGTCCGAGCGGTAGAGCAGGTCGAGCGTGGTATAGTCGATATCCTGACCGCGGTTATAGTCCCAGAAGCGGTAAGAGGTGACGGAGGTGATGGTGGCTCCGCCGAGCTTCAGAGTCGCCTCGTTGGAGACACCCCACTCGTTCACGTCCTGCTGGTAGGAACGGGCCGGAGTCGTGCCGCTGATGCGGTCATAGGGGTTGACCGCCGAAAGCCCGCCAGCTCCCGAGCCCAGCCGACCGCCAAGTGCTTCGATAATGCTTGCGGTCGGGCCACGGGTGGTGGTGGCGGCGGCGCAGCATTCTTCCCGGCGCTGGGAATAATCACCAATTACGCGGAAGGTCAGGTTCGAGGTGGGCTCGAACAGCAACTGCCCGCGCACCAGCCAGCGGTCGCGATCATTGAAATCGCGGTCTGAGAGCGTGTCCGTGAAGAAGCCGTCGCGGCGGGTCCAGGTGGCGTCAATACGCGCGGCCAGGACATCCTGGATGATCGCACCGGTCACGCCAGCGGCGACACGGGCATAATCATAGTTGCCGTAGCTGCCCTCGCCATAGGCTTCCGTGTCGTAGCTCGGGCCTTTGGTGACGACGTTGATGAGACCGGCAGAGGCGTTGCGCCCGAATAGTGTTCCCTGAGGGCCGCGCGCGACTTCGATGCGCTCGACCTCGCCGAGGTCGGTGAAGCCGACACTGTTCCGGTTGCGGTACACGCCGTCAATGATCACGGCGACCGAGGACTCAAGGCCGGGGTTGTCACCGGTGGTGCCGATACCGCGAATCCGCGCCGTCGTGCCGGCCGCCTCAGCAGAGGTCGAGGTGAGCACAAGGCTGGGCGAGAGGCGCTGCAGTTCGCGCACGTCGGTGATGCCGGCGGTTTTCAGTTCAAGCGAGCCGATAGCGCTGATGGCAATCGGCACTTCCTGCAGGCTGCGCGAGCGCTTGGTGGCGGTGACGATAATCGTCTCAAGCTCGAGCGCTGTCTCTTCCGGTGCAGCCTCGGCCGGTGCCGCCTGATCCTGCGCGTAGGCCGGCATGCCAGACAGCAAGGACAGCAGGGCTACGCCTGACAAAAGCGAACGATTCATCGAAAACCTCCCCGATACTATGATACATTTTACCCACCGCCGGTTTGCGGGAGCTATTTGTTCGGAACATGAATGTAGAACCCGCCTCATGGCAAGAGGCGGCGGCCAAGAACTGCGCCGGAACTCTGTTCCACACGGAGAATGGTGATGGGTGATGTCAAAAAGCCACAGAATTCAAGGCTGAAGCCATGCCGCTGGACTTGGTATAGTCGTGCATGGCGACTACACGTGGCACCTCAGGTGCTGAAATAACACGTTCGTTGCGCAACGGCGCAATGAGATGACGCAATAAGATGTGGCGATGCGCTATGTAGCGCATCGCCAGTAAGGGTTCAGGCGGCTTTGCGTTCCGAATCAACGCCATAGAAGCTTGCGCCGCGCGCGGCCATGTCGCGCAGCAGCTGTGGCGGGTCAAAACGCGGGCCGTGCTTGGCGGCCAGGCCGTCCAGGATTTCGACAACTTTGGCGAGGCCCAGGCTGTCCATGTAGCTGAACGGCCCGCCGGTGAATGGCAGGAAGCCCCAGCCGAAGATCGCGCCGAGATCGCCGTCTTCCGGTGTTTCCAGGACGCCTTCGGCAAAGCAGCGGGCGCATTCAACAATCTGGCGGAAAATCAGCCGGGTTTTCACCTCTTCGGCGCTGGGTTGTGCATCTGCGACCGGGAACACGTCCGGCAGGTCCGGCCAGAGGTATTTTTTGCTGCCGTCGTCCGGATAGACGAAGAAGCCCTTGCCGTTCTTGCGACCGAAGCGACCAAGCTCCATCATCTTGTCGATGACGTCATCCGCTTTGGTGTAAATATAGGCGTCGCCCATATCCTTTTTCGACTGCTCCTTGATCTTGTAGGAAAGGTCAATCGCCACCTCGTCGCCCACAGCCAGCGGGCCGACCGGCATGCCGGTGAAGCGGCCGCAGTTGTCGACCAGTGCGGCGCCGGCGCCCTCTGCAATCAAGTGATACCCCTCCATCACGTAGGTGCCGAAGCAGCGCGAGGTATAGAAACCACGGCTGTCGTTGACGACGATCGGGGTCTTGCGGATCTGCGCCACATAGTCGATCGCCTTGGCAATCGCGGTCGTGCCGGTGTTCTTGCCGACGATGATCTCGACCAGCGGCATCTTCTCGACCGGAGAGAAGAAGTGGATGCCGATGAAATTCTCCTGCTTCGACCAGGCCTCCGCCAGCCCGGTAATCGGCAGGGTCGAGGTGTTGGAGCCGAAGATCACGTCCGCCCCGAGCACAGCCTCGGCGCGCTTGGTGATGTCGGCCTTGATCCCGCGCTCCTCGAACACCGCCTCGATCACCAGGTCGGCCCCGGCGACATCCTCCATGCGGTCGGTCGGGTGGATGCGCGCCAGAATGGCGTCTGCCTTGTCCTGGGTCATCTTGCCACGCTTCACGTCCTTGGCGAGGCGGTCGGCAGTGTAGGCCTTGCCCTTGTCTGCGCTGGCCTGATCGCGGTCGAGCAGGACGACGTCGACACCCGCCTGCGCGGTGACCATGGCGATGCCTGCCCCCATCAGTCCGGCGCCGAGCATGGCGATCTTCTTGCATGGCATCGGCGCGATGTCCGCCGGGCGGCGAGCTCCCTTCTCGGCGGCCTGCTTGTTGACGAACAGGGTGCGGATCATGGACTTTGCCTGCGCCCCCATGATCAGCCTGGTGAAGTACTTCACCTCGAGCGCGAGCGCCCGATCAATCGGCAGTTGCACGCCCTCGTAGATCGCAGCCAAAATTGCGCGCGGTGCCTCGTAATTCATGAACGTACGGCCGCTGACCATGGCCGAGCCGCCGATGAAGGTCTCGGCGTATTTCGGGTTCATGTGGCCGGCACCGCCGGGCACCTTGAAATCTTTGGCGTCCCACGGGGCGGACCCCTTGGTCGGGTTTGCCAGGACCCAGGCCTTGGCTTTGGCGACAATCTCGCCTGCCGGCGCAACCTCGTGCACGACGCCCATGCCCTTGGCCTCGAGCGCGTTCATGTTCTTGCCTTCCAGGATGTACAGCAGCGCCGGCTGCACGCCAATGATGCGCGGCAGGCGCTGGGTCCCGCCAGCACCTGGCAGCAGCCCGACCTTGACTTCCGGCAGGCCGAACTGGGTCTTCGGGTTGTCGGAGGCCACCCGGTAATGGCAGGCCATGACCAGCTCGAAGCCACCGCCGACGGCCAGACCGTCAACCGCTGCTGCCACCGGCTTGCCGCAGGTTTCCAGCTTGCGATAAAGGTTGGACATGACCGCGACGTTCGCTGCGAGTTGCTTCGGCGTCGCCTTGGCCATTTCGTCGCTGAAAAAGTGTGCAGAGACCTCGACCAGGTCCGCGCCGGCAAAGAAATTGCCCGGCTTGCCGCTGGTGATGACGATGCCTTTGACGGCGGCGTCGGCCACCGCCTGGTCGATCACGGTGTTCAGTTCATCCTGGGTCTTGTTGGTCAGGGTGTTCATCGATTTGCCGGGGACGTCGAACGTCACCAGCGCAATACCGTCGGTGTCGACTTCGTAGCGCAGCGTCTCAAAGCTCATGGCAGGCCCTCCCGGGTGGCATATGGTGTTTTAGGGAAAAACCGGCGGGCGGGCCGCCGGTGTCACAGTTTGGCTAGATACGCTCGATCACCGTTGCGGTGCCCATGCCGCTGGCCACGCACAGCGTGATGAGCGCGGTGCCCTTACCGGTGCGTTCCAGTTCGTCGAGCACGGTGCCAAGGATCATGCCGCCGGTTGCACCCAGCGGGTGGCCCATGGCGATCGCGCCGCCGTTCACGTTGATCTTGTCGTGCGGAATATTCAGCGCCTGCATGTAGCGTAGCACCACACTGGCGAATGCCTCGTTCAGTTCATAGAGATCGATGTCCTGAACGCTCATGCCGAGCTTTTTCAACAGCTTCTCGGTGACCGGCGTGGGGCCGGTCAGCATGATCGTCGGGTCAGAGCCAATGGAGGCCATGCCCTTGATGCGTGCACGTGGCTTCAGGCCGTACTTCTCGCCCATCTCCTTGCTGCCGACCAGCACGGCGCTGGCACCGTCCACGATACCCGATGAGTTGGCGGCGGTGTGGACGTGGCGGATGCGCTCGACTTCCGGATAGCGCTGCATGGCGACCGTGTCGAAGCCCGGCATGTTTTCACCAATGGCCTCGAACGCCGGCTTGAGCGACCCCAGGGACTGCATGGTCGAGTCCGGGCGCATGTGCTCGTCATGGGCAAGCGCAATCTCGCCCAGCACGTCCTTGATCGGGATGATCGATTTGGCAAAGCGGTTCTCGGACCATGCGAGTGCTGCGCGGCGCTGGCTCTCGACCGAGTAGGCATCGACATCATCGCGGCTGAAACCGTATTTGGTGGCGATCAGGTCGGCGGAGATGCCTTGCGGCACAAAATAATTGTTCATGGCGACAGTCGGGTCGGTCGCGATTGCGCCACCGTCCGCCCCCATCGGCACCCGGCTCATGGACTCGACACCACCGCCGATGGCGAAATTGGCCTCGCCGCTGATCACCTTGGCGGCGGCCATGTTCACGGCTTCCAGGCCAGAGGCGCAGAAGCGGTTGATCTGCACGCCAGGCGTCGTGATCGCATAGCCGGAGACCAGGGTTGCGGTCCGGGCGATGTCCGCGCCTTGCTCGCCGACTGGCATCACGCAGCCGAGTACGACGTCATCAACGTCGGCGGTGTCGATGCTGTTGCGCGCGCGAACCGCTTCCAGAAGCTGGCTCGCCAGTTGCACAGGGGCGATCTCGTGCAGGGCGCCGTCCTTGCGACCCTTGCCGCGCGGGGTGCGCACGGCGTCATAAACAAAGGCTTCAGACATGAGGTCCTCCAAGGGGTTGGCCGCAGCGCAGAGTCCGCGCGGTCGTTATGGTTTGCGGGTCAAAAATGTGCCCCTGCTGACGACAACAGGGGCACCTGGCAATCAGAAAGCGTCGGCAGGCATCGCCATCATCAGCTCTGCGCCAGCTTCCACTTTGGCGCGCCAGCCGTGCGTGTCGGCCATGTGGCGGTTCATGTAGTAGCGACCAGTGAGCAGCTTGGTCTCGAAGAAGGCCTTGTCGTCGCTGCCCTGGTTGAGCTTGGTGTAGGCGCTGTGCGCCATCCAGGCCCACATGTGGCCGAGTGCCACCAGGCCGAGCAGGTTCATGTAGGCGTAGGCTGCAGCACCGGCGTTGTTCGGATTGGTGAAGGCGTTCTGCATCAACCACATGGTGGCCCCTTGCAGGTCTGCGAGGCCCTTTTCCAGCGGACCAGTGAAGTCGTTCAGGCGTTCGTCGGACTTCGCGTCGGCGAGGAACGTCTGCAGGGTCTCGAAGTAGCCGCGGATCAGCTTGCCGCCGTCCTTGGGCAGCTTGCGGCCGACCAGATCCATGGCCTGCACGCCGTTGGTGCCTTCGTAGATCTGGGCGATCCGGGCGTCGCGCACGAACTGGGACATGCCCCATTCCTCGACGTAACCATGCCCGCCCAGGCACTGCTGCGCCCAGGTTGCGTTCTCGTAGCCCTTGTCGGTCAGCACGCCCTTGATCACCGGAGTCAGCAGGCTGATCAGGTCGTCCGCCTTCTGGCGCTCCTCTTCGGTGGCGGCCCGATGCGCCAGGTCGACCTGCAACGCCGCCCAGAGGGTCAGGGCGCGCGCGCCTTCGTTGAAGCAGCGCATATCCATCAGCATGCGGCGCACGTCCGGGTGGACGATGATCGGGTCGGCGCGCGCTTCAGCCGGTGTCGAGCGATCGAGTGCTTTACCCTGGACGCGGTCCTTGGCGTAGGCGACGGCGTTCTGATAGGCGACTTCCGAGACGCCGAGCCCTTGCAGGCCAACCCCGAGACGGGCAGCGTTCATCATGATGAACATGGCGTTGAGGCCTTTTTCCGCTTCACCGATCAGATAACCGGTCGCGCCATCGTAGTTCATCACACAGGTGGCATTGCCGTGCAGGCCCATCTTGTGCTCGATGGAGCCGCAGGAAAGCGCGTTGCGCGCACCGATCGATCCGTCCTCATTCACCAGGAACTTGGGAACGATGAACAGGGAGATGCCCTTCACGTTGTCCGGGGCACCCGTGCGCTTGGCCAGCACGAGGTGGATGATGTTCTCCGACAGGTCATGCTCACCTGCCGAGATGAAGATCTTGGTGCCGGTGATCTTGTAGGTGCCGTCATCCTGAGGCTCGGCGCGGGTGCGCAGCAGACCAAGGTCGGTGCCGCAGTGCGGCTCGGTGAGATTCATTGTGCCGGTCCAGCGGCCCGAGACCATGTTGGGGACGTATTTCTGCTTCTGCTCGTCCGAGCCGACCACCATGATCGATGCGACGGCCCCCTGGGTCAGGAACGGATAGAGCGAGAACGACATGTTGGCGGAAATCGCAAACTCCTCGAACACCGAGGCCAACATGTGCGGCAGCCCCTGCCCGCCGTATTCCGGATCGGCCGACAAGGTACCCCAGCCGCCTTCGCAGAATTTGTCATAGGCATCCTTGAAGCCCGGCGGCGTGGTGACGGTTGCGTCGGCATTGCGCACGCAGCCTACAATGTCGCCAGTGCGGTTCAGCGGCTGCAGCACGCCCTCGACGAATTTGGCAGCCTCATCCAGAACACTGCGCACCAGATCCGGAGTCGCGTCGGCGAAGCCCGGCAGGTTGGCATATTTCTCGATATTGATCATGTCGAACAGGACGAAACTCGCGTCCTTCACGGGTGCGGCGTAAACCGGCATAGTCCTCTCCCATCAACATGCGGCCGGATATAAGGGTCCCGGTCCGCCAGGTTCTTCGTTTCGATACTTACTATCAGCCGACTGGCTGCTTTGCATGTGTTGTTCGGTTCATCATGACGCAAAAATGTTCAAGCTGCTCGATCAGGAAATCGATGTCCGCCCGTTGTTCCTTCAGCGATTCAAGCTTGGCATAGCAGTAATTGAGGGTCACCTCACGCTGGCGCTCGCGGCCATCCCCGAGATCGTAGAGATCGAGCATCTCACGAATTTCAGAAAGGGAAAAGCCTGTTCGTTTGCCCCGCAGAATCCAGTTGAGCCGTGCATAATCCCGCTTGGAGTAGACGCGGTTCTGACCCTGGCGCTCCGGCGCGATCATGCCTTCGTCTTCATAATAGCGGATCGTACGCGTTGTGATCCCGAAATGCTCGGCCAGCTCGGTAATCGTAAAGCGGGCATCCGCGGGCACATGGCTCGCGTCAGGCTCGAACATTGACCGAATCTCCAGCTTCATGTCCACCATATTGACTGACGTTTACGTAAACGTCAAGCTGGTCTATGATGCACAAGACAGTTCAGGAGAGCAAAGCATGACCGCCTTTGAAAACGTGACGTTCGGCCCGATTGCCCCTGCCGATATTGCAAGCTTGACAGGATTTGAGCTCATGCGTGCCATGATGGAAAGGCGCGTCCCGGCTCCAACGATGGCGCGCGCGCTGAATTTCTGGTTGGCAGAGGTCGGTGAAGGCACGGCCGTCTTCGAGGCAGAGCCGACCGCCGACGTGTTGAACCCACTGGGCACTGTTCATGGCGGGCTGTTGCTGACGATCATCGACAGTGCCTGCGGATGTGCCTGCCACACCACGTTGCCTGCCGGTGTCGGCTATGCAAGCATCGAGACCAAGGTCAATTTCAGCCGCCCTCTGTTTCCCGACTCGGGGCGCATCCGTTGTGTCGGGCGGGTCGTGACCTCAGGGCGCACAATAGTCACCGCGGATGCTGTTGCAACGGACGTGCGCGGGCGCGTCGTCGGCCACGGCACGTCCACGCTTCTGGTGTTCCAGCCGAAGGATGCAGCATGACTTCGCTTTACGTTTACGTTAACGTAAGATAGCGTCGCGCTTCGGAGACTGTCTGTGACCGATCAATCCCTGGCCCAGCCTGAAATCGCGCCGCCCGATGCGCAGGACGCGCCGGTGCCGTCGGACTATCGTGGCCTGACCTATCCGCTCGGGCGCTGGAAGCCGGAGCCGACCGCACCGCACGAAGTCGCACCGGGAGTGTACTGGCTGCGAATGCCGCTGCCGTTTGCACTCGATCACATCAACCTGTGGCTGCTTGAGGATAGCGACTCGTGGGTCATCGTCGACTCCGGATTGAATGCGCCTGGGTGTCAGGACGTCTGGCGTGCGGTGCTTGATGGTCCGCTTGTGGCCGGCCGGCCGGTCTCGCGCATTTTCGTCACCCACTACCACCCGGATCATATCGGGCTGGCGGGCTGGCTCTCGGCGTTGACCGGTGCGCCGCTGCTGATGTCGCGCACCGACTATCTGATGGCGTCCATCCTGATGCTGGGTGCACTGCCGGCCCCGCCGGAGGGCGTGCAGGCATTTTATGCCCGTGCCGGCTGGCCGTCCGAATCGATCAAGCGCTTCGCCGGGCGGGGCTGGGGCCTGTTCGCACGGGCGGTTGCGCCTCTGCCGGTCAGCTACACCCGCCTGCAGCATGGGCAGATGCACCGGGTCGGCCAGCATGACTGGCGGGTGCATGTCGGGCGCGGTCATGCGCCGGAGCATTGTTGCCTGGTCAACGAGGCGCTGGGCGTGCTGATCTCCGGGGATCAGGTGCTGCCCCGCATCACCTCGAACGTGTCCGTTTACCCGATGGAGCCATATGAAGACCCTCTCGGCGACTGGCTGGAGAGCCTTGACGGGCTATTGGCGCTGCCGGAGGGTCTGCTTGTACTGCCCTCCCACAACGAGCCGTTCCGCGGCTTGCATACCCGGGTGCGGCAGCTTCAGGCTGACCATGCAGACAAACTCGCGCGGGTGACCGCCCTGTGTCGCGAATCGCCGCACACGGTCATTGAATGCTTTCCCGCGTTGTTCGGACGGATGCTGACAGACAACGACATCATGATGGGCAGCGGTGAGGCCTATGCCCACCTCAACCATCTGGTGCGGCACAATCATCTGCAGCGAACGACACAAATCCGGGATGGCCGCGAAGTAGACGTATTCACAGGCTGAACCCTGTGCGAGTGTTCAGGACCATGCGCCCGGAGAGCGCACGCCTTGGGAGGAGGACATGAAGAACGAGACGGCCAGGCCGGATATCGGCTTGCCAGAGAACATGCAGCCCATGCCGGTGCAGATGATTCTGGAACAATCAGCCAGGCGCGCACCGCAGCAGCCCTACCTCGATTTCCTGGGACGCGTTTACACTTACGGTGACATTAACGCGCAGGCAGACCGGGTTGCCGCCGGGCTGCAGGCCATGGGCCTCGCCAAGGGGGACCGTGTCGGCCTGTTCCTGCCCAACTGCCCGCAGTATGTGGTGTTCTATTACGGGATCCTGAGAGCCGGCGGCACGGTGGTGAATTTCTCGCCGCTCTACTCGACGCACGAGCTGATCCACCAGGTCGAGGATAGCCAGACCGATTTCATGGTCTGCCTCGATCTGGCCGCCCTTTACGACACCATCAACGCGGTGCTGGAGGCAAGCCGGCTGAAGGCACTGATCGTCTGCAGTTTTGCAGATGCCTTGCCGGTTGCGGCACGCTGGGCATTCCGGGTCGCCAAGCGGCAGCTGGTGGCCAAGGTCAAACCCTGCGCGCGACGTATCCCGGCCCAGCGCCTGCTTCGCCACACGGGGCCGTATGAGCAGCGGCCGGTCGACCTGACGGAAGATATCGCCATGCTGCAATACACCGGTGGCACCACCGGTGTGCCCAAGGGGGCCATGCTCAGCCATGCCAACGTCAGTATGGCGACCCAGCAGGCAGTCGGTGCCCAGGGTGGAATCGCATTCGGGGCCGAGCGCATGCTCGGGGCGCTGCCCTTCTTTCATATTTTTGCCAGCGTCTCGGTCCTCAACGGCATGACCCTGTGCGGCGGCCTGATCGCCATCCTGCCCAAGTTCGAGCTGAAGGGGGCCCTGGCGCTCATCAAGCGCCACCGGATTACCTTCATGCCAGGCGTGCCGACCATGTTTCAGGCGCTGCTGAATGCCGATGCGGAATCGCTCTCCGTCATGAAGTCCGTGCGCGTCTCCATCTCAGGCGGTGCGCCGATGGCTGTCGAGCTCAAACGCAAGTTCGAGGCAACCAGCGGCGGTATCATCCTCGAGGGCTACGGTCTCACCGAAAGTACGGGCATTGCATCGGTCAATCCGTATCATGGTGCCAACAAGGCTGGCTCTGTCGGGGTCCCGGTGCCAGGCACCGAGGTGGTGATCGTCGACAAGGAAGATCCCGGTCGTATCCTCCCGCACGGAGAAACCGGGGAAATCTGCCTGCGCGGACCGCAGGTCATGCGCGGCTACTGGCGACGGCCGGAGGCGACGGCTGCCGTGCTCGGCCATGGCTATCTGCAGACCGGTGACGTTGGCTACCTCGATCCGGACGGCTATCTGTTCATCGTCGACCGCCTGAAGGACATGATCAACGTGGGGGGCTTCAAGGTCTTCCCCCGCATGATCGAGGAAGCACTCTACGAGCATGGCAGCGTGCTGGAGGCGAGCGTGATCGGCGTTGCCGACGAATATCTCGGCCAGCGCCCGAAGGCGTTCGTCGTCTTGAATGCTGACGCCCGCGGCCATGTGACCGCTGATGACCTGAAGGCCTATCTCAAGACCCGCATCGGCAAGCACGAGCAACCGGCCAGCATCGAGTTGCGCGACAGCCTGCCCAAGACCATGATCGGCAAGCTCTCCAAGAAGGAGCTTATTGCCGAGGAAAATGCCGCCACAGCGCACTAAGGAGTCCATGGCATGACCGACCACATTCTGACCCAGCAGCAAGACGGTGTTCTGCACATCGTCCTGCAGCGCCCGGAGAAAAAGAACGCCCTGACCAACGCCATGTACGCGGCGATCGCCGATGCCCTGGAGGCCGCGCAGACGGATCCGGGCGTGCGTGTTGTCCTGTTCAGGGCCGAGGGCGACTGCTTCTCGGCCGGCAATGACATCATGGACTTCGCCAGTGTCGCGACATCGGCGCCAGACTTCGCATCCCTGCCGGTCACGCGCGTGCTGAAGGCGCTGGCCTTTGCGGAAAAGCCGCTGGTCGCGGCGGTGCACGGTGCGGCTGTCGGCATCGGCACGACGCTGCTTCTGCACTGCGATCTGGTCTATGTGGCGGAAGACGCGCAGTTGTCGACGCCGTTCATCAACCTGGCGCTGGTGCCGGAGGCGGCCTCCAGCCTGCTCATGCCGGCACGTATTGGCCATGTCCGTTCTTATGCCATGTTTGCGCTCGGGGAGAAGCTGAGCGGCGTTGAGGCCGTGCGGCTGGGCCTCGCCAATGCCGCCGTCCCCGCCGACCAGCTTGCCGAGACGGCGCTGACTGCAGCCCGTGCGCTCACCCAGCGCCCGCCTGAGGCGCTGCGCCTCTCCAAGCGGTTGATGCGCGATGCCGAAACCTATGCCCGTATCATGGATATCGAGGGCGCACAGTTCATGGCCCGCCTGCGGTCACCGGAAGCGCAGGAAGCCTTTGCAGCCTTCCTGCAACGCCGTACACCAGATTTCACAAAATTCGCCTGAGGGGAGAGAAACCAATGAGCCTTGCCAACAAAACCCTGTTCATCACCGGTGCCAGCCGCGGCATCGGCCTGGCGATTGCCCTGCGCGCCGCGCGCGACGGGGCCAATGTCGCGATTGCCGCCAAGACATCCGAGCCGCACAAGCACCTGCCCGGCACCGTCTATTCGGCGGCAGCCGAAATCGAGGCGGCGGGCGGCAAGGCATTGCCACTGATCGTCGATGTGCGCGACGAGGAGTCGGTGCTGCGGGCGGTCGCCCAGACCGTCGAGACCTTCGGCGGGATCGACATTTGCGTCAACAACGCATCGGCAATCAGTCTGAGCGGAACCGAGGCCACCGAGATGAAGCGCTATGACCTGATGCACCAGGTCAACACGCGCGGCACCTTTCTGGTCTCCAAGGCCTGCGTGCCGCACCTGCGCAAGGCCGAGAATCCACATGTGCTCATGATGTCGCCGCCGCTGGACATGAACGCCAAGTGGTTTGCGCCGCACGTCGCCTACACCATGGCGAAGTTCGGCATGTCGCAATGTGTGCTCGGCATGTCTGGCGAGTTCCGCAAGGACAGGATCGCGTTCAACGCCCTGTGGCCGCGCACCACCATAGCGACCGCGGCGGTGCAGTTTGCCTTGCTGGGTGACGAGGGCATCCGCAAGAGCCGTACCGCCGACATTCTGGCCGATGCCGCCTATGAGATTTTCCACGAGCCATCGGCCAGCTTCACCGGCAACTTCCTGATCGATGACACCTACCTGACGAGCAAGGGCGTCACCGATTTCGACAAATACCGGGTCGACCCGACCCAGCCCCTGCTGCCGGACTTCTTCGTGCCCGAGGACATGCCGCCGCCGCCGGGCGTGCGTTTTGATCCAGTCGCCTGAACCGCGCTTTGCGTCCCGAGCGGGGAATGTGTAACGGGGTTTTCCGTTCACGGAACCACCGCAATGCTGAACCACACCTCGCCTGAAGCTGACCCCGCACCCGGGTCAGCGCTTCTGACGCGCCTGCACACCGAGACGGCGACCCTGCTGCGGCTGGCGTGGCCGATGATGATCGCGCAGGCGAGCCGCATGGGCCTGAATGTCATCGATGCCGTCATGGTCGGGCAGGCGAGCACGCAGGAGCTGGCCTACCTCGGGATGGGCCGTGCGCTCAACTGGGTGGCGGTGATCGCCGGGATCGGGCTGATGGCGGGGATCACCGTCTTCACCTCGCGGGCAGTCGGCGCGGGCGATCCGCGCCGGTGCGGCGATGTCATGCGCCAGGGCCTGCTCTATGCGGCGGTTCTCGGGGCGGTGCTGACGGCCCTGGTGCTGCTGCTGGCGCGCCCGGCGCTTACGCTCGCGGGGGTCGCGCCGGACCTGGCGGACGGCGGTGTCGCGTTCAGCACCATGATCACGCTCGGCTACGTCCCGACCATGGTCGGCTCGGCTGCCTTCTTCTTCCTGCAGGGGATCGGGCGCCCGAAGCCGGGCATGATCATCATCACGGCGGCGCTGCCGCTCAATGTGCTGCTCAACTGGGTGTTCATCACCGGCAATCTGGGAGCACCGGCGATGGGCGCGACCGGGGCGGCACTCGCGACCACGCTGGCCGTGACGCTGACGACCGTGATCGTGCTGCTGTACCTGCGCTGGATGCCGGATGCAGATCGCTACGGGGTGCGGGATGCCGGCTGGCGTCGTGCCTGGCGCGAGGGGCGGGCGCTGCGCCGGTTCGGGTTTGCGCCGGGTCTGGCGACCATGCTTGACCTGCTGGGCCTCAACATCCTCGCGGTCTGGGCCGGGCGTTTTGGCGCGCCGACTGCGGCAGCCTTCCAGATTCTGCTCTCGGTGCATCTGGTGGTGCTGATCGTCGGCATGAGCCTTGCCATGGCGGCCTCGGTGCGGGTCGGCAATGCCTACGGCGCTCAGGCGTGGCGGGAAATCGGCCTGCGTGCCTGGCTGGCGACCGGCCTGACCCTCTGTGCCATGGCGGTACTGGTGGTGCTGATCTACCCCAACCTGCCGCTCGCCATCCTGCCGTTCCAGCCGGACGCCGTAACCGCGACGGAAGCGCTGGCACAGTTGCGCGCCTTCGTGCCGTTCATGCTGTTCGACGGCGTTGCCTTTGTGCTGATGCTGTCCCTGCGTGCCGCAGGCGACCCGCTGATGGCCTCCGTCCTCCAGATCGCGGGCTACCTCGGGGTGGCGGTCGGGGCTGCGGCAATACTGGTCGTCAGCTTCGGCCTCGGTGGTGTCGGCCTCGCGCTGGCGTTCGGCATCGGCATGCTGGTCACCGCGCTCGCTATGGCCTGGCGCTTCCAGCTTGTCGCCACGCGGCTGGCACGGCGGTCTTGACGCGGTCGTTGGGGCATGGTGTGGGCGGGCATGGATGATGCCGCCCGCCCGCCACTGCCCGACACTGACGCCTATGCGCCGCCTGCGGTGACACCGGCGCGCTACACGCTGTTCCTGGAGGAGTATCAGGTGCAGGCGCGCATCGGTATCCATGCCGCCGAGAAGCGCGGCCGCCAGCCGCTCAGTGTCAGTGTCACGCTCGAGGTCGCGGCCTGCTCCGATGCGGATGCGATCGACGCCGTGGTCGACTATGAGGCGATCGTCGCCCACATCGATGCACTGGTGGCAGACCGGCACTACAACCTGCAGGAAAGCTTCTGCCGCGAGCTGATCGCCCGTTGCCGGGCCATGGCGCATGTGTTCGCCGTCAGCGTCACCACCCGCAAGACGGCGGTCTATCCGAACGCGCGCGCTGTGGGCTGCACCATGCACTGGCGTGCCGGTTAAGCGGCGATGGCGCGGGACTGCATCTTGCGCTAGACGGCAAGAAAACACCACTCTGAGGTCGCCATGCCCGCCACGAAACGCCGTGCCACACCGACCATCGACCCGGACCTGGTCGCCAGCCTGGGCGCGCTGGAGGTCCGGCTGCGCTGGCTAGCCGCCTGGACCATCCACACCGCCAACCACCTGCGCGAGAGCCGTGACGGCCTGAAGGTCGGCGGGCACCAGGCATCCTGCGCGTCGATCACCGCGATCATGGCCGCACTGTATTTCCATGCGCTCAAGCCCAATGACCGGGTGGCGGTGAAGCCGCACGCAGGGCCGGTGCTGCATGCGATCCACTATCTGCTCGGCCAGCAGAACCTCGCGCAGTTGCAGGCGTTTCGCGGCTTCAAGGGCGCGCAGAGCTACCCCAGCCGCACCAAGGACCAAATCCCGGTCGACTTTTCCACCGGTTCGGTCGGGCTCGGCGTGGCGATCACCGCCTTTGCATCGCTGGTGCAGGATTATCTGATCGCGCGCGGCCAGCTGGCGGAAGCCGACACCGGCCGCATGATCGCGCTGATGGGTGATGCCGAGCTGGACGAAGGCAACATCTACGAGTGCCTGATTGAGGCCTACAAGCACGACATCCGGAACTGCTGGTGGATCGTCGACTACAACCGCCAGAGCCTGGATGCGACCACCGCCGACCGCATGTTCCGCCGGTTCGACGACATCTTCGAGACCTGCGGCTGGCGCGTGCTGACCCTGAAGTACGGCAAGGTGCTGCGCGCCGCCTTCGCACGGCCGGGCGGCAAAGCACTCGAGCGCTGGATCGAGAATTGCCCCAACGCGGACTATGCCGCCCTCACCTACCAGGGCGGGGCGGTGTGGCGCACGCGTCTGCTCGCCGATATCGGGCAGGAACCGGGTGTGGCGAACCTGCTGGCCGCCTATGACGACGATGCGCTGGCCAAGCTGATGACTGGGCTTGGCGGCCACTGCATCGAGACCCTGCTGGAGGCGTTTGCCAGTGCGCAGGACGACACGCCGACGCTCTTCATCGCCTATACCATCAAGGGCTATGGGCTGCCGTTCCAGGGCCATAAGGACAACCATTCCGGGTTGATGACCCCGTCCCAGATTGCGGAGCTGCGCACGAGCCTCGGCATTGCCGAGGGGGCAGAGTGGGCACCGCTCGCCGGGCTTGGGGACAATGCAGCAGCGCAGGTGCAGGCCTTCCTGGACGCCGCGCCCATCCGCGCCAAAGCCGGGGACCGGCCCTATTCGGCGGTGCCGGTCCCGGTGCGACTGCCGGTGCCGGAGCAGGCTGAGCAGTCAACCCAGGCGGCGTTCGGGCGCATTCTGCTGGAGATCGCCAAGTCCGGGCATCCGCTGGCCGAGCGGATTGTCACCACCTCGCCGGATGTCACCGTCTCGACCAATCTCGGGGCCTGGGTGAACCAGCGCGGGCTGTTCCGCCGGCGCGACTTCGCGGATGTGTTCCAGCAGGCGCGCATCCCCAGTGCCCAGAAGTGGGCGGGCGCACCGGCCGGGCAGCATATCGAGCTGGGCATCGCCGAGCACAACCTGTTCCTGATGCTGGCCGCGCTCGGTCTTGCCGGGCCGCTGTTCGGCAGCCGGCTGCTGCCGATCGGCACAGTGTACGATCCGTTCATTGCCCGCGGCCTCGATTGCCTGAACTACGCCTGTTACCAGGATGCCCGGTTCCTGCTGGTGGCAACGCCGTCCGGCCTGACACTCGGGCCGGAAGGCGGGGCGCACCAGTCGATCAACACGCCGCTGATCGGCATGGGCCAGCCGGGGCTCACCGCCTACGAGCCGGCATATGCCGACGAACTGGCCTTGATCATGGCCCATGCGTTCCAGCACATGCAGGCCCCTGACGGCGGCTCGGTCTATCTTCGCCTCAGCACCCGCACCATCCCGCAGATCGCGCGCCCGGAGAGTGGCTGGGAGGAGGACGCGCTGGCCGGCGGCTACTGGCTGAAGCACCCGGGGCCGGCCGCAGATGCCGCAATCGTTGCGACCGGCGCGATTCTGCCTGAAGCGCTGGACGCCTGGGCGCAGCTTGCCGACGACCTGCCGGGGCTGGGCTTGCTCAACGTCACCTCGGCCGATTTGCTGCATCGTGGCTGGAGTGCGGCCCGTGCGGCACGCAGCCAGGGCGGCCCGGCGGTGCAGAGCCACGTCGAGCGCCTGCTGGCGGCCCTTGGCCCGCAGGCCGGGCTGGTGACGGTGCTGGATGGCTCGCCCGCGGCCCTGTCGTGGCTTGGCGGCGTGCGCGGTCAGAAGGTGTCACCGCTGGGGCTGGACCGCTTCGGCCAGACCGGCGACCTGCCCGATCTCTTCCGGGAGTACCGGCTGGACGCCAACGCCATCATCGATGCCGCTGCCGAGCTATTTCTATAACGATTACTTTTCGAGTTCGGCCAGTCTGCGGGTTGCGGTGCCGACGACGACCCTGTGCGCGGCCTGGGCGTCTTCGATCATCTTCAGGGCCTCACCGGTCTCCCGCAGCGGGCCGGCGACCGGATGCCCATTGACGGCCAGCATTGCCAGTTCACCCGCCAGCTTTTCCGCATTGCCATGCAGCGAATCGAAGCGGCTGGCGGCATTGTTGAGGCGCGAGAGTTCGATTTGCGCTTTGGACTGCGCGGCAGCATCCGGGTTCTCGGCGAGGGCCTCCAGTGCCGCTTCAAGGGCTGCACCCTGGCGGGTCCAGCGGACCAGAGCGGACTCCAGATCCTTTTCCAGAAGGCCGGCCTCGCTGCTGCTCTGGCGCAGGTCCGGGATCATCGCGTTCGGGTCCATGGCGGCATCCGGTGCAGCCATCTGCTCGTTGAGCCGGCTGGTCATGGCACGCTCTTCCGGGGTCAGCAGTGACGGCCATGGCGCATCCGCACCCGGTTGCACAGCGACACTCAGGCGTGGGTCGACAGATGGCTGTGGCGCGCTAGCACAGGCGCTCAGCAGCAAGAGGGTGGACGTCAGGGCAGTGCGGCAAACCATGGTGTCATGCTTACTGAGTCCGGCGGAAAGGGGAAGCAGGAATTGCACCACTTTGGTCATGGGATGCTGCACCGCATTAGGGCTTGCGTGTGTGGGCAAAACTCCCTAGGTTCCCGGCCTCGCACCGGAAGGCCTGCGCTCGTAGCTCAGCTGGATAGAGCATCAGACTACGAATCTGAGGGTCAGGAGTTCGAATCTCTTCGAGCGCGCCATCCGGTGCCCACTATTCCAATTCAAAGGTTATCGAGACAGTCGCTGTGCGGCTGATCTCGCCGGGCGCGAGCTCTGTGGTGGCGTCTGCGGGTGTTGCAGCGGCCATGCGCGCGGCTTTCAGGAACACCGGCTGCGGGGCCGATGCGCCGCCCTCTGCAATCGACAGGATACGCTTGACCTTGAGGTCGGCTGCCGCCGCATAAAGGTCCGCGCGGGTGCGGGCCATCCGCACGGCTTTTTGCCGTGCCTCATCCAGGGCCGCCTCGGGGTCGCTCAGGTCGAACGTCGGCCCGTTGATCTGGTTGACCCCGGCGGTGACCAGCGAGTCGAGCATCGCGCCGGCACTGTCCAGCTTGCGCAAGCGCAAGGTCAGGGTGTTGGTCGCCTGATAACCGGTAAGCTTGGGCGTGTTACCCTGGCGATAGTCATATTGTGCATTCAACGACAGGCCGCTGGTCTGCATGTCCTTGTCGGCCACGCCGCGCTGCTTGAGGGTTGCGATGACGGCTGCCATCTTGCGGGCGTTATCGGCCATGGCAGCCTGCGCGGTCGCCGCGTCGGTCTGCACGCCGGCATTGATGATCGCAAGATCCGGCGCGCGGGCGACATCTGCGCTCGCGTTCACCACCAGGGTCTGGAGCGGGGACATGTGGTGATCATCCTGCGCCTGGGCGGCTGCGGCGGCGACCAAGGCCAGGGGCGCAAGCATGAGCAGGCGTGCGAGCATCATGTGTCTCCGATTAGAAGGGGCCGTTACTTCTGGTCGATCCCCAGCGTGCCACGCAGGATATAGAGCGGTCGGCCCTTCACCTCGTAGAAGATGCGGGCAATATACTCGCCGATCACGCCAAGGCCAATCAGGGTCAGGCTGTTGAACAGCAGCACGAACGAGATCAAGGACGCATAGCCCGGCACCGTATTGCCGAACAGCAGCGTAGTCAGCACGATATAGATCATGAAGAATAGTGCAAAAGCGGCACCAGCCAGCCCGATGTAGGTCCAGATTTTCAAAGGCGCCGAGCTGAACGAGACGATGCCCTCCAGCGCCAGCGTCCACAGCTTCCACGCACGGAACTTGGTGGTGCCGGCGGCGCGCTGCGGCCGGGCGTATTCCACTACGGTCTGGCGAAAGCCGAGGCTGGCGAAGATGCCTTTCATGAAGCGCGTGCGCTCCCGGTACTGGCGCAGCACCGCCACCACGCGCTGGTCCATCAGGCGGAAATCACCGACATTGTCCGGCAGCTTCACGTCGCTGACCTGGTTCATCACCTGGTAGAAACCGTTGGCGGTCAACCGCTTCAGGAAACCGTCCTCAGAGCGGTCGCTGCGCCGCGCCAGCACCATGTCATATCCGGCACGCCACTGCGCGACCATGCGCGCGATGACGTCCGGCGGGTCCTGCAGGTCGACATCCATCGGGATGACGGCGCGACCGTGCGCATGGTCCAGCCCGGCGGTCAGGGCGATTTCCTTGCCGTGGTTGCGGGCGAAGTCGACCAGCTTGACCCGCGGGTCGCGCGCGTGGAGTGACGCGATGATCTCCGGCGTGCGGTCCCGGCTGCCGTCGTTGACGAACACGATATCCCAGTCCGGTGTGATGTCGTCGAGCACCGGGCACATGGCGGCGTAGAACATCTCGATGACGGCTTCTTCATTGAAGACCGGCACGACGATTGTGAGCTCCGGCTGGACTGCGGCTGGCTGCGTTTCGGTCATGCACTTCCCCCTAAACTCTTGTGGTGTAGCGCGCCGGCCTTAACAGTTTCAATTGGCGATACGCGCCTCGATCGCGCCCCAGATGCGCGCGGGCGTGTTGGTGCCGTTGAAGGCGTCGATGGCGACAATCCCGGTGGGCGAGGTGACGTTGATCTCGGTCAGGTAGCCGTCGATGACGTCGATGCCGACAAACAGCAGCCCGCGCGCCTTCAGGTCCGGGCCGATGGTCGCGCAGATCTCCTGCTCGCGGGCGGTCAGGTCGGTCGAGGCCGCGCGACCGCCGGCGGCCAGGTTGGAGCGGATTTCGCCGTTCCTTGGCACCCGGTTGATCGCCCCGGCCGGCGCGCCGTCCACCAGCACGATCCGTTTATCGCCGAGCCGAACCTGCGGCAGGAACTTCTGCACCATGAACGGCTCGCGCATCTGACCACTGAACATCTCGACCAGCGCCGGCAGGTTCGGGTCGCCCGCGCCGATGTGAAAGACACCGGCCCCCGCGTTGCCGAACAGCGGCTTGACCACGATCTCACGATGACGGGCGCGGAATGCCTCCGCCTCGTCCAGACGGCGGGTCACCAGGGTCGGCGGCATCAGGTGCTGGTAGCGCAGGACGAACAGCTTCTCCGGCGCGTTGCGCACTTCGGCGGGGTCATTGACCACCAGCGTATCCGGCTGGACCATCTCCAGCAGGTGGGTCGCAGTGATGTAGGCCATGTCAAACGGCGGGTCCTGACGCATCAGCACCACATCCACATCCCGGCGCAGGTCAAGGGTGACGCGCTCGCCGGCTGTATAGTGCGCACCGGCAATGCGCTGGACGCTGACCGGGCGCGCCTGTGCCCGCACGACGCCCTCGTCGCAGGTCAAGTCCGTTGCGAGATAATGGTAGAGGCTATGGCCACGCTCCTGCGCCTCCAGCATCAGTGCGAACGTCGAGTCGCCCTGGATGTTGATCGTCTCCAGCGGGTCCATCTGCACCGCAACGCGCAAGGGCATGGTCAGTCTCCTGTCTCGTGAGCGGCGACAATGCCCGGCAGGAACGGGGCGTCAATGCTGAAAGCCGAAAACAATCAGTTCATCGATCGCGTGAGGCCGTCGAGCGCCAGCCGGATCTGGGCCGCAATCTCCGGGCTGCGCGTGGTCTCCAGCATGGCAACGAGCGACGCCCGCGCGGCGCGCACCAGCCCCAGGGCTTGCTCCAGGCGTGCGCGTTCCCACCAGAGGCCGGTGAAGGTCGGTGCAATAGCCGTCATCCGCATGTGCATCGTGTGGGCACGGGTCAGGTTGCCGTCGCGCTCGGCCCTCGCGGCGATGTTGTTCAACAGGCGGATGAGAATGGCGCGGTTGGAGAGAGCCTGGAGGTGCTCTGTCACCACTGGGGTCTCTCCGCCGGTCGCGCGGCGCACCAGCAGCTCGAGGCTCGAGGGCGTGATCTGTTTGCCCTGGTCAAACGGGTCCTGCAGCACGGCACCTGAGCCATCGCCGATCCGGATGAGAAAGTGGGCCGGGATATTCAGGCCGTCAGCATGCCAGCCGGCTAGCCGGGCGATGCTGAGATAGAGGATCGAGAGGGAGACCGGCAAACCACGCTTGCGATCGATGACATCGAGCATATTGGCGTTGGCCGGGTCTTCATAGGTCGCGCGGTCGCCTTCATAGCTGTTGCGCCGGAACAGGACGTAGGACAGCAGGGTTGCCTGCTCGTGCGGGAGCGCGATGCTGCGGCCCAGGCTGGTGGCAGTCTCCACCATGCGCAGCAGATGGTCGCGGTAGGATTGCAGGGACGCGCCGGGGCGGTCCAGCGCGCCGAGTTCCAACGCCGCGTCGGCAAGGTCGATCTCGCCATCGGACAATGCGCCGATGCGCTCGAGTGGGGCCGGGGTCATCGTGCACCCTCCAAAACGATATTGCGAAGGTGCCTTGGGAATCGATTGGGTGCAACTAGAATGGCGTCGATTCTGATGAAATCAGCGTCATCAGCATAGCGCGCCGCGATCAGTTCTGCCGCCCGGCACACGCGTGACATACCGCGCGGCGTCAGCGCGGCGTTGGCCTCATCAAGCGTCGGGCGGGCCTTGACCTCGATGAATGCGGTGGTGCGTCCGCGCCGGGCGATGATGTCCACCTCGCCGACCGGGGTGCTAACCCGGCGTGCCAGAACAGCGTAACCCTTCAGGCTGAGCCAGAGGCAGGCAAGGTCCTCGCCGCGCCGCCCGCGCCGTTCCGCCGCCTGGCGCTTCATGGTTTCAGCGCCAGCGCGCGCTCGTAGACCTGGGCGCGCGGCAGGCCGGTCTGCACTGCGACCAATGCGGCGGCATCCTTGGTGCGGTGCGTGCGCAGCGCATCGGTCAACAGCGCATCGACATCCTGATCGCTGGCGGCGGGTTGCGCCGTCGGCGGGCCGATCAGCACGACCAGCTCGCCGCGCGGCGGACCCTGCTCGGCATAGCGTGCCGCCAATGCGGCCAGGCTGCCGCGCTGCACCTCCTCATGGAGTTTGGTAAGTTCACGCGCGACTGCGGCGTCGCGCAGACCGAGCACGTGCGCGGCATCCGCCAGCATGGCGGCCAGACGGGACGCTCCTTCGTAGAACACCAGTGTCGCGGGCACAGCCGCCAGTTCGGCGAGTGAGGATTGCCGCGCTCCGGACTTGGGGGGCAGAAAGCCGCAAAAGCAGAAGCGGTCAGTCGGCAGTCCGGCCAGTGTGAGTGCAGTGATCGCCGCACAGGCACCGGGGGCTGCCGTGACCGGAACACCGGCCTCCAGCGCCGCCTGCACCAGCTTCAGCCCGGGGTCGGAGACCAGCGGCGTACCGGCATCGCTGACCAGCGCGACGGTCGCCCCGCCGAGCATCCGCGTGATGAGCTGCGGGCGCATGGCCGGCGCATTATGGTCATGGTAGGGGATGACCGGCGTTCCCAGCCCCAGATGCCGAAGCAACTTGGCCGCAACCCGCGTGTCCTCTGCGGCGATGAGGTCGACCTGGCCCAACGTTTCGATCGCGCGCAAGGTGATGTCACCGAGATTGCCGATGGGCGTGGCGACGATATGGAGGCCGGGTGCAAGCGGTTTCAGAGGCGTCATACCCCGTTATGGCGATCTTGCGCCGACAGGAAAAGCTATCGTGTGCGTCTCGCCGCGATCAAGGTATGCAATCGCCAGCCGAGTGCGCTATGCCAGCAGCGTTAGGCGTCCCGAGCGGTTAGGGTCAATGGAATGAGTGAGCGTTTGAGTTTGCAGCGGCATGCTGGCCGTTCATGGGCAAGCATCGGAGTTGCATTGGCGCTGTTTGCGACGGCCTGCAGCCCCACCAAGGCACCACCGGCACCACAGCCGCCTGCGCCTGCAGCCGTGACACCGCAGGTTCAGGTGCCGAAGTCCAGGCCGGTCGAGCGTCCGAACGTTGCGCCGCCGCAGCATCGTATTGCCCTGCTGGCGCCGATGACCGGGGTCAATGCCGCCATTGGCCAGTCCTTCGCCAATGCCGCCAACCTCGCCTTGCTGGACCGCAACAGCCAGCGCATCAAACTGACAGTCTATAACACGACGCCCGGCGCGATCTCTGCAGCACAGCGCGCGCTGGCGGATGGGTCCACGCTCATCCTGGGGCCGTTCCTCGGCAGCGAGGCGCGTCAGATTGCGCCGGTCGCGGTTGCTGCACGCGTGCCCATCCTGTCCTTTTCCAACGATGCGAGCGTGGCAGGTGGCGGCGTTTACCTGATGGGCTATATGCCGGAGCAGGAGACCGAGCGGGTTGTCGCGTTTGCCGCGCGCCAGGGCGCCAAGCGTTTTGCCGCCCTCACCCCGAGCGACGCCTACGGTGCCCGGGTCTCGGCGAGTTTTGCCGCTGCCGTCAAACGCGCCGGCGGGCAGTTGGTAGCGATCCAGAGCTATCCGCGCGACCGCACCAAGATCGCGGCTGCGGCCCGTCGCGTCGCGAAGTATGACGAGCGACTGGCGCGCGCGCGGGCCAATGTGCAAGCTGGTGTGGGCGGGGTCGTCAAGTCTGCCGCCAATACCCTGCCACCACCCGATTTCGATGTGTTGCTGATTGCCGATGCCGGTTCGCTCACCCGTGCCTTCCTGCCGGCGCTGGCGCAATATGGTGTGACCACCAGCCAGGTGCGCTTCCTCGGGCCGGGCCTGTGGTCGACCGACCAGGGGCTGGCGCGGGAGCCTGGCCTGCAAGGAGCCTGGTTTGCGACCGTCCCCGACACGACCTTCACCCAGATCGCCGAAAGACTGCGCCAGCGCTTCGGTCTGAATGCCTCCCGCTTCGCCAGCATGAGCTACGACGCCATGCTGCTGGCGACCGCCGCAGATGCCAAGGGCTGGGCTGTCGGCACACCGTTCCCTATCCGGATGCTGACAGACAGTGGGGGATACACCGGCGTTGACGGCCTGTTCCGCATCCTGCCGAGCGGTCTGCCCGAGCGCGGGCTGGAGGTGCGGGAACTGCGCAGCAGATTCGTGACAGTCGATGCCGCACCGCAAGCTTTCGGCCCGGTCAACACGCCGGTAAATTAGAGTCTGATGACTTTACATCGATCCATTCGTCATCGCGAGGCCACGCAGTGGCCGTGGCGATCCAGGAAACGCATAGGCTGGATTGCTTCGCAAGCCATAGGCCCGCTCGCAATGACGGATAGGTTTCTATCAATGAGATTTGGTATCAGTGCAGCAGAAGAAACCCCGTCACCCTGAACTTGATTCAGGGTCCAGGTGTTATTTGGCACTGGCGCGGCGTGCATGGTCATGGATGCTGAAACACGTTCAGCATGACGCTCATCGGCTCAGGGCGAACGCTTTAATCAAATGTCATCCCGCTTTAATGGAGTGAGATCAGCTGAAGGCGGTCGCCGGCAACACGTCGCGGAAGCTGATATGGCCGTCGAAGATGGCGAAGATCGCCAACTGGGTGCGCGTGGTGACGCTGTAGCGCGTCTTGGCCTCCGATATGTGCGAGTGCACGGTTGATTGGCCGATGCCTAGAATCGTCGCAATTTCCCACTCGGTCTTGCCCTGGGCCAGCAACGCGATCACATCGACCTGCCGGCTGGTCAGCGCCACCACCTGCCGTGGCCGTGCCGCCCCCTTGCTGAGACGCCGCGCCGCCTCAAACCCGCAGGTTGAGAGGTAGTGCGCCGCAGGCATGACCGAGCGATGGGTTATGCCCGCGCCTTTAGCAGCCAGATTGACGGAGGCGGCGACCTCGCCATGCGCCTTGACCGGGGTCGTGAAGCCTTCGGCCAGGCCATGGCGCCGCGCATCGGCCAGGATGGTTTTCTGCCGGTCGCTCAGTGCCATGAGGTTCGGCATATCGCTCCATAGAAAAGGGGCTATGCGCTGCTCGCTGAGCATCATCACCGGATCGTCGAGGTAATAGCGCTGCGCGATCACCTCCTCGAGCCATGAGGGCGGGTAATTGCTGATCGCAACCCCGCTTTCCTGTTCGAAGTTGACATGGCTGATCAGGGCGTAGTGGCGGAAGCCAAGTTCGTTGATTGCGGCGTCGACGGTGGACTCCAGTGCCGTGAGACTCGGGGAATCGGCGATCTTGTCCGCAAAATCCTGCACCAGATCCCAGGCTGTCATAATCTCTACCGCAGGCTTTTGGTCACCATTTCATAAACATCGCGGGAAAGGCCGGGGCGTGCAACGATTCGTTCCAGCTGAGTGCGCATTTTCAGCGCCCGCTGCTGGTCAAAGCGCTTCCAGCGGCCCAGCGGTGCGACGAGCCGGGCCGCGACCTGCCCGTTGAGCCCGTCGACAGCCAGAACCTGGTCCGCCAGCAGCGCGTAGCCTGCGCCGCCGGCGTCGTGGAAGCAGGGCTGGTTGACCGAGAAGCTGGACATGAGTGACCGCACCCGATTCGGGTTGGAGAGCGTGTAGGCCGGGTGTCCGGTCAGGGCGAGGACACGGGCGAGGGTATCCGGCTGTGCTGCCAGCGCCTGGATCGAGAACCACTTGTCGATGACCAGCGGGTCTTTGGCCCAGGCTGCGTAAAATGCGTCCAGCGCCGCATCGCGCGCCGGGCCGCCGATATTGACCAGCGCCGTGAACGCCGCAATCCGGTCGGTCATGTTGTCGGCGCTGTCAAATTGTGACCGGCACAGAGCGACGATGCCGGGGTTTGGTGTGGCCGAGAGATATTGCAGCGCAATGCTGCGCAGCCGCCGGCGCGCTTTGGCGTCTGCAGTGAAGGCGTAGACTGGGTCTGCGAGCGTAGCGTGCAGGTGCAGCCACTGGTCCTGCAATGCCCCAGAGAGCGCCTTGCGCATTCCCATGCGCACAGAATGGATTGCATCCACTGCGACAACCGGCATCTGGTCACCGAGGTACGCCTCGCTGGGCAGCAGGATCATCTCGGCCACCAGTGCCGGGTCCTCGATCGTGCCGGTGATCATGCTGCCGATGGTGTCGATCATCAGCTGCGGCGTCTCGACGGCTGCGCCGGAGGCGGTGCGATCAACTGCCTCCAGCATCTGGCCGAGAAACAGTTGTTGTGCGGCCTCGAAGCGCCCGAACGAATCGCCGTCCCGCTGGGCGAGGAACGCCAGGTCTTGCAAAGAGCGGGAGCTGTGCAGGATGACCGGTGCTGAAAACCCCCGTAGCAGGCTGGGGACCGGGCGTTCGTCGATGCCCTCGAAAGTCCAGCTCTGTTCCGGTTCGGACAGGCACAGCACCTGCTCATCCACAAGGACGCGGCCGGTCTGTGCCCCATACAAAGCCGACCGAACGGGAATCAGCATCGTCTGTTTGTCGGTTTGACCGGGCGTATCGGCCAGCGATTGCCCCAGCGTCAGGACGGCGCGCTTGCCTTGCGCGTCCCAGTCCAGCTGTGCCGTCACGATTGGAGTGCCAGCCTGGGAATACCAACGGCGGAACTGGCGCAGGTCCGCGCCGGAGGCGTCGGCCATCGCCTGGATAAAATCATCGCAGGTCGCGGCCTGCCCGTCGTTGCGCTGGAAGTAGAGTGCCAACCCGGCATTGAAGGCGTCCGCACCCAGCATGGTCTCCAGCATGCGGATGACTTCGGCCCCCTTGTTGTAGATGGTCGCCGTATAGAAGTTGGAAATCTCGATGTAGCTGTCCGGGCGCACCGGGTGCGCCAGCGGCCCTGCATCTTCCGGGAACTGCGCGGCCCGCAGAGCCCGTACGTCCTCGATGCGCTTCAGGCCCCGGCTGCCGATATCGGACGTGAACTCCTGGTCCCGATAAACCGTCAGCCCTTCCTTGAGGCTCAGTTGGAACCAGTCGCGGCAGGTGACGCGGTTGCCGCTCCAGTTGTGGAAATACTCGTGCGCGATGACGCTTTCGATCGCGTCGAAATCGGCGTCCGTTGCGGTCTCCCGGTTGGCGAGCACGTATTTTGAGTTGAAGATATTGAGGCTCTTGTTCTCCATCGCGCCGAAGTTGAAGTCGTTGACGGCGACGATGTTGAAGATGTCGAGATCGTATTCGAGGCCGAAGCGCGATTCATCCCACGCCATGGCTTTTTTCAGCGCGGCCATGGCATGGTGCGTTCGGTCGAGATCGCCTGGCTTGACCCAGATGTGCAGCGCCACCGTACGCCCGGAGCGGGTCACATAGCGGTCAGACAGCGCCTCGAGCGGTCCGGCGACCAGCGCAAACAGATAGCTGGGTTTGGGAAACGGATCATGCCAGCGCGCCCAGTGCCGCCCGCCGGGCAGATCGCCGATTTCCATGAGGTTGCCGTTCGAGAGCAGGACCGGAAACGCCGCCTTGTCCGCCTCGATAGTGACTGTGTACACCGCCATGACGTCAGGGCGATCCGGGAAGAAGGTGATGCGCCGGAACCCTTCGGCCTCGCACTGGGTGCAAAAGACCCCGTCCGACATATAGAGGCCCATCAACTGGGTATTGGTCGCAGGATCAATCTCGGTGACGATCTCCACGTCCGCCGTATCGGCACGCAGCGGGATGCTGAGGCGGTCCGGGCGCAGAATATATTCGCCGGGCTCGAGGGCGGCGCCGTTCACGCGCACCGACTTCAGGCTGAGAGTGTCGCCATCCAGCACAAGCGGCTTGCGGGCATCACCCTGCCGGCGCACGCGCAGTTTGCTGGTGACGATGGTGCGCGTCGGGTCGAGGATGAAGGACAAATCGACGCGCTCGACCGCAAAGTCCGGCGCGCGATAGTCCTCAAGGCGTGTGACCGTCGGCGATCCGGCGTCCATCATGCGTAATCCCCAAGCTAGTTCTGGCATTCTGCCGGTGCATAGCCGAACGGTGGCATTTGTGCCGTTAAGGCATTATCGTTACGCGACCAACTCTCTATCAGCGCAGGGTGTCCGACAAGTGCCAATCGATACCATTTCAGGCGCGAGCTGTCTCATTTTGGGGCTGGGCTATACTGGCCAACGTCTCGCGCATCGTCTGCGCAGCCTCGGGGCTTGTGTGACCGGTGTCAAACGACACGCGACCGGTGATAACGTGCTGGCGTTCGATGACCCGAAAGTCGTCGATATCATGGCAAATGCGGACCTTATACTCTCCTCCGTGCCACCTGCGGACGGCGATCCGGTCCTGGCCCGGTTCCGGCCCGTGCTGGCTGCAACGCCGGCCCGCTGGATCGGTTACCTGTCATCAACCGGGGTTTACGGCGATGCGCGCGGCGCCTGGGTCGGGGAGTGGGCGGCATTGGGAGCCGGGCGACGCAGTGCGCGGATCGAGGCCGACCTTGCCTGGCAGGCACTCGAGTCGCGTGCGCCAGTGCATATTTTCCGCTTGCCGGGCATCTATGGCCCCGGGCGCTCGGCGCTGGACCGGGTGCGCGCAGGATCAGCGCATCGAATAGCGCTGGAGGGAGCGCTCGCCGGGCATGTGTTCAGCCGCATACACGTCGATGATATCGTCTCGGCTATGGTCGCCTCCATGCAGCGGCCGGAGGGCGGCATCTACAATCTGGCGGATGACGAACCGGCATCCGGCAATGCGGTCATAGACTATGCCTGCCATCTGCTGGGCGTAGCGCCTCCTCCACTCAGCGATTTCGCGACCACGCCCCTGTCGCCGATGGCCCGCGACTTCTATAGCGAGTGCAGGCGGGTAGCGAACGGGCGCATGAAGCGCTATCTGATGCCACGACTGGCCTATCCCACCTACCGGGACGGGTTGGCAGCGATCTGGCACGAGGAGCGGCTGAGATGAAATTCGGAGCAAGCCAGGGCGGCAGCCTGATCGGCCAGTCAGTCCGCCGGGTCGAGGATGCCCGCTTTGTGACCGGTCGCGGCTGCTATACAGACGATATCCAGCTCGACGGCATGGTGTTCGGCGTGTCGGTGCGCTCGCCCTACCCGCACGCTGAGATTCGCGCCGTCGATTGCGCCGTCGCCCGTGCTGCCGATGGGGTGCTGGCGGTCTACACCGCGGACGACATTGCCGACTATGGCATGTTGCCGGCCATCCTGCCGCCACGCAGCACGCCGACGCCGCGCCCGGTGCTGGCTGGGTCGCGGGTGCGGTATGTGGGGGAACCGGTTGCGTTCGTCGTCGCCCACACGCGGGAACAGGCCCAGGCCGCCGCTGAACTGGTCGACGTGGATTATGTGCCGCTTGCCGCAGTCGGCTCCGTTGCGGCCGCACTGGCAGACGATGCGCCGCAGATCTGGCCGGATGCTGCCGGCAACATCGTGTTCGACTGGACACTAGGTGACAAGGCAGCGGTTGAGGCGGCATTTGCGCAGGCGCACCGCGTCGCGCGGGTGCGCGTGACCCAGCCCCGCGTGGCCCCGACGTCCATGGAAGTGCGCGCCGCAGTCGGAGCATATGATCCGGCACAGGGCTATACACTGCACGCCGGCAGCCAGGGTACGGCAGCGTTGCGCAACAATATCGCCAACGTGGTGCTGAAGGTGCCGGTCGACCAGGTGCGGATCGTGACCCCGGATGTCGGCGGCGGCTTCGGCATGAAATGGTTCGTCTATCCGGAATATATCATGGTGCTGCACGCGGCGCGCGCGCTCGGGCTGCCGGTCAAATGGACCGGCGAGCGCGCGGATGCGTTTTTAACCGACGCCATGGGCCGCGATCTTACCAGCGATGCCGCCCTTGCCGTCGATGCCGAAGGCCGGTTTCTTGCACTCGATGTGCAGACCCACAGCAACCTAGGGGCCTACATCCACCAGTTCGGTGCCATGATCCAGACATCAGCCGGCGGGCCGATGATGGGCGGCCTCTACCACATCCCGGCCATCCACAACCATGTGCTGGGGGTCGTGACCACCACCATGCCGACGGATGCCTACCGCGGTGCGGGGCGCCCTGAGTCGTGCCTGATTACCGAACGCGTTGTGGACGAGGCAGCGCGCGCACTCGGCATCAGCCCGGCGGAAATCCGCCGCCGCAACCTGCTGCGCCCGGATCAACTGCCCTATAAGTCCCCGCTCGGGATCGTCTTCGATGTGGGGGATTATCCCGCCCTGCTGGAGAAGGCATTGGTGGCCGCGGACTGGGCGGGCCTGCCCGCACGCAAACAGGCGGCGGCGGCCCGGGGCCTACGCCTGGGCTGCGGCATGGCCTATTATGTGGAATATGCCGCCAGTGGCGGGACCGAGGAATTCGCGGACATCCGCATGCTGGAGGACGGCGTGATCGAGGTTGCGGTTGGTACCCAGTCCAACGGCCAGGGCCACGAGACGGCTTTCGCCCAAGTGGTGGCACAGCGACTTGGCGTGCCGATGGCACAGGTGCGGATCGTCTACGGTGACACCGCCCGGCTCGAAGTCGGGGGTGGTACCGGCGGCTCGCGCTCCCTGCAGTGGGGCAGCGCGGCATGTCTGGAGGCCTGCACGCAAGTGATCGAACAGGGCACGGCATTGGCGGCCAAGGCGCTCGAAAGTGCGGACATCGACTATGCCGATGGCCTGTTCCAGGCACGCGGCACCAATCGCTCGGTCCATTTGCGCGACCTTGCCCAGCGCTTCCCCAAGGCGCTGGACGTGCGCGGCCATGCCAAGGTTGCAGCGCCGACTCCGGTGTTTCCCAACGGCTGCCATATTGTCGAGGTTGAGATTGACCAGGAGACCGGTGTCCCGACCATCACCCGCTACACGGTGGTCGACGATTTCGGCACGGTTGTTAACCCGATGCTGGTGGAAGGTCAGGTACATGGGGGTGTCGCCCAAGGTCTGGGTCAGGTTCTGATGGAAGCGATGATTTACGACGACTCGGCTCAGCTGCTCACCGGCTCCTTCATGGACTACGCCCTGCCGCGCGCCGCCATGATGCCGGAGATCACTTTCGATACGTCGCCGGTACCGAACCCGAACAATCCGCTGGGTGTGAAAGGCTGTGGCGAGGCGGGCTCAATTGGTGCGCTGGCCGCCTGCGTCAATGCGCTGGTCGATGCACTGGATGGTGCGCCGGTCACGCTGCCGGCAACGCCCGAGACACTGTGGCGCGCGCTGCATCGGCAGGCGGCCTGACCGATGGACTCTAGCCAACCCATTCACCGGGATGCAGAGGATCAGCCGAGTGCCATGATTCCGTCACACGAATTGGGCATGGATGCAACAGGCGCGGCCGACTCTGGCGCGCGTCCGTCTTCAGGTCGAACAATGCGCAAGCCCTCTCCGGAACTGGTTCGCTGGATTATGATCGCGATCGGCTGGGTGCTTATCACCATCGGCATCGTGATAAGCCCTGCCCCCGGCCCGATGGGAGCGCCGGTCTTCGCCCTGGGCCTTATTCTAGTGCTGCGGAACTCCCGCTGGTCGCGCCGGCAGTATATCAAGCTGCAGCGCCGCTACCCGAAAATCCTCGGTCCGGTGCGCACGGGTGTGCTGCGGCAAAAGACGCCGATGGGCTTCGTGCGCTGGTTCAAGGGCGAGGCGATTGATCGCGGGCCGAGCAATGCCGTGGAGATCTTCAGGACCGGACGCAAATGGGTCGCCGACATGATCAATGGTCGCAGGGCACCGCCCGATTCTCCCCCCAAAGGACCGCTCAGCCCGCGCGGCAAAGAGGGTTAGGCGTCCGGCATCCGGGAGACACTGGCAGGCGTTGCTTTAGCGGCAACCTGCGCTTCCCGGTGCGCGATATAGATGGTCGAGCAGAAGATCATCAGCCCGCCGGCGATGGTCAGCAGGTCGAACGGCTCACCGAACAGCAGCACCCCATAAAGCGTCACCAGCATGAACCGCAGGAAGTCGAAGGGCAGCACGGCGCTTGCCTCGGCCAGGCGGAACGCATGCACGGTACCGGTCTGGCCGAGGATCGCCAGTCCGCCGAGTGCCAGCAGCTTCCAGGCTTCATCCAGATTTGGCACCTCCAGGTAGGGCAGCGCGAGGAGCAGCGAGGGCGGCACCATCAGCATGAAGGAATAGATGACGATCTGGTGACCCGGCTCCGTCGCCGACAGGCGTTTGACCGCCAGCAGCGAGAAGGCGGTCGAGAGCATGGCAATGATTGCGGCGGCGATGCCCGGTGTGAAGGGCAATTGGCCAGGCCGCATGACCACCAGCACGCCGACAAAGCCGATGACCAGCGCCACGATCCGCCGGATCCGCACCTGCTCCCCCAGCAGGACAATGGCCCCGATCGTCGCGACCAGCGGCGCGCCGTAGTTGATGCCGAGCACCTGGGCCAGCGGCGCATTGGCGACCGCATAAAAAGTGCCGAAGGTCGCAATCACTCCTGATGTGGCACGCAACAGGTGACGACGCAGGCGGTCGCGCTGCATCAGCGCACGACGCTGCGGCCAGGCGAGTGGCAGAAGGAGCATGGATCCGATCAGGTTACGCCAGAACACCAGGGCAAACGGATGGATGGTCTGGCTGGTCAGGCGAATCAGCGCCCACATCGTGGCAAAGGATGCACACGCGAGGATGATCCAGCAGACCGCCTGGAAATAGGGCGAGCGCCGAGAAAACATGGTCTTCTGTTAGGCTCTGGCACGAAGGCCGCCAAGCGGAAACGATGAACCGAGGGGCACCGTGCCGAATTGTCTGGATGCCAGCCTTGTCGTCAGGCGTCGAGCAGGCGGGTCAGGCGGTCAATATCGGCGGCCAGTTCACTGTCGGCAGCTTTCAGGTCAGTGATGCGTTTGACTGCGTGCATTACAGTCGTGTGGTCGCGCCCGCCGAAGCGCCGCCCGATCTCCGGCAGGGAGCGCTGGGTCAACTGCTTGGAGAGATACATGGCGACCTGGCGCGGCCGGGCGACTTCGCGGGCCCGGCGATCCGACATCAGCTCCGAGAGCTTGAGATTGTAGAACTCGGCGACTCGCCGCTGGATTTCATCAATCGTCAGGCGGCGGTCGAACGCGCGCAGGACGTCAGAGAGCACCTGCCGGGCGAACGCCAGATCGATGGTCTTGCCGAGCAGCAGCGCGTGGCCGACAATGCGGTTGAGGGCGCCTTCCAGTTCGCGGACGTTCGAGGTGATGCGCCGGGCGAGAAACTCGACCACATCGCGCGGCACCGTGACATCGGTGGTCTGCTCGACTCGCGCCTGCAGGATATTCAGGCGCAACTCATAGTCAGCTGGATTGATGGCCGCGACCAGGCCCCACTGCAGACGCGAGCGGACCCGCTCCTCAATGCCCTCGATGTCATAGAGGCTGCGGTCCGCCGAGATGACCAGCTTGCGGCCCTCACCGATCAGCGTGTTGATGGTGTGGAAAAACTCGCTTTGGGTCGATTCCTTGCCGGCAAAGAACTGGATATCGTCGATCAGCAGCATGTCGACGCTGCGGAAACGCTCCTTGAAGGCGATGGTATCCTGGTGGCGCAGGGCTGCCATGAACTGCAGCATGAACTTCTCGGCCGTGATGTAGACCACCTTGGCCGCCGGATCCCGCCGGCGCACTTCCCAGCCGATCGCATGCATCAGGTGGGTTTTGCCCATACCGACGCCGGAATGCATGAACAGCGGATTGAAGTTGACTGGCCCGCCCTGGGCAAGCCTCAGGGCCGCATTGTAGGCGCACTCGTTCGACGGCCCGATGACAAAGCGCTCGAACGTGTGGCGCTCCTCGAGTCGGCCCCCGAAGTCGAGGTCAGCAGCCGGTGCTTCCACGACCGGGAGCGGCACCAGTGCTGCGGCAGGCTGGCTGCTCATGGTCGGGGCCACGATCAGGCGCAAGGTGGTGACGCCCGGCATCTTGCTGGCCCACAGACCCCGCAGACGCTCGGCAAAGTGGCTCTTGATCCAGTCACACATGAAGTGTGTGGGCAGGCTGAGCACGACATCCTGGTCAGCAACACGCACGAACTGGATCGGCTTCACCCATGAGTCGTAGGTACGCTGACCCAGCTCCGCCCGCAGGCGTTCCTGGATATACGACCAGATCGCTCCCAGATCCTCCCCGACCGGAGCAGTGGTTGTCGTCGCAGTTGTATCTGCGGTCATTGCTTTCATTCTCCAAATCCTTAGCGTCTGCACAGTTGTCGTGGACGCCGAAAGATAGCGATCCTTGCGCAGGCTGCGTATTTCGTCGGTTGCCTTACACAATAACACTTGGGCCCTGCCAGCGCAGGCTCAAGTTAATCCAGGGTATGTGCGAGGAATCCGGCGGGCATGCGCGCTTAAAAGAAGGGGATCAGTACGCCTGGTAACGAGACAAAAACCCCGAAATGCAGGCGAGTCTGACTTGTTTTGATTGTGTAAATCTGTGAGAAGACTTGCCCATTTCATTCACCGATGCGTTTTGTACTGGCCCCGTTACGTCAAGACATAGAAGATAGGCTAGCGTGACCATGCCTCGCAAGCCCTTCAAAGTGGCAAGAGGGGAAATAAATCGATTGACACAGAATCCACGAAAACGCTCTGTTATAGCCAAGCCGAGAGAATGATTTCACTTTTATGACTACCCGAGTCGAAGCGTTAAAACCCCGGCATAATTCAGGGCAATAGACGAAAACAGGCAGCCCGGCGATGTGCCAGGCTGCCCGTTGCAAAACCCGCAAAGGTTGATTTAAAGTCTGTTGCTCTAGCCGAGCAGTTTGACCCGGGCGGACAGACGCGAGATCTTACGCGCCACCGTATTCTTGTGCAGGACGCCACGGCTGACGCCGCGCATCATTTCCGGCTGTGCGGCACGCAGGGCTTCGGCCGCTGCAGTCTTGTCGCCGGTCGCGATTGCCGACTCGACCTTCTTCACGAAGGTCCGAATCCGGCTCACCCGAGCCTTGTTGATGTCGGCGCGACGATCATTGCGCCGGATGCGCTTGCGCGCCTGCGGAGTATTAGCCATTCCTGTCCTCGGTGCTCGCCGGAGCACAATAAACACGTACACCCGGCGGCGGCCGGGCGCGGAAAGCGGGAGGCTATGACAGAGTCGCCCGCACTGGTCAACCGCTCATCGCGCGGGGTTTGTGACAGGCTGAATGTCGATGGTGATGCGGACACCGGACTCTGCAGGCTCGACGTGCAACTGCGTGCGCTCGCCGTCCCGCTGAAAGGCCCCGGACCCGGCATCGGCGGCCCAGCCGAGGGCGGTGAGCGCCTGGGTGTAGTAGCGCAGGACCGCATCCGGGGTCGCCTCACCCTCCAGCACGATGCGGGCGATTCGACCGCTTTCGACATCGAAGGCAAACCCCAGTTCGGCGCGCTCGGTGAGGCCCGGCATCAGCGGCGCATCGATATCCCGCAGCAGCGATCCGGCGGCCATAAGCCCCAGCGCTGCCAGCAAGCCAAAGGACATGCGAAGTTTCATGACTGGCAGCTTCCGCAAAAAAAGGTGGACCGGTTGGACTGGACCCGGCGCATAACCGGGCGGGTGCACCGGCGGCAAGGCTCGTCCTCGCGACCATAGACCTGCCATGCATGCTGAAAATAGCCGAGTTCGCCGTCAATCTGTACATAGTCACGCAGCGAAGAACCGCCAGCCTCGATGGCGCGGCCAAGCACATCGACTATTGCCGCCGCCAGGGTGTCCGACTCGAGGGCGGTCAGGCTGGATGCCGGGCGCATCGGGGCGATCCCAGCCTGGAACAGGGCCTCGCAGGCGTAGATGTTGCCGATGCCGGCCACCACGGCCTGATCCAGCAATGCGGCCTTGACCGGGGACCGCCGGCCGGCAAACGCTGCATGCAGAATCGGGCCGCCAAAGCCGTTGCCCAGCGGCTCCGGCCCCAGGGCGGCGATCAACGGGTGTGCGGTCCAGTCGTCGTGACGCGCCAGCAGCAGGGAGCCGAACCGACGCGGATCATTGAAGACGAGACGCCGCCCGGCTTCGGTCTCGAACAGGACGTGGTCGTGTGTCTCCTCGGCCACCGGGTCGATGCGCATCCGTCCGCTCATGCCTAGGTGGAGGATGGCCACGTCGCCGCGATCCGTATCGATCAGCCCGTATTTGGCGCGCCGCCGCACGCCCTGTATCCGCGCACCGGTCAGGCGCTCGGCGAAGTCGTCGGGGATCGGCCAGCGCAGGTCCGGGCGGTGTACCGTGACTTTGCTTAGCCGCTGTCCGGTCAGAGCTGCGGCCAGGCCGCGGCATACGGTTTCGACTTCAGGAAGTTCGGGCATGAACAGCGTTCCATAAACGGCAGTTTGGCTCTAGACCTCACCATATGAGGGCTTCGACACATGAAGACCTCCTTGTGCCTGCCTTATGGGAAATCTCAAAATCATGACGTCGCGTGTCCTCTCCGGAATCCAGCCGACCGGCAACCTGCACCTGGGAAATTACCTTGGCGCTATCGTCCACTGGGTGCGCATGCAGGAGGAGCATCCCTGCCTGTTCTGCATCGTTGACCTGCACGCCATCACGGTGTGGCAGGACCCGGCGGCCCTGCGCGCCAACACGCTGGAAATGGCAGCGGCGTTGCTTGCGTCCGGCATCGACCCGGCCAAGGCGATCCTGTTTGTGCAGTCGCACGTGCCGCAGCACGCAGAGCTCGGTTGGGTGCTGAATTGTGTTGCCCGGATCGGCTGGCTCAACCGCATGGTGCAGTTCAAGGAGAAGGCGGGCAAGGACCGGGAGGGAGCGAGCGTCGGCCTATACAGCTATCCGGTCCTGCAGGCGGCCGATATCCTGATCTACCGGGCGACCCATGTGCCGGTGGGCGAGGACCAGAAGCAGCACCTCGAGCTGGCGCGTGACATCGCCCAGAAGTTCAACACGGACTATGGAGTCGAGCTGTTTCCCCAACCGGCACCGATCATCCAGGGCCCGGCGACACGGGTGATGAGCCTGCGCGATGGCCATGCCAAAATGTCCAAATCCGACTCGTCGGACTTCAGCCGCATCAATCTGACCGATGACGCCGACACCATCGCCCAGAAAGTGCGCAAGGCCAAGACGGACCCGGAGCCGCTGCCGGACCATGAAGAGGCGCTTGCCGGCCGGCCGGAAGCGCAGAATCTGGTGGGCATTTATGCCGCCATGTCCGGCATGACGCGCGCGGACGTGCTGCAGCAATTCGCAGGGCAAGGCTTCGGGGCGTTCAAGCCGGCGCTGACCGAGCAACTGGTCAGCCGACTCGCACCCGTAGCGGATGAATTCAACCGTTTGCGACGCGACCCGGGGCATTTGCACGCCGTTCTGGCGCAGGGTGCCGAGAAAGCGCAGGCACTCGCCGCAAACACCCTGCGGTCTGTCTACGAGACTGTAGGATTTCTGGCGCGATGAGTATATGATGACAGCTTGATCGACTTCAGACGTTCCTGAGGGGGTGCGTTCTACCCGGGAGAGTGTCGCGATGACTCAAGCTGTCGAGATGACCCATAATAATTCGCACAGCGCCAAGCGCGCGCTCATCGCCGTCGGTATGGCGGCATTCCTGTTGGCGGGGTGCGCCTCCCGCTTCAAGGCGGATGTCGCCCGCTTCTACACCCCGACGCTGCCGAAGGCCGAGAGCTTCCAGGTTGTCCCCAGCGACCCGGCCAAGGTTGGCAGTCTGGAGTTTGCACAATATGCTGATCTCGTGCGCAACAAGCTGATCGCGCAGGGCTATCGTCCTGCCGCACAAGGGGAAGTGCCGACGCTCGACGTCCGGCTGGATTATGTATTGTCATCAGGGCGAGAGCAGATACGCTCCACGCATTCACCATCGTTCGGGTTTTATGGCCTGGCACCCTACGGCTTCTACGGCTACTCCCCCCGCAGCCGTTTCGGCTTTGGCGGATACGGGTCGTTCGGCGGATACGGAGCCTATGGCGGCTCAGAGGTCAGCAGCCGCACCATTTACACCCGCGGCCTGACCCTCGAGATTACCAAGGCCGGCAAGCCGGAGGAAAAACTGTTCGAGGGTCGCGCGATCTCCGACGGTGCCGATGGCCGCCTGACCGAGGTGGTCCCCTATCTCGTGCAGGCTATGTTCGAGGAGTTTCCGGGCCAGTCCGGCGTAACCAAGCGGGTTGTGATCAAGACTCCAAACAAAAGCGGCAACAGCTACTGAACCGAGGATCCAGAAAAATACTGGACCGGGCGCCTGCGACCTGCAACGACACCGCATGTCATGCAGGACGGAGGGTTAGATGGCCGGCTTGAATGGGCTTTGGCAACAGGCGCGCGAAAGCGTGGAGTCATTGACACGTCGCCTGACAGGGTCAGGGCGCACGCGACCCGATGATGCCGCGCCTGCCACTGCGCGGCGTCTCAACAAGGCGTTGCTGTTCGGGCTGGCGCCGATCATCTTGATCATCACCTATTTTGGCATAGGCGGGTTGATGCGCCACACGATTGACACCGATACGGCGTTTCGCCCCGGTGTTGCGGACCTCCCCCCCAACGGCAGTGTCGCGGTTGCGATGGCGAGCGGCCTGCTCGACCGCGAAACCCGTGTGCATGGCTGGGTGCCGGATGACCCCTGGTTTTACCCGACCGCCTGGCTCGACAATATGCCGAACTTCCAGAAAGGCATGCGCAGCATGACCTTGCAATTCATTCTGGAGCTGAAGGACCAGGTGGCGCGCACCCGCGGCTCCGGCGGCACCGACCCGAAGCTGGAGGCGGCTTTCGAGGAACTCTCCTACCCGCCGGACCGCTGGTGGATCAGCGCGTCCTGGCCACCGATCCGCGCGTCCTCTGCCTCGCAATACACGGCCGCAATCGCGGACCTGCGAGACTATAACCAGCGGGTTGCCAGCGGCACTGCCCTGTTCGAGCGCCGGAGCGACAGCCTGAATGCCGCGCTCGACCGCATGGCGCTGAGCCTCGGCGCAGCCTCTGCCACGCTCGACCGCCATGTGGTCGCGCATCAGGGCGGGCTGTGGGACCGCAAGGCCGATGATCTGTTCTATGACGTGCAAGGCCGCGCCTATGCCGCACACATGATCCTGCTCGGCCTGCAACAGGATTATGCCGATTTGATCCAGCAGCGCCAGGTCGGCAATGTCTGGGGCGAACTGATGGCCAGCCTTGAGGAGGTGGTCGGCATGGATCCGATCATCGTGCTGAACGGCAAAACCGGCAGCACGCTGGTCAAGAACCACCTGGCGGAACAGGGCTTCGCACTGCTGCGTGCCCGCACCCAGTTGCGCGAGTTGACCGCGATCCTGCAGAAATGACCCGGCGGCAACGCCTCTTGCCGGATCGCGCAACTGGCGGCATCGTCAGGGCATGACAGATGCCGACACGCCGCTGATCCGCCCGCACAAGTTCGTCGCCGTGGTGGACGAGACGCCTGAATGCGCCTTGGCTGTGCGGTTTGCCGCGCGCCGGGCGTCCCTCACGCCGGCAGACCGGGTTGCCCTGATCCATGTCACACCGCCGCTCGATTTCGTGCAGTGGGGCGGGGTGCAGGAGATGATGGAGGAGGAGGCTCACGAGAACGCACTCGCGACGCTCGACGCCCATACGCATCAGGTCAGTGCGCTGTCCGGGCATATGCCGGAGCTGATCGTCAAGATCGGCAAGACCGAGAGCGAAATCCTGGACGCGATCCGCACCGACCCCAGCGTCTATGCGCTGGTGCTGGCAACGGCTGCCCGTGGCGAGCCGGGACCGTTGGTCAGCTATTTCGTCAGCAATGCCAGTTCTCTGCCCTGTATTCTGGTGGTGGTGCCGGGCAGCCTGAAGCCCGAGGACATCGACAGGCTGGTTCGTTGAATTCGGACTGATTTGGTCTTTAAGGCTTGACGCCTCAGGCCCTGCTGCCCACATGCTCGGTAAAACTTCAGGATACCCGCCATGTTCATCGAGACGGAACGCACACCAAACCCCGCGACGCTCAAGTTCCTGCCAGACCAGCCGGTCACCGATGGCGGCAGCCTGAACGTGACATCGCCGGAAGCGGCGGAAGTGGCACCACTGGCTGAAGCCCTGTTTGCGCTCGGCGATGTGACAGGCGTGTTCTTCGGGCCGAATTTTATTACCGTCACCAAGGCAGAAGGGTCGGCCGACTGGGTCGAGCTGAAACCCGCTATTCTTGCCGCCATCATGCAGCACCTGCGCCACGGTCCGCTCGTCACCACAGTGACGGACACAGCAGACGGCAGCGACGATCCGGCGGATGCCGACATCGTCGCCCAGATCAAGGACTTGCTGGAAACCCGCGTGCGCCCGGCAGTGGCCCGCGACGGGGGCGATATCGTCTACAAGTCGTTCCAGAACGGCGTTGTCTATCTGCATATGCAGGGGGCATGTTCCGGTTGTCCGTCATCGACAATGACGCTCAAGAACGGCATAGAGACGTTACTCAAGCATTATGTGCCGGAAGTGACTGAGGTTCGTGCGATCGCCTGATCCGCTCAGTCTCCGGCGAACGGAGGCTCAATAATGGCATCGATCGTTTCAGACCAGGATCTCGACACCCTGTTTCGTGCAGCACGCAGTCACAGTCACTGGCGCGACGAGCCGGTGACGGACGTGCAACTGGAAGCCCTGTACGATCTTACCCGCTGGGGGCCGACGTCGGCCAACTGTTCCCCGGCGCGTCTGGTGTTTGTGAAGTCGGATGACGCCAAGGCCAGGCTCATCCCTTGTGTCAGCGCCGGCAATACCGAGAAAGTGCGCACGGCACCGGTCACGGCAATCATCGGCTACGACCGCAAGTTCTACGACCGCATCCCCGAGCTGTTTCCCCACAATCCGGGCGCACGCGACTGGTTCACGGCACCGGATATGGCCGAGGAAACTGCCTTCCGGAACTCCAGCCTGCAGGGCGCCTACTTGATTTTAGCTGCTCGGGCGCTCGGGCTTGACTGCGGGCCGATGTCCGGGTTCGACAAGGACAAGGTGGACGCCGCCTTCTTCGCCGGGACCGACATCCGGTCCAACTTCATCTGTGCCATTGGCTATGGCGCGCATGACAAGCTTTTCCCGCGCTCACCACGCCTGAGCTTTGCGGATGCGTGTTCCATCCTCTGAGCAGACCCAGTACTGTACGGTGTTCACCCTCCTCATCGATACGGCCCTGTCGCCGCTGACGGTTGGCCTTGCCGGGCAGGACGGCATGATACTGCACGAGCACCATGAGCTGATTGGCCGGGGGCACGCAGAAGCCCTGATGCCGGCACTCGCGGAGATCATGGGGGATGTGCCGGCGGTGCGCATCGTGGTCGGGGTGGGGCCGGGCAGCTTTACCGGCATCAGGGTGGGCATCGCGGCGGCACGGGCGCTGGCGCTGGCCTGGCGTGCAGAGCTGGTCGGCATTTCCTCGCTCGCAGCGACCGCCTGCGCAGCATTTCGATGTGATCCAGACTTGAGCCAAGTCGCCGTCACCCTGGATGCGCACAAGGGTGAGGTTTACGCGCAGACCTTCGTGCGCGACGGAGATGGGGTGATCGCCCGGTCCGGCATCGTGGCAGTGCCGCCGCCGGCGGTATGGGCCGCACTCGCGCATGCTCCTTGCGTTGTTGTTGGCTCAGGTGCGCCACTCGTCGTGCCGGGCCAGGCGGTGCTCTGGCCGCAGGCGCAGGACTATCTCGCCGCAGCCCGGCACCTGCAGCATCACCAGCCAGTGCGCCCGCTGTATGTGCGGGCACCAGACGCAAAGCTGCCAGCATGAGCGGAACCATTACGCTCTCCCACGCGGTACCGGACCAGATGCCAGCGCTGTTCGCGCTGATGATCCACAGCTTCGACCCCCTATACGGCGAGGCCTGGCCACAGACCGACCTGGAGGCGGCGATTGACTGGCCGGGTGTGCAACTTCTGTGCGCTGCCGACAGCCGCGATCCGACGGCGCTGCTCGGGTTCGTCTTGACGCGCACCATTCTCGATGAAGCGGAAATTCTGTTGATCGCCGTGGTGCCCGAAGAGCGTCGTCGGGGTATTGGCAGATGCTTGCTGGAGGCGGTCATTGCACATGCAAGGCCCGCGGGAATTTCGTTATTTCTGGAAGTTCGGGCTGACAATATTGCAGCGCTGGAAATGTACCGCACACTGAACTTCGAACCTGTAGGTGTTCGCCGCGGCTACTACAAAGGCGTCGATGGTATTCGGCGTGACTCCTATACTCTACGGCGCAATCATCGTTGAAATCCGTCCTCCCCATAGATTCTGACAATTATCTTGTGTTTTTTGCTCTTGTAAACTTGATAGACAAGAGTAAGAACGCTCCGTATTAGATTTTTGTCAATGATTGCTCTGCTAGAGCAGCGCATCAATCCTCAAAATGTACAGTGAGAAAATCGCCATGGAAAAAGGTAACGAGCTGCTCAATCTTACGGCTGACATTGTTTCTTCGCATGTCGCCAACAACACCGTTGCGGTGTCTGATCTGCCGAATTTGATCGAAAATATATACAACACGTTGAGCCGTCTTGGCAGCGTGCCCGTTCCCGTGGAAACCAAGCAGGAGCCGGCAGTTTCGGTGCGTGCTTCGGTGAAGCCGGACTACATCATCTGTCTTGAAGACGGCAAAAAGCTGAAGATGCTGAAGCGCCACCTGATGACGCATTACAACATGTCGCCGGAAGAATACCGCACCAAGTGGAACCTGCCGGCAGATTACCCGATGGTCGCCCCGAACTACGCGGCGCAACGCCGTCAACTCGCCAAGAAAATTGGTCTCGGCACCAATCGCAAGCGCGCGAAGTAATCCGATCCATCAGCTTTACACGGCTGGATGCAGGGCGATACCTCCGGTATTGCCCTGTTTCTTTTTGCGAGTCTGCGTGATCGACGGGTGTCTATATGGCTGAGTGGCGTGGTGCTGCCATTTTATGTGCGCTCCGCCCGCATGCCGAAAACGGTGCGATCGCCCGCCTGCTGACGGCGGATCAGGGCTTGATCGCCGGCTACATCCGTGGTGGTCAGTCCCGGCGGCTGGCGCCGGTGCTGATCCCCGGCAACCGGGTGGTCGCCCACTGGTATGCGCGCACCCCTGAGCAACTGGGTCACCTGACCCTGGAGCTGGATCGCCCGGCGGCGGCAGCAGCCCTGGGGGACCCGCTGTACGCCCGAACACTGGAGTGGGCGACCGCGATTACTGCGGCGAGCCTTGCCGAGGGCCATGCCTACCCGGTGCTGTATGAGGCGCTGGACGGGCTGGTGACTCTGCTGTGCCTGGCGCCGGACCCGCGTGCGGCGCTCAGCGCGCTGGTGCGTTTTGAACTGGTGCTGCTGGCGGAGCTGGGCTTCGGGCTGGACCTGGAGCGCTGCGCGGTGACCGGCGGGCACGACGATCTGGCCTACGTCAGCCCCAAGTCGGGCCGGGCGGTCAACCGGGAGGCGGCGGCCCCCTGGCTGGACAAGCTGCTGCCGTTACCGGCGTTTCTGGTGCTGCGCGCCAACGACTGGCCAGACTGGCCGGAGATCGCACAGGGGATGGCGCTGTCCGGCTATTTCATCGAGCGCGAGCTGGTACCCGAGCGCGCCGATGCTCTGCGCGAGACCCGCATGCGGCTGGCGGCAGCGGTTGCGACAATGGCGAAGTAATGCGCACTGCTCTGGCGCGCTGCCCGATGAGCCGCTATCAGTAGCGTCATGCCGATTGACACCCCCGACATCTCGACGCGGATCGAGAATCAACCGTTCACCGAGGCGCTGTCCCAGCGCTACCTGACCTATGCGCTCTCCACCATCATGGCGCGGTCGCTGCCGGATGTCCGTGACGGCCTGAAGCCGGTGCACCGGCGGCTGCTGTGGGCGATGCGGCTGCTGAAGCTTGACCCCAACACCGGCTACAAGAAATGCGCGCGCGTGGTCGGCGATGTGATGGGCAAGTTCCACCCGCACGGCGACCAGTCAATCTACGATGCGCTGGTGCGGCTGGCGCAGGATTTCTCGGTGCGGTTCCCGCTGGTCGACGGGCAAGGCAACTTCGGCAACATCGACGGCGATAATGCGGCCGCCATGCGCTATACCGAGGCGCGGCTGACCGAAGTGGCAGCAGCGCTCATGGACGGGCTGGACGAGGCCTGCGTGCCGTTCCGCCCGACCTATGACGGTGAGGAAGAAGAGCCGGATGTCTTCCCCGGTGCCTTCCCCAACCTGCTCGCCAATGGCGCGAGCGGCATCGCGGTCGGCATGGCCACCTCCATCCCGCCGCACAACGTCAGCGAGCTGGCGGATGGCCTGATGCTGCTGATCGACCGGCCGGAGGCAAGCATCGACGATCTGGTGGCGCTGATCCCCGGCCCGGACTTCCCGACCGGCGGCATGCTGGTCGAGTCTGCGGCCAGCATCCGCGAGACCTACGCGACCGGGCGCGGCAGCTTCCGCCTGCGGTCGTGCTGGACGCTGGAGGACCAGGGGCGCGGCCAGTGGGTGATCGTCGTCACCAACATTCCCTATCAGGTCCAGAAGTCGAAGCTGATCGAGCAGATCGCCGGCCTGATCGGGGACCGCAAGCTGCCGATCCTGGAGGATGTCCGCGACGAGTCCGATACCGAGATCCGGCTGGTGCTGGAGCCGAAGTCGCGCAACGTCTCGCCAGAAGTGCTGATGGAGAGCTTGTACAAGCTCACTGACCTTGAGGTGCGCTTCTCGCTGAACCTCAACGTGCTGGACAAGACCCGCACGCCGCGCGTCATGAGCCTCAAGCAAACGCTGGAGGCATTCCTCGACCACCAGATTACCGTCACGGTCAAGCGCGCCGAATACCGGCTGGGCAAGATCGAGGACCGGCTGGAGCTGCTGGGCGGCTATCTGATTGCCTATCTGAACCTGGACGAAGTGATCCGCATTATCCGCGAGGAGGACGAGCCGAAGGCGGTGCTGATGGCAACCTTCAGCCTCAGCGACCGCCAGGCGGAGGCCATCCTCAACATGCGGCTGCGTTCGCTGCGCCGGCTGGAGGAGATGGAGATCCGCCGCGAGGAGGCAGACCTGCGGCTGGAGGCAGAGTCGCTGCGGCTTCTGCTGGCCGACCCGTCCCGCCAGCGAGCGAAGGTGCGCGACATGATGGCCGCCCTCAAGGCCCGTTACGCCAAGGATACCCCGCTTGGCGCGCGGCGCACCAGGTTCGGGGTTGCCGGCGAATTCAAGGACATCCCGCTGGAGGCCATGATCGAGCGAGAGCCGATAACGGTCGTCTGTTCGGAGAAAGGCTGGATCCGTGCGCTGAAGTCCCATCTGGACCTTGGCAATGGCGAGCTGGCCAAATTCAAGGAGGGCGATGCCCCGCGCTTTGCCTTCCACGCCTATACGACGGACAAAATCCTGATCGCCGCCGACTCTGGCCGCTTCTTCACGCTGGATGCCGCCAGCCTGCCCGGCGGGCGCGGCTTCGGGGAGCCGGTGCGGCTGATGGTCGACATCGAGGCCGAGCAGCAGATCGTCGCGTTGTTGCCCTACCGCGCCGAGACCAGGCTGCTGCTGGTTGCCAGCGATGGCCGGGGCTTCATCGTCGAGGCCGCGCACTGCCTGGCAGAGACCCGGAAGGGCAAGCAGGTCATGCGCCCCAAGGGTTTTGGCGAGAAGGCGGGTGCCGCACTCACCCTGTGCCTGGGGGTCGCGGGCGATCATCTGGCGCTGGTCGGCGAGAACCGCAAGCTGCTGGTGTTTGCGCTTGATCAGGTACCGGTGATGGCGAGCGGCCAGGGTGTCGCGCTGCAGAAGTACCGCGACGGCGGCTTTGCGGATGCCAAGTGTTTTGCGCTGGCGGACGGCCTCTCCTGGCCCATGGGCGGGGAGACCGGGCGCACCCGCACCGAGACCAATCTCCAGCCCTACCTCGGCCCGCGCGGCAGCATGGGCCGCAACGCCCCGCTCGGCTTCCCGCGCACCAACCGCTTCGGCGGGTAAGTGCTGCCCGTTTCTGCTACCACTGGGGGGCGGGCAGGCTGCGGTAACCGGCACGCAGAGCCTCCGACCAGCGCTCGCGCAGGGTGCGGAAATTGGCGTCATCCTCACAGATGCGGCGTTGCAGGTCGACCTTGAGGCCGCCACGCTGGTAGGTCAGCAAGTCGATCGGCAGGCCGACGGTCAGGTTCGAGCGCAGGGTCGAATCCATCGAGATCAGCACCAGCTTCACCGCATCCTCGATGCTGGTGTCATATCTGGCGACCCGGTCAAGAATCGGTTTGCCGTATTTGTGCTCGCCGAGCTGGAAGAACGGCGTATCCGGGCTCGACTCCACATAGTTGCCGGCAGAATAGACCATGAACAGGCGCTGCTTTCCGGCACCGACCTGGCCAGCCACCAGGAAGGTGGCATCGAACATCACCTGATGCCGCATGAGATTGTTCGCATCCTCATCGAACAGATCGCGGATGGTGCGTCCGACCAGCCGGGCCGCCTCGATCATCGAAGGGACGGTCCAGAGTGTCGCGCGCGTTGCCTCAAAATCCCCAAGGGTGCCGTTGCCGTTGATGTCGGGGATGCTCTCGGTCAGGCGGGTGACGGCGGCCTGGGTAATCGCAAGGTTGCCTGCAGTCATCAGCGCGATCATGCGCTCGCCGGGCCGCTCGATCACGTGCAGCTTGGAGAAGGTGGCGATGTTGTCGAGGCTGGCGTTGGTCCGGGTGTCCGCGCACATCACCAGCCCGTCCCGGAGATTCAGGGCGACGCAATAGGTCATGAATGTCTCATTGTGGTGCGGTGCATCCCCTCTTGTTACGGACTATAACCGCACAGGTCTAGCAGGATGACTTTACGTTGATCCTTTCGTCATCGCGAGGCCACGGAGTGGCCGCGGCGATCCAGCTACAAAATCAAAGTCTCTGGATTGCCACGTCGCCTGCGGCTCCTCGCAATGACGATTCCATCAAACGTCATCACGCTCTGGAGCCTTATTCGTCGCAAAGAAATATCCGGATCAGGGGCAGCGTTACCAGCGTCGCACCTGGCGCATGCCAAGGGAACATAGCCCGGCATAGACTGCACACGCGCCGACAAGTTGCAGGCAAAGGCGAACTTCCGCCTCAAGGGCCGGAAAAGCGGCTGCCGCCAGCCGTACCGGCGTTTCTGTTACAGCGAGGGCCAGCGCCATCAAGAGCGACGCGGCCAGGACGACGAGCGTCGCGCCGAGCAACCGGCGGTCCGGCATGAGGAGGCCGCGCCGCGCCGCCAGCACACCGACGATGAGGACATTGGCCCACGCGCCGGCCGACGTCGCCAAGGCCAGCCCGACCTGCGCCAGTGACCCCATCAGCGCGACCTTCAGGGCCAGGTTGATCGCCAGTGCCGTGAGCGAGGCCTTGAGCGGGGTTGCGGTATTGCCGCGCGCATGAAAGCTGGCGACGACGCTGCGGATCAGCAGAAAGGCCGGCAAACCGAACGCATAAGCCGCCAGCGTCTGCGCGGCGGCCGTCGCTGCGGCAGCATCGAACGCGCCGCGCTGGAACAGCACGACCATCAAGTCCTCGGCCATGGTGGCAAAGATCACCACGCATGGGGCTGCAAGGAGCAGGGTCATCTCCAGGGTGCGGTTCTGGGTGCGGGTGGCCCCGGCCTCGTCACCGGCCCCGATCAGCCGTGCCATGGTCGGCAGCACGACTGTGCCGGCTGCGATGCCGATCACGCCGATGGGCAACTGGTTGAGCCGGTCGGCGTAATACAGCGCCGAGAGTGCGCCGCTCGGCAGGAAGCTGGCGATAATCGTGTCGGCAAACAGGGCGATCTGTACCCCCATCGAACCAATGGTGGCCGGACCGAACGCTGTCCAGAATTTGCGCGCCGGCGCGTCTAGCCTGGGCCAGCGCAGGCGCGGGGCGATCCCGGCGCGGCTGGCCGCCAGCCAGACCAGGGCCAACTGCGCCAGCCCTGCCGCCAGCACGCCCCAGGCCGCGGCATGCCCTGCCGTCGGCAGCCAGCGCGTGTTCAGGCCGGCCACCAGAAGTGCTGCGATCATGCACAGGTTCATGAGCACCGGTGCAAAGGCGGCCGCCGCGAAGCGCCCCGTCGCATTCAGTGCCCCGGCAAGCAGGCTCATGAGTGCGATACACAACAGATAGGGAAACGTGATCTGGGTGAAGTGGATCGCCAGATCCAGCGTCTGCCCGCTCAGGCCGGGTGCCAGCAGCCGCACGAACGGCCCGGGGAATGCCAGCACGCCCGCCGCCAGCAGCGCCTGGGTGATGAACAGGAGGGTGAACAACCGGTCCGCGAACAGCTTGGCAGCATCCGCGCCGTCGGCCTCGCGCAGGGCAGCATAGCGTGGCACGAATGCCGTGCTGAAGGCTCCCTCGGCGAAGATGGCGCGGAAGTGGTTCGGCAAGCGGAATGCGACCAGGAAGGCATCGGCGACCGGACCGGCACCCAAGACCGCTGCCATCAGGATATCGCGTGCAAAACCGGCGATCCGGCTGAGCAGGGTCATGCCGCCGACCGAGAGCATGGACCGGCGCAGAGAGGGTGCGCGGGTGACGGGTTTGGCGGCAGGCGGATGTGACATGCCATGTTCTCCTGCGGCCACACACGAGACTTGGCAAGCCTGTGTATGCGTACTGGGCTTGCAGCACAGGCAGATCGGCGGCTAACAGATGACATGCATCCTTTGTCCGGCGCCGATCTCGCCACCCTCTCGACCGTTTTTCGCCTTGGTGGCCCGGCTGCGCCCGCGCATCGCAAGACCACGCGCGCCATCTGGGGCTCGGCGCTCGGACGCCTGCCCTTCTCGCTGGCCGAGCGCGCCTGGATGGCGGTGCGCGCGCCCGACACCATCCCGCCGCCGGTGTTTATCGTCGGTCACTGGCGCTCCGGCACTACCCATCTCTACCAGATGATGGTGGAGGCCGGGTTCGGCTTTGTGCCGCCGGCGGCGACCGGCCTGCCCTGGGACCTGCTGCTGCTGGCCCGCCTGATCAAGAAACAGATCGCTGCCAAGCTGCCGCAGGACCGCTTCATCGACAAGGTGCCGGTCACCCTCGACAGCCCGCAGGAGGATGAGGTGGGCATGGCGAACATGACCCCCCAGTCGCTCTATCATGGCCTGTATTTTCCCAGCCGGCTGAGGGAGTTCGTGGCGGAAGGCGTGTTCCTGGACAATGTGCCGCCCCTTGATGTCGCGCGCTGGGAGCGCCGTTTTGTTCACCTGTTGACCAAGTTGCACCTGCATCACGGCGGTCGCCGCCTGCTCATCAAGAACCCGACCTACACGGCGCGAGTTGCCCAGCTTGCGCGGCTGTATCCGCAGGCCGTGTTCATTCACATCCACCGCAACCCGGTCGATGTCATCGTCTCGATGCGCAACTTCTACGCCAAGCTGCTCAAGCAGTTTGCGTTGCAGGACTATGCGGATGCGCCGGTCGAGGAGGTGATCTTCAGCACCTATGCCCGGATGATGGCGGCGGTGCTGGAGGATGGCGCCGCACTCCCTCCCAGCCGGTTTCAGACCATCCGCTATGATGACTTCAGCGCTGATCCGATGGGAGAAGTGTCCAGAGTTTGGGCGCAACTGGGGCTGGATAATGAGGGCATCGGGCCGTTTTCCCAGCATGCGCCGCGCTTTCAGGCCTATCTGGATGCCCAGAAGAGCTTCGAGATCAATCGCTTCCAGAAAGACGCAAGGGTCGTGCGGGACATCTACGACCGGCTGGCCCCGACCTTCGCAAGCCTTGGCTACCCGGGCCCTGATGGCTGCGCGTAAACCAAAGCCCTGGCACCTGGCGACGCTCGCCGCGCTGCTGCTCCTGGCGGGCGGCGGGGTCTGGGTGTGGCGCGTGCCCGCGATCGGCCAGCCACTGATCCCGGCGCGAGCCTGCCAGCGCCTGCCGCTCGTCGATGCATCAACCGGCCAACCCATCATCGGGGCGGAGGATCTGGCGTTCGACCCCGCGCGCAAACGGGTGCTGGTCTCCGCCTATGACCGTCTGGCGGCAGAGCGCGGCGATCCGCCGGGCGGCGGACTCTATGCCCTCCCGCTGGCAGGCATCGGCCACGACCAGGCTGTACGACCGGTCCTGCTTGAGGCGAGGCGTGTGCCGCACGGCATCGACGTGACGGACGGGCAACTGGCGGTCGTCGAGCGTACGTACAAGGGCGAAGCCACACCCAAGGTTGCGATTGGCCTCTATGACCTCGCCAGCAGCAAATTGCGGGCGCGCCTGCAGGACACCCGGCTATGCCGTGCGAACGATCTGGTGCTGCTGCCCGGCCCGGCGCTTCTCGTGACGCTGGATCGCGGGCCTTGCGAAGGTGGCAAGCCCGCAGGAGACGGCAGGGTGGCCGAAATCGTCTGGCCGGATGTGCGCGGGGCGCAGGTCAATATCCTCGATGATACGATGCAATTTCCCAACGGGATCGCCGCTGTCGGCAGCGATATCGTGATCGCGGACACCCGCGCCGGTGCACTGCGCCTCCTGGGCGGCAAGGATCGGCGCGATCTGCCCGGCGGGCCGGATAACCTCACCCGTGACAGCGCGGGGCGGCTGG
>CAYOMD010000013.1:0-61771 GCA_964404985.1 uncultured Sphingomonadaceae bacterium
AGGAGCGCATCACCTCGACCAACAAGGGCTCGATCACCTCGGTGCAGGCGATCTACGTGCCGGCCGACGATTTGACCGACCCGGCCCCGGCCACGTCGTTCGCCCACCTGGACGCGACCACCGTGCTCAACCGCTCTATCGCCGAACTCGGCATCTACCCGGCGGTCGACCCGCTCGACTCGACCAGCCGCGTGCTGGACCCGCGCGTTGTCGGCCAGGATCACTACGACGTCGCCCGCTCGGTGCAGGTGGTGCTGCAGAAATATAAGGCGCTGCAGGACATCATCGCCATTCTCGGCATGGATGAACTGTCAGAGGACGACAAGCTCACCGTGGCGCGTGCCCGCAAGATCCAGCGCTTCCTCAGTCAGCCGTTCCACGTGGCCGAAGTGTTCACCGGCTCGCCCGGCGTGCTGGTGGCGGTGGAAGACACCATCAAGGGCTTCAAGGGCATCGTGAACGGCGAATATGATCACCTGCCGGAAGCGGCCTTCTACATGGTCGGCACCATCGAGCAGGCGGTCGCCAAAGCCCAGAAGATGGCGGCGGAAGCGGCGTAAGGGAAAACCATTATGGCCCAACTGCATTTCAATCTTGTCTCGCCGGAACGCCAGTTGGCCTCGCGCGACGTCCATATGGTCGTTGTGCCCGGCGAGGACGGCGATTTCGGCGTGCTGGCCGGCCATGCGCCATTCATGTCCACCATCCGCCCCGGGGTGATTTCGATCTACGAGAGCGCCGGTGCCCCGGCTGAGCGCATCTTCATCGATGGCGGCTTTGCCGAGATTGGCGACGGCGGCTTGACCATCCTGGCCGAGCAGGCGCAGCCGATCAGCGCGCTGAACCCGGAGATGATCGCCCGTGACCTGGCCGCGGCCCGCGAGCGTCTGGGCAAAGCCCAAACCGAGGCCGAGCAAAGGCCACTGAGTGCTGCGGTTTCCCGCCTTGAGGCCATGCAGGCGGCACTGCGCAATTAATCGCCCGTTCATCGCCAGTCTGAGAATACTCAGTCCTGCTGTGAGTGATGCATAAATGCTGCTTGCACGGTGCCGTTTTGGCGGTAGATGACTTTATTAATCCCTTTGTGTGGCTGGTGGGATCAACGTCATGGCTGCACGACCGGGACCCATCGTCAGGAAGCATGAATGACCTCTCGCTGGACGCTTGATACGGTCGCCTGGCACCGCTTCGACCCCGCGCTTGTGGACCCTGATCTTCTGGCGGTTGTCAAAGCGGCTGCGCTTATCGAAGCCAATGCTGCGGATTATGTGGCGTACCTCTGCAACGTCTTTGCCGACGACCCGGAGTTCGTTGCGGCGGCTCATCAGTGGGGCGTCGAAGAAGAGCAGCATGGTGCAGCTTTGGGACGTTGGGCCGAGATTGCAGATCCCGGCTTCTGTTTCGAGTCCGCCCTCAGCAGTTTTCGGGCACTCTATCAATTACCACTTGCGGCGGAACAGTCGATCCGCGGCAGCCGGGTTGGCGAACTGATCGCGCGCCAGGTGGTGGAAACCGGTACGTCCTCGTTTTACTCCGCGATCCGGGATGCGGCGCGTGAGCCGGTGCTCGCAGAAGTCGCCGGGCGCATCGCCAGCGACGAGTTCTTCCACTACCGCCTGTTCGCGAAGTTCGCCGAAAGCTACGAATTCCGGCGCAATCTGAGCTTTTTCGGCCGCCTGAAGGTCGCGCTCACCCGCTTCAACGAGGCGGACGACGACGAACTGGGCTACGCCTATTTCTGCGCCAACATCCTTCCGGCCAACCCTGCTGCGGATTATGCAGCGCACAATTACGGACGCGAATACTGGCGGCGTGCGATCACGCTCTATCGTCGCCCGCATGTCGACAACGCCATCCGCATGATCCTGCGGGCCTCGGGCGTTGGTGCGAACGGGTGGCTGTTCCGCCTGGGTTCCGGCCTGTTCTGGCGCCTGGTAAGCCGCTGGCGCACGGCGCTGGCCGCCGCATAAAGCTTGACGATTTCTCCGCGACTCATAGCCTGACGTCATGATGTCATGGCGGGTGCTCTTTTCTCTGGTGCTGCTTGGCGGCTGCATGCAGGCGGCAGCCGATCCGCAGACGGCGCTTCGTCCATATTACGCGGGTCTCCGCCAGACCCTGCCCGCCGCGTCGGCCGCAAAACCCCTGGACCCAGCCGCAGCCTTGACCCGCATCAGCGTAGGGTCCTGCTTTCATCAGGAGCTGGCGGACGACATCTGGTCCACGCTTACCCGCTCGGGGGCCGGGCTTTTTTTATTCATCGGCGATAACGTCTACGGCGACGTCGGCGTGCGCGGAGCGGCGGACCAGCCCGAGCTGCGCGCGGCGTACGGCAAGCTCGCCGCCAGCCCCGGCTTTGCCGCACTGCGCGCGAACATGCCCATGCTCGCCACCTGGGACGACCATGATTACGGCATGAACGATGCCGGTGGCGACTTTGCGTTCAAGGAAAATGCCGAGAAGGCTTTCGAGACATTCTGGGGCTCATCGTCCGCTGCCAAGGCGCGCCCCGGAATCTATGACAGCGTGACGGTCGGCCCGGCTGGGCAGCGCGTACAGGTGATCTTGCTCGACACCCGCTTTTTCCGCTCCCCGCTCAAGGCCATGCCCTACAGCCGGGAGCGCAGGCCGCTCGGCAATTACCTGGCGGACGATGACCCGGCCAAATCCATGCTGGGTGATGCCCAGTGGGCCTGGCTGGAGGCGCAACTGCGTCAGCCGGCGGACCTGCGCATCATCGCGTCCTCGATCCAGGTGGTGGCGGACGGGCATAACTTCGAGCGCTGGGGCAATCTCCCGCGCGAGCGTCAGCGCCTGTATGACCTGATTGGCGCAACCGGGGCTAAGGGTGTGGTGCTAGTCTCCGGGGATCGGCATATCGCGGGCATCTACCGCCAGGCCGAGAATGTGCCCTATCCGCTTTACGAACTCACCGCGTCCTCCCTCAACCTGGCCTTCGGGGACGACAGTCTTCCGGACGAGCCGGTGCCGCAGCGGATCGGCCGCAGTTACCGCCCGGAGAATTTCGGCCTGATCGACATTGACTGGCCGGCGCGGCAGCTCACCCTGCGCGTTCAGGACAAGGCCGGCCAGACTGTGCGCGCGCAGACCACCGGCTTCTAGGCCAGTGTAGTCTCAGCGCGTTGTGGGGCCTATAAATCCAGCATCGCGGCACCGAGCACAGGGCCGACGCCATCCTGCACGATGACGGCCAGACGGTCGGCCTTGTGGCGGGCGATGATCTGGCGGCCAGCGGTCAACTGCACGGCGGTGCCGGTCCATTTCCCGAGTGGGGCTTCATCGATGACGATGTTGGTATAGTGCAGGGTGCGCCCGCCATTCTCACCGGCGCGAACAGCAACGTCCCCTTGCGCACGCACCCAGACCAGCCGGACGCTGCCGCGCGCTGACGCTGCGCCCTTGAGGTTGACCGTCACAGCGCCGTCCGGCATCCGTTCGAGCACAACGGACACCGCCGCAGGCTTCTTGCGTTCCTGCTCGATCAGGCTTGAGACCTTGTCTCCCCGGGAGCCGACGGTCTCCAGTGTGCCGTTGATTACCAGTTGCGGCGTGTACACGGAGCGACTGCCCCAGCGTGACGCGTAGGCATGCTGACGCGCCGTATTCTCAGGGCGGGCGAAGCGGTCCTTCCAGCCCAGATTGTCCCAGTAGTCGACTGGTGTCGACAGCGCGATCACATCGGCCTGCTGTGCCACCTTCGCCAAAACGGCATCAGCAGGTGGACAGGAGGAACAGCCTTGGCTTGTGAACAACTCCAGGACGACTGGCCGGGCCTGGGCAACGGGAGCGATGGCGCACAGAGCCAGAGCAAGCAGGGAACGGTGCATGAGAGACCCCCATAATGTGGCGATATACAGGGCCATTCGAGCGGACAGGCGAAAGGTTACAAGCACGCTCTATCGCGTGATGACATTTGATTGAATCGTCATTGCGAGGAGCCGCAGGCGACGCGGCAATCCAGAGGTTATAATTGTGTTCGCTGGATCGCCACGGCTGTTTCACAGCCTCGCGATGACGAATGGGTCAATGTAGGATCATCAGACTCCAGCGGCGGCGACCGACTGATAGAACGCGACCGTCTGGTTCGCGACGCTCGGCCAGTCGGCCAGTATCGGTGGTGTTTGCGCCAGTATTTGCCGCCAGTGTGCAACAGGGTCAGGGTCCTGCGCGAGCGCGGCCAGCGCAGCCGCCAGACGCTGCGGGATCGGACCTTCAGCGAGCACGGCCCCGGTCTCGCCGGGCCGGATCATCTCCGGCAAAGCGCCGCGCCGACTGACGATAACCGGCAGACCGGCCAACTGCGCCTCCCCCACCACCAGCCCGAACGGCTCATGCCATTCCGCCGGCACGACCAGCAGATCGAGGGTTGCAAAGAAGGCATCCCGCGAGACATGCCCCAGGAAGCTGACGGTGTTCGGGGCCATGGCCTTCAGGGCGGCTTCGTCTGCCGCCTCGCCGCGCCCGGCGATATGGATGCGGATCGGCGCATCGCCCAGCAGCTTTGCCGCCTCAACCATGGCGTGCGCACCTTTCCGGCGGACCAGCCGCCCGAGATAACCCACCGTCAATGTGGCCTCGTCCGAGCGTGCGACCGGCACGCGCACCAGGGGCGGCTCGATCCCGTTCGGTATGACGGTGCGGGCCGGCAGCTGTGACAGCGCGGGGATCGTGGCTTCGTGGGTCTCCAGCACATGGTGGCTGGCCGTGATCAGGCCACCAAGGTGCGCCAGCCGGCCAGCGCGTCGCCAGTGGTAAGCGGCACACTCGGCGCACGGCGCGGCACAGGGCTGGCCTGCCTTGAACATGCCGCGAAACGGGCAGACCAGAAAATAATCGTGCGCGGTATGGACGGTTGGCCAGCCTTGGGCACGAAACCATGCCCATGCCCCCAGGCCGAACAGCCGGATGTTGTGGGTGTGGACAATATCCGGCTGGAGGGCCTTGGCCACCCGCTCCAGCGCTGCGGTGCCGACCGGGCTGGCGTTCAGGAGCCGCCCGGCCCGGCGCGTGAGGTTGCGCTGCGGGTCGGTGGGCGAACCCCAGTGTGCCTCAAGCCCCGTGGAGATGACCGTCTCTCCGTGTTGCGACTGTCCGTCCGAGCCGGTGAGCACGGTCACGTCGTGCCCCACCTGCGTGAGTGCACCGGCGAGTGCTGCGACAGCAATTTCCGCGCCGCCGACCTTGCGGGGCGGGTAATAATCGTTGACCAGCAGAATCTTCATGCGGTCCTGCCCTTGCGCTTGGCGTCCACCAGCGCATCGGCGATCACCTGGGTCCAGGCGGCAGACACCGCCTGCTCAAGGTAGGCGCTGGCCTTCACCCGGGCGGCGCTGCGCATCTGTTCCAGGCGTGGGCGGTCCTGCGCCAGCGCCTCCAGCCAACCGACATAGCCGTCCACATCGCCCTCGCGGAACAGCTCTCCGTCCACGCCCGGAGCGATCAGCAGCTTCGGGCCGATGTGGTCGGAGGCCGCAACCGGCATCCCGGTTGCCATGGCCTCGATGATGACCCGGCCGAACAGTTCTTCCCAGGTCGGCGTGCGCCGGGAGGGCAGCAGCAGGACATCATGGTCGCGGAAAATCTCCAGGATGCGCGCGCGATCCTTGACGTGGCCGTGGTAGCTGAGGCGGCCAGTGCTGGCGGCTGCCTCCACCTCGGCCCGGCGCGGCCCGTCCCCCAGCACGGTAAAGTGCATGTGCGGCAGCCGCTGCGCGCAGGCAAGCACCTCCCCGATGCCTTTGCGGGTCTCCAGAAACCCGACGTAGAGCACCCTGAGGGGCCGGTCCTGCGGGCGGGCGGTGATGACCCCGAAGCTGTCCTCGACGGCATGCGGAATAAGGTGCGGCGTCTGCCCGGCAAACTCGCCCAGTCCTGCCTGCGATGCCGGAGAGATGCACACCAGCCGGGTTGGCGGTGCGGTCAGCGTGCGCCAGCCGTCCATCGCCAGGCCGGTGAGCGGTCCATAACGGCGCGGCTGATTGCCCCCGGACCAGTCATGCCAGCTATTGTGGTAGATCATGGCGTTCTGGCGTGTGAGGGCGTTCAGGTGCCGGACCCGCAGGTCGAACGGCGGCAGGCCGGACAGGATGACATGGCCGCGCAGACTCCGGAGCTGCAACCGGAAGCCCAGATTGTCGGCAAAGCGCTTGAACGCCTGAGCCGGGGGTACACGGCGCAGCAGGTCCTTGCCCAGCCGCTTGGTCACCACGATCTCGCGGTAGAGCGGTGGCGGCAGGTTCAGCGCGTCGCACACGCCCTCGACGATGCGGTAATATTTCCGGCCGTCGGTTTCGTGGAAGATAATGACCGGCGGCGGAGTCATGCCGCGATTCTGGGGGCGGAGGAGAAGCGGATGCCCCATTCCGCATCCAGCCGCGCCAAATCGTCCGCATAATACGCGTTCAAACGCTCGGTGAGTGCCGCGCTCAGCTTCGGCTTGGCGGCAGCGGAGGTCTTGCGCAGCGCCCGCGCGTCTTGCAACGCCAGTAACCCGTCGAGGATGGTCAGCGGATTGAGCGGCAGGCGGAAGCGCCGGTGCATACGGCCCGGAGCATAGCGGAAGAAGGCGGCGTTCACCCGTGCAAACGCTGCCAGCGATGCAGGATCGTACGCCCCTTCATTGTGCACGCGGGTCAGGCCGCCCGGCCGCTCCCCGGTTGCGACCCCGAGGAATGTGCAGGCATCATCAAAAACCGCACCGGGGTTGGCGATCAACTGCTCGAACGTCGTCACCCAGATGTGCTGCCTGGGGAAGTGGGCGGTCCAGGCCGCAAGACCCTCGGCATAGCGCCCGAAGGTGCGCACTTCGGCGGCACGTGCCCAATCCGTGTCGTATGCGCCGTCGAACAGGCGCGCGAGACCCTGCTCTGCAGGCTCGACAGGCAAAAACCCGAACCGCTGCATATGAATGTAGGCGGAGAGGGCGCGCTTGACCGGATCGCGCAGCACCACAATCAGCTTCGCCTGCGGGGCCAGCCCGGCGACGACCGCCGGAACATGGGGCAGGCAGAGATAATTCGGTCGCTTGAGCATGCGCACACGCCCGGCCGCCGGCACGAAGGCTTTGGCAAGATGCGCTGTCATCTGGTCCGGGGTCAGGTCGGTGCGCTCGAACACCGGGTCTTCGCCCTCGGTCATGAACACGGCGCTATGCTCGGCAAGACCCGCTTGCAGGCTGGTTGAGCCGGCCTTCTGCGCCCCGATCACGATAGCGTCGACAACCCCGGTGCGGCTCATGCGAAGGCTCCGTGCAGCGCCGGCTTGGGCCTGGTCTTTGGCTGCAACCCCTTGGCCATGAGGCCGAACAGGAAGATGGGCATGACGATAATGAAATAGCGCCGCGCCAGCGTGTTGGAGAAGCCGAGCTGGATCAAATCCATGATCATCTGCACGCCGATCACCAGGCTGAAGGCGTTCAGCATCCAGTCCTGGTAGCGGGTCTGGATCGCGCGCAGAATAAAGCCGGTGACAACACCGCCGACGAACGGCCCGTACCAGCCGAAGTTATAGTACCATTCGCCGGGGCTGGAGATCGGCAGGCCGAACACCCGGGTGGGAATGAACAGCTGCGCGACCGAGACCCCGGTATTGATGACCTCTGGCTTGCCGGCCCAAAGCGCGCGCGGAATGAGGCCGATGAAGCCAAGGACGAAATCCTGCCCATCGCGCAGGGGCAGCCCGTTCTGGACCAGCTTGGCGACCCCGGCAAAACCGTCGAACAGGTTCATGTTCATGCTGACCATGATCTCTTCGAGGTTGAACATGTCGCCGCTGATCGTCGCCCCGCGCACCGACACCAGGCGATAGAGGTTCAGCGCAAACAGCAGCGCCATAGGCACGCAGAAAGCCAGCCCGAGCATCACGATGTCTTTGCGTGGCCTGCGGTTGGCAAAAATCGCGGACCGCCAGTTACCACTGTACAGCCACAACCCGGCTGTGAGAGCGACGCCGGGCAGGACGATCGAGTTGCGCGAGCCAGTCATCGCCGTATAGGTCCCCAGCAGCAGAAACACGACGATTGCGGACCAGAATCGACCCATGCGCTGCTGCTGCAGCATGGTCAGCCCGTAGGCGACCGTCAGGTACAGCGTGGCCGGCAAAACCTCCGAGATCAGCGTGGCATCGCCGAGGCCCCTCTCCAGACGAACGTAAAGGATAAGGCGGGCAATCGACGGTGCGGTCGCCAAAACATAAAGCGCAACTGCAGCTGACAGGGCCCAGTAGATCCATAAGGCCCGCTCGATGCCCTCCGAGCGCGCGTGCGGCGAGGCGATATGTGGAAAGAAGTTTGCGAACAGGCCGGCGGACCGCACGGTCGCCAGTACCAGCGCCACCCCGGCAAGGCAGGAGAGTGCCAGGAGTTCCAGGCGCGCCAGCAGCTCGACATCGCCGCGGAAATCGGGGATGAAATCGGGCCGGGGGGGGTAGCCGAGCAGATAGATCGCCGCCGGCCGCACCACAAAAATCAGGATAAACAGCAGTCCGAACAGGCCGACACAGTCGACCAGCTTTTCCGAGAAGGCACGGATGAACAGCACGGCGCAGCCGAGCACGGCCAGCAGCAGCAGGATGACCATCAGGGTCTCGCCACCGCTCATGCCGCTGCCTGCTCCGTCTTGCCGGACTTTGCGCTGCGCCAGGTGTCGAGCTTGCGCCCGAGCAGCACCTCGACCTCGTCGATGGTCTGCCGGAAGTCTGCGTGCAACTGCACCAGATGCTCAGCGCTCGGCCCGCCCTCGGTTTCTTTGGCGGCCGATGGCTTGAAGAACAGCTTCTTGAATAGCGGGTGGTACTTCACGGCCCCGACGATGGTCGCAAAACCGACGGCGCGCAGCCCCCAGCCGACTTGACGCAGCGCCCAGAACAAGGCCGGGTTGCGGGTCGAGCTGCGCTCCAGCACCTTTTCCGAATAGGGCAGGGTCGCATCGAAATCGACCGCCACCGCCTCACAGAGCTGGCGACCAAAGGCAGCAGGGTCCGCCTTCAGATCATCGAACAGCAACACATGGACCTGCTCACGCGGAAACAGCCGGAACAGGTGTTTCAGCGGCTCGGCATAGCGGCTGTTGTGCTCGATCTCGGGGAAGGCCGACAAGGCATCGGCAAACGGCAAGTTCGTGCGGCCGATCCGGCGCATGTACCAGTAGTGGGAGACCAGCCGCTCGACCGGTTCGCGAAGCGACACCAGGATTTGCACGTCCGGCAGGTCACGGGCAATGCGCTCCAGCGCCTCGGGACTGTAGAGATAATCGTGCGACAACTCGCCGATGGCCCTGGCGGTGTCCGGCGCATCCTTGAAGTGCCTGGCGTACCAGGACCAGCCGTGCTGGTAGTAGCGATCGAAGAAGAACAGGTCCTTGACCGTCGGCACATAGACTTGCGGGTGCAGGTCGAGGATGCGGTAAATCCAGGTCGAGCCCGCCTTGTCAGCACCGACATAAATGAACGTCGGCTTGTGCGGGCCGGGCGGATGTTGGCGGGACTCAGTCGACATGCCGAACTCCGATCAGAGAACTTCGCCACCCCAGACCACGAAGGGGCCGTTGAGGTACTTGGTTTCGGTCTTGCCATAGCGGAACGGCGTACCATCGGGGTTGACCACCTGCCCGCCGGCAGCCGCAACGACGGCATGGCCAGCCGCTGTATCCCACTCCATGGTCGGGCCGAACCGGGGGTACACATCCGCCTTGCCTTCGGCCACCAGACAGAATTTCAAGGACGAGCCGGCGCTGACTTTGTTGATGACGGGCAGTGCCGCAGCAAAAGCTTCGGTCTGTTCGTCCGCGTGACTGCGGCTCATCACTGCCGTCATGCCTTGCGCCGGGTACGGGCGGCAGGCGATGCGCGCAAGTGCGGCGGGCTCAAAGACTGTGCCGGGGTCCGCATGGGTCATCCACGCACCGTCACCGGCCAGGTAGAGGGCTTTCAGGGCAGGCGCGTAGACGCACCCGACTTCCGGAACCCCGTCTACCACCAGCGCGATGTTGACAGTGAACTCGTCGCGCTTGGCGATGAACTCCTTGGTGCCGTCGAGCGGGTCGATCACGACCATGCGGCTGTGGACCTCGGGCACACCGTCTCTGGCGCTGCTCTCCTCCGCCATCACCCGCCAGTCTGGCAGCAGTGTCTCGACAGCGGCGATGATGATCGCCTCAGCCGCCTCATCTGCCTCGCTGACCGGGGACTGGTCGTCCTTGGTGCGCACCTCGAATGGCCTGGCGTAGACCGCCATGATCGCCGCACCCGCATCGAGCGCGATCTGCGCCAGGGCCAGCGCCAGCCGTTGCCGTTCTTGCGGGGGAAGCGAACGCATGGCAGTGCCTCAAGCTTGCGGCTGCAGCAGCGGCTGCAGATACGCGATCAGCTGGTCGGCGGCTTCCTCCGCGCTCATGCTGCTGGTATCCAGCACCACCTCGGCGGCCTCCGGCGCTTCGTAGGGCGAGGAGATGCCGGTGAAGTTCTCGATCTGCCCGGCCCGCGCCTTCTTGTAGAGGCCTTTGACGTCCCGGCTTTCGGCCAGGCTCAGCGGCGCATCGACAAAGACTTCAATGAACTCGCCCGCATCCACCAGCTCGCGGACCATCCGGCGCTCCGAGCGGAACGGCGAGATGAACGAGCACAGGACGATCAAGCCGGCATCCGCCATAAGCTTGGCGACTTCCCCGACCCGGCGGATATTCTCCACCCGGTCGATATCGGTGAAGCCCAGGTCCTTGTTCAGGCCATGGCGGACGTTGTCGCCATCCAGCAGGTAGGTATGCGCGCCCATCACGGTCAGCTTGCGCTGAACCAGGTTGGCAATCGTCGACTTGCCGGCACCCGAGAGGCCGGTGAACCAGATGATCGCCGGGGACTGATGCTTCATCGTCGCCAGCTGCTTTTTGGTCACATCGATGTGCTGGTGATGGATGTTGGTTGCGCGGCGCAGGGCAAAGTCGATCATCCCGGCCCCGACCGTCTGGTTCGAGAACCGGTCGATCAGGATGAAGGCCCCGAGCTTGCGGTTCTTGGCGTATGGCTCGAAGGCGACGACCCGGCTGGTGTGCAGGTTGCACACGCCGATTTCGTTCAGCTCCAGCGACTTGGCGGAGAGCTTCTGCTGGGTGTTGACATCGATCTTGTGCTTGAGCGCGGTCACGCTGGCCGGCAGCAGGGCCGAGCCAACCTTCAGCAGATAGGGGCGCCCCGGGATCAGATGCTCTTCCGACATCCAGAACAGGTGCGCCTGGAACTGGTCCGCGACGTCCGGGCGGTCCTGCGCCGCGCACAGCACATCCCCGCGTGCAATGTCCACTTCGTCCGCAAGCAGGATGGTGACCGCGTCGCCGGCGTGTGCGGTATCAAGGTCGGCGTCCGTGGTGACGATGCGGCGTACCGTCGAGGGCCTGCCCGAGTTGGCAACAACGATCGGATCGCCCACAGAGACGGCGCCACTAGCAACCGTACCGCAGAAACCCCGGAAATCGAGGTGCGGACGGTTGACCCACTGCACCGGCATGCGGAACGGCTGGTCATCGACATGATCACGGACGTCGACTGCTTCCAGATGCTCCAGCAAGGTCGGGCCGTTGTACCAGCCACAGCGATCGGTGCGGCCGGTCACATTATCGCCAAAGCGTGCGGACATGGGGATCGCGACCAGGTCCGGGAACGGCAGTTCATCGGTCTTGGCCATATAATCGGCCACAATCGAATCGAACACCTTCTGGTCAAAGTCGACCAGGTCCATCTTGTTGACCGCCAGCACCACATGCTTCAGGCCGAGCAGGTACGCGATATAACTGTGGCGCAGGGTCTGGGTCAGCACACCGCGGCGCGCGTCGATCAGAATGATCGCCAGGTCCGAGTTCGAGGCCCCGGTCGCCATGTTGCGCGAATACTGCACATGGCCGGGCGTATCGGCGACGATGAACGAGCGCCGGGCGGTCGAGAAGAACCGGTAGGCGACATCGATGGTGATGCCCTGCTCGCGCTCGGCCTCCAGGCCGTCCACCAGCAGCGCGAAGTCGATATCTTCGCCGACGGTGCCGTGCTTTTTGGAGTCGCTCTCCAGCGCCAGCAACTGGTCTTCCATGATCAGCTTGGTGTCATAGAGCAGGCGACCGATCAGCGTGGATTTGCCGTCATCCACCGATCCGCAGGTCAGGAAGCGCAGCAGCCCCTTGGCGGCCTGCTCGGCGCGCTGGGCGATTTCCTCGGCTCTCGCTTGGCTGCTCATCAAAAATATCCTTCGCGCTTCTTCTTTTCCATCGACGCCGCTTCATCGGAGTCGACCAGGCGCCCCTGGCGTTCCGAGGTGCGCGCCGAGACCATCTCGGCGATGACCTGCTCGACGCTTGCCGCATCCGACTCGATGCAGCCGGAGAGCGGCCAGTCGCCGAGCGTGCGGAAGCGTACCAGCATGTCGGTCATCGACTCGCCGGGTCGGTATTCCATCCGGTCATCGTCCACCATCAGCAGCACGCCGTTCCGGTCCACGATGGGCCGGGTCTTGGCAAAATACAGCGGCACCACCGGAATGGCCTCCAGCCGGATATATTCCCAGATGTCGAACTCGGTCCAGTTGGAGAGCGGGAACACGCGGATGGTCTCGCCCTTGGCGACCCGGGTGTTATAGAGGTTCCACAGTTCGGGGCGCTGGTTGCGCGGGTCCCAGGTGTGGCCTGCCGAGCGGAACGAGAAGACACGCTCCTTGGCGCGACTCTTTTCCTCGTCGCGACGGCCACCGCCGAAGGCCGCGTCGAAGCCGTTGGCGTCCATCCCTGCCTTCAGCGCATCAATCAGCATGAGCCGTGCCCACTCGCGGCTGTCCGTGTTGAACGGGGTACGGCCGGACTGCGCGGCCTCCGTGTTGGACTGCACGATCAGCCGCAAGCCCAGTGCCCGGGTCAGTTCGTCCCGGTGGACAATCATGTCGCGGAAGTCCCAGCCGGTTGCGATATGCATCAAGGGGAATGGCGGCAGGCTCGGCCAGAACGCCTTCATCGCCAGATGCAGCATGACCGAGGAGTCCTTGCCGATCGAATAGAGCAGCACCGGATTGGCGAACTCGGAGGCCACTTCCCGCATGATGAAGATCGACTCTGCTTCCAGCGCACGCAGATGCGCGGACAATGCCGACGGTCGCCGCGCCGAGGGATCGTGGAAGCGCCGGGCATAGTCCAGGATGTCCGGGCGCTGCACAGCCGACGTCTGGTCTGGTGCGGTATGGAGTGTCGAGGAAGTCATCGTTTTTGCCCTGTGCCGGTAGGATAGCCGTTAAGAAAGGCTGTCTGTCAAAATACTGTGTTCAAAGATCAAGAGAGCTGTCTATGTATGTAATATAATGTTCATAATTATTAAAATCGTGGTAGTAACAACTGTTGCCGCGATATCAGTCGCCACTGCCAAGCCGTTCGATTTCGTGGGCGAAACTTGAAATGCAGCAACGCGCACCGATCAACCGCTTGTCTCTTCCTTTTGTGCATGCGCGAGATGAGGTCAAGCGTTTGTGTGGTAAACGCATGCAAGTTTCTTTATGTTCTGGTTAGGTCGCACTTTTCAGCATCTTAGCCAGCCGTCGCCCGCTGCCGGCTGCCAGGGTCCAGCCCAGCGTACCATGGCCGGTGTTGATCCAGAGCCCGGGCAATTTGGTGGCCCCGATCAGCGGCAGGTTCCCCGGTGTAACCGGACGATGCCCGACCCAGGCGCGGGCCGCCGAATAGTCCCCGGCATAGGGAAAGCGCCGCTGTGCCAGTGCGGTCATTCGGGCAATACGGTCCGCCGGCGGCTGCGTGTCGCGCCAGCCGAGATCGAGGAAGCCGGCGATCCGCAGGGTGTCGCCGAGCGGGGACATCACCAGCCGGTTGGCCTCGTCGGTAATGCTCATGCGCGGCGCGCCATTCGCCTGCGCGATCGGCACCGAGAGGGAATAGCCCTGCGCCGGGAAGATGGGGGCCGAGACCCCGAGGCTCGCCAGGAGCGGCACGGACTCACAGCCAAGCGCCACCACGACCCGGCGCGCCATAATCGTTGCAGGCTGGCCGTTCTTCTCCAGGTGTACGGTCCAGCCGTCCTTGCCGGAGGTCAGCCCGGTAACCCGGCTGTTGTACGAGAAGCGCACGCCATTCAGTGAACAGGCGTCCGCGACGGCCCTGGTGAAGCGGTGCGCATCGCCAAAATTGTCCTCCGGTGCATAGGTCGCCGCATGGATTCGGGTCTCGCCGGTGGCAAGCGCCGGCTCGAGTGCTATCGCTTCATCCGGCCCCAGCATTTCGGCAGGCCATCCGGCACGCTGCAGGCGGCGCGCCACGCCCTGCCAGGCTTTTGCCTCGCCGGGTGTGTCGTGCAGATGCAGGATCCCGCGCCCGGTCGTTTCATCATGTGGAAGAGAGTGTCGCATCTCCGCCAGGGCCTGCGCGCTTTCGATTGCGGCCAGCAGCAAGGCGTCGGCGCGGCGCGCGAATCGTGACGGCAACGTCTCCGCAAGGAAGGCGAGCAACCAGCGCCACTGCGCCGGGTCGCGGCTGAGGCGCACGCGAATGGGCGCATGCGGGTCGAAGAGCGCCGACGCGATCAGCCGCCAGACGCGCGGGCTGGCCCAGGGCTCGGCATGGCTGACGGAAATCTGCCCACCGTTGGCAAAACTTGTCACCAACCCCGGCCCGTCCTGCGCGTCGATGACGGCGGCCGACAGGCCTTCGCGCGCCGCCCAGTACGCCGTGCTCACACCGACAACGCCCGCGCCCAGAATGGCGGCATCATGAATAGTCTGCATGCGCGTCCTGTAGCGATGTTGCGCCGAAGTTGGTGCGAAAAATCATGCCCGCGGCGTAAACAGCGTCACGGCACCCGGTTGCCGCGCGCAGCGGGAGCCGATAGGGTGAGACAAAATAACGGTTAATGAATTGTTCCAGGGGAGCATCAGGATGCGTCAGCGTGTTTTTTCCGGTTCGCCGTTCGAGTCCCAGGTCGGCTTTTGCCGCGCGATCCGGGTCGGCGACACTATTCATATCTCCGGCACGGCACCGCTGACGCCGGAGGGGGCGACGGCTTGTCCCGGCGACGCTTACGGCCAGACCAAGCGGTGCTTCGAGATCATCGAGGCCGCCGTTCGTGAACTCGGCGGCTCCTTGAGCGACATCGTGCGCACCCGCATGTATCTCACCCGGCTAGACGCCTGGCCGGAGGTGGCACGCGCGCATGGCGAGTTGTTCGGCACCATCCAGCCGGCAGCGACCGCACTGGCCGTCTCGGGACTCATCCGGTCCGACTGGCTGGTGGAGATCGAGGCCGATGCGATCATCGCGCAGGATTAGGCCGTGACCCATCAATTTGCGCTGACCGAAGACCAACAGGCGATCCGGGAAGCAGCAGCCCGCTTCACCGCGGATCACATCACCCCCTATGCTGCGGATTGGGACCGGGATCATCATTTCCCGGTCGAGACCATTCGCAAGGCGGCGGAATTGGGGTTTGGCGCGATCTATGTCGCCGAGGAGTCCGGCGGCGCCGGTCTCGGGCGACTGGAGGCTGCCCTCGTCATGGAGGCGATGGCCTATGGCTGCCCCTCGACCTCGGCGTTCATCTCGATCCACAACATGGTCAGCTGGATGGTGGACAGCGTCGGGTCAGCCGACCTCAAGGCGCGCTATCTGCCGCAGCTCGTGACCATGGCACAAATTGCAAGCTATTGCCTCACTGAGCCGGGGGCCGGGTCCGACGCGGCGGCGCTCACCAGCCGCGCGGTGCGGGATGGGGACCACTACCGCCTGACCGGCTCCAAAGCGTTCATTTCCGGGGCCGGGGTCAGTGATATCTACGCCGTGATGTGCCGCACGGGCGACTCCTCGCCCGCCGGCATCTCCTGCCTGATTGTCGAGAAGGATTGGCCGGGTGTTTCATTCGGCGCACCGGAGCGCAAGCTGGGCTGGCGCTCCCAGCCCACCGCCGTCGTCAGCTTCGACAATGTGAGGGTACCGGTTGCCAACCTGCTCGGGCAGGAGGGCGAGGGCTTCAAGATCGCCATGCGCGGGCTGGATGGCGGGCGGCTGAACATCGGTGCCTGCTCGCTGGGGGGCGCACAGCGCTGCCTGGTGGACGCCATCCGCTATACTGCGGAGCGTCGGCAGTTCGGGCGTGCGATCCAGGAGTTTCAGAATACCCAGTTCATGCTGGCAGACATGGCGACCGAGCTGGAGGCGGCGCGCTGCCTGCTCTACACGGCTGCCGCCAAGGTCTCGGCAGGGGCCGCAGACCGCACCATGTTTGCCGCAATGGCCAAGCGGCTGGCGACCGATGTCGGCTTCAAGGTCGTCAACGATGCCCTGCAACTCCATGGGGGTTACGGCTATCTGCAGGACTTTGCGGTCGAGCGGTTCCTGCGCGATCTGCGGGTGCATCAGATTCTTGAAGGCACGAACCAGATCATGCGGGTGATTGTCGCGCGGGAACTGCTGCGGCACCATGCTGCCTGAAGTCTGTTGTGACACATTCATCATACAATAGTGTCAGCCCCGTGCGTCTGCCAGCAAGCCATGCTTGCGCAGGGCGTGGCGGAACTGGTCGTAGGACAGGCCAAGCGCCGCTGCCGCAGTGCGCTGGTTGTGGCGTGCCGTCTGCAGGGCACGCGACAGCAGGTCATGCTCATAGGCCGCAACACTGACGCGGAAATCGCCGGGTAACGCCGGGGCACTTGGCGTGGCCGGGCGAGCCACTGCCGGGTCAGGGCCGGCGGCTGTCTCTGATGCCGGGTCACGCATCAGGGCAGACCCGCGCGGGCGCCAGGGTGATTCGAACGGGTCGAACGCCAGTCGCGCGACCGGCGAGTCCGGATCGCCCCAGCGGTAGACCGCACGCTCGACAACGTTTTTGAGTTCGCGCACATTGCCCGGCCACGCGTATGTGGTCAGGGTTTCCAGGGCATGCGGGCTGAAGCCGGGATACCGCCGCCACCCCAGTTCTGCGGCCATGCGTCGCCCGAAAAAATCGGCGAGCAGCGGGATATCGTCCGTCCGGGCGCGCAGCGGCGGAAGGGTCACCACATCGAACGAGAGCCTGTCGAGCAGGTCGGCACGGAAGCGCCCGCGCGCAGCCAGCGCCGGCAGGTCTTCGTTGGTGGCACCAACCACACGCACATCGACCGTGATCGTCTTGTTGGAGCCGATGCGCTGCAACTGGCCGTATTCGATGACCCGCAGGAGCTTCTCCTGCGCCTGGGACGAGAGCGTGGCGATCTCATCCAGAAACAGGGTGCCGCCATCCGCCTCCTCGAAGCGGCCTGCGCGCGCGCGCGCGGCACCGGTGAAGGCGCCGGCCTCATAGCCGAACAGCTCCGCATCGATGAGGGTCTCGGAGAGCGCAGCGCAGTTCATCTGCAGGAACGCCTGGTCCCAGCGGGCCGAAAGCCGGTGCACCCGCTCGGCGACCAGCTCCTTGCCGGTCCCGCGTTCGCCAATCACCAGCACGGGTCGGTTGAGACTCGCGAGCGCAGACGCATGCTCCATCGCGTCAATAAACGCGGCCGATTGGCCGATCATCTGGGTCGTCCCGGCGTCCATTGCGAACATATAGCGTAATTTGCCAACTGTTGGCAAATAATTAGATGTATAATTTTTATACCAAGAAAATAATTCAATATATTCAATAATCTATGAAAACAGCATCACTTGGCACGCTCTCTGCAAAGTAGGAAGCATCAGCCCAGACCGGGCAAGAGATCACAACCAAGAGGGAAACCAAGCCATGACCAACACATTCTTCTCATCGTCTGTCGTTCGCGCCCTTGTCGGCGTAGTCTGCGGCAGCCTGGCAGCGACCATTCTGATGCTCGCGGCTGTCGGCCCCGCCATCGCAAGCGCACCGCAACCCACCTGCACGGTCGCCTACTAAAGGGCGCTGTTGCCCCGGAAGGCCCGTTCCAGATTCCCACAACAGGAGTACACCGCATGGGTATCTTTTCTCGCCTCGGCGATATCATCTCGGCCAACGTCAGCGACCTGCTGGAGCGCGCCGAAGACCCCGCGAAGATGATCCGCATGATCATCCTCGAAATGGAGGAAACGCTTGTCGAGGTCCGCGCGTCGGCTGCCCGCACCATTGCGGACCAGAAGGAAGCGCAACGCACCATCCAGCGTCTGGACGCCGCCATGGCATCCTGGTCGGAGAAGGCGGAACTCGCGCTCTCCAAGGGTCGCGAGGACCTGGCCAAGGCAGCACTGGCCGAGAAGCAGAAGCTGGGCACCACCATCGAGCAACTGCGCAATGACATCGCGCTGCTGGACGATGGCCTCGGCAAGCACGAAGCCGACATCCAGAAGCTCGAAGCCAAGCTGCGCGAAGCCCGCGCCCGCCAGACCACGATCCTGTCGCGGCTGGAAACGCTGGAAAACCGCTCGCGCATGCGCCGCATGGTCTCCAGCCCGAAGATCGACGAAGCCTTCCAGCGGTTTGACTTGCTGGAGCGCCGGGTTGATCTCGCGGAGGGCCGGGTCGAGGCCTATGACCTTGGCAAGACCAAGACCCTCGATGAGGAAATCGCCGAGCTCAAGACGTCGGATGCCATTGACGCGGAGCTGGAAGCGATGAAGCGTAGGCTTGCCGAGAGCAAATAACAGGAGGGCCGTGTGGACCCCATCGTCTTGTCCCTGAGCGACGCGCTCGTGCCGGTCATCGCCATCATCTGTCTGTTCGTCGTGATGCCGGCACTCATCTTTCACTACATCCTGCAGCTGCGCAAAGCGCGCAGCCTGTCGGAGAAAGACGAACAGACCATCGATGATATGTATGCGCTGGCCCAGCGGCTGGAAGATCGCGTGCGCACCATCGAACGGATCATGGATGCGGATAGCCCGGGCTGGCGCCAGGGTGGCCGCTCACGGGAGGATACTCATGTCTAGCAGAACTCGCTTCTACCTCGACAAACGCAACGCCAAGTTCATGGGCGTCTGCGCCGGCATCGCCGATTACTTCGGCGTTGACTCGCTCTGGGTCCGGGTCGGGACCGTGCTCGTTAGCATCATGGGCGGTGCCGGCCTCACCATCCCGGCCTACCTGGTCATCGGCTGGCTGGCGGATACCAAGCCGCGCACCCTCTACGATCTGCCGGAGGCGGAACAGAAGTTCTGGCGCGAGATGCGCACCAGCCCCAGCCAGGGCCTGCGCGATGTGCGCGGCAGTTTCCGGGACCTCGACCGCCGCCTGCGCGATATTGAGACCCATGTCACGTCATCCAGCCGCAACCTGTCAGCCGAAATCGACCGCCTGCGCTAACCGGCGCAGGCTCACAGAGGGGATACAACAATGTTATTCGAACCAATCAATGGCGGCGACCTGATGGGTATGGTGGTCGTGCTGGCGCTGTTCGGCACCATCGGCTGGGTCTGGGTCAACAAGATCCGCGTCAAGCACGGCTACCAGCTGACCGACCTGTGGGGCCGGCCGATCGAGAAGGCGTCCTCTGCCAGCGCGGAAACGGTGAAGCAGCTTGAACTCCAGGTCGCGATCCAGGGCGAGCGGCTGCAGACGCTGGAACAGCGTACCCGGGTACTCGAGCGTATCATCACCGACCGCGGGCAAAGCGTATCCGAAGAGATCGAACGGTTGCGCGGTACTCACGCCAACTGAAAACCATGCAACATCGGTGCGCCTGGGCGCACTGCGCAAGGGGACAAGACATGGACTTTCACGGGCCGGAATTCGTGCTTGCCATCATCGGGATGAGCACCGTGGGCTGGATCGCCACCAGCTGGATCAGGGCAAAACACGGCTACCCGGTCGAAAATGAATGGGGCGGCAAGGCGGAAAAGTCGCCTGACGCGCAGCGGGCCATCGCGCTGCTGACGACAGAAAACGAAAAGCTGCACGGCAAGGTGGCACGCCTTGAAGAGCGCATTGCCGTACTCGAGCGGATCGCCACCGACCAGCCGAGCCGGCTGTCTGCCGAAATCGAAAAACTGCGCTGACACGAGAAGGGGAACAACCATGGATTTCTGGACTGCCTTTCAGAACAACACCGTGCCCATCCTGATGATCGTCATGACAGGGGTCGGCGGCTGGGTGTTTACAACCTGGCTGCGTATCAAGAACGGTTATCCCCTGGAGGATAGCTGGGGCCGCAAAGTCATGCCGTCAGGACCGAAACCGGAGGAGCAGGCGAAGCATAAGGCCCAGACCGATGCCAATACCGACCGGATCGAGCGGCTGGAGCAGCGCGTCCGCGTTCTCGAGCGCATTGCGACCGACAAGGGAGCCGGGCTGGCAGACGAGATCGAGAGACTGCGCAACGAGCCGCTGAACTGAGACGGGTTTGAGGCCAGCGCACACGCGATAGGGAGACGGGTGATGGGTGTATTTGAAATGGTGGTGGCCATTGTGGCCATCGTGACGGTCGGCAAGATCATCAGGGCACGCTGCACACAGCGGACATCCGGCGAAAATCTCATGACCAGGGAGGATGCTGCCGCCCTGATCGGCCAGGTCCAGCGCTTGAACGAGCGGGTCTCCACACTGGAACGCCTGGCAACAGACCCGGCCAAGCGTCTGGCGGCCGAAATCGACTCATTGCGCTGAGGAGGACCTGATGACTGCTTTACCACTCAATCTGGCGGTGACCTGGGGCCTTTTCAGCCTGACCGCCCTGGCCATGCTAGCCGGCGTCTGGATGTGGACCTTCCGCAACTGGCTGCAGTACCGCAGCCCCCGTACAGAGTCGTCTGAGACGACAAATGGCATGCCGTATGCCGGCGTCCGTATCGACCTTGCGGACCTGCGCGAGCGCATCCGCCGGCTGGAAGCCATCGCAGCCGGTATCGATATCAGCTGACTCTGTTTTGTATCGCCGGGTTATTGGCCGACGCCAGCCGTGATCATGGTCTGTGCGGCCTTGACCTTGCGGACAATATTGTCCCGCCATGGCGCATCGGACGGTGTTGACGCCAGCAAGGCCTGCCAGGTCTCCAGGGCCTGGTCCGGCTTGCCCGCCTGCAGCCAGGCCAGCCCCAGATAATAGCGCGGTGCCGGATGGTCTGGCGCGATCTGGCTGGCGCGGTCAAACGCCAGCCGGGCCGCGGGGCTGACCAGTCCCTTGTTGTGCGCAACCAGAGACTCCCCCAGCGCCACCCAGAGATCCGGCTGGTCGGGCATGGCGGCAAGCGCGCGCGTGAGGCCCTCGGCGGCCTGTTCGGTCTTCCCAGCACTGCCCAGCGCGACCGACAGGGCAATCCAGGCGGGAATGTCCGCCGGGTCCTTCAGCAGGCGGGTGCGTGCCTGCGCGGCGGCGGCGCGTGCCCCCGGTGTATCCGGCATGCTATGGCGTGATTGTGTATCGCTGGCCTCCGGCGCACCACGCAGGGCATAGCCCCCGAGCCCCAGGATGAGCACTCCGAGTGCGGCCAGTCGCGCCAGCCCCCGCAGGCCGAGTCCGGCCAGACACCCGAGTATCAGCAGGACCGCAGAAAGCCAGATCATTTGGGCTGCCGCACGAACAAGCTGCGCGCGATGACTGCACCAAATGCCAGCAACAGCACCGGCATGGCCCAGAGCAGCCCGGTCTGGGCGTTGACCGGCGGGCGCAGCAAAATACTGTCCCCGTAGCGGCTGCGCAGATCGTCCTTGATCATCACCGGGGAGTCGCCCCGGGCAATCCGCGTCCGAACCAGTGCACGCAGGTCCACCGCCATCTCGGCACCGGAGTCGGCGATCGACTGGCCTTCGCATACCAGGCAACGGACCTCGCGCATGACGGCGCGCGCCTGCGCTTCCTGTGCTGCGTCCGGCAACGGGGCATCCTGCTGTGCGACAGCCGGTGCTGCCAGTAGCAGGGTCAGAAAAAAAACGGCTGCCTTCATAGTTTGCGGGCCTGCTCGATGCGCTTCAGGATCGTCTCGATCTGGTCCGGGCGAATCTCGCCGACGTGCCGGTAACGGATGATCCCCTTGCCATCGACGATGAAGGTCTCCGGTGCACCGGTCACGCCGAGGCTGAACACGGCCTCGCCGCGCTGGTCCATGCCGATACGGCGGAACGGATTTGGGCGGCTGCGGAAGGCGCGGTCCAACGCCTCCGGGGTGTCCCGGTACGCGATGGCATGAATGGTCACACCATGCTGCTCTGAGAGCATCGCCAGGGTCGGCAGTTCCACCATGCAGGGCGGACACCAGGATCCGAACACATTGACCAGCGTGACACCGCCTTGCTGGAGATCGCTGGTGGCAAGGCCGGGGTGCAGATCATTGTAGCCCGCCAGTGTGAATGCCGGCACCGGCTTGCCGACCATCGGCGACTCAGCCTCCACCGGGGACGCACGCAGGCCTTGGAAGAACACAGCCAATATGCCGCCGAACAGGACGACAGGGGCAAGCCAGATCAAAATCTTCTTCATGTCCAAACTCCTATTCAGCCGGTACGGGCATTGCGCGCACAGCAGGGCGTACATGACGACGGGCGACACGACGATCCCCGACCGCACCGACCAGACCGCCCGCCGCCATCAGCAGGACCCCAGCCCAGATCAGGCCGACCATCGGCTTCCAGTGCAGCCGCACCTGCCATCCGCCATTGCCGTCCGGCGCACCGAGCACGGCATAGATGTCGCCCAGCATCGTCGGCGTAATCGCCGCCTCGGTCGTCTCCTGGACGGGATCGCTGAAAGTGCGTTGCTGGGGCCGAAGCACTGTGACAAGCCGCCCTTCCCGCTCCACAAGCAATGTCGCCTCGACTGCGGTGAAATTGCGCCCGGCAACCGGCGTGACCCCCGCAAGCCGCACCGAATAGCCGGCAATGCTGGCTTGCTCGCCCGGCTTCATGGGGGTTAGCACTTCCGTCTCGAAGCCGCTGACGACCGCGATGCCGAGTGCGAGCACCGCCATGCCGGTATGGCCAAGACCCAAACTCCAGATCTGGGCGCGCCGGCGGACCCGCCGCGCGACATCCATCATGGCCGCCACCGCCAGCACCACCGCAACGCCGATACCCAGCACTACCGGCGTATCGCCCGGGGCCGCACGGGACACTGCCCAAAGCCCGGCTGCCAGCCCGAGAAGGGCCGGCAGCACCAGCCAGCGCAAGTGCCGTCCCGGCGTCTTGCTGCGCCGCCAGGGCAGGAATGGTCCTGCCGCCATAATCAGCATCAACGGCAGCATCAGCGGCACGAAAGTCGCATTGAAATAGGGGGCACCGACCGAAATCTGCTGGCCAGCCACGGCCTCCAGCACCAGCGGATACAATGTGCCAACAAACACCGTGCCGAGGGCTGCGGCCAGCACCAGATTGTTTGCCACCAGCAGTCCCTCCCGGCTAACCGGTGCAAACAGTGCACCGGCCTCCAGCGCGTGCGCACGCCAGGCGAACAGCACCAGGGCAACGCCGATATAAAGTGCGAGCAACGCCAGGATGAACAGGCCGCGCTGCGGATCGACCGCAAAGGCATGGACAGAGGTCAGCAAGCCAGAGCGCACGATGAAGGTGCCGAGCATCGACAGTGAGAAGGCCAGCACGGCAAGCAGTACGGACCAGATGCGCAGGGCATCCCGCTTTTCCAGCACGCTAAGCGAGTGCAGGAGTGCGGTCGCCGCCAGCCAGGGCATGAGGGCGGCATTCTCGACCGGGTCCCAGAACCAGAAGCCGCCCCAGCCCAGTTCGTAATAAGCCCACCAGGCCCCTAGACCCAGGCCCAAAGTCAGGGCACTCCAGGCCGCCAGGGCCCAGGGCCGCAGCCAGCGCGCCCACTGCCGGTTCACGCCGCCGTCAATCAGGCCGGCCACCGCAAACGAGAACACCACGGACAACCCGACATAGCCGGCATAGAGCATCGGCGGGTGGAACGCGAGGCCGGGGTCCTGCAACAGCGGGTTCAGCCCGGCCCCCTGCGCGGGTGCCGGCAGCAGCCGTGCAAAGGGGTTGGAGGCCAACAGCAGGAAGGCATGGAAGCCGAGCGCGAGGGCCGCCTGCGCACTGAGCACGCGTGCGCGCACCCGCGGTGGTATCGTGTGGCCGAACAGGGCCAGCGCCCCGCCCGACAGGGCCAGCATGAGCACCCACAGCAGCATCGAGCCCTCGTGGTTGGCCCAGACGCCGGTGATCTTGTAAAGGTCGGGCTTGTCGGTGTGGGAATTGTCCGTGACCAACGCTACCGAGAAATCGGACACCCAGAACGACCACATCAGCGCAACAAATGCCGCCAGCACCAGCAGCGCATGCAGGAGCGCGGCCCGTGCGCCGAGTGCGATCAGGCGGTCATCGTTGCGCGCAAGGCCAAGGGTCGGGCCGAGTGCCTGCACCAGGGTAACCGCGACCGCCAGCCACAGGGCGAGGTGACCAAGCTCCGGGATCATGAGGCCGGCTGACTGGGGTCGCGCCAGGTGCCGTTCTTCTTCAGGGCAGCAGCGACTTCCGGCGGCATGTAATTCTCGTCATGCTTGGCCAGCAGGGTGCGGGCGGTAAACACGCCGTCCGGCCCGAACTGGCCTTCCGCGATAACACCCTGGCCTTCACGAAACAGGTCAGGCACGATCCCGGTGTAGCGCACCGGCACCCGGGATTTGAGGTCCGTGACCGCAAACGCCATGGTCAGGCCATCTGCCTGCCGCGAGACACTGCCGTCCGCCACCAGCCCGCCGAGCCGGATACTCCCGGCCGGCTGCGCCTGCACCAGATCGCTTGGTGCGTAGAAATAGGTCACCTTGTCCTGCAACGCCCAAAGCGCAAACGCCACGGCGCCGCCCAGCGACAGCAGCCCGGCCCCGACAAACACGAGACGCTGATGCTTGGCGCGCATCAGGCGTCGCCCCCGCGCCTGGACCGTGCCGCCTGCGCCTGTTGTTCCAGCGCCTTCATGCGCCGCACACTCAGGCCCGCCAGCAAGCCGAGCCCGCTGAGCGCAATCGCATAGGCAGGCCAGACATACGCGGCATAGCGGCCAAGATCAGGCAACAGACTCATGAGGGTTGTGGCTCCAGGGTTGCCGGGCTGCGGGTGCGGCGCGCTGCCCCCTCCAGGCGCTGGGCGGCGATTTCCGTCCGCATCCGCACCAGCAACAGGCAGAGATAAAGGCACAGATAGGCCCCGGCAATCAGCAGTAGCGGCAGCAGCATGCTGGGATGAATGGCCGACCCGCCGGCGCGGAACACGCTGGCTGGCTGATGCAAGGTATTCCACCAGTCGACCGAGAACTTGATGATCGGGATGTTGACGGCACCAACCAGCGCAAGAATGGCCGCTGCACGGGCACCGCGCGTGCGATCGTCAAAAGCCGTCGCCAGGATCATGTAGCCGAGGTAGAGGAACAACAGGATCAGCACCGAGGTCAGGCGTGCATCCCACGCCCACCAGGTCCCCCAGGTCGGGCGTCCCCACAGTGCGCCAGTCACCAGACAAATGGCGGTAAAGGTCGCGCCGATGGGGGCTGATGCGCGCGCCGCAACATCCGCCAGCGGGTGCCGCCAAACGATGAAAACCGCACTGGCGACCGCAATGCCGGTGTAGCAGCCCAGTGCCAGCCAGGCCGCCGGCACGTGGACGTACATGATGCGCACGCTCTCGCCCTGCTGGTAGTCCGGCGGGGACTGAAACAGCGCATAGTACAGCCCGGCCACGAGCAGCAGCAGCGCCGCCAGACCCAGGGGCAGGGTCAAGGGCTGCGCAATCTGCAAAAAGCGGGTCGGGTTGGCGTACCTGTGCATGGCCTATCCGGTCAGGAGCTGTTTTACACAATCACACACTGGCGTCGTGCCCGTTGATCCAGGTCATCCGTGAGTGAGAATGGGATGCTGCATGGATTAGTCAAGCGCCAGGCGCAACCCTGCGGCTGCGGCAAACGGGCCGACTGCGACAAAAAACAGGCTGGTTGCCGCCAGCAGCTTGAGCGCAGACGCCCCGGCCCCGGCATCTAGCGCGCCAACCCCGAAGATGACCAGGGGGGCCGCCAAGGGTATAACCAGCAGCGCAATCAGCAATCCCCCCCGCGCTACACCGACGGACAAGGCCGCGGCGGCAACACCAAGCGCCGAGAGGCCCAACCCGCCAACCGCTAGGCTGAGCAGCAAAGTGGGCAGCTGGCTGACCGGCAGGTTGAGCAGCAGCGCCAGCACCGGCGCACCGGCAAGCAGGGGCAGCAGATGACCAAGGGCATGGACGCCGACCTTGGCGCAGGCAACCTCGGTCAGGCTCAGCCCGGCGGCTACCCATTGCTCCAGAGTGCCATCTTCCACATCCGGCTGCAGCAACCGCTCCAGCCCGAGCAAACCCGCAAGCAGAAACGCCGTCCAGACGGTGCCAGCGGCAATCCGGCTGAGGGTCTGCGGGTCCGGCCCGACGGCAAACGGCGTCATCACGCCAATGCTCAGAAAAAATGCCAGCGCCAGCCCGGCACCGGATGACCAGGCCAGCGCGAGATCCCGGCGCATGAGCAGCAGCAGCCTCATGCCGCCGGAGCCAGTACCAGGCGACGATGCGGGGCCGCCAGCGGCTGGTGGCTGACGACAACCGCGGCACCACCGGATGCGGTGTGCGCCGCCAGTGTCGTCATCAACGCAGCCTGGCTCGCGGTATCCAGCCCCACCAGCGGCTCATCCAGCAGCCACAGTGGCGCACCGGCCAGCCAGCAGCGCGCCAGGGCCACCCGCCGGCGCTGACCATTGGAGAGCAGGCGACACTCCATGTCGGCGAGGCCGGCCAAGTCAAAATGATCAAGCGCGTCCGCAACAGCGCGGCCAGACGCATAGAGGCCAACCCAGTAGCCAAGTTCTGCCCGCACATTGCGGCGTGGCTTTAACGCGGTCTCATGGCCGGCATAGGTTGTGCGGCCCAGCGCCTGCACCTGGCCCCCGGATGGCCGGGCAATACCGGCAAGGATGCGCAGCAGGCTGGACTTGCCGACACCGTTCGGGCCGCCGATCACCAGCAGGTCGCCGGATGCAACCGTGAAGTTCAGACCGGTGAACAGCCATGCCCCGCCGCGCCGGCAACCCAGCGACGCAACCTCAAGCAGCGGGGCGGCTGAACAGGCCATCACGCCTCGGGCGCGCCACCCTTAGCCGGATCCGTCTTGTCCGGATCATCCTTGGGTGGATCGTTCTGGTGTTTCAGGATCATGGGCAACTGGCTCGCCGTAAACAGGATCGAGACGATCACCATGCCCCAGGTATCCAGTGCCACCCAGATGTCGGTCGAAAAGTTGCGCCAGACGACTTCGTTCAAGATGCCGGAGCCGATGAAGAACAGTGTCCAGTTGCGGGTGAGCCGGGTCCAGCCTTCATCGGTCATGTCAGGCAAGGCCGGACCCATGACCAATTTCAGCAGTGGTTTGCGGGTGATCAGCCCATACCCCAGTACGGCGGCAAAAATGCCGTAGACGATCGTTGGCTTGATCTTGATGAAGGTTTCGTCCTTCAGCAGCAGGGTCAGCCCGCCGAACACCAGCACCAGCCCGCCGGTCACCAGCAGCATGGTCTCCATGCGCCGGGTCTTCAGCCATGAATAGGCCATGGCGACGACCATTGCGGCCATGAACACCCCGGTCGCCAGAAACAGTTTCTGATCCGGGGCGTACTCGCCGCCGAGCCAGTTTGCCAGAAAGAACAGGATCAACGGGCCGAAGTCGACCGCGGCTTTCGGCCAGCCGGAGAGTGGCGCGCGCGCAGATGCTACGGTGTCGGTCATGCAATAAACCCCTGATCCCATGTGATTGCGCGGTCGCCACGGCTTACCGGGCTTGGCCGTGCGCAGCAAGCGCTCAACCAGCCTGAGCTGCATTCCACCCTTTGAGCATCGGCATCGCACCCCTCCTGATCCAAGCGCTTGACACGCGCGTATTCAAGGTTCGTTTGCAAGAAGGAACGGCCATCATGATCGCCGTGATGACATCTGAGTTTAAGCCGCCTAGGGTACGCAGCATAATGCGCGAGGACTCCCTGCATCCGGCGATTGTGCCGCAGATCGGACTGTGCGCCTTCAGCGCCGAGGTTCGCTGCGTCGCCGTGGACCGGGATACGGCGGCCTTCGAGCGGCTGTTCGCGCACTTTGCACCGCGGATCAAAGGGTATTTTCTCCGCCAGGGTGTCACCGCCGAACTGGCCGAGGAATTGGCGCAGGAGACCATGGTGGCACTCTGGCGCAAGGCGGACAGCTTCGACCCCACCAGGGCTTCGGTTGCGACGTGGTTGTTCACGATCGCGCGCAACAAGCGCATCGATCGCGTGCGCCGCGAGCGCACCCTGGGCGCCACGGAAGAGGATATGCTGGATATCATGGGGACGATGCCGGGTGCCGACGCCGGTGCCGACTCGGCGATCAACGTTGCCTGGGTCGCCCGGGCCCTGAGCCAGTTGCCGCCGGACCAGCGGCAAGTGCTGGACAAAGCCTTTTATGAAGAGAAATCGCACAGCGCGATTGCCGAGGAGCTTGGCCTGCCGCTGGGCACGGTCAAATCGCGGATACGCCTTGCCCTTATCCGGCTCAAAGCGCTGGTGACGGAGTAAACCATGACAGATCGTGCCCTGGAACTTCTGTTCAATACCGTGACCGGTGCTGCAACGCCTGCGATCGGATTGGTGATGCGCACGCAGCGCGAGTTGAATGCGCAGACCGACGCCGCCTTTCGGCGCGTCGAGGCGGTAGGTGGTGCCATGCTGGAGAGCGCACCGTCAGCCGATTTGTCGGATGGCGCGCTGGCGTCCGTACTTGAGCGCATTCGTACATCATCCCCCGCCCAGGCGGCCAAGCCGTCGACGGTGCCCGCGAGTCTGCGAACGGTTATCGGGGATTGCTACGACCGGCTGGCCTGGCAAAGTGCCGGGCCAGGTGTAGAGGAATATCCGATTGTGCTGGGCGACGCTGGCCATACCGTCAGCCTGCTGCGGATCGCGCCGGGCCGTTCTCCCTTGACGCACCGGCACGACGGGGAGGAACTGACCCTGGTGCTGGACGGCGCCTATAGCGACTCGGTAGGTACGTTCCGTCGCGGCGACCTGCAGATCGGCGACGAAAGCCTGTCCCATAAACCCGTGGCGGGTGCGAGTGGATGTCTCTGCTTGATTGTGCTGGCTGCACCTGTACGGTTCTCTGGGCCACTCGGCTGGGTGCTGACCCTGTGGCGCCGCCTTAGTGCTCGCAAGTCTGGAAATTAGTTTTGGCAATCATCTCGATTATCGCAACGGCTGCGGCCGTTGCCGCTATCCCGCCGACACTACCGAGCCTGCCGCCGCTCTCGATGGAGCCAGATGGGCGCTCTTATGTATTCGAGAGCTACGACGGTGCGCGCAAGATCGGCCGGCATAAAATCAGTTTTCATGCGGCCGAGGGCACACTGGTTGTGGACGTCGAGGTTAAGATGGCCGGCAAGGTCATGATGTTCGGCTTTGACTACGATCACCGTGCGCGTGAAATCTGGCGTGGTGGCGCCTTGCAGCGGCTGCAGTCCAAAACCACCGTCAACGACCGCATTGACTGGGTCGAGGCGTCCCGGGTCGGCAATGCCGTCGATGTCCGGTCGCGGTTCGGCAGTTTTTCCGCGCCACCCTCCATCATCCCGACCGGCTGGTGGAATCCGGGATGGTCTGACGACATGACCATGCTCAACAGCCAGAAGGGCACGCTGGAGGATGTCGTCATCAAGAGTGTCGAACCCGTGGCGGGTGGTGGCGAAGAAGTCCTGGTGCGCGGCAAACTGAATGTGGACGTGACCTATGACGACAAGAAGTGTCTGGCCGGGCTGGACTTCCGGCTTCCCGTGACCGGCAAGCAGATCACCTACAAGCTGGTGGCGCGCCCGCAAGCCGCGAACGCCCCGGACCTCGCCAAGGAACCGCTGATCGCCCGTTGTCTGACCCCGGGCCAAGGTGCGTCGTGACCCCGCTGCCACGTACGCTCTGGCTGATTGGCGCCTCCACCGGGATCGGGCGCGACACGGCACTGCAGCTGGCCCGCGCCGGCGTCACGGTGGTCGCCAGTGCCCGCACTGCGGACAAACTGCAGGCGCTGGCGGCTGAGGCTCCTGCCGGCCGGATTGTGCCGGTTGCCTGCGATGTCAGTGACCCCGAAAAGCTTCGGGCGGCCTACGCGCTGGCCAAGGCGGCTGTCGGTGGAATCGAGGCGCTGCTGTTTGCCGCGGCCACCTGGACACCGGAGACCGAACAGCTGGTGGCGCTCGCCCCGGTTCGGCATGTGTTCGAGGTGAATTTCTTCGGCTGTCTGGCCGCCATTGAAACCGTCGTGCCGGACATGATGGCCGCCAAGCGGGGGCGCATCGCCGTAATTTCCTCGGTTGCGGGGTTTCGCGGCCTGCCACGTGCTCTGGCTTACGGTGCCTCGAAGGCGGCGCTGACCCATATGGCAGAGACCCTGCGCCTGCAGCTGCAACCCCACGGCATTGTGGTGCAGACGATCCACCCCGGCTTCGTGCGCACCCCGCTCACCGACAAGAACGACTTTGCCATGCCGTTCCTCATGGAGCCGGACGCGGCGGCAGCGCGTATCGTGCGCGGCCTGCAATCGGCGCGCTTCGAGATTACCTTTCCCCGGCGGTTCACCGCGCTGCTGAACCTGCTGCGCTGCCTGCCTTACGGCTGGTACTTCCCCCTGGTCCGCCGCGCGACCGGCATGGGCTAGGCTGCCAGATGGCCGAAGCGGCGCACCAGTTCGGCGTAGACATCGCGCTTGAACGGCACCGCCAGCAGAGGCAACTCTGCAAGCGGGGACCAGCGCCAGGTTCGAAACTCCGGATGCGCCGTGTCCAGGTTGATCTCATCGTCCGTTCCGAGAAAGCGCATCGCAAACCATTTCTGCGCCTGGCCACGGTAGCGCCCGCTCCACATGCGCCCGATCAGGTGCTCCGGCAGATCATAGTGCAGCCATTCCGGCAACTCGGCGATCAGCGCCGCGTTGCGGGTGCCGATTTCCTCGTCCAGCTCCCGCATCGCCGCCTCCAGGGGGTCCTCGCCGGGGTCGATACCCCCTTGCGGCATCTGCCAGGCCTCGGCAAAGGTATCGATGCGCTGGCCGACAAACACCTGACCGGTGCTGTTCAGCAGCATGATCCCGGCACAGGGGCGATAGGGCAGGGTCGACTCGGCCATCGGGGTCTCCAATCGGTGGGGGCATGCGCTCGATGACGCAAGCCCATCCGATTGTCCACCACCCGGATTATACCGCAGCGCTGCCGCCTGGCCACCGCTTCCCCATGGACAAGTATCAGGCGGTTGTTCAGGCACTCCCGGACTATGGTCCTGAAGTGTGGTACGCCACGCACTGCCCCGAGCCGATCTCCTCGGCGGACGCCGCACGGGTCCACGGCACAGACTATGTGGCCCAGGCCTTTGCACACGCACTGCCCGCCGAGATTACCCGGCGGATCGGTTTTGCGGTCACCCCGGAGATCCTGCGACGTGCCCGGCTCGCCAGCGGCGGGACCGTGCTGGCGGCGCGGCTGGCGCTGGTGCACGGGTGCGCATCCAACACGGCAGGGGGCAGTCACCATGCCGGGCCATGGGGCGGCTCCGGCTACTGTGTATTCAACGACGTCGGGGTGGCGGCCCTGATGCTTCTGCACAGCGGTGAAATCGCCAGTGCTGCCGTGCTGGACCTTGATGTTCACCAGGGCGATGGCACTGCTGCGCTGTTTGCGGCAGAGGACCGGGTGTTTACAGCCTCTCTCCACTGCGAGGCCAACTTTCCGTACCGCAAGATGCCGGGTGACCTGGACATCGGCCTGCCAGCCGGCACAGGCGATGACGTCTACCTGGACACTCTGGCGCAGATGCTGCCCCAGGTGATCGGGTACAAACCGGACCTGCTGTTCTATAATGCCGGGGTCGACCCGCACGAGGCCGACCGGCTCGGGCAGTTGGCGCTGACGACATGCGGGCTTGCCGCACGGGACCGCATGGTGCGCGGTGCGTGCGCGGCGGCCGGTATTCCGCTGGTCAGTGTCATGGGTGGCGGCTACGGGGCCGATGCGGATGCCATCGGCCGCCTGCATGCGCAGACCATCGCCATCATGGCCGGCGTTCTTTAGCCTAGCTTCGTGGGCCCCAAGAATATCTGCCCTGCGATCCTCTGGCGGGGGGCGTTCGGGCTTGCTACATAGTGCTCTGCACGGGTGGGGCGGGTACAGCGCAACCGCTCGACTCTGTTGATGGTGCCGATTAAAGTTCCGGCCCGCATATTGTTAAGGACACTTCATGGCCACAGCATATAAGGACGCTGCCGCCGCGCATTCGCCTGCTGGCGACGCGAGCGCCGTCGTCGTGCGTTTTGCCGGAGACTCGGGCGACGGCATGCAGCTGACCGGGGGGCAGTTCACCCTGTCCACAGCACTTGCCGGCAACGACCTGGCAACCTTCCCGGACTTCCCCGCCGAAATCCGCGCGCCGACCGGCACCCTGTTCGGCGTCTCCTCGTTCCAGATCCATTTCGGGGCGACCGAGATCGATACCGCCGGCGACGATATCGACGTTCTGTTCGCCATGAACCCGGCGGCGCTGAAAACCAACCTGTCGGCCCTGAAACAGGGCGGCGTAATCTTCGCCGACACCTATGAGTTCAACGCCCGCAACCTCGCCAAGGCCGGCTACGCCAGCAACCCGCTGGAGGACGGCAGCCTCAAGGGTTACCAGCTCGAAGCGCTGAACATGACCCAGATGACGCTCGATGCGGTCAAGCCGATCGGGCTCGGCAACAAGGAAGCGATCCGCACCAAGAACATGTGGACGCTTGGCCTGGCGCTCTGGCTGTTTGACCGCGACCGCCAGCCATTGGTGGACTGGATCAACGGCAAGTTCGCCAAGAAAGCCGATATCGCCGCCGCCAACATCGCCGCGCTGAACGCCGGACATGCGTTTGGTGAGACCGCTGAGCTGGGTCTGAAGCGCGTGCACCTGAACCCCATCAAGTCCAAGGCGGGGCTGTACCGCACGGTCACCGGCAGTGATGCGCTGTCGCTGGGCCTGGTGGCGGGTGCGCAGTTGGCAGGCCTGGAGATCTTCTTCGGCTCCTACCCGATCACGCCGGCCTCGCCGTTGCTGCATGCGCTGGCCAAGCTCAAGGAGTTCGGCGTCACCACCTTCCAGGCGGAGGACGAGATTGCGGCGATCTGCTCGGCAATCGGGGCAAGCTACGCCGGCAAACTGGGTATAACATCCTCGTCCGGCCCGGGCATTGCGCTCAAGGGCGAGGCGATGGGCCTGGCAATCATGACCGAGCTGCCGCTGGTGATCGTCAACTCGCAACGCGGCGGCCCCTCGACCGGCCTGCCGACCAAGACCGAACAGTCGGACCTCTATCAGGCGGTCTATGGCCGCAATGGCGATGCGCCGCTGGCCGTGATCGCCGCGCGCTCTGCCTCCGACTGCTTTGACGCAGCAATCGAGGCCTGCCGGCTCGCGGTCCAGTTCATGACTCCGGTGATGCTGCTGACCGACGGCTATATCGCCAACGCCGCCGAGCCATGGCTCATGCCCTCACTTGCGGACTATGCGCCGTTCCCGGTGCAGTTCCATAGCGAGCCGCCTGCCGAGGGCGAACGGCTCAACCCCTATGCCCGTGACCCGGAGACCCTGGCGCGCATCTGGATCAAGCCGGGCACACCGGGGCTGACGCACCGGATCGGCGGGATCGAGAAAGGCTATGATACCGGCGACATCAGCTACGAGGCCGCCAACCACCAGAAGATGACCGACACCCGCGCCAACAAGATTCTCGGCATCGCCAACCACATCCCGCCGCAGGATGTGACCATCGGCGAGCCCGGCGGCGACCTGGTGGTTGTGGGCTGGGGCTCGACCTACGGGCCGATCGCGCAGGCGGTCACCAAGGCGCGCAAGGCCGGCAAATCGGTGAGCCATGTGCACATTCGCCATATCTGGCCGCTGCCCGCCAACCTCGGGACCTTGCTCAGGAGCTACAAGCGCATCCTGGTGCCGGAGATGAACACCGGGCAGCTGAAGACCCTGCTGCGCGACCAATTGCTGGTCGATACCCGGCCTTACAACAAGGTCTCGGGCCAACCGTTCAAGATCCGTGAAATTGAAGCCGCCATCGATGCGGCGCTGGCATGACGGGTGGACAGCCGGGAGATCATCCGCCGCATCGAGGCGGAAGGCTGGCATTGGGTGCGCACTGATGGCAGTCATCACCATTATCGGCACCCCGAGCGGCCCGGGACAACAACCGTGCCGCACCCGAGGAAAGATGTGCCCAAAGGCACGGTCAAATCGATTGAACGACAGTCCGGCGTGACGTTGCTTGGGAGATCGAAACGATGAAGAGGACGTATTGGGCAGCGGTCGAGCGAGGCGACGACTCGTTCGGTGTGGTGTTTGCCGACTTTCCCGGCTGCACAAGCGCAGCCGACACCCTGGATGCCGTTGCGGCCCTGGCCCGTGAAGCGCTGCAGGGGCATGTCGAGATCGGCGTCGATCATGGTGATGTCATCCCTGAGCCTTCGCCGGCATCAATAGAGCGCATCGAGGCGCTCTATGGTGCCAGCGACTGGATTGCGATGATCGCCGTAGAGATTGACGTGCCTGCCGCCGGGCCAAAGGTCGCGGTACCGATTGACCGTGAACTAGTTCGTGCCATCGATGCAACCAAGCGCAACCGCTCCGATTTTCTTGCCGAAGCCGCTCGCCGGGAGTTGGCACGGCTTCAGGAAACCGCCTGAAAGGCTGATTTATGAATGATATGACCGAAATGCGCCCGCTGACCCCAGACGATTTCACGTCCAACCAGGAGGTGCGCTGGTGCCCGGGTTGCGGTGATTACGCTATCCTGAAGTGCATGCAGCGCACGCTGCCGGGGCTGGGCGCACGGCCTGAGAACACCGTGTTCGTCTCCGGCATCGGCTGCTCCAGCCGCTTTCCCTACTACATGGAAACCTACGGCTTCCACACCATCCACGGCCGCGCGCCCGCAGTGGCGACCGGGCTCAAGCTCGCAAACCCGAGTCTGGATGTCTGGGTCATCACCGGGGACGGCGACGCCCTGTCAATCGGCGGCAATCACACGATGCATGCCATCCGCCGCAACGTCGATCTGAATATCCTGCTGTTCAACAACGAGATTTACGGCCTGACCAAGGGCCAGTATTCGCCGACCAGCCGGGTTGGCACCCGCTCGCCCTCCACGCCGTTCGGCTCGGTGGACCGGCCGGTCTCGGCCTGCGCGTTCGTGCTCGGCTCCAATGGTCGCTTCGTCGCCCGGACCATCGACACAGCGCAGAAGCACATGCCGGAGGTGTTCACCCGCGCGTACCAGCACAAGGGCGCGAGCTTCGTCGAAATCTTCCAGAATTGCATCGTCTACAACGACGGTGTCTGGTCGCCGTTCACCGAAAAGCCGGTCGCAGCCGACACCCAATTGCTGCTCGAACACGGCAAGCCGATGATCTTCGGCAAGAACAAGGATAAGGGGCTGCGTCTCAACCGCGAGACCCTGCGTCTCGAGGTCGTGACAGCCGACACCAGCCTCGACGAGGTGCTGGTGCATGACGAAACCAACAAGGCCATCGCACAGATGCTGGTGGAGATGCCGTTCGGGCCATTCCCGGTGGCGCTTGGCGTGCTATACTGCGATCCGGCACCGACCTACGAGTCGGCGGTCATCGCCCAGGCACACGAGGTTGCGGCCAAGCGCGGCGCTGCGGACTTCGACAAGCTGCTGCGCGACGGCCAGACCTGGACGGTGCGGTAAACTATTGAATTATTCCGGCGGCAACCGCGAAGGATTGGGACCCGCCACACCGTAGTATCCGTGAGGAGCATGATGCGGCGGATGGATGAGTCCCCTCGGACGGATGCCGCGCTGGTGGCGGGGGTCGCCGCCGGTGATGCGGCGGCGTTCTCGCTGCTGGTCGAGCGTCATCATGCGCGCATCTTGGCGCTTGCCTCACGGATCTTGATGGACGGCAGCGCGGCGGAGGATATTGTGCAGGAGGCGTTCTTGAGGCTTTGGCGACGGCCGGACGCTTACGACCCTGCCCGCGGCGCATTCAGTGCCTGGATCAAGCGCGTCGTCGTCAATCTCTGCCTTGACCGCAAGCGCATGATCCGCCCGGTCGAGGATATCGATACGGCTACCGAGGCTGCAGACGATCGTCCCACGCCTGAGCAGGCGGCCCTCGCAAACGACCGCGCGTCGCGGCTTCAGGCTGCACTCCATACACTGCCTGCCCGTCAGCGCGCGGCTCTGGCGCTGTTCTACGTTGACGGCATGAGCATGACCGATGTCGCCGCTGCGATGGAGACGCAGCCCAAGGCCGTCGAATCGCTGCTCTCTCGGGGACGGGCGCACCTCAAAACACTGCTGACGCCGCTCAAGGAGGCACTATGACCGCCCAGGTGTCGATCGAGACGGTCGTCGAACTGCTGCAAACCTATGGGGCTGACCCGAACCGCTGGCCGCAGGACCTGCGCGGACCGGCCACCACGCTCCTGGCCGCGCAACCGGCGCTGGCCGCCATCGCTGCGGATGAATGCGCGCTGGACGCAGACATCGCGGGCTGGCCCGCGCATTCCAGCCGCGCCGAGGCACGCGCGGCCATCGTCTCGCTTGCACGGGTGACCCCGCAGGAGATCGCACCGGGTCACGCACCGTCCCGGCAGGCACCGCGCACCTGGCGGCGCGGGCTGGTGGGTGCCAGCGGACTGGTCGCCGCCGGACTGGCCGTCGCACTGGTGGCGGCGCCGAACCCGATTCCGGCTCCCGCGACGGTGGTGGCCGGTACCCCAGCACCGGCCCAAGTCGTCAGTGCCGGCCTGGTCTCGCCGGCACCCCTGACCGATGATGACGCCCTGCAGATGGTTTTCTCCGAACTCGACACAGACGAATGGTTATGATGCTGCGAATTGCTCTTTTTGCCGCCAGCTTGCTGGTCACCGCCACAGCGCAGGCCCAGATGGGCCCGCCGGATATGGATGGTCCGCCACCGGGCGAAGCGATGTTCCTGCAGAATCTCTCTCCAGAGGGTCGGGGGATCATGAACGCCGCCTGGAAGGCCGGCAGAAACCCGGAGGCTGCACAGGCCGCCCGCCAGGTACAGCAGCAGATCATCGACCTGATTGCGGCACCGCGCTTTGATGACGATGCGCTGAAGCAGGCATTGGAGAAGGAGCGCAGCCTCTCCCTCAAGGTGCAGCAACAACGTCACGGAGCTCTCGTGAGTGCGGTCTCGCGCCTGAATGACGAAGATCGGCGCGCCTTTGCCGCCTCGCTTGATGCCCTGCGAGACCGGGCGCAGCGCCGTTTCTCGCGCGGCATGCAGCCGGGCCTGCAAAATTATCGCGCGGTGCGCGGCGGCGAAGGGCAATAGCCCTTATCCCTCCTGATGATTTTAGAGCATCGGCGGTAATTAGCTACTGATCCGGCTGCATACAGGGCGCGTAATGAGTATCATGTAACAGCCCGTCTGTACTCGGAATTTTTCTTGCCGCCCGCCCAACCCCCTCTCTCTATCGTTTGGTTCCGTCAGGATCTGCGCCTTCGCGATCAGGCGGCAGTACATGCCGCAAGCGGCACCGCGTGCGCGTTTGTCTATGTCCTTGATGAGGAGGGGCCGGGCCCCTGGGCGATGGGCGGGGCAAGCCGCTGGTGGCTGCACCATAGCCTGGCAGCCCTGGACCGGTCACTGCGCGTGTATGGCAACCGGCTGATCCTGCTGCGCGGCGACCCGGTGCGCCATCTGGCTGACCTGTCCCGTGCGCTCGGGGGGGCGACCGTGCACGCGCTGCGCCACTATGAACCTTGGGCGCGCCGGCAAGAGGCGGCACTGGCCGCGCATACCCCTGTCTCCCTCTATGATGGAGTTGCCCTGCAGCCGCCAGAGACGGTGCGCACCGGCAGCGGGACCCCGTTCAAGGTGTTCACGCCCTTCTGGCGCACCCTGCGCACCATGCCCATGCGGCCATGCATAACCGCGCCGGACCAAATGGGTCCCTGCCCGGAGGATGCTCCCAAGGGTGACCCGCTGGAGACCTGGGGCCTGCTGCCCCGCCAACCCGATTGGGCGCACGCATTCCCCGGCACCTGGACCCCGGGCGAAGCCGGAGCCCTGGCGCGCCTTCAGGCCTTTGCGCCGCACAGCTATGCCAGTGCGCGGGATCTGTGCGCGCGCGATGCCACCTCGCGCCTGTCGCCACACCTGCATTTCGGGGAGATAAGCCCTCGACAGGTCTGGCAAACGCTCGCTGATCAGGGAGATGTTGCCGAGCCGTACCTGCGCCAGATCGGCTGGCGCGACTTCTCGCTCGGCCTGTTGCTGAATTCGCCTGATCTTGCGGATGTCAACTGGCGCAGCGAATTCGACGCTTTCCCCTGGGCCGACGCCCCGGATACGCAGTTGGCGGCATGGCGTCATGGCCGCACCGGCTACCCGATTGTCGACGCCGGCATGCGGCAGCTCTGGCGCACCGGCTGGATGCACAACCGGGTCCGGATGATCACAGCATCCTTCCTCATCAAGGACCTGCTGGTCGACTGGCGGGTCGGCGAGCGCTGGTTCTGGGACACGCTGGTGGACGCCGACCTGGCCAACAACGCCGCCGGCTGGCAGTGGACCGCAGGCTCCGGGGCAGACGCCGCCCCCTACTTCCGGGTGTTCAATCCAGTGATGCAAAGCCGGAAGTTCGACCCCGAAGGCACGTACATCCGCACCTGGGTGCCAGAGCTCGCGGCTTTGCCGAACGCGCATATCCATGAGCCATGGACGGCACCGGATGCTGTTCTGCGCGCTGCCGGTGTCCGGCTTGGATCCATTTACCCCTTCCCGATCGTAGATCATAGCATGGCACGTGCGCAGGCGCTCGCGGCCTACGCCAGCATGAGGAACGCCTGACATGCACCGCGCATCCATCGCCATCGTCGGCAGCGGCATTGCCGGGAACAGTGCGGCCTGGGCACTCGCCTCGAGGCATGCCGTGACCCAGTATGAAGCGCAGCCGCGCTTTGGCGGCCACGCGCATACGCTGGATGTGGAGATCGCCGGTACGCCAACGCCGGTCGATGCCGGGTTCATCGTCTATAACACCCTGAATTACCCCAACCTGATCCGGCTGTTCGAGACTTTGGGTGTTCAGACGCAGCTGACCGACATGTCGTTCGGGGTCAGCCTTGCGGACGGCGGGCTGGAGTATCGCAGCGAGGGCAAGGCCAGCGCCCTGCTGGCACAGAAGCGCAACCTGCTGCGCCCCGGCTTCTGGCGGATGGGGCGGGATATCGTGCGTTTCTACCGGGCCGGGCCGACGCTCGACCAGCGCTTCGACCTGGAGGCCACATCGCTGCGAGCGCTGCTGGCAAACCTGGGCCTCTCCCAGGCCTTCATCGACTGGCATATCGTGCCGATGACCGCGGCCATCTGGTCCGCCCCGTTTGCGCAGGCGCTGGATTTCCCGGCGGCGACCTTCGTGCGCTTTTTCCGCAATCACGGCTTGTTTTCCCTGGGCACCCGCCCGCCATGGCGCACCGTGACGGGCGGCAGCCGGCGCTATGTCGCCGCACTCCAGGCGGCGACCCCGGCGGAACGCTTATCCGGCAGCCCGGTCACCCGCATCGTCCGCCATGCCGAGGGTGTTGAGGTCCATGCGCATGGCCAGCCACCGCGCCGCTTTGACCAGGTGGTGCTTGCCTGCCACGCGGATCAGGCACTGGCGCTGCTGGAGATGCCAAGCACGGCCGAACAGCAGGTGCTGGGCGCGTTCCGCACCGCACCCAATACGGCGATCGTGCACAAGGATGCCCGTGCCATGCCGCACCGTCGCAGCGCCTGGGCCAGCTGGAACTATGTGACCGGCACGTCTGCATCCCAAGACGCCCCGGCTCCGGTCACCTACTGGATGAACGCCCTGCAAGGGCTCGACCCGCGGGAAGACCTGTTCGTCAGCCTCAATCCGCAGATCACGCTGGATCCGGGCAAGATCCTGCACAGGCTGGAGTTTCGCCACCCGGTGTTCGATCTGGCGGCGATCCGCGCCCAGGCACAGCTCGAGAGCATCCAGGGAGTGGACCGACTGTGGTTCTGCGGAGCCTGGACACGCTACGGCTTTCACGAGGATGGTTGTGCCTCGGGCCTGGCGGTGGCGAAAACACTGGACGCGCAGGCGCGCGCCAGGGCAGCCGCCTGATGCAGTCGTGCCTGTATCTTGGGCAGGTCGCGCACCAGCGGGTGCAGCCGCTGCGTCATGGTTTTGTCTACCGGGTGTTTTCGCTCCTGCTCGATCTGGACGAGCTGGACATGATCGCTTTGAGGCTGCGGCGCTTCCACATCGACAAACCGGGGCTGATCAGCTTTCGCCAGGCGGACCATGGCCCGGGTGCTGCGGCCGGCCTGAAGGATTGGGCGCTCGGCGTATTCCACGCCCACGGGCTGAGGGCCGAGCGTGTTGCCTTGCTCTGCTTTCCCCGGCTGTTCGGCCATGTGTTCAACCCGCTGGCGCTTTACTATGGGCTCGATGCGCAGGGCAGGCTGGCCGGCGCCATCTATCAGGTGACCAACACCTTCGGTGACCGGCACTGTTATGTGCTGGGGCCGGAGGCAGACGCCTGCGTGAAGCGCTTTCACGTCAGCCCGTTTTTTCCGGTGGAGGGCAGCTATGGCTTCCACGCGCCGCCGCCCGGCGACACCCTGGACCTGACGATCCGCTATTTCGGGGTCGACGGAAAACTAAACATGGTCGCGCGCCAATGGGGGGAACGACAGCCCCTGCGGGACGATACCCTGGTGCGGGCCGTCGCCTCCAACCCGCTGATGGCGGTGAAGGTGCTCGGCGGCATCCATTGGGAAGCGCTTCAATTGTGGCGCAAGGGCGCGCGCTATCATCGCCGCCCTGCTGCCCCGCCCCGCCAGTTTACCATTGACCGTCCGGAGATCGCCCGTGTCTGACGACCATAGCCTGCGTGCCCGCCGCCTTCTGCTTGCTGATCGGGGCTTTGCCCTTGGCGGCGGCCTGGGCCACTTGATGGCGCTGAGTGTCGAGCCACTGATTCGCGCGCTCGACCAGCGCTTGCAGCATGGTCGGCTGAGCGTGCGGCTGCCGGATGGCCGGGTGCGCCACATTGGTGGCCACAAGCCGGGGCCGTCCGCGGAGGTCTGGCTGAACAGCTGGCGCCCGGTGCGCCGATACATGCTTGGCGGCACGCTTGGCTGGTCGCGCAGCTATATTGACGGGGACTGGGACTCGCCGGATCTGGTGGCGATTGCCGAACTGTTCACCACCAACCGCTATGCGCTTGGCAAGAGCCAGAAAGGCACGCGACTCAATCGCCTGATCAACCGGCTCGCCCATGCCCTGCGCGCCAACACCCGCCGGGGTGCGCGTCGCAACATCGCCTTCCACTATGATCTCGGCAATGATTTCTATGCGGCCTGGCTCGACAGCGGCATGACCTACTCCTCGGCGGTGTTTGCTGCGGGCGACACGCTGGAGGCCGCCCAGGAGCGTAAAATCCGTCGCCTGCTCGACAGCCTGAGCACCCGGCCCGGCGAGCGTCTGCTGGAAATCGGCTGCGGCTGGGGCGGACTGGCCGAGATCGCCGCCCGTGACTATGGCCTCATCGTCGAAGGCGTAACCCTCAGCCAGGCACAACTCGACTATGGCCGCACCCGCATTGCCCGGGCGGGCCTGAGCGACCGGGTCGCGCTTCGCCTGATCGACTACCGGGATGTCGAGGGCACCTTTGACCATATTGTCTCGGTCGAGATGCTGGAGGCAGTCGGTGAGCGATACTGGCAGACCTACATGGACAAGATCCGCGCGCTGCTGCGCCCCGGCGGGCGGGCCGCAATCCAGGTCATCACCATCGATGCCGCGGTGTTCGAGACCTACCGGCGCGGTGCAGACTTCATCCAGACCTACATCTTCCCCGGCGGCATGCTCCCGCCGGTCGAGCGCCTGCAGGATACGGCGCGCCAGGCCGGCCTGACCTGGGCTGGTGCCTGCGCATTCGGGCGCAGCTATGCGCAGACGCTGCGGTGCTGGCGCGAGCGCTTCGATGAGGCCGCCCAGCACAACCGGCTGCCGCGCGGGTTCGACGCCAGCTTCCAGCGGCTCTGGCGCTACTACCTGACTTACTGCGAAGGCGGCTTCCGTGCCGGCGGCATCGATGTGGTGCAACTGCTGCTGGAAAAGCCGCAGGGTGCGTGATCCGCGCTGGCCCGCGCTTGTCGGCTATGGCGTGCTGGCGGCGCCGCTGGCCATGCTCACCGGCCCGGTGCTGGCAGCCTTGCCCACCTTCTACGTGACCGAACTGGCGCTGGCCCCGGCGGCTGTCGGTCTGGCGCTGCTGCTGGCACGGCTCTGGGATGCCCTGTGCGACCCCTTGATGGGCATGCTGTCTGATCGCGCAGCCACCCGGCCCGCGGGACGCCTGCTCTGGGTGCTGATCGGGACACCGCTGACCCTGCTCGGCGCCGGGTTGCTGTTCCTGCCTGTACCCGGCACGACGCCCGCCATGCTCGGCCTGTCGAGCGCGCTTCTGGCGACTGGCTGGACCGCGATCAAACTGAACCATGACGCCATTGCCTCGGAGTTTTCGCCCGATCCCCTGGCGCGCACACGCCTTGTCGGCGTGCGGGAGGCACTGGGGCTGCTTGGCGGGGTGCTGGCGATCGCCGTGCTCGGCTGGGGTTTGAGCGGGCCGGGCATGGCGACCGCACTGGGTTGGCTCTATGCGGTGATCGCGGTGATCGTTCCGGCCAGCGTTTTCTGCCTGTGGCGCGTGGTCGGGCGCAAGGCCCCGGCGCAACCGCCCCGCACCAGTTGGCGGCAGTTCACCGTGATGCTGCGTCAGTCGTCCGCACTGCAGCGGCTCGCGGCGGCGCATGCGCTCTCCCAGCTTGCGGCAGCGCTACCGGCGACCCTGTTCCTGCTTTACGTCAGCCGGGTGCTGGCCCGGCCGGACCTGCAAGGCCTGCTCATCCTCGGCTATTTCGTCTGCGCCATTCTGGGGGCACCGCTTTGGCTCCGGCTGGCGCGGCAGAGCCGTGTGCGCGCCTGGCGCTGGTCCCTTGCGATGAGTGCTTTTGCCTTTGCGCCCGCCGCCCTGCTGAACCCGTCCGGCCTCTGGATATACGGCATTATTCTTATTGTGACCGGCCTGTGCTTCTCGGCGGACCTGATCCTGCCGCAGAGTCTGCTGGCCGATGTCGCCGACCAGCTGGCGCAGACGCACGGGACACGTCCGGCCGGCTTGCTGTTCGCCGGATTCTCAACCATCGGCAAACTGGCCTATGCGCTCGCCGTCGGGCTGGCATTTCCGCTGCTCGACTGGGCCGGGTTCGACCCCCAGGGCGGCAACACCGGCCTCTGGTTGCTGGCGATACTCTATGCCGCAATCCCTGCCGGGCTCAAGCTCGCCGCCTGGTGGCTGCTGCGTGGCCTGCCAAATCGCCCTCAGGAATAGACCGCTTCCTTCTCGGCGTGCAGGCGGTCGAGTTCAGCGCGGCTGATCTTTGTGGAGGCTGACTTCAACTGACCGCAGGCGGCCATGATATCCCGGCCGCGCGGCGTGCGGATCGGGGCTGAGATGCCCGCCTGATACACGATGTCGGAGAACCGTTCGATCCGGTGCCAGTCGGAGCATTCATACGCCGCCCCCGGCCACGGGTTGAACGGGATGAGGTTCACCTTGGCGGGAATGCGGTAGTGGCGCAGCAGGCGCACCAGTTCGTGCGCGTCGGCATCGCTGTCGTTCTTGTCCTTCAGCATTACATATTCAAACGTAATGCGCCGGGCGTTGTTGGCCCCCGGGTAAGCGGCACAGGCTGCCAGCAGTTCGTCAATCCCGTACTTGCGGTTGATCGGCACGATCTCGTCGCGCACGTCCTTGGTCACGGCATGAAGGGATACGGCCAGATTGACGCCGATCTCGGCACCCGCACGCGCCATCATCGGCACGACGCCGGAGGTCGACAACGTGATCCGCCGCCGGGACAGGGCAATGCCCTCCTCATCCATCACGGTGGCCAGCGCCGCCTTCACATTGTCGAAATTGTACAGCGGCTCGCCCATGCCCATCATGACGATGTTGGTGAGCAGGCGGCCGTCGGTGGGGGAGGGCCACTCGCCCAGTGCATCGCGCGCCAGCATCACCTGGCCGACGATCTCCGCCGGAGTCAGGTTGCGCACCAGTTTCATGGTGCCGGTGTAGCAGAAGCGGCAGGTGAGCGTGCAGCCGACCTGGCTGGAGACACACAGGGTGCCCCGGTCCGCGTCGGGGATGAACACCATCTCATATTCCTGCGCGTCGGTCGTGCGCAGCAGCCATTTGCGGGTGCCGTCCTCGGAGATCTGGGCGGTGACCACCTCCGGCCGGCCAACGATGAAGTGGCGCTCCAGCAACGCGCGGGTATCCTTGGCGATATTGGCCATGGCCGCGAATTCAGTCACCCCGCGGTTGAACACCCAGCCCCAGACCTGCGCCGCGCGCATGCGTGCCTGCGCCTCCGGCACCCCGGCGGCGACCAACTGCGTGCGCAGTTCGCTGCGCGACAGGCCGAGAACGTCCATGCGACCGTCAAGGCTCGGGGCGGCGCGCGGTACGGGCACGGGGTCGATGAAGCCGGGAATCTGCATGTCTTGCCTTTCAAACCGCGTTCCATACCGCAAGTCGGCGCAAACCGCTACCGCTTCGGCGGGCTGCTGCTGCAGGATGGCTGCGGTGTGCTGTACGGGCACTACAGTAATATGGAAAGGAAGTTTCTTGTGCGCAGTCTGATGCTTGTTCTGCTTCTTGCCGCCACCCCGGCGAGCGCGCGGGAGGCTATCCCGCCGGTCCATGCGCTCACCGCCGACCCGGTGCCGGTGGTGCCGGTCAAGATCAAAAAATCGACCCTGAACGTCGAGGTTTCGCTGATGCTGACTGGTGCGCTGGTGCTGAACCAGTCCGCCGGCGAGCGGGCAAAGCTCAAGGCGTTCCCGATCATCGGCAAACAGAATGTCAAGGGCAACATCTTCCCCGGCGGCTCAGCGCTGGTGCGCGGCAATCGCTATTCGGTCGCGGTCGCCGATCTGCCGAAGGACGGGCTGTATGCCCTGTGGATCGACAAGACCATCAGCGAGAAAACCGATGGGCTTATCGGGGCCATAAGCGTCAATGCCGAACGCGTCGTGATCGATCGGCCGCAAGCCCCAAAAGGCGGGCAAACCTTTGAGTTGATGCTCAAAGACAAGGACAACCCGTCAGGGGAAGTGATGCTGGGGGATATGCGGGTTGCGATCGCGCTGGACTTGCGGTCCCCGCAGACCATGATGAGCGCCAAGACCGCCAAAGCGCTGCAGGATGCCGGGCTGGTGCGCCGTGCCGGCACTGTCGGCCTCTGGGGGCCGCTGCCCGGCGTCGCGCTGCCGTTCGAGCGGCTGACCCCCACGCCGGGTGCTGCGGTCGCCGGGCTGCCGCTGCTGCTGCCGGCGGCGCGGATATCGGAGGCCCGCGCCAAGGAGCTCGACGCGCTCGCCAAAGCCGGCACCTCGACCCCGGAAGATGAGCTGGATGCCATCACAGTGACCGCCGACAAGAAGAAGGACAAGCGGCCCGCCTGGCTGCTGTTCGGCGCGGACCTGCTGGACCGTTGCAGCCGGATCGAGCTTGACAAGCCGGCCAGGCGCTGGCGGCTCACCTGCAATCTGGACGGCCCGCAGACTGCACAGCGGTAGCTAAAGCCCCAGCGCGCTCAGTCCGGGGTGATCGTCCGGTCGACGCCCGAGGGGCCAGTGGAATAGTCGGTCCTCCTCGCGGATCGGCTTATCATTGATGCTCGCATGGCGCTCCGCCATGTACCCCTCGGCATCGAACTGCCAGTTCTCGTTGCCGCAGGAGCGGAACCAGGTGCCGCTATCGTCACGCCATTCATAGACAAAGCGCACCGCAATGCGGGTGTCGGTGTAGGCCCAGACCTCCTTGATCAGGCGATACTCCAGTTCCTTGGCCCACTTTCGGGTCAGGAATGCCTCTATCGCGGCACGACCGTTGATATATTCGGCCCGGTTCCGCCAACGACTGTCCGGCGTGTAGGCGAGCGCAACGCGCGCCGGATCGCGGCTGTTCCAGGCGTCTTCGGCAAGACGCGCCTTCTGGCCAGCGGTCTCGGCAGTGAAGGGGGGCAGGGGTGGTCGGCTCATGATATTTCCTTTCAGGGAAGTACGCCCTGTTTACTTCCAGGACTATGGCCGAGGGCCGTAAAGCCATTCCTTTTCCGGCCAAAGGTTTCAATGCCAAACTACATTGCGAACAGTTCGACCCGGTTGTTGGAGAGTTTGGCTGTGCTGTCGGTGCCGGCGCGCAAGGGAAGTTCGCTGCAATAGGTGCGGACCTCGGCGACGCCGATCCCCAGAGTCTTCAGAGTGGTTGAGATGCTCTGTGCGCGTGCTCTGGTTTTTGCGCAGGCCTCGGCATAGGGCTGGCTAGCGTCGGCAAATGATGCAAGCGCAAACATGGTCTTCGGATTCTTTGCCACGATATCGGTGAGCCGGGTCATGTCGCGGATGGCACGGCTGTCCGGCTCGTCGCTGTTCGGCTTGAAGCGGAATGCGGCCTCGACGGGGGTCGTAGTCTCCCGCAGACGGCAGTAATCGTTCGGGTCGCCGCGCCACTGGCTGCTGAGCCTGCAGGGCGCACTCGCGGCCCCCACCTTGTCCGGCGGCCCGGACAGGGAGAGATCAAAAAAGCCGATCCGGTTGACGATGGCCTGGCCCTTGTCGCTGAGCGCAAACGCGACGAAAGGAAAGACATGTGGGGAAGTCGTCGGTGTCGGGGTGTAGATGTAGAGCCTGCGTGACAGGAGATAAGTTTCCTTCTTCAAGGTATAACGGCTAGGAGCAATGGCCTGCAACGCGCCGTCTGCTACCGAGAGAACCTTGGCCTTGCGGATATAGGGCAGGCCGACGAAGCCAAGGGCCTGCTTGTCTTCGGACACGCCTTTCTCCAGCAGCTCGCTGTCTGCGTAGCGCTTGATCTGGGTGGTGCGGATCGGCTGTTCCTTGAGGACGGTATCCTTGAAGCCGTCGAACGTGCCGGAACGTTCGTCACGGGCATAGAAGCTGATCGCGCCGTCAATGGGAACACCGAGTTCGCGCCAGGTGCTGATCTGGCCGGCAAAGGCCTGCCTGACCTGTTCGCGGGACAGTTTGACCAGCGGATTGGACGGGTGGGTGATCACGGCGATCCCGTCGACGGCGATAACATGCTCGGTGCCGGCGCTGGTCATGGCACCCTGGTTGCGGATGTAGATTTCCTCGAGCTTCTTGACCTGCCGCGAGGACATGCCGACGTCAGCCTTGCCCGCGGACAGGGCATCGAAGGCGGTGCCGGAACCATAGGCCAGGACTTCAATGCCGACCAGTTTGCCATCCAGCTTGCCGCTGACCACCCGCTCCGGGATGGGCATGTCCTTGTCGTCCTTGCGCTGGTGGATTTCGATCTCCGTGGCCCCGAGGGTCGCCAGATATCCCTCCGCCAGGCCCGGCAACAACTCGCCGCCGACCGAGTTCGACCCGGCAAACTTCAGGAGATAGCGCGGCAGTTGCGTCCGTGTCGCCGGCCCATTGTACGCGTCGTCCTCGGCAGACCCGGCACTCCGGGAAGCAAAGGCACTCTTGATGGCCTTGATCTGGGGAGTCAGGTCGACAAGCGAGGAAATCATCAGGCCCAGAAACAGGAACAGGGCACCAAATGCCGCCCATTTTACGGCTTGCCTTGCGCCTTGACCCTCGCTGCCGTCCGGCACGGAATAGCGATCACGACCCATAGATTAACTCCCCACGGCACTGGCCATGCTGATGCGCGGCGGATGCCCTCTCCCGTTCCTGGCGCTGAGTACCCACGGATTATATTTTTGGCATCGAAACGATCAGCACTAGTCCTGTGGATATCTTATGCTTAATTTACGCGTCCGCCAAGATGGAATGCGCACAAGAGCTTGTGTGTATTCCGTTTTCCCTTCTGCACCTGCGAACGGTTACGGCTGTGTGCTCGGCTTGCTGCTGAGACTGCATGCGGACTGCGCGGTATCGAAGGCAGCACTGAAACCCTCCAGCGACAGTTGCTCTGTGACCGAAGACCCACGTCTGGAGCGTGCCTTCAGGGTCATGCTGCGCAATCGGCGAAGGCTGTTGACGATCTGGGCATCCGTCGCGGGGTCGGCTGCCCAGGCGCTGTCGCCACGCGGCAGCAGCGTGAAGTGACGCGGTCCGGCTGTCAAAGCCACGGGATGGGCGGTGTCAATCGGAAAGCCTGCAGCCCAGTGGACTTGGGCATCGATACCGCGCCGGGGTGCAATGGCAACGGTGACATAATTCGGCCCGCGGCGCTTGCCGGTGAGGGTGTTGGGGACCTCGGCGATCACAAAGCAGGTCAGGGTGGGACGGGTGTCGCGCAGGGCCGCCCAGGTGCCGAACACGCCAAGCTGGGTGCGCGCAGCCAGCGCCGGCTGCGCCAGAGCCAGCAACGGCAAAAGGAGCAGATACTTAACCACCGTCGCCTGCTGCTTGTGCCGGGTCATCGCCGCGGTAGACCACTGTCTCTGCGCCATTCTCGATCCGGACGATGCTGCCCTGCGGCAGGGATGCTGCAAGCGGGGTCGAGACACGCGGCATGACATCCGGCACGTCCCCTCCGACCAGCAGCCCGCGCAGGATGCGCGTCGTGAAGCCGTGGCTGATGACCAGCAGGGGTTTATCGCTCGCCGTGATGTCATGAAGCCAGGCATTCAGACGCTCGGCGATGGCATCGTACCATTCCCCGTCCGGGGCCGGCTCGGTAAACAGCCGCCGCGTGCGGTCAAGCACAGGGCGGCCCAGCTCCGCTTCGACCTCGCGGATGTGCCGGTGCTGCCAGCAGCCGACGTCGATCTCGTCCAGGCGGGCGTCATGGGTCGCGGTGAAGAAACTCAGGTTGAGATGCTCGGCAATCAGCGAGAGAGTCTGCTGGGTTCGCCCGGCGGAGGAGCACCAGAGCGCGAGTGCGGGACACGGCCCGAAATGCGCACGCAAGGCACGACCCATCGCATCGGCCTGCCGGAACCCGCGGGCGCTGATCGGCGTGTGGCTGGCGCGGCCCTGCAGGATGCCGACGGCATTGTGCACTGTCTGGACGTGACGGGCGAGGTAGATCACGGGAAGCGTCGCGGGCGGCATGCCGCGTTCCTGCACATTTTAAGCCCGTGCGGCAACCACTTCCGCGCGGGTGTCTTGGAATCGAGGCTCACCCCGGCAATACATCGACCTGCACGGGCGGCTGAAAGCGTATTTCCACCGGCATCCCGGCGAAAGCCGGGATCTGGCTACGTTAATGCACCCTGAAGAGCGTGTGCTTTGCTTGCCCGAGATTCCGGCGTTTGCCGGAATGACGGGTAAAACCGTTCGTGCCGGAGAGTATTTCAGCAGCCTGCGAATGGATTTCAGACTCGGGACACCAGCCCGGAAATGAGACCGCCCGTTGTCCGCGGGGTTGACCGGCTGCAGACCCGCCCCGTACATCTAGGGTCACGTCATTCGGGAGGGTGGGCATGAAGCTTCGACAAACTGCCGCAGAGGCCCTCGATGGCCTGCTGCATGACGGCATGATGATCGCATCCGGCGGTTTCGGCCTGTGCGGCATTCCAGAGCGATTGATTGATGCAATCGTCGACTCCGGCGTGAAAAACCTCACCGTTGCCTCGAACAATGCCGGCATTGACAATGTCGGCCTGGGCAAGCTCCTGCGCAGTCGCCAGATCGCCAAGATGATCTCGTCCTATGTCGGCGAAAACAAGGAATTCGAGCGCCAGTATCTCGCAGGCGAGCTCGACGTCGAATTCTCGCCGCAAGGGACACTGGCCGAGCGCATGCGGGCAGGCGGTGCCGGAATCCCCGGCTTCTACACCAAGACCGGCGTCGGCACCGCTGTGGCAGAAGGCAAAGAGCATAAAATCTTCGACGGCCAGGACTATGTGCTGGAGCGTGGCATCTTTGCGGATATCTCGATCATCAAAGCCTGGAAGGCGGACGAGACCGGAAACCTGGTGTTTCGCAAGACCGCGCGCAACTTCAACGTGCCGGCGGCGACCTGTGGCAAGGTCTGTGTTGCTGAGGTCGAGGAGCTGGTGCCGGCCGGCGCGCTTGACCCGGACCAGATTCACCTGCCGGGAGTCTATGTGAAGCGGCTGATCGTCGGTGCGCCTTATGACAAGAAAATCGAGTTCCGCACGGTCAGGACCCGCGAAGCTGCAGAATGAAACAGGAGCAACGCATGACCATGCATGATGGCCTCACCAAAGGCTGGACCCGCGACGAGATGGCCGCCCGTGCGGCGCGCGAGCTCCGCAACGGCTATTACGTCAATCTCGGGATCGGCATCCCTACCCTGGTTGCCAATCACATCCCCGAGGGCATGCTGGTGACGCTGCAGAGCGAGAACGGGATGCTGGGCATCGGGCCGTTCCCCTATGAGGATGAGGTCGACCCGGACCTGATCAACGCCGGCAAGCAGACCATCAGCGAGCTGCCGCATTCCGCTTATTTCGACAGTGCCGCCAGTTTTGCCATGATCCGCGGCGGCCACATCGACCTGACGGTGCTGGGGGCCATGGAAATCTCCGAAGCGGGCGACATCGCCAACTGGATGATCCCCGGCAAGCTCATCAAGGGCATGGGCGGTGCCATGGACCTGGTGGCCGGCGTCAAGCGCATCGTGGTGGTCATGGAGCATGTGTCCAAGAACGGAGACTCGAAGTTCATTCCCGCCTGTACCCTGCCGCTGACTGGTCGCAACGTCGTCGACATGATCATTACCGATCTCGCGGTGTTCGAGCGCCCGGACCACGCGAGCCCGTTCGCGCTGATCGAGCTGGCAACCGGCGTGACGGTCGAGGAGGTCAAGGCCAAGACGACCGCGCATTTCATCGTGGCCTCTCACCTCGGCGCTTGATCCTAATCAAGACGCGCTTGGTGCCGCGGGGCAGACTGTGTGGCAGGAGGATACCGCGATGACCCTGACCCGCATTACGCTGCGCCTCGCGCGCAACCCTGACTATGGCTTTCCGGAGGGCGACGAGGCACGCGGCTACACGCTTGCGCTGCCGCTGGATGCCGCCAACCACATCGATGAGGCTGGCTGGCATGCCGCGCGTGAGCGCTGCACCGTCGAGAGCTTTGCGCCGGATGAAGACCAGCGCCGGGGCCGTCTGAACCGGCGAGGCCACAACTGGTTCTTCGATTACGACGCCGGCGACACCGAGGATGATGAACCGCTGTTCAAGCTGGAGCGGCACAGCTTCGGCATTGGCGACTATGTGACCATCCGGGACGACGAGGATCGCATGCTCACCTACCGGGTTTCGAGCGCGCAGCCGCTCGAATGAATAATTTCCCTGCGTCTCGGCCCTTGTCGAGCAACGACTTGCGCTTTATCCATTTTGCACGAGAAGCGGCTGACAAGGTCGTGGACAGGGAATCATTGACATAAGGTGTGGCCGCCCCGGCCGCGCTGATCAGAACAGGGATGGCCGAATGCAGGTCCGCGTTGAACGCGCCGCGTTTCTTAAAGCGCTCGCGCATGTACAATCCGTCGTGGAGCGTCGCAACACCATCCCCATTCTCTCGAATGTGCTGCTGGAGGCGGATGCCGACGGCCTGAAGCTGATGGCGACCGATCTCGATCTGCAGATTGTCGAGCGGGTTACAGCACAGACGGATGCGCCCGGTGCCACGACAGTCGCCGCGCACACCCTGTTCGATATCGTCCGCAAGCTGGCGGACGGCGCACAGGTGGAACTGAAGCTGACCGACGGTCGACTGTCGGTGGCGGCGGGCCGCGCACGCTTTACGCTTGCCACCCTGCCGCGGGACGATTTTCCGGTGATCGCCGACGACGCTCAGCCATTCGGCTTCACCGTGCCGAGTGCCACGCTGAAGCAGATGATCGACAAGACGCGCTTTGCGATCTCGACCGAGGAAACCCGCTATTACCTCAACGGCATCTTCCTGCACGTCACCGACGAGGCAACCCCGCACCTGCGTGCGGTCGCCACCGATGGCCACCGGCTGGCGCGCGTCGCCATCCCGCAGCCGGACGGTGCGGTCGGGATGCCGGACGCGATCGTGCCCCGCAAAGCTATCGCAGAAGTGCGCAAGCTGCTCGACGAGAGCGACGGTGACATTCACGTCAGCCTCGGCCAGTCCAAAATCCGCGTCGAGTTCGCCAACGCCGTGCTGACCTCCAAGCTGATCGACGGCACCTTCCCGGACTATATGCGGGTGATCCCGACCGCCAACGACCGCCTGCTGACCATCGACCCCAAGGCCCTGGCCGAGGGCGTCGACCGGGTGTCGGCGATCGCCACCGAGAAGACCCGCGCAGTCAAGCTCTCGCTGGGCCCGAACCGCGTTGTGCTCTCGGTCACGTCGGCGGAAAGCGGTGCGGCGACCGAAGAGGTTGAGGCGGAGTATAACGCCCCGGCCTTCGATGTCGGGTTCAACGCGCGCTACCTGATCGACATCCTCAACCAGGTCGACAGCGCGACCGTGCAGCTGCACCTGGCCGATGCTGCCGCTCCGACGCTGATCCGCGAGGGCGACGCCAGTGCCGCCCTCTATGTGATCATGCCGATGCGGGTATGACGGCAGTCTACACCCCGGTCCCGCTGCCCGATTACGTTGAATACCCGGTCGACGACATGCGCGCGCGGGCACAGGCGTTCTACGCGCTGATCCGCAAACGCCATACCGTGCGTGATTTTTCGGACCGGCCGGTCCCGCGCGACATCATCGAGACCTGCCTGCTGGCGGCGGGCACGGCGCCAAACGGCGCCAACCACCAGCCTTGGCACTTCGCCGTGATCGGCAGTGCGGACAAGAAGCAGGAGATCTGCGCCGCCGCCGAGGTCGAGGAGCGCGCGTTCTACGAGGGCAAGGCCGGCAAGGAATGGCTGGACGCGCTCGCCCCGCTTGGCACGGACGCCGACAAGGCGTTCCTCAGCCGGGCACCCTGGCTCATTGCGGTGTTCGGCGCGCGCCGCAGTCGCAGTGCGGACGGCGTGCTGCGCAAGAATTATTACGTGCCCGAGTCGGTCAGCATCGCCGCCGGGTTCCTGCTCTGTGCGCTGCATCAGGCGGGTCTGGTCACGCTCACCCATACGCCCAGCCCCATGGGGTTCCTCAACGCGCTGTGCGGCAGGCCAGCGGACGAAAAGCCCTATCTGCTGATCGTGACCGGCTATCCGGCCCCTGGGGCCACCATTCCCGCCCACGCCATGGACAAGAAGCCACTCGACGCCATCGCCAGCTTTCTCTGAAGGCCAAGAACCGACCGTCACACGGCATCGTGGAAGATGATGCCCAGGGTGAAGCGCAGGCCGCTCAGCACCCGGGTCACGCCGTGACGCACGGCAATGCGGCGTGGGCCGCGCGGGCCGGCGACCATGCGGGTGCGCACCGGAATCACCACGCCGCAGCCCTGCAGCATCGGCGGCGCTTCGCAACGGCTCTGCTGGCGCGGCCAGGTCTCGACCAGGGTCAGGTGCCCGCCCGAGAAGTCGGCCGGGTCGGACAACAGCACGATCACCTGCAGCGGGAAGACCAGCGGGCCATAAAGATCCTGGTGCAGCCGGTTGTAGTCCCCCGGGCCGTAGCGCAGGATCAACGGGGTCGGCCGGGTCTGGCCTGCGGCGTGGCAGCGGGCGACCAGAGCCTCGTGCGTCTCCGGCCAGTCCTCGCCCCAGGCGCGGGCGACTTCGGCCAGCGGCGGATAGAGCACGCGGCGCAGCGTGGCGACCGGCTCAGGCAACGGCGTGCTGAAATAGCGGTATCGCCCCTGCCCATAGCCATGGCGCGCCATCACGACCGTTGACCGGTAGCCGGTCTCCGCCTCGAAGCCGTCGATCAGCCGCCGGCAGGTCTCCGGGGTGAGCAGTGGCGGCGTCATGGCGTAGCCGATGTCGTCGAGCTGTGCGCGCACCGCCTGCGGGTCGAGGATCATGCGCGCTTCTCCGCATCCAGCAGGGCGCGCTTGCGCTCCAGGCCCCAGCGGTAACCGCCGAGCGAACCGTCTCCGCGCAGCACCCGGTGGCACGGCACCAGTACCGCCACGCCGTTGCGCGCGCAGGCGGATGCCGCCGCCCGCACGGCCTTCGGTGCACCGATACCGTCCGCGAGTTCCGTATAGCTGATGGGCTGGCCGGGCTTGATCTGCATGAGGAAACGCCAGACCTTGAGCTGGAAGGCGGTGCCGCGCAGGTCGAGCGGCAGGTCTGGTACGGGCTGGCCCAGGCTCAGATGCGCATCCAGCGCGTCGATCCAGGCGTCAAGCGCAGCGCTCGGCGGGGTGGGCTGCAAGGTGGCGCGCGGGTATTCACGGGTCAGGTCTTGCATCAACGCGTCTTGTGTCTCGCCGAAGCGCACGAAGCAGACGCCGCGCGCGGTTGCCGCCATCATCAGCGGCCCGAGCGCCGTGGTGCGTGTGGCATGGTGGATGGTCTCGCCCGCCCCGCCAGCGCGGTAGGCCGAGGGGGTCATGCCCAACCGGCCGTCCACCTGCTCGTAGACCCGGCTGGTCGAGCCGAAGCCGGCCTCGAAAATCGCGCCCGCTACGCTGTCCCCCTCGCGCAGGGCGGTCTTCAGGCGCGCCAGCCGCGCGGCAGCCTGGACTTCGCGCGGGGAGGCGCCGACTGCCGCCGTGAACCGGCGCTGAAAATAGCTTGGGCTCAAGCCGACCCGCGCTGCCAGCATGCCGAGCGCCAGGGTCTCGTCTGCATGCGCCTCGATCCAGCGGGCAAGGGCACGCAGATCCGCCTCAAGTGCTGCTGCCGGGCGCACGCTGTCCGGCCTGCAGCGCTTGCAGGCCCGCAGCCCAGCCGCCTGCGCTGTAACAGTATCGGCAAAGAATCGCACATTCTCGCGCCTGGCCGGGCGGGCGGCACAGCTCGGACGGCAATACACACCTGTCGTCATGACGCCATAGAGGAAGGCGCCATCTGCTGCCAGGTCGCGGGACTGGACTGCGGCCCAGCGCGCGTCGTCGGTCATGTCCATGGCGGCCTCCCTTAGATGATGCACGGCAGCACCGCGAGCGTACCGGCAAGGGTGGACGCGCTGAGCAGAAATGCAAAAACAAATGTAATCATCCGGGTCATCGTCGGTCTCCTTCTTGTGTGATGCCACCCCGATACCCCGGCGCTCCCCTGTTCGCGCTCCGGTGCTTGCGCTGCAATTCATAAACCCGCACGTTGCGCATTGGCAGATGCCGCCTGTCCGGCTAATCCGGTGCCGTGACATCCCCCGCATCCTGCTGGATCAGCCGCCTGCTGCTGACCCGCTTTCGCTCTTACGAGACGGCAACGCTCGACGCTGGCCCAGGGCCGGTGGCGATTGTTGGTGCCAACGGCATCGGCAAGACCAACATTCTGGAGGCGCTCTCGCTGCTGTCGCCCGGCAGGGGCTTGCGCGGCGCGGCCCTTGCCGAGCTGTCCCATCGCGGCGACGGCGGCTGGGCGGTGGCCGCGCGCCTGCACGCGGCTGACGCACCGCTGGAGCTCGGCACCGGCGAATCGCCGGACAGCCCGCAGCGCCGCCTGTTCCGCCACAACGGTGCGGCGGCGGCGAGCAGCGCACACGCCCGGGAGTTGACCCTCATCTGGTTGACCCCGGCGCAGGACCGGCTGTTTCTGGAGGCCCCTGCCGAGCGCCGCCGCTTTCTCGATCGCATGACCCTGGCGCTGGCCCCTGAACATGCCGGCCATGTGGCGCGCTATGAGGCGGCGCTGCGCGAACGCCAGAAGCTGCTGAGCCTGCCCCGGCCGGATGCCGCCTGGCTCGACATCCTGGAGCAGAAGATTGCGGAGCAGGCGGTCGCGGTCGCGGCCGCCAGGCTGGCGCATGCGCAGAGGCTGGCCGGGGAGATCGCCGCCGATGCCGGCAGCGCTTTCCCGGCAGCAACCCTGGTCCTCGAAGGGCCGCTGGAGCAGGCACTGGAGTCCGGTGCCAAGGCGCTGGCGATTGAGGACGATGTGCGCGCGCGCCTGAACGCCAACCGCACGGCCGATGCCCAGGCCGGCCGCGCTAACTTCGGCCCGCACCGCTGCGATCTGCTGGTGACCCACACAGCCAAGCAGACGCCGGCGGCGCGCTGCTCGACCGGTGAACAAAAAGCCCTGCTGATCGGTCTGGTGCTTGCGCAGGCCCGGCTGGTCGCACGGGCCCGGGGTCGCCGGCCTGTTCTTCTGCTCGATGAAGTCGCAGCACATCTGGACGTAGACCGTCGCGCCGCGCTATTCCATATGCTAGATGCACAGGGCGTCCAGGTCTGGATGACCGGAACCGACCGGACCCTGTTCGTCGGTCTTGGCACGGACGCCACCCTGCTCACCATCGAGGATGGACGGCCAGTCCCTCTGGCCATCAACTGAACTGGATTTCATGCATGACCCAAGGCGACGCCAGCGACTACGGCGCGGATTCCATCAAAGTCCTCAAGGGCCTGGACGCCGTGCGCAAACGGCCGGGCATGTATATCGGCGATACCGAAGACGGCTCGGGCCTGCACCATATGGTCTTTGAGGTCACCGACAACGCCATCGATGAATCGCTGGCCGGCTATGCGGACCGGGTCACCATCCAGTTGAACCCGGACAATTCGGTGACCGTGACCGACAACGGCCGCGGCATCCCGACCGACATCCACACCGAAGAAGGCGTCTCGGCGGCCGAAGTCATCATGACCCAGCTGCACGCGGGCGGCAAATTCGACCAGAACAGTTACAAGGTCTCCGGCGGCTTGCACGGGGTCGGCGTCTCGGTGGTCAACGCACTGTCGGAATGGCTGGAGCTGCGCATCTGGCGCGGTGGTCAGGAATATTGCATGCGCTTCGCTCATGGCGATGCGGTCGCCCCTCTGGCGGTCGTGGGGCCTGCCGGACTGGATGAGGAGGGCCGCGAGCGCCGGGGCACACAGGTCACGTTTCTGGCCTCCGACAAGACCTTCAAGATCACCGAATACGACTATGAGAAGCTGGAACACCGGTTCCGGGAGCTGGCGTTCCTGAACTCCGGGGTTCGCCTGCGCCTGACTGACGCCCGCCACGCCGAAATCCGCACGCAGGAGCTGTTCTACGAAGGCGGGGTGATAGCGTTCGTGCAATATCTGGATCGCGCCAAGCAGGCGCTGATCCCGCAGCCGGTCGCCATTCGCGGCGTGCGCGACGAGGTGACGATCGACGTCGCCATGCAGTGGAACGACAGCTATTACGAGCAGGTCCTCTGCTTTACCAACAACATCCCGCAACGCGACGGCGGCACCCACCTGGCGGCGTTCCGCGCAGCACTCACCCGCACACTGAACACGTACGCCGACCAGTCCGGCCTGCTGAAGAAGGAGAAGGTCAGCCTGACCGGCGAGGATATGCGCGAGGGCCTGAGTGCCATCGTCTCGGTCAAGCTGCCGGACCCGAAGTTCTCCAGCCAGACCAAGGACAAGCTGGTCTCCTCCGAAGTGCGCCAGCCGATGGAGCAGATGATCTCGGAAAAGCTCGGCGAATGGCTGGAAGAAAATCCGGCGCACGCGCGTACAATTGTCCAGAAGATCATCGAGGCCGCCGTCGCACGGGACGCCGCCCGCAAGGCGCGTGACCTGACCCGGCGCAAGGGCGCACTTGATATCGCCTCGCTGCCCGGCAAACTCGCCGACTGTCAGGAGCGTGATCCCGCGAAGTCCGAGCTGTTCCTGGTCGAGGGTGATTCGGCCGGTGGCTCGGCCAAGCAGGGTCGTAACCGCAAGTACCAGGCCATCCTGCCCCTGCGTGGCAAGATTCTCAACGTCGAGCGTGCCCGCTTTGACAAGATGCTGTCGTCCAAGGAAATCGGCACCATGATTTCCGCACTGGGCACCAGCATCGGTCGCGACGACTTCGATCTGGCCAAGCTGCGCTATCACAAGGTCATCATCATGACCGACGCCGATGTCGATGGCGCCCACATCCGCACGCTACTGCTCACCTTCTTCTACCGGCAGATGCGTAGCCTGATCGAGGGCGGTCACCTCTATGTCGCCCAGCCGCCGCTCTACAAGGTGGCCAAGGGCCGGACCGAAGTCTACCTGAAGGATGCGGCCGCGCTGGATGAGTATCTGATCAATGCCGGGATTGGGGACGCGGTCCTCGAGTCGGCGCAGGGGCAGCGCGCAGGGGCCGACCTGCTGGCGCTGGTCAATCATGGTCGGCGGGTCAAGGCGCTGCTCGATTATGTGTCGCCGCGCTATCACCGCATGCTGGTTGAGGAATTGGCGCTGGCCGGCGGGTTTGACCCGGCGGTGCTGACATCACCGGACAAGCAGGCCGCATTGGCCGAACAGGTGGCCACACGCTTGCGGATGCTTGACCGCGGGGCATGGACCGGAGCGCTTGCAGCCGACGGCGGCTACCATTTCAGCAATACCATTCGCGGAGTCGCCGATCAGTACATACTGGACCGTCCGCTGCTGGTTTCTGCGGAAGCCCGCAAGCTGAACGCCACTGCGCGCGAGGAGGCGGAGACCTATACCCAGCCGCTCAAGTTGGCTCAGACGACTTTACTGCGGCCAACCGAACTGGTTGCGCACGTTATCGCCGCCGGGCGCAAGGGCCTCGGAGTCCAGCGCTACAAAGGCCTTGGCGAGATGAACCCGGAGCAACTGTGGGAAACCACCCTCGACCCGGACAACCGGACCTTGTTGCAGGTGAAGATCGGCGAGGCGGACCTGGCCGATGAAACCTTCACCAAGCTGATGGGCGATGTGGTGGAGCCGCGCCGCGAGTTCATCCAGCAGAACGCGCTGAACGTCGCCAATCTGGATGTTTAGCAGCCTGTCAGAGCGGGACGACACTTGATTGAAGCGTTCGCCTTAACTCCAACCGCTCGGTGATCCGGAACTCAAGAGTAGGGTTTACCGGCTCTTGCTCGCCGAGACACGCTGCGGGGTGGCCGGCGCGTGGAACGCAATCGCCTTAAGCTGTTTCACGCGCGCCGCTTCGTCCTTGGCAGTGTCGTCGGCGTCTGGGGTGGCATCACCATTGAAGCGCACCCAGGTTCCGCCACCTGTGTCCGGTTTGACCTGTACCGTGTAGGTGACGCCATCGAAGGTCGTGTAGAGCAGGGCGGTCGCGCCATACCAGTTGATGGTCCTTGCTGTCACGAAGCGGTCGGGCTTGAGGCTGGAGAATGCCGGTGCGGGACCCGTGCCCGGATCGGCGGTGAAAGGCTCGTCCTTGGCGGCGCGCTGCCACAGAACCGCCTCTCCGTCCTGACCGATGCGGCGGATCGACTTCACCCTGGCCTGTGGCATCACGGGCACTTCAGGGCTGATCCATTGATCCAGCGCCAGCGACAAATCCGGCATGCCACGCAAGCGCAAAATATGCTTTCCGTCGGCGGAGAGGGCATAGCGGGTATCAGACCCGGCCTCTGCCGCAGCCAGGGCGTAGGTCGTCAGGGCAGGCCCTTCTCCGTGCAGGCTGATGCGCAGCGCGGGCTGGGCCAGCTTGTAGCGTGAAATCAGCTCCGGGGTCGCCGCGACGTCCTGCTCGATATGGGCGCCGCGCAGGCCCTTGATGAACCGGTGCACCGCATCGTCCGTCACGCGGATGCCGCCCGCTGAGTCCACAACCCACGTCTTGGCGTCCGCACGCAGGGACAATTCATCCCCCGCACCGCTGATGACGATCCGCTGGACAGCGGACGCACTGGACGCAAACTGCGGGAAGGCCGGTTGCTCGCCGGAGCCGGAAATCACGCGCACCAGAATGACCGCCACGATAATCGCAACGGCGATAATCAGCAGCAATCGGAGAGGCGAGGATTTTTTGGGCTGTTGGCTCGGTGCCGCGGGAGACGGAGTCTCAGGGGGTAGTGCCTCAGAGGCAGGAATTTCGCTCATGCAAACCTTCGGGTCAGATCGGCAGACGACCCAGAATCGCGTTGAGTGCAGGGCGCCGAGCCGGGCTAGACTTGTTCTTCTCGCACAGCACCACGCGGTCCGGCAAGTTTGAAGCGACCGGGTCATAGCCCAGAAGCACCGTGGCCGGCGTGTCGGACGCCGACGGACTATCGGCAGAATGGGCCGTGGGAACATTCAGACCCGCCATAACGCCCAGTATGGCCAGCATGCCGCCGAAGCTGAGTAAGCCCACATGTGCTCTTTGCATGGCTTGATCCTTATCCCGCTCTCATCATGACATAACAGAGTTCGACCCGGAGGTCGAGGGCAACTGCCATGCCGACATAATACAGCTTGTTCTCTTGTGATAAACGTTTGAACCCGCATTTTCCTTCGGACAATTTCCAGAGCCTCGCCCCTTAAATATGTCCCGGGTTGGGGATCTAGTGTCCCGAATCTGAAATCCGCTACCTTGATATCAGGCTCAGGACGGATTTCAGATTCGATTAGGACACTAGCAACCCATTGTTTCTCTTGTCGTTTTGGATTCGAAGTTCGCCTACGCGCACGATATAGCAATTAAGCGAACTTCGAATCCACGACACTCGCGCTTTATTGCATTATAGCGATTTCCAATCGAATCAGATCATTCGATTGGAAATCGCTCATGGGATTAATCCCAGCCAGTCGAGTGTGTCGGCAAGCGTGTCTTCCAGCGGGCGCACACTCAGGCCCAGGTCTCGCTGCGCCAGCGCACTGCTGAGTGGCCTAGCCCAATGCGCCAGCTTGACACCCGTGGTGGTCGCCGTCGGCATGCGGCCGGTCAGCCGCGCGATCACCGCCTCCTCGATCAACGCGGTCGCATAGGCCAGCGCATAAGGAACGCGGGGCAGGCGGCGCTGCGGCGCGATGCGGGTGGCCAGTGCCGAGAGCATCAACTCATGCCCGCCCAGGACATAGCGGGGTGCGGGCTGCGGATGATCCAGAGCCGAGACAATCGCACGCGCCAGATCGCGTACATCCACGAGGTTCAGCCGGGTCTCCATCAGCGCCGGGAGCCGGTGGGAGGCCAGATCGCGCACCAGTGTCGTCGGTGCGGTCATGCTGATGTCGCCAGGCCCCAGAGGCATGGCCGGCAGGAGTGTCACCACCTGAAAACGCGTGTCCTGCTCGCGCATGGCCAGCGCTTCGCCGCCGCGTTTGGCGCGCGGATACAGCCCGGCCAGTCTGGCGAGCGGTGGGTCCTCAGCCTCGGTGATCAGCGCCGGTGCCTGTGCACTGAGCAGGGTGGTGTAGCTGGAGATATAGAGAAAGCGCTCGGCCCCTACAGCGCGTGCCCAGGCGGCCAGCCGCCCGGTCGGGTAGGCGTTTACCTGGTCGAACGTGTTGCGCTTGCGCGCCCACAGGCTGGAAATCGCTGCCAGGTGGATCACCGAGCGCACACCTTGTACCGCGCGTTGCAGCACCTGGTTGTCGGTAATGTCGCCGAGCATCAGCGGCACCGGACATTCCGGCCAGGGCAGAATGTCGAGTCCGCGCACGGCGTCGCCGCGGGCATGCAGCGCCATGACGATATGCCGGCCCATGAAGCCGCTGGCACCCGTGACCAGAATCATGCCGCAGCCTCCGGCATCGGGCAGTGCAGCAGACCTTGTTCGCGCACAGAGCCGATGAGCAGGTGGCGCCCGACAATCAGGCCGACCGTCGCGCCGGACCAGGTCTTGCCGGCCGGATCGTCAAACAGCAGTTCAGTGGCACCGGTCTTGAAGTGTGTGCGGATAATGCGGCTCGGCGCGTGTGCCCCCAGTGGCCAGCCGTAGCGGTGCAGCCCGAATCGCAGGAGGCTGGGGTGGAGGGCCACCACCAGCCGCCCCGCGCTGTCACGGGTGAGGTTATCCGGCCCGCCGGGCAGATCGCG
>CAYOMD010000014.1:0-59817 GCA_964404985.1 uncultured Sphingomonadaceae bacterium
ATTCCAACCGTTTCAAGCCTTTGAGCGTAGTTTGGCGTAGTATTGGAAAGGAACGAAAAGGGCACAAAGCTCCGCTCTTAATCAGCGGGTCCTTGGTTCGAGCCCAAGTGCGTCCACCACTTTTTTACTCTAAATCAACAGCTTAGACCCACTCGAAAAATGCACCATCGGCCGCTCCCTTTGTCTAGGTAGCTTTCTAGGTAGCTTTAAGGAAGCGCTCAGAAAAAAGCTCTCGCTGCCGAAATCGGATAGGAATCGCGCGAAGCCGATGGGTTGATGCAAATGGCGATTGCTGAATGCCGCGAGCAGCGGGGCAATGCGAGCTCCCGATGTGAGTCCGCACCGCCGACGGAACTGCTGGCCGTGAGAATTGGACAGCCCCGATTGCCTTGAAACTGGCAGCGCCATTCGCGCCTCACTGTCTTTAATGAAGGACTGACCGAATAAGATAAGCCACGACCGCCAGCGCAGCTACACTCCCGAGCCAAATTGCGCCGAACCACAGCAGTTTGCTTATCCGGGTCGACATCAGTGATACCCGTCGTGGCCGACTTTGCCGCGAAACACCCAATAGGACCACGCGGTGTAGGCAAGGATGATCGGCACCATGAGCCCTGCCCCCACCAGCATAAAGAGTTGGCTGCGGTAAGGCGCGGCAGCTTCCCAGATCGTCACGCGAGCCGGGATAACATTTGGCCAGATCGATATGCCCAGCCCCACGAGGCAAAGGCCGAACAAAGCCAGCGCCCAGAAAAAGGGCTGCGCATCGCGCTTTTGCTTCAGACTGCGGTAAAACAAGACCGTGACGATCAGGGTTGCAAGCGGCACCTGCGCAGTTGCTATCACGCCGGGGTAGCTGAGCCAGCGCAGATAGTATTGCGCTTCCAGCGTGATCGTTGCGAGGCTGATGGCACCGATCATCAACAGCAGTGCGATCCCCAGCCGACCTGCATAGGTGACCGCCTGACGCTGCAATCCGCCTTCAGTCTTCCAGTTGATCCAGCATGCGCCGAGAAGCGCATAGCCGACCAACAGGCCCGCGCCTGTCAGCAGGCTGAACGGTGTCAGCCACTCCCACCATCCGCCCGCATAGGCGCGGCCTTCAACGGTGATGCCCTGCAAAAGCGCGCCGAGCGCGATTCCTTGCGCAAAAGTCGCGACGATCGACCCAGTAGTAAACGCGCTGTCCCAGAACGCGCGGTGCGCGGGATCGCGCCAGCGGAACTCGAACGCCACGCCGCGAAAGACGAGGCCGAGCAGCATCGCGATCATTGGTGCATACAGCGCCGGCAAGATTATCGCATAGGCCAGCGGGAAGGCCGCGAGCAGACCACCTACCCCCATCACCAGCCAGGTCTCGTTGCCGTCCCAGACCGGCGCAATGCTGTTCATTGCCTGATCGCGGTCCTTGCCGACCGCGAAAAAGGGAAAGAGGATGCCGATGCCAAGATCGAACCCGTCCATTACAACATAGGCAATGATGGCAAAGCCGATGATCCCGGCCCAGATGACAGTCAGGTCCATCACACGGTCTCCACTGCACGCGTGTCGCCGGGGATACCGTCGCCCGACAAGATCTGCGGGGCGGGCGTGATCCCGGCGCTGCGGATCGGCGCGCCGCTCGGGGGCGCCTCATGTGCTTCGGGCGGCTTCTTCATCATGTGTAGCAGATACCAGATGCCCGCGCCGAAGACGAAAAAGTATACAACCACAAAAGCAACAAGCGATGCGGCGACGGCCGGGGCATCGAGCGGCGATGCGCTGTCGACCGTCCGCAGCACACCATAAATCGTGTACGGTTGTCGACCGACTTCGGTCGTGACCCAGCCCGCGAGCACGGCGATAAACCCGCTCGGCCCCATCACCAGTGCCGCGCGGTGCAGCCACGGCCAGTCATAAAGCTTTTTGCGCACGCGCGCAGTCAGGCTCCAGACGCCGATGCCGACCATCGCCATCCCCAGGCCGACCATGATCCGGAACGACCAGAACACGATGCCGACCGGCGGCTCGTCCTTGTCGGGAATCGTGTCGAGCCCCTTCATCGGTGCGTCGAGTTCGTGCTTCAGGATAAGCGAAGATGCCTTCGGTATTTCGATGGCATAGTCGACGCGCTTATCCTTTGAATTTGGGATGCCAAACAGGATGAGCGGCGCGCCGTCAGGGTGGCTCTGATAGTGACCCTCCATCGCCATGACCTTGGCAGGCTGATGCTCGAGCGTGTTGAGCCCATGGAAGTCGCCCGCCACCACCTGAATTGGCGCGACGATCGCAGCCATCCACATCGCCATCGAAAACATCTTGCGCGCGCCGGGGTTCTGCCGGTCCTTGAGCAAATGCCAAGCGCCGACAGCCCCGACAGCAAAGGCAGTCGTCAGATAGGCGGCGAGCACGGTGTGAACGAGGCGATAAGGCAGGCTTGGGTTGAAAATGATCGTCAACCAGCTGGGGCCAGGTAGAAACTGCCCGTTCGCAGCGATTTCATACCCGACCGGCGTCTGCATCCAGCTGTTGACCGCCAAGATCCAGAAAGCGGAGATGAAGGTGCCGACCGCCACTGCGAGCGTCGCGACGAAATGCAGCTTGCGCCCGACCTTGTTGATCCCGAACAGCATGACGCCGAGGAAGCCGGCTTCGAGGAAGAACGCCGTCAGTACTTCATAGGCCATCAACGGCCCGATCACGGGGCCCGCCTTGTCGGAGAACACCGACCAATTGGTCCCGAACTGATAGGACATGACGATACCCGACACGACGCCCATGGCGAAGACGACAGCGAAGATGCGCAGCCAGTAGCGATAGAGGTTGGCATACACGCCGTTGCCGGTCTTCAACCACAATCCCTCGAGCACCGCGAGGAAGCTGGCGAGCCCGATCGAAAAGGCCGGGAACAGGAAGTGAAAGCTTACGGTGAAAGCAAATTGTATGCGGGCCAGCACAAGAGCCCATTCCTGCTCGATCATCTGCATTCTCCGGCCGTGATAAGGCTGTTCATTGTCAAAGTGGGTACTATGGTCGGTTTCATCGAACCGACACGCGCTGTGTGAGGACGCCCGTGTTTCCCGTCACGCGATTGCGCGCGATAATCAGGAGCTCCGCGTTACCCACCACGGCCGGCGTCCAATCGGCTGCGAAACGCCCCGGCGCATCAGCAAATTCGAATGATAGGCGTTCTGTCGCCGCCCCACGCTTCCGCAGTTCGGCAGTTACTTCATACTGCGCCGCGTCCCACATGCCGCCCGCAGTGATCGGACAACCGCACATCAATTGGACTTCGGCGGTCAATTTCGACGGCTGCCCCCGGCGAAAAACATCTAGCGTTGTCGCCGCCAACCGGATTGCCAGGCCGGGCAATTCGATGACCCAGCCGTCGCCCGTCACTGCCGACTGGCCCGGAATCAGCCAGCGCTCGGACGACGCGCGCTGCATGGTCTGCGGAAAGGACAGCGGGCCGCGAATGTCGACGCGCACCAAGGTCGGCTTTGAAATGTCGAGCACGGTGCGGAACGCCGCCGCAGTCTGGGACGATCGCACCGGCGACCGCCCGGTCGCAGTCATGATCAAGGCCGTATCTCCCGTACCGCCCCGCGTCACGCCTTGGGCAAGGACCTTGCCCGATGCCGCGTCTCGCAACACGACCTCTGCGCCGCCCATCGTGTCGCCGACGAACTTGGCATCCTGACTTATCACACGAACGACGATCTCGGTCGGAGCGGCGCGAGCGGGAGACGACGCGACACCCAACAAGGCCAGCAAAGCGAACATAGTTTTTTGCACATTCTGTCTCCGTGCGAGTCGTCGATGGCGCGAGCAGTGGCCGATAGCGTCAACCGACGCTGGTCGTCCGCAAATAGGGACGAAGAGTCGTCCAGCCCTGCGGGAACAGCGTCGCGGCTTCATCGTCCTTGATCGATGGAGGGATAATGACGTCTTTGCCCACTTCCCAATCCGCCGGCGTGGCTACCCGGTATTTGTCGCTTGTTTGCAACGCATCAATGACGCGCAATATCTCCGCGAAATTCCGTCCGACGCTCATCGGATAGGTCATGGTCAGCCGGATCTTCTTGTCGGGATCGATAATGAATACCGACCGCACCGCTGCCGTCTCGCTCTGCTGCGGGTGGATCATGTCGTACATGCGTGCAATCGACAGGTCGGCGTCAGCGAGGATCGGAAATTTGAGGTCGGTATGCTGGGTGTCGTTGACGTCCGCGATCCATTTGCGATGCTCGGCTGCCGTATCGGTCGACAGACCTAGCGGCTTCACATTGCGCTTCTCAAATTCGCCCGCGAGTTGCGCAGTGCGGCCCATTTCAGTGGTGCAGACGGGCGTAAAGTCTGCCGGGTGGCTGAAGAAGAATACCCAGCTCTTGCCCGCCCATTCATGAAAGCTGATCGGCCCAATTTGGGTTTCGGTCTGAAAATCGGGGGCGCTATCGCCGATGTGGAGGGTCATGTTCTTACCTTTCGGGGGATTGCATCGCCAGTATCCCGGCTGAGCCAAGCGTGCAGAGGGATAGAGGCGCAGAACTGGATCATATCCATCCTCGCGCAGCCATATTATCGGGCACAGTCAGCGCATCGTCTTCCGTGTCCGACGACCGGATGAGCGACTGAAACGCTTCATTCTGCGACAGCCAGACTTTGCCGGTCAGATCGTGAAGCAAATGCGATTTTTCGAGTGCGTCCATCACGGGGCCTTTGACCTCAGACAGGTGCAGCTTGATGCCGCTGTCGGCCAGCCGGCGATTGATGGCCTCGATGCTTTCGAGTGCTGAGGCGTCGACCGCGTTGATGGCGGAGCACATCAGGATGAGGTGGCGCAGCTCGGTCTGTTCGGCCACTTGCTCGAGTACGAATTCTTCAAGCCAGCGGGCGTTGAGATAAGTCAGGCTCTCGTCGATGCGGATGGTCAGGATGCGCTTGTCGGTGAAGACTTTATGGCGTTGCACGTTGCGGAAATGCTCGGTCTCGGGGACGCGACCGACGATCGCCGCATGCGGGCGCGAAGACCGCCAGAGGAACAGCGCGAGACTGAGGCCGACACCGGCGATCACGCCGGGCTCGACGCCGACCATTAGCGTGAGCGCGATGGTCGCCGCCATGGCCGCGAAATCGGGCTTTGAGTAGCGCCAGATCGCGCGCGGCGTCTTGAAATCGACCAAGCTGAGCACGGCGACGATGATCGTACCCGCCAAAGCCGCGATCGGGAGCGAGGCGAGCAACGGCGTGAGAAACAATGCCGCCAGCAAGATGCCGACGGCGGTGAAGGCACCGGCCGCCGGTGTTTCGGCGCCCGCGTCGAAATTCACGACCGAGCGCGCAAACCCGCCGGTCACCGGATAGCCGCCCGAAAAGGCCGCCGCGACGTTGGCGGCACCAAGGCCGATCAATTCCTGATTGGGCGCAATGCGTTGGCGCTTCTTTGCGGCGAGTGTCTGGGCCACCGACACCGATTCCACGAACCCGATGATGCTGAGAAGCAAGGCAGGGACGGCCAGCTGCTGCCACAGTGCGGCATCAAACAACGGCACAGTGAAGGGCGGAAGGCTCTGCGGGATCGACCCAACGACCTTCACGCCTTTGGCCTCAAGCTCGAACGAGATCACGGCGAGGATCGAGAGGGCAACGGCAACGATCGGTCCGGCCTTCGCGACGAGATCGGCAGGCCGGGCCTGGAGTCCGAAACGGATCAGCAGCGGTTTCAGCCCTTTGCGCACCCAGAACAGGAAGCCAGTCGCGACGACCCCGATCGCCAGGGTGTAGAGATTGGTGTCCTTGGCGTTCTCGACGAGCGTCGCGGCCAGTTCAGGCATCGCCTCTCCCGAGGCTTTAATGCCGAGCACTGATTTGAGCTGACTGGTGGCGATGATGATGCCGCTGGCGGTGATGAAGCCGGACACGACCGGGTGCGACAAGAGGTTGGCGAGGAAGCCGAGCCGAAGCACGCCCATGGCGACAAGGATCAGACCCGACAGCAGCGCGAGGATGAGCGTGGCCGCAATAAACGGCGGACTTCCCGGCGGGGCGACAGCGCTCGCGGCTGTCAGCGTCATCAGTGATATGACAGCCACTGGTCCAACCGCCAGCGCGCGGCTGGTGCCGAACACGGCATAGGCGATGATGGGCAAAATCGACGCGTAAAGACCGATCTCTGGTGGCAATCCTGCCAGCATCGCATAAGCTAGGCTTTGCGGAATCAGCATGATCGTGACGATAGCCGCCGCGACCAGATCGTTGGTCAGCGTGCTGCCGCCATAGCCGCGCGTCCATTCCAATATGGGCAGATATCTGGCGAGCGCCTTCACCTCAGGCGCCAATCCGGTGCGGCGCGACCATCCATTCGCGCCCTTTGAGCATCCCATGCCAGTACACCGGCGGCAACATCGTGTCTTTCAACAGCCAGGAAAGACGTGAAGAACGAGTGCCGTCGATCAGCCAATTGGGGAAACTCGGCAGGAGTTTGCCGCCATAGCCGAACTCGGCAAGGACGATCTTGCCGCGCTCGACCGTCAGCGGGCAACTACCATAGCCGTCATAGTCGGCTACCGGTGGCTTGCCCTCGAGCGCAGCGAGCACGTTGACGGCAACGACCGGTGCCTGCTTTCGTGCCGCCGCCATGGTCTTGGCGTTCGATGCCGAGCACGCGTCGCCAAGCGCAAAAATGTTGGCATAGCGCACGTGCTGCAGCGTTGCCTCGTTCACTTCAATAAAGCCGCTTGCCGCTGCCAAGGGGCTGGTCCGGACGAAATCGGGCGCAACCTGTGGTGGCACCACGTGGATCATGTCGAACTTTTCCTCGACCCGCGTTACCGTGTCGCCGCGCTTCTGCTCGAACGTCGCGACCTGTCTCGGGCCGTCGATGGTAACGAGCTTGGATTCGAAATTGAGGTGAGCGTCGTAGCGTTCGACATATTCCATGAGGGCCGGAACATAGGCAGCAACGCCGAATAGCACCGCGCCACTGGTGTGAAACTGGACATCGATGCCTTTGAGAACACCCGACCGTTCCCATCCGCTGCACGACAGATACATCGCCTTTTGCGGCGCACCCGCACATTTGATGGGCATCGGCGGCTGGGTGAAGAGCGCCCGCCCACGCTTCATGTTCTTGACCAGACGGTTGGTGTAGGGTGCGAGGTCGTAACGATAGTTCGACGTGACGCCATTTTTGCCCAAGGCTTCGACGAGACCGGGAATGGCGTCCCAATCGAGCTTGATCCCCGGACAGGAAACCAGGGCGCGGTACGCGACGGCGCTGCCATCCTCGAGCAAAACGCAATTGTCGTCGGGCGCAAAACCCGATGCCGCTTTTCGGATCCAGTCGACGCCCCTGGGCATGACCGATGCTTCGCTGTGCCGGGTGAATTCGGCATCGAAAACGCCCGCACCGACCATCGTCCAACCCGGCTGGTAATAATGCACCTCGGTCGGGTCGATGACTGCAATCGAGATTTTCCGGTTGCGCTTCAACAGGCTGGCGGCCGTCGCGATGCCTGCACTGCCACCACCGACGATGACGACGTCATAAGCCTTGTTTGCGGACGGAGCCGTTTGCCCCGTTTGCGCCAACGCCCAGATCTTGCTCGACCGTGCACCAGACCGGCAATAGGCGAGGACAGGCGCGGGCATGGTGTCGAGTGCATAGCGCATCGCTTTGCCGTCATCTGCAGACGCTCCGGGAGGGGTCACCGGGATGTAGGTAAATGCAAGTCCCAACGCCGAGGCTGCGGCCTCGATAGCTGACGCCGTCGGTTGACCAACTTCTTCGCCATCCGGCCGATTGCAGATGATCGACTTAAATCCCTCGTTTGCCGCGTCGCGGACATCGTCCGGTGTCAGCTGCGCTGAGACGGAAAATCCAGGTACGATTTGTTTGAATGTCATCATCTGCTCCTGTCGCTCGAGAATGCCGCGCTTCAGCCCCGACCGCGCGTCGAGAGGCCGAAGGGCAAATACATCGGGCAGGTCCCGACGAGGCTGGTGAGAAAGAAGGCCACAGCCACAATGCCAAGCGTGATGGCGAGCGTGCCCGACAGACTGCCCATGAGATAGGCGACAGCAATCGCAATCACCACGCTCAACCGGAGCACGCGGTCGATATTTCCCATGTTTTTGGTCATCGTACTTGTCCTTTGCGAGTGGCAGGCGTGGGCGTGAAGCGGTGCACGGCCATGCCGACGAACATCGCGATGACGAACGGCAGGACCGCGAGCGGCACGAGGCCGAGATTGGCCAGCGCTGGCCCAGGACAAAGGCCCGCGACCCCCCAGCCCGTACCGAACAGCACGGCACCGATTGCCAGCGGGCGATCGATAGCGGTGGTTGCGGGGAAGCTGAACTGTGCGTCGGCAAATGGCTTGTCGAGGCGACGCTGGACGTGCCAGGCGATGGTCATCGGGATCATGGCGCCGACCATCACAAACGCGAGCGTCGGGTCCCAGTTGCCGAACAAATCGAGAAACGACCGAACGCGCTGCGGATCGGCCATGCCGGACAAGGCAAGCCCCGCGCCGAACAAAGTGCCGGCAACGAGAGCAACGATTGTGCGGTTCATGACAACCCCACCGCGCGCAGACCCGCTACGGTCGCAAAGCCCGCGCCCATGAAGATCACGGTTGCAGTGATCGAACGGATTGAAAGGCGCGACATGCCGCAGACGCCGTGCCCACTGGTACACCCAGAGCCTAGCCTCGTACCAAAACCGACGAATAGTCCGCCGATAATGAGTGGCCAGATCGAGGCAGGAAAATGGGTCGACACACCACCCATAACCTGCGCGACGAGGAACGCCCCGAGCGGTAAGCCGATCACGAAGGCGAACGCGACATTGCGCGGCGCGCCCATGTCGGCGATGCCGGTCGCGCGGGCAGCAAGGCCGCTGACGCCTGCGATGCGCCCAAGGCCCAGCAGCATGATCGCAGCTGCGATCCCGATCAGGAGACCACCACCAAACCCCGCGACTGGCATCGCATCGGGGAACCCCGGGATCATACCGCGTTCACCGGAATCTTGAGATAAGTCACGCCGTTCGCTTCGGGCGCAGGGAAATGCCCTGCCCGCATGTTGACTTGCACCGAAGGCAGGATGAGGCGCGGCATGTCGAGCGTGGCATCGCGTGCTTCGCGCATGGCCACGAACGCGTCTTCGCTCAGCCCGTCATGGATGTGCACGTTGGTCTTACGCTCGGCTTCGACCGTCGTTTCCCAGAGGAATTCCTCGCGTCCGGCCGGCAGATAGTCGTGGCACATGAACAGCCGCGTTTCGGGCGGCAGCGACAGGATGCGCCGCGCAGACCGGTAAAGCGTACGGGCGTCGCCGCCAGGAAAATCGGCACGCGCCGTTCCATAGTCGGGCATGAACATCGTATCGCCGACGAAGACGGCATCGCCGATCACATAGGCGATGCACGCGGGCGTGTGTCCCGGCACATGCAGCACTGTGACGTCGAGCCCGCCGATCTGGAAATGGTCGCCGTCCTTCCACAGACGATCGAAGTCCGACCCATCGCGAACGAAATCGGACCCCGCGTTGAATAGCGTCCCAAACACCTGCTGCACCGTTACGATGTGCTCGCCGATCGCAATCTGGCCGCCGATTTTCTGCTTGAGATACGGCGCTGCCGACAAATGATCCGCGTGCGCATGCGTTTCGAGCAGCCAGTCGACGGTAAGGTCCTTCTCCCCGACATAGGCGACGATCGCGTCTGCCGAGGAGAAGGAGGTGCGACCCGAAGCTGGATCATAATCCAGCACGCTGTCGATAAGCGCCGCGCGTCGGCTTTCGGGTTCGTGGACGACATAGCTGAACGTGTTCGTCGGCTTGTCGAAAAACGCCTTGATCACAGGCACGCCTTGTCGCGCCTTGGAAACCTGCTCGCTTGCCTTTTCGAGAGCCGAGTCGGTCATGGAAACCTCTTATAGAATCTTATTTACATGAACTGTGTAAATATGTATTCGACTTGCGTCAACCCACTTTGTGCGGCAGGCCGCTTGCAAGGGAGACTGGAAAGAATGTTGGACGTTTCTGCAGCAACCGAAGTGCGGGCCATCCGGATCGGCGATGTCGCACCTGATTTCGTCGCAAGGTCGACACGTGGGGAAATAAAGCTCTCGTCCTTTCGCGGGCGCTGGCTTGTTTTGTTTTCTCATCCCGCTGATTTTACCCCCGTCTGCACGACCGAATTCATCGGATTAGCCCGGCATCAGGCTGCGTTCGACGCGCTAGACTGCGCACTCGTGGGATTATCAGTCGACAGCCTTTACGCCCATCTCGCGTGGGTCAGGGCGATAAAGGATCACTTCAGGGTCGATATCGAGTTCCCGATCATTGAAGACCCAAGCATGGTCGTCGGTCGCGCCTATGGCATGGTCGACAAGGGGAGTGCCGACGCGGTGGCCGTGCGCTCGACGTACTTCATCGACCCGACCGGCGTTGTCCGCGCCGTAACAAGTTACCCGCACAACGTGGGGAGGTCGGTCGACGAGATGCTTCGTCTCGTCTCGGCTCTAAAGGCTGTTGACGACAAGAAAGGCTTTGCGCCCGAAGGGTGGCAGCCCGGCGCCCCCTTGCTTGTGCCACCACCAGACCGCAGCGATCTCATCGATCCGGCGGCAGACTGGTTTTGCCGGCATCAATCATGACCGCGCTATACGAAAGTCGTGAGCTGGCGACCAAGGTAGCCGACAAACTCAAGGTCTATGCCCAGCCGCAGCGCCTGATGATCCTCAGCTGCCTGCTGCGCGGCGAACGCAATGTTGCCGAGATCGGTGATGCGACCGGCATCGCCCAACCCGCATTGAGCCAGCAGCTAGCCGAGTTGCGCCGCGCCGAGCTCGTCAGCACCCGCAAGGAGGCAAAGCAGGTCTGGTATGCGCTTGCCGATGAAAGCGTCCAGGTATGCGTGCAAAGCATGGAGGGTATCTTCGGCGGTACCGAGCCGGACAAGCTTCCGGCGCAATCGAGAAAAACGGTTGTCCCGCCGTCGCGCGCTGTCATCGGAGCCGCCCGATTTGCAAGGCTCGTTTAGCGGAATGAAAATTGCCCTGTGCCCTGAGCTTTTGGCACCGACGATTTGTGCACTTTGGATAAGTTGCCTACCCGCGGCTGCCGCTGCGCAAAGCGAAGATGGAGAAGTGTGGATCAACGCAGCGGCCTCAGGCCCAATTGCAAAAGATGTGCAACTGTCACTCGATTCAAGCGTGCGCTTCAGCGATGCCAACACGCGTCGGCCAGCCCGCGTCATTCGGCCGATGATCGGATATCAGGTCAGCAAGCGGGTGAGCCTCTGGGCGGGGTACACCCGCGTCGAACAGTTTTCGGACGGCCGTGCCCCGGCAATCGAAAACCGGTTCTTCGAACAGCTTAGCTGGAATGTCGGCCGGATCGGTACGGCAAGCATTTCGACAAGAATCCGCCTCGAACAGCGCTTTTTCGAAAATGGCCTGGGGTCGTCGTTGCGCGCCCGGCAGTTGGTCAAAATCGCCGTCCCAGTTAAAGGAATTACGGTGACACGCAGGAATTACGGGAATTACGGTGACACGCACATTATTCACTCTGCGCGGCCAGCTGAATTACGGTGACACGCACATTATTCACTCTGCGCGGCCAGTGCTGCGTCTTTCAGCAGATCGAGATAAAGCGCATAGTCGCCGTCTTCGAAGAAGGTTCGCTCCCGCAGGTTGCCGCGTTGCGTGATGTGATGCGGGTGCCCGGGAAGCACTATGCGAGGAAGGCGAGCCATCGCAAGGGCTGTAGACACCATGCAGCAGGGTGTAAGTAATAAGTGAATAATGTGCGTGTCACCGTAATTGCATGCAGCAGGGTGTAAGTAATAAGTGAATAATGTGCGTGTCACCGTAATCCGTAATTGCCGCGGAGATCCAGCCAACAGCATCAAAGTCTCTGGATTGCCACGTCGCTTGTCGCTCCTCGCAATGACGGTGCCATCAAATATCATCGGGCCCTAATAGCTCTGCTCGGCGTAGGCTTTGGTCAGGTCGCCGGCCCAGCGGCCATGGTATAAGTCGAGCAGGGTGTCGGCTGGTGTCTTCCCGGTCTCGACCACATCCCACAGCGTGTTGAGGAAGCCCTGCTCGCTGCCGCCGCCGAGGTCGAGGCGGGCGCGTGCCTTCAGCCCGGCGTCGGCGATGGCCAGCACGTCGCGGGCGACATCGCGCACGCTGCGTCCGGCGATTGTGGCCCGCAGCCCGTCGCGCGGCACCGCATCACGCAGCGCCTGCTGGTCGGCCGGGGTCCAGTGCTTGACCAGGTCCCACGCGGCATCGAGTGCCGCCTGATCATAGAGCAGGCCGACCCAGAGCGCGGGCAGGGCGCAGATGCGCGCCCACGGGCCGCTGTCGGCGCCGCGCATCTCCAGGTAGGATTTCAGCCGCACCTCCGGGAAGGCAGTCGAGAGGTGGTCTTTCCAGTCGGCGAGCGTTGGCAGTTCGCCCGGCAGAGCGGGCAGGGTCCCCGCCATGAAGTCGCGGAACGACTGGCCGGCGGCATCGATGTAGGTGCCGTTGCGGTAGACGAAGTACATCGGCACATCGAGCATATAGTCGACATAGCGTTCGTAGCTGAAACCATCCTCGAACACGAAGCCGAGCATGCCGGTGCGCTGCGGGTCGGTGTCAGTCCAGATGTGGCTGCGGTATGAGAGGAAGCCGTTTGGCGTGCCCTCAAGGAACGGCGAGTTGGCGAACAGCGCCGTCGCGATCGGCTGGAGCGCCAGACTGACGCGGAACTTGCGGACCATGTCCGCCTCGGTCGCATAGTCGAGGTTCACCTGCACGGTGCAGGTGCGCTGCATCATGTCGAGGCCGAGGCTGCCGACCCGCGGCATGTGGCGCATCATGATGGCATAGCGACCCTTGGGCATCACCGGCATCTCGTCGCGCCGGTCGATCGGCGTGAAGCCGAGGCCGAGGAAGCCGAGGCCGAGTTCTTCGCCGACCGTGCGGCACTGCTGAAGGTGGACGCCCACTTCGCTGCAGGTCTGGTGCAGGGTCTCCAGCGGCGCACCGGAGAGCTCGAACTGGCCGGCGGGCTCCAGGCTGATCGAGGCCATGCCCTGCTGCAGGGCGATGACATTCTCACCCTCGATCACCGGCTGCCAGCCGAAACGCTCGAGCCCCTTCAGCAGGTCGCGGATGCCGTTCGGCTCGAAGTAGGTGGGGGGCTTGAGGTCGCTCGTGCGATACACGAACTTCTCGTGCTCGGTGCCCAGCCGCCAGGCGGCTTTGGGCTTCTCCCCGGAGGCAAGGTGCGCGACCAGGTCGGCCTTGCCCGCAATCGGGGGTTCGTTTTTGTCTTTGGGGCTCGGTCCGCTCATGATTTGCGGTTAGTCGAGCGCTGCGACGACTGCAAGTGAGCCGAACGGAGTGTGCGGGCAACGGACTGTTTCAAAAGCTCAACGCCAGTCGCCAGCGAGCGCCTGCCAGGCGGCAAGTGCTGCCACCGCTGCGGTATCGGCGCGCAGGATACGCGGCCCGAGCGACGTGGCCGTCGCTTGCGGGTGCGCGCGCAACAGGTCGCGCTCGACCGGAGTGAAGCCGCCCTCCGGCCCGATCAGGATCGCCGCCGGCGCATCAAGCGGGGTGTCGCGCAGAGCCGCACCGCCGGTCTCGTCGCAGAACAGCAGGCGGCGCTCTGCCGGCCACTGGCCGAGCAGGGCAGGCAGCCGGGTCAGGGGTGCGATTTCGGGGATGTGCGTGCGGCCGCATTGTTCTGCTGCCTCGATCATGTGCTGGCGCAGCCGCTCGTCCGCCAGCCGGTCAACGATGGTGCGTTGGGTCAGCACCGGCACCACGCGCGCGACGCCCAGCTCGCAGGCTTTCTCGATCATCCAGTCGATCCGGCCGCGTTTGATCGGCGCAAAGCACAGCCACAGGTCGGCAGGCTCCTCCAGCGGGCGGGTCTGCGCTGCAACGCGCAACGCTGTGGTTTTCGCATGCGCGCGGACGATCTCGGCGCGCCACTCGCCAGTCTCGCCGTCGATCAGCAGGATTGCATCGCCCTCGCGCAGCCGCAGCACATCGGTCAGATAGTGGCTCTGGGCGCGCTCCAGGGTGATCTCCTGCCCTGGTGCGAGGCGGTGCGGCACGAACAGACGTTGCAGGGGGCGATTGTCGCTCATGCCTACCCTGATAGAGCGTTGCGACATCATCGCAAGACCGGGTATTCGACAGCAGCGGTTCCGGCGCTATAGACGGGCGATCATGGCCAGCCTTGCCCCACCCGACGCCGAGACCACCTGGATCGACCGCATGCCCGTCGCCTGGCGGCCCTATCTGCGGCTGTCCCGTCTCGACCGGCCGGTCGGGGCCTGGCTGCTGTTCTGGCCGTGCATCTGGGGTTTGCTTCTGGCGGCACTGTCCGGCGTGCAAGGATCATTGTTGGATGGTCTGCGGCTCGCCTTCTGGTTTGCCCTGGGCAGCGTCGCCATGCGCGGGGCGGGCTGTACCTGGAACGACATTCTCGACCGCGATCTTGATGCCCAAGTGGCGCGCACCCGTGCCCGCCCGTTGCCGAGCGGGCAGGTGACGACGAAGCAGGCGCTGGCGTGGGCGCTTGCGCAGTGTCTGCTCGGGCTGGTCGTGCTGCTGCAGCTGAACCGCGTGGCCGCACTGGTTGCACTTGGGTCGATCCTGCTGGTTGCGGCCTATCCGCTGATGAAGCGCATCACCTGGTGGCCGCAGGCCTGGCTCGGTCTCACCTTCAACTGGGGCGCGCTGGTCGGCTATGCCGCACTGGGCGGCGATCTGGCGGCACCGGCACCCTGGCTGCTGTATCTGGGCGGCGTATTCTGGACGCTGGGCTATGACACCATCTACGCGCTGCAGGACGTGGAGGACGATGCGCTGGCCGGCGTCAAATCCTCGGCCCGCGCACTGGGCTCAAATGTGCGTCGCGGCGTTGCCCTGTTTTACCTCGCCAGTGTCGTCTGCATGGTGCTGGCGTGCGGGTCGTCAGGCCTATGGGCGGCGGCGGTCAGCCTGCTGCCGTTCGCTGGGCATCTGGGGTGGCAGGTCACCCGCATGTCCGCAGGCAATACATACGTATTCTTGGGACTATTCCGGTCGAACCGCATTGCTGGGGCCATTCCAGCGTTGACCTGGGGGCTCTGGCTGGCGTTAGCGAAAACGTGAAGCGGCCTTATGTGCATGCTTTTGGTACGCATGAGGAAGGATTGTTCTTAGGGATTTAAAGAAGAAATATAATAATAAAATCCGAAATGCAGTTTTTAGTTTTGTACAAAAATAAAAAAACGTTTTGCATGTGCGAAATTTGCGGCTACGTCCGCCCGCACTTCAAATACAGCGTAGAAATACCCCTATGAGAATTGCTATTTAAGCAGAAAACTCTACCGACAGTCATCCGTCATTACAGACAAAGCATGCGCAACACTTGCATGCTCATGCGTATCGTGTTTCTTGAAACGCTCTTATGTCTGTGTGAATGCTGTGCCGTCGGCTTTATGATCGGCCGGTCGCGACAGAGTGCATACTCGCGGTTTCCCCTACCCCTCAACCGTGCGGCCGGCCGGTCACCAAATTCCATCCCCCATCTGCTTGCCGCCTGAGCCGCGCCCGGCTATCGACCGGCTATGATGGATACCGATACCCTGCTTGCCATAGCGCAAGACCTTGTGGCTGCAGCGCGGCGCGCTGGTGCCGATTCCGCCGAGGCTAGTTGCGGATTTGATGCCACGACGAGTGCTGGCGTTCGCCTGGGCCGTGTCGAGGATCTGACGCGGGCGGAGTCCGCAGATATCGGCCTGCGTGTTTTTGTTGGGCAGCAATCGGCGCGGGTGTCTGCATCCGACCTGTCGGCCAGCAGCCGTGCCGGCATTGTCGAGCGCGCCCTCGAGATGGCGCGGGCCACGCCGCCGGACCTCTATGCGGGCCTGGTTGACCCTGATCTTCTGGCCAAAGGGCCGCTGCCGGAGACCGACCTGGCGGATGATACCGAACTCTCTGCCGAGCGCATGGTCGAGCTGGCGCGCGAGGCGGAAGATGCAGCACGCGCGGTGCCGAGAGTGACGAATTCGGAAGGTGCCGGCTTTTCCCGCGCCGAGAGCCTGCACGCTTATGTGAATACCCATGGTTTCGCGCATGCGGAACGCCGGACGCGGTTCGGGATATCGGCAAGCGTTCTGGCGGAGTCCGGTGCGGGCAAGCAGCGGGATTATGCCTACCACAGCACGCGATTCTATCACGAACTGGACAAGCCGGAGGACATCGGGCGGCAGGCCGGAGAGCGCACGGTTGCCCGTCTCGACCCCATAAAGCTGGCCTCCGGCACCATGCCGATCCTGTTCGACCCACGCGTTTCCTCCAGCCTGCTTGGCCACTTGACTGGTGCTATCAGCGGGCTGGCGATTGCGCGCCACAGCAGTTTCCTGATCGGCAAACTGGGGCAGTGCATTTTCCAACCGGAGATTACGGTTCTGGAGTCGCCGCATACCAGGCGCGGCTTGCGCTCGCGCACAGTCGACAGCGAGGGGGTCGCGACCTGTGAGCGTGCTCTGATCGACAATGGCCGCCTGACGACCTGGCTGGTGGATGCGGCGTCCGGCCGGCAGCTGGGTATGACCCCCACCGGGCATGCTGCCGGCAGTGGCGTCTCGGTCAGCAATCTTGCTTTATTGCCGGGACTGCATAGCCCGGGCGCGCTGATGGCGGACATCAAGACCGGGCTCTACGTCACCGAGTTGATCGGCATGGGGGTCAATGGCGTGACTGGCGACTACAGCCGCGGTGCAAGCGGCTTTCTTATCCAGGATGGCAATCTGGCGCATCCGGTCGCTGAAATCACCATAGCGGGCCATTTGCTGGCCATGTTCGCGACGATGCAGGCAGCTGATGATTTGGACAGGCGCACCGGCATAGACGCGCCGACCGTGCGTATCGAGGGTATGACTGTCGCGGGGAATTAGCGACTGGAGGCCCCGGGCGCGGGAGAGAGGGGGGAGTGGCACCCGGAGCCTGCCGTCATTTGAAGCGATTAACCGTCTTCGGGGGTACGAGGGGGGGGCAGAGCGGTCCATCAACTTCCCGCACAACCTAATGGTGTATTGCTTAATTTTTTATTAATAACGATGCCGGAATCGATATGAAAATTAAAACTCTCAATGAAAACAGTGCTCTCTAGAATGTAAAAAAAAGCCCATTCTGGATGGTAGGCATGGCATTCGTGCTACGTTCTAAGCGTGTGCGACGAATCGAGTTTAGGTGAGGGTTTGCCTAACCTTCAGCGCCGTTGCGCATGCGAGCAATAATGTATCGAGCATTTTCAAGGGCTCTCCAATCGAGTCGAGAGATTCGATTGTTAGGGAATTGCTGAAAACCAAAGGGTAACAGCGGCGACCTGGTTCAATCAAATCAGAAATCGCCTTGGAGTAAGTCCTTAGCTTTGTTGAAAATCACCTCTGGCGTGATCCCGAATTCGGTAAACAACCGCTCGGCGGGAGCGGAGGCGCCGAAGCTGCTCATGCCGACAAATGCGCCGGAGTCGCCGATAATGCCCTCCCAGCCGTCAATTACTGCAGCTTCGATGACAATCCTTGGTGCCGTGCCAAGCACGGCCATCCGGGCGTCCTTGTCCTGCTCCTTGAACAGGTCGCGGCAAGGCATGGAGACGACAGCAGCGGCAATGCCGTCCGCCGCCAGCATGTCCGCCGCTCGGACAGCCAGCATCAGTTCCGAACCGGTTGCGACCAGGGTCACCGCACGCGGCCCGTTCGTCTCGCGCACGACATAGCCGCCCCGGGCGACCATATTGGTGTCGTCGCTGCGGGTCGTCAGCTGCGGCAGTCCCTGACGGGTCAGCACCAGAGCAGTCGGGCGGGACCGCTCGGCCAGGGCCACGGCCCAGCACTCGGCGGCCTCGGCCGCATCCGCCGGACGCAACACCAGCAGGTTGGGGATCGCCCGCAGCGCCGCCAGGTGCTCGACCGGCTGGTGGGTCGGGCCATCTTCGCCAAGCCCGATCGAATCATGGGTCAGCACGTAGATCACGCCCAGGCCCATCAGCGCAGAGAGGCGCATCGCCGGGCGCATATAGTCGGAGAAGACGAGGAAGGTGCCGCCATACGGGATGAAGCCGGTGTGTGCGGCCAGCCCGTTCATGCAGGCCGCCATGCCATGCTCGCGCACGCCATAGTGCAGATAGTCGCCGGAGAAGTTCTGTGCTGTCACCGGCACGTGGCGCTTGACCAGCGTGCCATTCGATCCGGTCAGGTCGGCAGAGCCGCCGAGCAGGGACGGGCAGGCGGCGACAAGCGCCTCCAGCACCTTCTGGGACGACTGGCGGGTGGCGAGCTTGGGCTTCTCGTTCAGGAACTGCGCGCGCACAGCCATGGCCGCCTCGATCCCGGCATCGACGTCGCCTCCGAGCGCCTGCCAGAACGCATCCCGCTTGTGGTGCGCATCCACCCGGGCGTCCCAGGCTTTGCGGGCGTCTGCGCCGACAGCGCCAGCCGCGCGCCAGGCGGTCAGGATGTCGTCTGGCACTTCGAACGGCGGCAGGGTCCAGCCGAGTTCTTGGCGCAGGGCGGCAATCTCGTCCTTGCCGAGCGGGCTGCCGTGGACGTGGTGGGTGCCCTGCTTGTTCGGCGCTCCTTTGCCGATCACAGTACGGCAGGCGATCAGTGACGGCTTGTCGGTTTCCTGCTCGTTGCGGATGGCGGCCTCGACCAGGTCCGGGTCATGGCCGTCAACGCTGGCGACCGACCAGCCTGCAGCCTCGAAGCGCGCCAGCGTGTCTTCCGAGGTCGAGAGTTCGGTATCGCCGTCGATGGTGATACGGTTGTCGTCCCACAGCACGATCAGGCGGCTGAGGTTCAGGTGCCCGGCCAGGCTGATCGCTTCCTGGCTGATGCCCTCCATCAGGCAGCCATCGCCGGCGATGACGTAGGTGAAGTGGTCAACCAGTTCGTCGCCGAAGCGGGCGTTGAGCATCCGCTCGGCCAGCGCCATGCCGACTGCGGTGGAGATGCCCTGCCCAAGCGGGCCGGTCGTGGTCTCGACCCCCGGCGTGTGGCCATATTCCGGGTGGCCCGGTGTCAGGCTGCCCCACTGACGGAAATTGCGGATCTCATCGAGGGTCATCGCCGGACTGCCGGTCAGGTAAAGGGCGGAATAGAGCAGCATGGAGCCGTGGCCGGCGGAGAGGACAAAGCGGTCCCGGTCCGGCCAGTCGGGAGCGGCGGCATCGTATTTCATGATCCGCCCGAACAGGACAGTCGCGACATCCGCCATGCCCATCGGCATGCCCGGGTGGCCGGAGTTTGCCGCCTCGACCGCATCCGCGCTCAGCATGCGGATGGCGTTGGCCATGCCTTCAAGGAGCATCTGGTCGTCTTGCGCGGTATCGGTCATGTCAGGGATCCTTGGGGGTGTCACTCGGCACGCTGCTTAGCGCAGTCTGCGCCGATTGCGACGGATTTTTCTGAAGGGGAGTATCTGATATCCTTCAAATTGAAATGTTCGCCCCGAGCCCGGTCGAGGGGCGGCCCGAGCATCATCTGGACGTGTCTCGACTGGGCTCGACACGAACGGCATGGGCTTAGACTCTTTGCAAAGCCATCACATTCTAAAGCCTCAGCTTTGTGTCGCCACCGCCCATTCGTGACGGACCATATCATCAGTCTCACGCGGCAGGTGGCGTGCGGCCAGCGCCTGAAAAAGCTCCCGGTCCTGCAGCTGGCTAGCTGCCCAGACCGCAGCACCGCGCACCAGCGGGGAAGGATCATCGAGCAGGCCCATCACTTTCGGCAAGTGGCTAGGGTCGGCGCTGTTGCCGGCGGCGATCAGCACGTTGCGCAGGAAACGGTCCCGCCCGGTCCGCTTGATGGGGGAGCCGGCGAAGACGGCGCGAAACGCCGTGTCGTCCAGGCCCAGCAGGTCAGCGAGCAGGGGTGCGATGAGCTCGGCGCGCGGGGCGAACGCGGCTTCCCGGCTGGCCTGCGCAAACTTGTTCCAGGGGCAGACGGCCAGGCAGTCGTCGCAGCCATAGATGCGGTTGCCGATGGCGCGGCGCAATTCGTGCGGAATCGGCCCCTTGTGCTCGATGGTGAGGTAGGCGATGCAGCGCCGGGCATCGAGTGTGTAGGGGCTTGGGAATGCGTCTGTCGGGCAGGCGGTCTGGCAGGCCGTGCAGCGCCCGCAGCGGTCCGCGTGCGGTGCATCGGGCGCGATCTCCAGCGTCGTATAGATCGCCCCCAGGAACAGCCAGGAGCCGTGCTTGCGCGAGACCAGATTGGTGTGCTTGCCTTGCCAGCCGATCCCGGCACGCGCGGCCAGCGGTTTCTCCATCACCGGGGCGGTGTCGACGAATACCTTCACGTCCCCGCTGAATGCGGCAACCATCTCCCGCGCCAGTGCCTTCAGGCGGCGCTTGAACACATCATGGTAATCCTGCCCCTGTGCATAGACCGAGATGACGCCCACCTGCGGCTGCGCGGCATGGCGTAGGGGGTCGAGGTGTGGTGCGTAGCTGAGGCCCAGCATGATGACCGAGCGGACCGCCGGCCACAGGGTGCGCGGGCTTGCGCGCTCATCGGAGCGCTCGGCCAGCCACAGCATGTCCCCGTGGTGGCCGCTCTCCAGGAATGCCGCCAGCCGTGCCTTCAGCGCCGGGTCATCATCGGCGGGGGTTACTCCCAGGGCATCAAGGCCATGCCTGCGTGCGGCGTCCTTCAGCCAGTCCCTAGAAATCGAGGGCATCATAATGCGCCGGGGGCGAGATGCCGGGCATCCGCTCCGCCAGCAACGGGCGGAAACTGGGGCGGGACTTGATTGCCGAGTACCACTGCTTCACCTGCTCGTGCGGTCGCCAGTCGATGCCGCCGAGATAGTCGATCACGGAGAGGTGCGCCGCTGCCGTAATATCCGCGAGCGTAAACATGTTGCCCGCCAGCCAGCGCCGATGATCAAGCAGGAACGCCAGGTAATCGAGATGCTGGTCCGCGTTTTTGATCGCCTGCCGCAGCATGGCCGGGTCCGGTGCGGACTTGTGCACCAGCCGGTTCAGCATGCGCTCCCGCATGACCAGCACGCCGACTTCCGCGTAGAATTTGATGTCGAACCATGCCGCAAGCCGGCGCACTTCGGCGCGTTCGCGCGGCGCGGTGCCGATCAGCGGTGTCTCGCTGAACATTTCCTCCAAAAACTCGGCGATGGCCGAGGAATCCGGCAGGGCGATGTTGCGGCTGGTTTCCACCAGCACCGGGGTCTGGCCAGCAGGGTTGAGCGCGAGGAAGCTATCCTTCTGTTCCCAGGGATAGTCGTTCGCGAGTTCGGCCGAGATGCTTTTCTCCGCAAGGACGAGACGCACCTTGCGCGAGAACGGGCAAAGCGGAAACTGATGCAAGCGCCATGTCATGCCTCAGGCATAGTCGTTTTCCCGGCTGGGTAAAGTCCTGCAAGGGGGAGTGTTATGCCGGGACCTCAAGAACGCGGCTCTTGAGCTGCAGCCTGTGTTCGTCCTTCAGCGCCTTCCAGGCCGAGCCGACTTTCTGGAACTGGCCGGTCCCGGCCACAAGCAAGCCCCTGCCGCTGGCGGCGTCCGCCGGGTCATAGAGAATCAACGTGAAGTCACAGCGGTAGACGAACGGCTTTTCCCGGGTGCAGCCGGTGCTGCGGATTTGCCGGGTGGCAGCATTGGGCGGCACATCGATCTTGCGGCTCTCGGCAAAGGCTCCATCGACCACAAAACTGATCGACGGTCGGCTCAAGGCCTCAGAGAGGCCGCGACTGTTGGGCGGCGTGTCCGACTCTCCGCAGGCAGCCATAAGAAGAGGGGCGAGGCGAAGCAGCTTTTTCATAAGCACATTATAGGCGGGCGTTCATCGGTCGTCACCCCTGATCGCGGATCGGGGTACGGTGCGATTTTTTCACCGTTTCCAGAACCAGCATGGATTTGACGTCGCGCACGCCAGGGATACGCACCAGCGTTTTCAACACGACCTGGCTGAGATGCTCAACATCCTCGGCCAGGATATGGAGCAGATAGTCCATATCGCCGGTGACGGCATGGCAGGCCATCACATTGGGCATTGCGCTGATGGTCTCGTGAAAGCGCACCGTGTTGGCGTCCGTGTGGGCTTCCAGGTTCACTTCGACGAAGGCTTCCAGAGCAAACCCCAGCGCGCGGGCGTTCAGGCGTGCGCCATAGCCATCGATGATGCCGGCCTCCTCAAGGCGTTTGATGCGCCGGCTGCATGGGGTGGCAGAGAGCGCGATGCGGTCAGCAATGGTGGCGACCGGCATGCGCGCATCCTCCTGCAGCAGCGCGAGGATGCTGCGATCAAATTCATCAAGTTCAGACATGATGCACTATTTATCCCGATAAAATTAGTGAAATTCGCTCATATTTGCGTAACTCTTGGCGATTTTAGCACGTACATCAAGGGGAGATTGTGCTACGCTGATTGAATAGGGAGTTATGCATGCTAAAACCTCAGGTCGAGACCTCCACTAGCGGCTTGCGCGGCGATTATGCCGGGGCCGGGCCGGATTATGTGGTTGATCAGCGCCGTGAGGACTATTCAGCCGCAGAGCACGCCTTGTGGCGCACGCTGTATGCCCGCCAGAGCGCCTTGATGCAGGACTATGCCAGCGCCGAGTTTCGGGCCGGGCTGGCCCTGCTTGATGCGGGCGGCGCAATCCCGGACTTTGCCGCGACCAGCCACCGCCTGCGCGACAAGACTGGCTGGACCCTGGTTGCGGTGCCGGGCTTCATTCCGGATGATGTGTTCTTCGCACATCTGGCGGCGCGGCGCTTCCCGGTGACCCGCTGGCTGCGTACGCCCGAGGAAATCGACTATCTGGTCGAGCCGGATGTATTCCATGATTTCTTCGGCCATGTGCCGATGCTGGCAGACCCGGTCTTTGCGGATTTTCTGCAACTTTATGGCCAGCTTGGTGCGCAGGCGCTGGCGCACGGCGCACTGAAGATGCTGGCACGGCTCTACTGGTATACGGTCGAGTTCGGCCTGATCCAGACCGGGGATGGTCTGCGCAGCTATGGTGCCGGCATACTCTCCTCGGCGGGTGAGACGGTCTATTGCATCAAAAGCACCAGCCCGCAGCGGGTCGGGTTCGATGTCGCACGGGTCATGCGCACGAACTACATGATCGACAGTTTCCAGAAGACCTATTTCGTCATCGACAGTACGGCGCAGTTGTTCGAGGCGCTGCAGGGCACCGATTTCATCGCGCTCTACCAGCAATACCGGGAGGAGGCGGGCTACGCGCCGGACGCGCAGGTCCCGGGCGACCGCCGTTTTATCATCTGATACTAGTGTCGTGGATTCGAAGTTCGCTTGATTGCTATATCGTGCGCGTAGGCGAACTTCGAATCCAAAACGACACGAGAAACAATGGGTTGCTAGTGTCCTAATCGAATCTGAAATCCGTCCTGCGCCTGATATCAAGGTAGCGGATTTCAGATTCGGGACACTAGAATATCTTGGGAGGATTCGCATGGCGGACTTGTTTGACAATCCGATCGGCCTGGATGGTTTTGAGTTCATCGAGTTCTCGGCCCCGGAGCCGGGCCTGTTGGAGGCGGCGTTCACGGCCATGGGCTTCACCCGGGTGGCGCGGCATCGCTCCAAGGCGGTCGAGCTTTGGCGGCAGGGCGACATCAATCTCATCACCAACTACGAGCCGCGCTCGGCGGCCTGGTTCTTTGCGCGCGAGCATGGCCCGTCCGCGTGCGGCATGGCATTTCGCGTGCGCGACGCCGCCAAGGCTTACGCGGAGCTGATCGCCCGCGGTGCGGAGCCGGTCCATGCCCATGCCGGGCCGATGGAGCTGAACATCCCGGCGATTCGCGGCATCGGCGGTGCGATCCTTTATCTGGTCGACCGTTATGGTGACGAACTCAGCATCTACGACATCGATTTCCGCTACTTTGACGGTGTCGAGCGGCATCCCGCCGGGGCCGGCCTGCAGATCATCGATCACCTGACCCACAATGTTTACACCGGTCGGATGGCCTATTGGGCGGACTATTATCAGACGCTCTTCAACTTCCGCGAAATCCGCTACTTCGACATCAAGGGCGAGTATACTGGCCTGACCTCCAAGGCGCTGACCGCGCCGGACGGCAAGATCCGCATCCCGCTCAACGAGGAGGGCAAGGGCGGCAAGGGGCAGATCGAGGAGTTCCTGCGCCAGTACAACGGCGAGGGCATCCAGCACATCGCCTTTTCCTGCGACGACCTCATCGGCTGCTGGGACCGCCTGAAGGCGATCGGCACGCCGTTCATGGCAGCGCCCCCGGCAACCTACTACGAGATGCTGGACGAGCGCCTGCCGGGCCACGGCCAGCCGGCAGACGCACTGCAGGCGCGCGGCATCCTGCTGGATGGCACGGTCGATGGATCGCCGCGCCTGCTGCTGCAGATTTTCTCGCAGACCCAGATCGGCCCCGTCTTCTTCGAGTTCATCCAGCGCAAGGGGGACGACGGCTTCGGCGAGGGCAACTTCAAGGCCCTGTTCGAGAGCATGGAGCGCGACCAAATCCGCCGCGGCGCGCTGAAGGTTGAGGAACTGGCAGAATGACCCAACACCCGGCACTTCACGGCGTACACCACGTCGCCTATCGCTGCCGCGATGCCCGCGAGACGGTGGAGTTCTACCAGCGCGTGCTCGGCATGCGGTTCACCATCGCCTTTGCCGAGGATCATGTCCCCTCGACCGGGGCCTACGACCCCTACATGCACGTCTTTCTCGATGCGGGCGGCGGCAACGTGCTGGCATTCTTCGAGCTGCCGAATCAACCGGATATGGGGCGCGACCCCAACACCCCGGCCTGGGTGCAGCACATTGCGTTCAAGGTCGCAGGGCTCGATGATCTGACGGCGGCAAAACAACGGGCCGAGGCGGAGGGGCTGGAGGTCATCGGCCCGACCAACCACGGTATCTTCAAGTCGATTTACTTTTTCGACCCGAACGGGCATCGGCTGGAACTGGCGTGTGATATCGGCACGCCGGACCAGATGGCCGAGTTGCAGCGGGTAGCACCTGACATGCTGGCGGAATGGAGCCAGACCAAGAAGGCACCCAGACACGCGGCCTGGCTCCATGACTTGAGCAGGGCTGATCATGATAACGCTGTATAGCTACTACCGTTCGTCGACATCGTATCGTGTCCGCATCGCGCTCAATCTGAAGGGCGTGGATTACCGGATTGTGCCGGTGAACCTGGCGACGGCCGAGCATCGACGGGAAGAATTCCTGAGGGTGAACCCGTTTGGCGGGCTGCCGGTGATCGAGATCGACGGCCAGCGCTTCCCGCAGTCGCTTGCTATTCTTGAAATGCTGGAGGAGCAGTACCCGACCCCGGCGCTCTGGCCGGCGGACCGGGCGCAGCGCGCACAGGCACGCGCCCTTGCCTATTCGATCGCGACCGACATCCACGGCATGAACAACCTGCGCACGCTCAACTACCTGCGCTCGGACTGGGCAGCGACACCGGAGAAGATCGAGGCCTGGATCGCCCACTGGGTCGCGGTCACGTTCGAGCCGCTGGAGGCGCATTTGCAGGTGCTGTGCGCAGACCAGCCGCTGCCGTTCGGGGATGTCAGCCTGTTTGAGGTCATGCTGGTCCCGCAGGTCTACAGTGCGCGCCGCTTCAACGTCGACCTCTCCCCCTATCCGAACATCCTGCGCATCGAGGCCGTGTGCACGGGCATCGACGCCATCCGCCGTGCTGCGCCCGAGCACCAGATCGACGCACCGAAAGGCTAACATGAAGCTCGCAACGCTCAACAATGGTAAGCGGGACGGTCGGCTGGTCGTCGTCTCCCGTGATTTGTCCCGCTGCACGGACGCCGGTGCGGTCGCGCCCACCCTGCAGGCGGCACTCGACGACTGGACCCGCTGTGCGCCCGCGCTGGCCAGCCTTGCGCAGGCGCTGGAGGCCGGGTCGGTCGACTCCGCCGCGTTCGAGGAGAACGCCTGCCTCAGCCCGCTGCCACGTGCCTACCAGTGGGCGGACGGCTCGGCCTATATCAACCACGTCGAGCTGGTCCGCCGGGCGCGCGGTGCCGAAGTGCCCGCTAGCTTCTACACCGACCCGCTGATGTACCAGGGCGGGTCGGACGGATTTCTGGCACCCTATGCGCCTATCCCGCTTGGCGATGTCGCCTGGGGCTGCGACATGGAGGGCGAGGTGGCGGTAATCGTTGGCGACGTGCCGCAAGCCGCAACGCCTGAGCAGGCGGCGGACGCCATCCGCCTGGTCATGCTATGCAACGACGTGTCACTGCGCGGTCTCATCCCGGACGAACTGGCCAAGGGCTTCGGCTTCTTCCAGTCGAAACCGGCCAGCGCCTTCTCGCCGGTCGCCGTCACGCCCGATGAACTGGGCGCGGCCTGGCAGAATTCCCGGCTGCACCAGCCGCTGCATGTCGATCTGAACGGCGTAGCGTTCGGCCGCGCAGACGCCGGCGTGGATATGACCTTCAATTTCGCTCAGTTGATCGCCCATGCCGCGCGGACCCGGTCGCTGGGGGCCGGCAGCATCATCGGCTCCGGCACGGTCTCCAACCGGGGCGAGGATGGCGGGCCGGGCAAGCCGGTGGCGGACGGCGGCAAGGGCTATTCCTGCATCGCCGAGGTCCGCATGGTCGAGACGATCCAGAGCGGCAAACCCGCGACACCGTTCATGCAGCCGGGCGACCGGGTGCGGGTGGAAATGCTGGACGCGCACGGGCATTCCATCTTCGGTGCCATCGACCAGATCGTCGTGTCTCTCTGAGAAGGATATCAGCATGGCCATCACCCGCCTGACCGAAGACGAAGCCGCCGCATTTCTGGCACGCGCGCCGCGCTGGCGGCGCAGCGCTGATGGCCTGGCGTTCGAGACAGAGCTGAAACTGGCCGATTTCACCGCGGCCTGGGGTTTTATGACCCGGATCGCCCTGGTTGCCGAGCGCATGGACCATCACCCGGAATGGAGCAACGTCTACAACCGGGTCTCCATCCGCCTCACCACCCATGACGCCGGCGGTCTTTCGGCGCGCGATATCGCGCTTGCGGACGCCATCGAGGCCGCCCTCGCCTGAGGGTGGCCAAGTCTGCGCCGATGCGACACAAATGTGCGTTGCCGCAGGGGAAATCGCGCTCTAGGTTAGAAATCAAACATCCCCGCTCGGCAAGGATATCCGATGGCTGAATTTTCGCTGCCCGCCAACTCCAAGATCGGCAAGGGCGAGACGCACAAGGCCCCGCAGGGGGCCAAGCGCATCCGCAAGTTCCAGGTTTATCGCTGGAACCCGGACGACGAGAAAAATCCGGTCATGGACACGTTCGAGGTCGATCTCGATACCTGCGGGCCGATGGTCCTTGACGCGCTCATCAAGATCAAGAACGAGATGGACGCCAGCGTTACCTTCCGCCGCTCCTGCCGGGAGGGTGTGTGCGGCTCCTGCGCCATGAACATCGACGGCAAGAACGGGCTGGCCTGCACTACCGCCATCGAAGACTGCAAGGCCGAGGTGAAGGTCACGCCGCTGCCGCATATGGAGGTGGTGAAGGACCTCGTGTGCGACATGAAGCACTTCTATGCGCAATACGCCTCGATCAAGCCCTGGCTGCAGACCACGACCCCGGCACCAGCGGGCAAGGAGCGCCTGCAATCCAAGGATGATCGCGCCAAGCTCGATGGCCTGTACGAGTGCATCCTGTGCGCCTGTTGCTCGACCAGCTGCCCAAGCTACTGGTGGAACTCGGACAAATATCTGGGTCCGGCGGTTCTGCTGCAGTCCTATCGTTGGCTGGCCGACAGCCGCGACGAGATGACCGGCGAGCGCCTGGACGCGCTCGAAGATCCGTTCCGCCTCTACCGCTGCCACACCATCATGAACTGCGCGAACGCCTGCCCCAAGGGCCTCAACCCGGCCAAGGCGATCGCGGAGATCAAGAAAATGATGATCGAGCGTCAGGGCTAAAATTATAACGCCGGCGATGCGCGCCTTGCCCGGACGGTATGTCTGGAGTATCGCGCGCAGATCATGATCGGTGCCGTCCTTCCCGCTTACCGCGCGCTGCGCGAGTCCGGCCAGCTCCGTGCGGACCCGGACCAGGAACAGGCGGCCGCCCGGCTGGACAGCCTGGCCACGGCGCTCGAGGCGACCCGCACTCAATCCGGCAGCGCGCTCAAGCGTTTCTTCAGCCGCACGCCGCCGCCTGCACCCAGGGGACTTTACCTCTGGGGCGGGGTCGGGCGCGGCAAATCCATGCTGATGGACCTTTTTTTTCATAATGTGCGCGTACCCAACAAGCGTCGGGTGCATTTTCATGCCTTCATGCTGGAGGTCCACGCCGCAATCCACGCCTACCGCGCCATGAATCCTGCTGCCCGCACGCAGCTTTATGGCCGGGATGCAGGCGACGACCCTATTCCGCCGATCGCACGCGCACTGGCAACAAGCGCGCGGCTGCTGTGCTTCGATGAACTTCAGGTCACCGACGTCGCCGATGCCATGATCCTTGGGCGCCTGTTCCGGAGCATGCTGGACGAGGGCGTGACCATGGTCGCAACCTCCAACCGGGCACCGGACGACCTCTACAAGCATGGCCTGAACCGGGAGCTGTTCCTGCCCGCGATCGCTTTGCTCAAGGAGCATCTGGCCGTCCTGCCGTTGAACGGCGCGACCGATTTTCGGCTGGCGCGCCTGTCCGGCATGCCGGTTTACTATACGCCCAACGGCCCGGAGGCGACCGCCGCACTCTCGCAAGCGTTCTTCCGCCTGACCGACTTTCCGGTGGAGGACCGCGCCAATGTCCCGAGCGAGACCCTGGACGTCAACGGGCGCGACCTGTTCGTGCCCAAGGCCCTCAAGGGTGTTGCGGTGTTCTCATTTCGGCGGCTGTGCGACAATCCGCTGGGCGCGGCGGATTATCTGGCGATTGCGCGCCGTTTTCATACGGTCATTCTGGTCGGTGTGCCGGTCATGGGGCCGGAGCTGCGCAACCAGGCCCGGCGCTTCGTGACCTTGATCGACGTGCTCTACGAGCATTGCGTCAAGCTGCTGTGTGCCGCCGATGCGGCCCCGGATGCACTCTATGTCTCAGGTGACGGCAGTTTCGAGTTCGAGAGAACGGCCTCGCGCCTGCATGAAATGCAGTCCGCCGCGTATCTCGCCAGAGGCCACTGCGCGGGTTAGGACAGCGCCATTTCGTCTGTCTCGCCGGTGCGCACACGCAAGGCGCTGGCGACATCCAGCACGAAAATCTTGCCGTCGCCGATGCTGCCGGTATTGGCGGCCATCTGGATTGCCTCGACGATCGGCGCGCACTGCTCGTCGGAGACAACGATTTCGATTTTGAGCTTGGGCAGCATCGCCACATCGTATTCTGCGCCGCGGTATATTTCCGTCTGGCCTTTCTGCCGTCCGTAGCCCTTCACTTCCGTGATGGTCATGCCGGCAACCCCAGCAGAAGTCAGCGCTTCCCGCACCTGCTCAAGCTTGAACGGCTTGATGATCGCCATGATGAGTTTCATCTGCGGGCTCCCGAACCCAAGTCTCTAACTCCGAGCCGATATGCACGAATGTTACGCTTATGTTGCACCGCAATATATGAATGACAAGAGTAAGCAAAGTCTAATTGTTACCTCGCAGGAGCAAAAAAGGGCGGAAGGGGAAAATCCCTCCCGCCTTTTGCCTGGATCTGAATACCAGATCAGGAGTGGTATGCGCGCTCGCCATGCTCTGCGAGGTCGAGGCCCTCCCGTTCCTTCTCCACGTTGACGCGCAAGCCGATCACCTTGTCCACAATGAAGAACAGGATGGCGGAGCCCACTCCGGACCACACGAGCGTCAACAACACCGCCTTGATCTGCGCCGTTATCTGGAAGGTGGCATCGTAGGCGGCGACAATCAGCTTGCCGGGCTCGGTCGCATAGTCCGGAATGCCGGCCCCGCCGAGCGTCGGATCGACCAGAATGCCGGTACCGATCGCGCCGATGATGCCGCCGATGCAGTGGATGCCAAAGACATCCAGCGAGTCGTCGTATCCAAGCTTGTTCTTGACCGTGGTGCAGAACACGAAGCAGACGGCGGATGCCAGCGCGCCCAGCGCCAGACAGCCGATCGGACCGCCCCAGCCGGATGCCGGGGTGACGGCAACCAGCCCGGCCACCACACCCGACGCCAGACCGAGCAGCGACGGTTTGCCCTTGACGACCCACTCGATCAGCATCCAGGCAAGACCAGCCCCGGCAGTGGCGACGAACGTGTTGATGAAGGCAAGACCGGCCACGGAATTGGCCTCAAGATTGGAACCGGCGTTGAAGCCGAACCAGCCGACCCAGAGCAGGGCTGCGCCGACCATGGTCAGTGTCAGCGAGTGCGGGGCCATGATCTCCCGCCCGTAACCGACTCGCTTGCCGATCATCAGACAGCCGACCAGACCGGCGATGCCTGCGTTGATGTGGACGACCGTGCCGCCGGCAAAGTCCAGTGCGCCCCATTGGAACAGCAGGCCGGCTTCCCCGTTCGTGGCGGCCAGCGCCTCGGCTCCCTTGCGAGCGGCATCGGCGATGGCGTCCGGGCCGTTCCAGTACCAGACCATGTGCGCGATCGGGAAATAGACCACGATCACCCACAGCGACACAAAGACCATGAGGGCTGAAAATTTCATCCGCTCCGCAAAGGCCCCGATGATCAGCGCGGCCGTGATACAGGCGAAGGTCATCTGGAAGCAGATGAAGATGAACTCGGGGATGTAGACCCCATTCGAGAAGGTCGCGACCGGTGTATTGAGGTCAATGCCAGCCAGAAACGCCTTGCTGAGGCCGCCGATGAAGGGGTTGCCCGCATAGGTAAAGGCCAGCGAATAGCCGAACAAAATCCAGATGACGGCGACCAGGCACACGATCGCCAAAACCTGTGTCAGCACGGACAGCATGTTTTTCGAGCGGACCAGACCGCCGTAGAAGAGCGCAAGACCCGGCACGGCCATCATCAGCACCAGCAGGGTCGAGAGCATCATCCAGGCGATGTCGCCGTTGTTGAAGGTCGGCGCGTCCTGCGCCAGAGCGATGCCGCTCATCATCGGCACCGCGCAGAGAGCAAGCGCACAGCGCTGCACCCAGCTTTTTCCAGTTTTCAGCCAAAAAATGTTCATTGCTTTCACCCCCATCCTACAAGGCGAGTTCATTGTGTTCGCCGGTTCTGATCCGTGTCGCGTGCATGATATCGATCACGAAGATTTTGCCGTCCCCGACGGAGCCGGTGTTGGCCGTCTGCTGGATGGTCTCGACCACCCGCCCGGCCAGGTCTGTGCTGCAGACCACCTCAATCTTGATCTTCGGCACCATATTCACGGTGTATTCTGCGCCGCGATAGATCTCGGTCTGGCCCTTTTGCCGCCCAAAGCCCTTCACTTCCGTGACAGTCATGCCCTGAACCCCGATCTGGGTCAGCGCGTCGCGGACCTCATCAAGCTTGAAGGGCTTGATTATGGCCATGATGAGTTTCATCGCTGCATTCTCCCTGCCACCTGTCTCCCATGCCCGATATTACGGGCAGACTGAGTCTAAGCAGGAACCGTGCCAATTTTTTGCGGTGCAGCATTATTGCTAAGGTGCGCAGTTTACTGGCGAGCACGCATGATTACGGCAGCGAATTACTCGAGGGTGCCGTAGCATCTCCGGCTTGATCGTCACGTCGGGTGCACGTTGCGCCTGTCGAGATCGTTAATTTTGGCTAAATTTTGTGCGATGCACCACAATTGCCTAAAAATCAGGCAACTAGCGCGGCTATGCTCGGCCACACCGCCTCGACGGCCTCGCGCCCGAGTGCAATCAGCTCGTCTGCCTTGGTAAAGTCGGCCACATCGATATGGCCGAGTTTGGGTGAGATCACGGCTGCCGGACGATGCAGGGCCATGTGGGCGTCACTCAGTGACGCCAGCAGCAAGCCGATCGAGGCCCGGGTCACCTCGATGGGCGAAATCTTCTCGGCCGGAACATGAGCAGTCAGTCCGGCAACCTGGGCGCGATGCTGGTAATCGCCAGTCAGGTTGACGGCAATCACCGGTAGGCTGGAGATCGCCTGCAACTCTGCAACCGGACACGGGGACACCAGGCCGCCATCGGCGAGCAGCCGCCCTTCGAAGGCGACCGGCCTGAAGATGCCCGGGATTGCGACAGAGGCGCGCACTGCAAGCGCAACGGGCGCATCGGTCATGGAGACGCTTTGGCCGGTCACCAGGTCGGCGGCGACGACGCAGCAGGGGATGTCCAGGTCGCGCAGGGTCTGCCCGGTGAAATGCTTCTCCACTTCGCGCTCCACCAGATTGCCGGCCAGCATGCCGCCGCGAAAGCTCACATCCAGGTAACGCAGCGGTGTCAGGGGCTTGGTTGCACGGGCCAGTGCCTCGATCATGTCGAGCTTGCCGGCAGCCAGACTGACGGCAACGACTGCGCCGATCGACGTACCGGCGACAGCACCGATCCGAACGCCGCGTTCCTGCAGTGCGCGCGCAACACCGATATGTGCCCACCCCAGGGCAGCACCACCGCCGAGTGCCAAAGCGACTGCCTGGCCCATGAGTCTCAAGCCAGCGTGCGCACGCGTAAACGCGCATTGGCGCAGGCATCAGCAAACTGGCCGCTCCCGCGCAGCACCTGCGGGACCATCTGCGGCGTTGCGGATTTGAAGCCGTGCTTGCCGAGAAACCCGTTGTCATCGTGCGCGAACAGCCAGACGTGGGTCACGCCCTGTGTGCGCAACTGGTCCAGCAGCTCTTCCAGCATCTGGCCACCCAATCCCTTGCCATGATGGCAGGCCATGGTCATGAAAGCGCCGAGGACGGCGTGTGGCCCGTAAATTTCGATGCTTGAGACGCCAAGACGCCACCCGGCATCGTCCTGGAAGGCGTAGAACTTGCGGTCGATACCACCCAGACCCTGCGTCATGAGATTGCTCTCTGCCAGTACCGTGGCGAGCGCCGCATACTCCTGAGGATCAATGGTAAACGTCTTCAGCGACATAAATCGCGCAACTCCGTGTCAATGCGTAAACCTGCACATTGCCCTAAATGTACGACCAAATTATGAGCAGGACCAGAAGTATCAAACCGGCAGAACGACTGCGCGGGGTTGGCTATCGATTTTGGATCGAGCGCAGGAGCATCCGGGCGGGCCCCGCCTGCGCTACGGGCGCCATGACGCGAATGCCATCGAGGATCAGGCCACCGTAGCCGAAGGCACTGGCGGTCGCCTCTTCGGGGATGTGTGCGTCGATATCGTGGCTCGCCAGCAGGCCGCGCAAAAGCTGCGCCTCAAGCAGATCGCTGAACCGTGCAATCTCGATCCAGCGCTCATCTGTCATCAGGCAGCCGTGCCGCCGACGGTCAGGCCGTCGATGCGCAGGGTCGGCTGACCGACACCGGCAGGGACCGACTGGCCGCCTTTGCCGCAGGTGCCGATTCCGGGGTCGAGCGCAAAGTCGTTGCCGATTGCCGAGACGCGGGTCAGCACATCCGGTCCGTTGCCGATAAGCGTGGCCCCCTTGATCGGCGCGCCGAGCCGACCGTCCTCGATCCGGTAGGCTTCCGTGCAGGAGAACACGAACTTGCCGGAGGTGATATCAACCTGCCCGCCGCCAAAGGTCTTTGCATAAACGCCGGATTTTACCCCGCGCAGGATATCTTCGGGGTCCTGTGTACCGCCCAGCATGAAGGTGTTGGTCATGCGCGGCATCGGGGCGTGGGCATAGCTTTCGCGTCGGCCGTTACCGGTCGGGGAGACGCCCATCAGGCGCGCATTCAGCCGATCCTGCATGTAGCCGACCAGAATGCCGTCCTCGATCAGGACGGTACGCGCCGTCGGCGTGCCTTCATCATCAATCGAGAGGGATCCGCGGCGGCCATCCATGCAGCCATCGTCGACGACCGTGACACCGGGGGCGGCTACCCGCTGGCCGATGCGGCCGGAGAATGCAGAGGTGCCCTTGCGGTTGAAGTCCCCCTCCAGGCCGTGGCCGACCGCCTCATGCAGCAGGATGCCCGGCCAGCCTGAACCGAGCACCACCGTAGTCTCGCCAGCCGGTGCTGGCACCGCCTCCAGGTTCACCAGGGCCTGCCGCAGCGCCTCACGGCAGGACGCCTGCCAGACATCCGCATCGAACAGACGCGCATAGTCGTGCCGACCGCCCAGGCCGTCGAAGCCGACTTCCCGGCGCTCGCCGCTGGCGGCGATGATCTGGACATTGAGGCGCACCAGAGGCCGGATGTCCTGCGCACGGTAGCCGTCCGGCCGGACGATCTCGACCACGGTCCAGGAGCCGAGCAAGGACGCCGAGACTTGGGCCACGCGAGGGTCCAGCCCGCGCGCAAAAGCATCGATATCTGCCAGCAGCTTGGCCTTCGCCGTGAAGGCGATCCCGTTCAGCGGGTTGTCATCCGGGTAGAGGTGACGGTTGGTGCGCACCGGCGCATCGGCCCAGATGCCGGCATGCCCGGCGCGAATCGCCGTGATGGTATCGGCGGCGCGGCGAATCGCTGCCTCGCTGAGGTCGGTCGAGTGGGCGTAGGCGCTGCACTCGCCAGCGACACCGCGCAGGCCAAAGCCGCGCGCCGTATCGAAGCTTGCCGACTTCAGGCGGCCATCATCGAAGCTGAAACTCTCGGACAGGGCATATTCGAGGTACAGTTCGCCATCGTCCAGGCCGTGCAGCGCATCGCGGACCAGACGCTCGATACGGCCGGACTCCAGGCCTGTGTCCTCATAGAAAAGGCGCGCAGCGGTAGCGTGCATCAGGCAGCCTGCTGGCGGTTATCGGCCGGGCCACCGGTCAGAATGTACCGGCGGTCGCAATAGCCGCAGTCGATGTAGCCGCGCGCGTCCATCTTCAGAAACACGCGCGGGTGACCAAGCGGGCCTTCGTCGCCATCGCAGGCAACCTGGGCATGGTCGACATAGTGGGTCTCGGGTGGCGGCAGATCAGACATGGGCAACCTCTCGGGCGTTTCTCCAGAGATATGCGCTGGAGATGCGGATGGCAATCGCCTGCGGCACTGTTCAAACCGCTGACCGCCGTGCCATGAGGCATCGATGACTCAGAGTTACGATGCCATTGTTCTGGGCGCTGGCGGCGCCGGCCTCATGTGCGCCGGCATTGCCGGCCAGCGCGGTCGCCGTGTCCTGCTGATCGACCATGCGGCGGAGGCCGGGCGCAAAATCCTGATCTCCGGCGGGGGGCGCTGCAACTTCACCAACCTGGAGGCCGCACCGGAGCGCTATCTGAGCGCCAATCCGCACTTCGCCAAGTCGGCCCTCAGTCGCTACAGCCCGCACGACTTTCTGGCGCTGATCGGCCAGCATCGTATCACCTGGCACGAAAAGACGCTCGGTCAGCTGTTCTGCGACGGCTCGGCCCGGCAGATCGTGCGGATGCTGCTGGACGAGTGCGAGGCGGGCGGCGTGACCCTGCATCTCGGCAGCCCGATCCGGGATGTGCGCCACGCAGATGGCGGGTTCCATGTGGACTATGGTGTTCGCAGCGCACAGGCGCCTGCGCTGGTGATCGCAACCGGCGGGCCGTCGATCCCCAAGCTAGGTGCAAGTAGCTTTGCCTATAGCCTGGCGCGGCAGTTCGGCCTGAAGGTCGTCGAGCCGCGCCCGGCGCTGGTGCCTTTGACCCTGCCGCCGGAGGATGCACTGTTTCGCGCACTCTCCGGCGTGGCAACACCGGTCGTCGCGCGGTGCGGCTCTGCCAGCTTTGCCGAGGCGGCGCTGTTCACGCACCGTGGGCTGTCCGGCCCGGCAATTCTCCAAGTCTCCTCCTACTGGCGGCACGGGGAGTCGATCGGCATCGACTTTCTGCCGGGTGCAGCCCCCGGATGGTTGCTCGCGGCCAAGCGTGCGCGACCCCAGGCTGGCCTCAAGACCGTGATTGCGCTGCCCGAGCGATTGGCGCAGGCCCTGGCCGACCGCCTGGCGCTTGCAGGGTCACTCGGCCAACACAGCGACAAGACCCTGTCGACCATCGAGCAGCGGTTGGCGGATTGGCGCTTCCAGCCGAACGGCACCGAGGGGTTCGCCAAGGCCGAGGTGACAGTTGGTGGTGTCGCGACCGATGGCCTCTCCTCCCAGACCATGATGGCGCGGCATCTGCCGGGGCTTTACGTCATCGGGGAGGCCGTGGACGTCACCGGCTGGCTCGGCGGCTATAATTTCCAATGGGCATGGGCCAGCGGCTGGGCGGCGGCACAAGCGCTTTAGATTAACACGCGCCGTGAAATGGAGGGCTTCTGTTGCCCGGTGCCCTCCGTACCGCTGGTTTCCACTTCTGTTGCCCGGCGTGGTCCCCGCCGCGCTCAAGTCACTTAACGATTAGCCGTGAGGCCGGTCGTTAGGCAGCAATCGCGAATGCCTCGTTATCGTTGGCATTTGTGAGTTAAACCGGTTTAACGGCTCAGTCAGGCCGGGCAAAAATACCGTCTTTGAACACACGTCGATCCTGGTTCGGCCCCAGCATCAGCCCCGGTTGCGGGACTGGTGGTGGAGCCGCCGGGTACTGCCCCCGGGTCCGCTATGTCTATTTCACGGCATCATTTATCACCATAGCCGCCCGAAGACGGCACCCCTGATATAGGGGATCACGCCGCCGAATGAAAGGGCGGTGCTAAATCAGCGCTTGCCCGCCGCAAGCTGGGTGATGGCAAGCCCCGCGATCACCATCGCCAGACCGCCCGCGCGCAGCCAGGTGAGCGGCTTTTCCGGCGCCCCGAACAGGGCGAAATGATCGATGATGGCAGCGGTGCAGATCTGGGCGGTCACCACCAGCAGAATGGCGTTGCCGACCCCGAAGCGCGGGGCCAGCCAGGTGATGCTGCCGATGTAGAACGCCATGATCAGCCCGGCGACCAGATGCTGGGGCTGAATGTCGCCATAGCGGTAGAGCGCCGGCGGCGCGCCCTGTGCGAGCAGCGCCACGCAGCCCATCGCCACGGCGCCGGACAGCAGCACGAAAAAAGAGGCGTAGAATGGCCCGCCCAGTGCGCGGCTGAGGCCTGCGTTCAGGATGCCGACCAGCGGAATGAGCGCACCCGCCGCATACGCCCAGATGCCATAGCCGATGCTCTTCATAGGGGGGGACCTCGTGTGCCGTCCGATTTGCCAATCTCGCTTCATCGCGTCTGGTCTGACCGAAGACAAGTCGGCAGGCACGACAAAACCGTTCTGCACCGGCCATCAAATGGTGGGAGTGCGGCCCATGTTCGAATGGATAGGGGCTAAGCCTCCTGCAACGCCATGCGGATGGGCAAAGTGCGCATGGGCTTCTTCTTCAAGGCAAACAGCGCGTTGACCAGGGCCGGAGCGGTCGGCGGCAGAACCGGCTCCCCAACCCCGCCGATGGTCTCGCCTGAGTTGATGAAACGCACCTCGGTCGGAAACGCGCCGTCTGTGTGTCGCAAAAGCTGGTAGGTATCGTAATTGCGCGTTTGCGCCTGGCCGTTCGCGATCAATACCGCTTCGTTCAGTGCGGTCGACACGCCCATGATGATCCCGCCCTCGGCTTGCGCTCGCGCGCCATCCGGGCTGACAACGGTTCCGCAATCCAGGACACAGGTCGCCTTGTGAATGCGCGGCGCGCCGTTCTCCACGGAGAGTTCCACCACGTTCGCACACAGGGAGCCGTAGCTCTCGAAATAGGCCATGCCGCGGGCGTGCCCGGCTGCCAATGGCAGGTTCCAGCCCGAGACATCGGCAGCGAGATCGATCACCTTCAGTGCCCGGGGATCATGCGCGAGCAAACTGCGCCGGAGCTGGTAGGGGTCTTGCCCCAAGGCAGACGCCACCTCATCCAGGAAGCACTCGACAAAATAGGCGTTGTGCGTTGCGCCGACCGCGCGCCACGGAGCCGTTGGCACCGGGTAGTGCTTCATCACATAATCGACCCTGTATGCCGGCAGCCGGTAACGGATGTCGGCCAGGCCCTGAACGCTTGCGCCGTCCAGATCGCCATCCTTCAGGGTTGGCCTTGCCGGGAAATCACGCCCGAGCGAGGGGCCGGCCGTGCGGACCCAGAGGCCGCTGAGCTTGCCGTCGCGGCTGATCGCGGCCTTAAGTCGTGCTGCCTGTGCCGGGCGATACCAGCCCTGGCCAATCTCATCCTCGCGCCGCCAGAAGAAATGCACCGGCTTGCCGACTGCTTTGGCGACCAGGACCGCTGCCTGAACCCCCTCGGTGTCGCGCAGCCGGCGCCCGTAGCCGCCGCCGAGCAGTGTCGTGTGGATAGTCGTTTTTTCGGCAGGCACGCCCGAGACGGCGCTGACATCGTTCAACAACCGGTCCTGGGTCTGGGTCGGGGCCCAAACGTCCAACCGGTCCCCGGAGAACTCAACAACACAGTTCCAGGGTTCCATGGGGGAGTGGGCAAGGTAGGGCACTTCGTAATCCGCCTCGATCACGCGGGCGGCCCCGGAGAGGGTGGCGGTCATGTCACCGATCTCCTTGGCGCTGGCGGCCGTCGCGGACCCGAGCGCCGCGCGCATGCCGGCACTTATCTCTTCGCTGCTGAGATTGTCATGGGCGGTCGGCTTGAAGCGGATGGCGAGGGCCTCGGCACCCTGCATCGCCGCCCAGCTGTTGCGGGCCACCACGGCCGCGCCGCCGGGGATGGCAACGACATCCAGAACATCCGGTACCGCCATGGCGGACGCCTTGTCAAAACTCTCCAGCTCGCCGCGGTAGACTGGCGACAGCCGGGCGCAGGCATAGAGTTTGCCGGGGCGGCTGATGTCCATGGCGTATACGTGCGCACCACGCACCTTGGCCGGAATGTCGACGCGGGGCAGATCACGCCCGGTAAGGGTGCGTTGCGCTGCCGGGCGCAGCGCCGGTGCCTCCGGTGGGGTAAGTCTGGACGCTGCGCTCACGAACTGGCCAATGCTGCCGAGCAAGCGACTTGCCTGCACCACCTGACCATCCCGGATATCAAGCCCGGCGAGGGGCAGCCCAGTCCTGGTGGCAGCGGCTTGAAGCAACATCGCGCGTGCCTGTGCACCGACAAGGCGCAGCTTGTCATGCCAGGCGCGCACACCCCAGCTTCCACCAGAGCCCATGCTGCCCCCGCGGCGAAACGGTTCTGACGGGTGGGGCGTCTCTACGGTGACGGACGACAACGCGACTCCAAGTTCCTCGGCGATCAGCGCGGCATGGGCGGTGTGCGTTCCCTGGCCCATCTCGGTCGTCGGCGACAGGACCGTCACCCTGCCATCCGGCGTTATGCGCAGATAAGCCGTGAGGCTTGCCGGAGCCGAAGGGTTGGCCTCTGCGCGCAGCGGCAGCGCAAACGCAAGCAGCAACGCACCGGCCAGGGTTTCGCGACGGGACAAGTCGATGGTCATGGCGTGCTCCCTCAGGCGTCGGCGCGCAAGGCGGCTGCGCGCTTGATCGCGGCGCGTATGCGCGGATACGTTCCACAGCGGCACAGGTTGCCGTCCATCGCGGCATCAATGTCTGCATCGCTCGGCGCTTTGTTCTCTGCAAGCAGCGCTGCAGCCTGCATGATCTGTCCGACCTGACAATAGCCGCACTGGGGTACCTGCGCTTCGATCCAGGCCTGTTGCACAACGTGCAACTGATCCCTGTTCGGCAGGCCTTCAATTGTTGTGACCTGTGCGTTACCGACCGCACTGACCGGGAGTACGCAGGATCGCTGGGCCACCCCATCAATGTGCACGGTGCAGGCACCGCACTGGGCGATGCCGCAGCTATATTTCGTGCCCTTGAGTTCAAGAATGTCGCGCAGGACCCACAGCAGCGGCATGTCAGGGTTCACATCCAGGCGGTGGGTGGTGCCGTTTACTTGAAGCTCAATCATGCGCGTCTCCCCAGTGCATTTGGAATTAGAGCCTCGGGACTATCGGTCAAGGATGCGCCGATGAACTGCACGATCCTGCAGATGAATGCCGTGGGTGAGAAAGGGGGCTGCATAGAAAGAAGCCGGAGGATCGCTCCCCCGGCTTTTCTGAGTCTGCGTCTGATGCGCGGCTTTAGCAGGCTGTTGAAAAACTCTGAAAGCCGCACGCTAACACATCTTTATCTCCCTTCCCCCCGTTAGCGGGGGAAGGGTGCCCGCAGGGCGGGTTGGGGGCATAGGTGCAGCAACAGCAACGCATTTTTACCCACCCCGGCCCTTCGGGCCACCCCTCCCTCGCAAGCGAAGGAGGGGAGACTATGTGCCATTATCTATTCGCTCTGGTGTTATAAGCAGCCTGTTAGAAGTCCATGCCACCCATGCCGCCCATGCCGCCGCCGCCGGGCATTGCCGGTGCGTCGTCCTTGGGGGCCTCGGCGATTGCCGCTTCGGTGGTGATCAGCAGGCCGGCGACCGAGGCCGCATCCTGCAGAGCCGTGCGCACGACCTTGGTCGGGTCGATAACGCCGGACTTCACCAGGTCTTCGTAGGACTCGGTCTGGGCGTTGAAGCCCAGGTTCGGGTCAGACTGCTCCAGCAGCTTGCCGGAGACGACAGCACCGTCGAAGCCGGCGTTCTGGGCGATCTGGCGCAGCGGGGCAACCAGGGCACGACGGATGATGTCGATGCCGCGAGTCTGGTCATCGTTCAGGCCCTTCAGGCCGTCCAGCGCCTTGGTGGCGTAGAGCAGGGCGGTGCCGCCGCCCGGCACGATGCCTTCTTCGACGGCTGCGCGGGTGGCGTGCAGCGCATCGTCAACGCGGTCCTTGCGCTCCTTGACTTCCACTTCCGTCGCGCCGCCGACCTTGATGACGGCAACGCCGCCGGCCAGCTTGGCCAGACGCTCTTGCAGCTTCTCGCGGTCGTAGTCGGACGAGGTGTTCTCGATCTGCGCCTTGATCTGCTCGCAACGGGCCTTGATGTCAGCCGCACTGCCATCACCGCCGACGATGGTGGTGTTGTCCTTGTCGATGGTGACTTTCTTGGCGCGACCGAGCATGTTCAGGGTCACGTTCTCGAGCTTGATGCCGAGATCTTCGCTGATCATGTTGCCGGCGGTCAGGACGGCGATATCTTCCAGCATGGCCTTGCGGCGGTCGCCGAAGCCCGGTGCCTTGACGGCTGCGACCTTCAGGCCGCCGCGCAGCTTGTTGACGACCAGGGTCGCCAGCGCTTCGCCTTCGACGTCTTCAGCGATGATGAGCAGCGGTCTGCCCGACTGAACAACCGCTTCCAGCACCGGCAGCATCGACTGCAGGTTGGAGAGCTTCTTTTCGAAGATCAGGATGTGCGGGCTGTCCAGCTCGACCAGCATCTTCTCGGCGTTGGTGATGAAGTATGGCGACAGGTAGCCGCGGTCGAACTGCATGCCCTCGACGACGTCCAGCTCGAACTCGAGACCTTTGGCTTCTTCGACGGTGATGACGCCTTCCTTGCCGACCTTCTCCATCGCCTCAGCGATCTTCTCGCCGACGACGGTGTCGCCGTTGGCCGAGATGATGCCGACCTGGGCGATTTCGGACGAACCGGCAACCGGCTTCGAGCGGCTCTGCAGGTTCTCGACGACCTTGCCGACCGCGATGTCGATGCCGCGCTTCAGGTCCATCGGGTTCATGCCGGCGGCAACCGACTTCATGCCTTCGCGCACGATCGCCTGTGCCAGCACGGTGGCGGTGGTGGTGCCATCGCCTGCGATGTCGTTGGTCTTCGAGGCCACTTCGCGCACCATCTGGGCGCCCATGTTCTCGAACTTGTCCTTTAGTTCGATTTCCTTGGCGACGGTAACGCCGTCCTTGGTGATGCGCGGTGCGCCGAACGACTTTTCGATGACGACGTTGCGGCCCTTCGGCCCCAGCGTCACCTTCACGGCGTCGGCCAGAATATCGACGCCGCGCAGAATGCGCTCGCGGGCGTCACGGGAGAATTTTACGTCCTTAGCAGCCATGGTATAGCTCCTTGAATGGGGTGGCAGGGGGGAGGCGGCTTACTCGACGATGCCGAGGATGTCGCTTTCCTTCATGATGAGCAGGTCTTCGCCGTTCAGCTTGACTTCGGTGCCCGACCATTTGCCGAACAGAATCCGGTCGTTGGCCTTGACATCCAGCGGGTTCAGCTTGCCGCTGTCGTCGCGGGTGCCGGGGCCGACGGCCACAACGATACCTTCCTGCGGCTTTTCCTTGGCGGTATCCGGGATGATGATGCCGCCGGCGGATTTTTCCTCCGATTCAACGCGGCGAACCAGCACGCGGTCGTGCAGTGGGCGGAAAGACATACACGTCTCCTCTCACAATGTTAAAGTTTGGGGCGCTGGGGTTGGGTTCCCCGTCTGCCCCGCGGGAACCTTTAGCACTCAGGATGTCCGAGTGCTAACAGTGGTGCATATGTGCAGCGTGGACCGGGGAGTCAAGAGGTAGGCAGGCAACTGTGTGCGGAAATAGCCGTCAGGGAACAACCCGATGCGCCCAGGCGAGCACCGGCTTCTCCACCAGCCGGTACAGCAACCAGGACGTGAGCATCGCGACACCGAGTGCCATGAAAAACAGCACCTCCTGCGGCAGAATGGCGAACAGGCCGAGCCGGGCAGCAACGGCATAGAAATAACCGACCGTGAAGATGTGGCTGAGGTACAGCGAGTAGGAGATGGCCCCGAGGAAGGTCATCCAGCCGGGCAGGGTCGAGACGCGCGGGCTCAGCAGCAGAAGCACGCCCAGAATAGTTGCGCAGATGAAGCCGACCCCGATGAAGCGCGGGTAGTTGTGCCAGTCAATGCCGGTATTCGCCCAAGTGATGAGAAAGGCCGCACTGACTGCTGCAAAGGCGAGGGTCAGCAGCCGCACGCCCCGACCTTGGCGCATTGCCAGCCCCAGCGCCATGCCGAGCAGGAAATTGTTGTTGTAGGGGTGGACGAGCATTTTCAGCCATGAGGGATCGTCCAGCGCATCGCCGACGTCGCCGTGCAGCAGGCGCACGGCATGCACAGTGACAAACCACAGGCCCAGCAGTGCCAGGCCAAGCCGGCGATTGAGCAGAACAGTGGCAAACAGCGTGTAAAACAGCAGCTCGAACTGCAGGGTCCAGGCCGGGCCGACGAACAACTGCGCCGGCGGCACCATGAACCATTGTTCCACCAGCCACACCGGCGTCACCGTGGCTTTCTCGCGCTGCAGCAGCAGGTTCATGGCCAGCGCCGCGATGAACACCACCCAGTAGGTCGGGAGCACACGGGTCAAGCGTCGCCAGGCGTAGCGCGGCAGCCGCTCCGGGCAATTCATGTCCCGGTAGTGGACGTAGCAGATGATGAAGCCGGACAGCACGAAGAAGAAGTCGACGCCGACAAAACCCTTGGAGAACAGATCGTCGAAGGCCGGCTGGCCGCTGTATTGCTCCGGGCGCATCATGCCGCCGGCATGAACCAGCAACACGAGCAGCGCAGCGATGCCGCGGCCGAACTCGACCAGCGCGATCCGGCCACCGCCTGGTGGCTTCCCGCTTGTTGTTTGCTGCATTCCCGCCCCCCCTTATGCGTCAGTCCGGTGCGCTCAAGCGTTGAAAGGCCTTGCATCGTCTGCCCTGGCCCGGACAATAGCCTTTTAGAGCATAGCCGGGCGGCGACAAGCCGCGCTGGCAGCGAACTCCGGGGGCCGAGAGCACATGTGGTCATTTCTGAAGACGATCTGGCAGGTCCTGGTCGGGATCAAGGACGTCGTGCTGACCGTGCTGGTGATCGGGCTGCTGATCGTCGTCGTGCGGGCGGTGTTTACCTCCGATAGTGTTCCAGTCGTTGAGGACAAGGCGGTGCTGGCACTCCGCATTGACGGCTTTGTCGTCGATCAGTCCAGCCCGACCGATCCCGTAAGTCTGCTCAGTGGCGCGGCCTCGATACCGGTCGAGACCCGGCTCGGCGATTTGCTGGCAGCCATCGGCCAGGCGACCAAGGACAAACGGATTTCAGCCATTGCCCTGGAGCTGGATGGCTTCTTCGGTGCCGGCCCTGCTGACCTGCAGTCGATTGCGCGGGCGCTCAAGGCCTTCAAGGCGACAGGGCGGCCGATCTACGCATACGCCCACGTCTATGCCGAGCCGCAGTATTATCTGGCGTCACTAGCGGATGAACTCTGGATGCACCCCATGGGCGGCGTTTTGCTGTCCGGCTACAGCGATCACCAGCTTTATTTCGGATCGGCACTCAAGAAGCTCGGTGTCACCGTGAACGTGTTCCGGGCCGGGCGCTACAAGTCGGCAGTTGAGCCCTTCGAGCGCGACAGCATGTCGGAGGATGCACGCACGGCCAGCCAGGCGCTGCTCGGTGCCCTCTGGGGTCAGTACAGCGCAGATGTGGCGGCCAACCGCAAAGCCAAACAGTTCACGCCTGCCGTGCTCACCGACGGTCTGCCCGCCAAGCTTGAGGCTGCGGGCGGAGATCTGGCCAAGCTGGCGCTAAGTGTGGGAGCGGTCGATCAGCTCGGCACCCAGCGGGCGTTTGACGCCCATGTGGCCAAGCTGGCCGGCGAGGGCGAGCGCGAGGACGGCCTTGCCTCCTACAATCAGATCAGCCTGCAGGAATATCTGGGCGCAACCGGGGCCGCGAACCGGGACGGCGCGCAGGCTGTCGGTGTGGTCTATGTCAGCGGCGAGATCATTGACGGCGAGGGGCAGGGCGGCAGTGCGGGCGGCGCAACCGTCAGCCGGATGCTCTACGAAGCCGCCGAGGACGAGAGTATCAAGGCCGTGGTGTTGCGGGTGAACTCGCCCGGCGGCTCGACCACAGCCTCCGAGCAGATCCGCGAGGCGGTGACCGCCGTGCAGGATGCGGGCAAGCCGGTGGTTGTCTCGATGGGAACGCTGGCGGCCTCCGGCGGCTATTGGGTGTCCGCCACGGCAGACGAAATCTGGGCTGAACCGGGCACGATCACCGGGTCCATCGGCGTCTTCGGGATGATCCCGACCTTCGATGCCGCACTGGCCAAATACGGCGTGCAGTCGGATGGCTCCGGCACCACGCCGCTGGCCGGCTCCGAAGACCTGACCCGGCCGATCAGCCGGGATGTTCGTGCCGTCATCCAGTCCTCCGTAACCCACACCTACCGCGAGTTCCTGCAACTGGTCTCCACAGGCCGGACCCAGCCGGTCGAGAAGATCGACCAGATCGCCCAGGGCCGCGTCTGGGTGGCAACCGACCTCAAGCGCTTCGGCTTGCTCGACCAACTGGGCGGCCTCGATCAGGCGGTTGCAGCCGCAGCCAAGCGTGCGAAACTAACCGATTTCGGTGTGCGCGACCTGCTGCCGGAGGAAGGGCTGGAATCACAGCTGTTGCGCATGCTGCTGGCGTTTGGCGTCAAGGCGACTCCGCAGCACGCGCCGGATGCCCTGACCCCGCTGCGCCGGAGCGCTGCCAAGCTCGCCGCACTCGGCGGTATCCAGCGTGTGCTCTCGGGGCCAAGTGTCCAGGCAAGCTGCCTCGAGTGCATGAGCTTCCTGCCGCCGCCCCGGGATACGTTCCCCTCCGCCCTTGCGCTCAAGACCCTGCTGCAGGGGCAGTAAGGCACGCTAACTCAGCATTGAATTCAGGCAGATTGACAATCCTCTCCCTCGGGGAGGGGGCGGGCAAGTGCCGGTTTTTTTCAACCTGCCGTGAACGCTGCTGGACCGAAAAGGTACTTAGCACAGTGTAACCATTTCCGTTTGGCTTCGTCTCGCTGGGAAAGGTGCGCACCACGCAACACACTATCAGGAGATTTTATGACCTTCTCGAAGCTTACAGCTATAGCCATTCTGGCTGGACTTGCACTGGGCAGCGCCATGCCGACTGCCAGCGCCGCGACCCTGCGTTTTGATACTGATCCCTTTGCCGGATCGACGGCCCTGACCACAGCAGGCCGCCAGGTCTTCGCTGGCAACGAACGTTTTGTGCCGTTTGATGTCGCAACCGATGTGGCGGAATTCCTTGTCCCGGCCTTCGGTAACGGCCTGGACAGCGTCTTCACCCTGTTCAACGGTCCTGCCGTCTCGCTTCCGATCACCGGCGTCAATGTCGTTGTGCTGAATGACATCGACTTCGACGGCAATCCGGCCAATGGCAATGCACTGAATGCCGGACAGGCCGCGACGCTGATTGCCAACGTCCTCGATGAGGCCGGTGCCGGTCTCTTTGTCTACTACAACACGTCGCTCGACGTGAATCGCCTGGTGTTCTCGACCGACCTCAGCGATGCGAACGCCGACCTCAGCGTTCTGGCCCGGTTCACCAACCAGACCGGCCAGTTCGCCATCGACACCCTGTCGCAATACAGCATCAGCAACTTCAGCACCGATGTGCCGGAGCCTGCAGCGCTTGCGGTCATGGCAGCTGGGTTGGTGATGGCTGGGGGCGTGCTGCGCCGCCGCGCCAAGTAGGCTTTTTCCAAAGCTTCAGTGCGGGTTGCAGATTGTACAAACCAGTTTGCAACCCGCTCTAGCAGGCTGCTGAAAAACTCCAGAGCGAAGTGATATTGGCACATATTCTCCCCTCCTTCGCGTGCGAGGGAGGGGTGGCCCGAAGGGCCGGGGTGGGTAAAAATGCGTTGTTATTGCCGCACACATGCCCCCAACCCGCCCTGCGGGCACCCTTCCCCCGCTCACGGGGGAAGGGAGAAAAAGCTGCATTAGCGTGCGGCTTTCAGAGTTTTTCAGCAGCCTGCTAAAAGCTGATCAGTAGCGTGACCGCACCGCCAAGGTTGCCGCGGTCACGCCCGCGAAACCGGTCCTCCTCCGGCCCGACGAAGGTAACATCAGCGCGCAGTTCCGCTGTTGAAAATTCCCGCACGACACTGAGGCTGACATCAGCGCGCGCGCGCACGCCGGCTGTGGCGGCAGGGGTCTCGAGGGGCAGCAGTCCGCCCACATGCGCGGCCAGACGCCAGTTGTCCGCAGGCCGCACCACGCTGTCGATTTCCAGATACGATGTCGCAACCTGGCCGAAGTAGGACGGCGAGAAATAGACTTTTGCCGCGATGTTTCGCGTCGTGAAGCCGCCGTAAATCTCCACATAATTGACGGTCACGCCGCCGCTGTAGGCATTGCTGTATAGCCGGTTGACGATGCCGCCATCGACTGTCCAGTGCGCGCCGATCTTGCCGGCATATCCCAGGGCCTGGGCCAGGCCGAGGCCGCGCACCCCATCACCCCGCGTGGCGACCAGAGCACCACTGAGCCCGAGATAGAGTCCACTGCTGGTGTCGTGGTTGAGCTCCAGTGAGACCACCGGGTCACCGGCGCTGATCGATCGTCCACGGAACCGCTGATCGCTGGTGATCGAGAGGGCAACCGCCGTTTCACTGCGCGCAGTCCAGGCGGGTCCAGCACACAGCAGGCTTGTTCCCAGCAGGAGCGGCAAGATTGGTTTCATGAACTGTAACGGCCCGCTGGATCGATCAATGCGTCATGCCATAATCATGGACAGTGTTTCGAAGCCGACAACAGGGCGCAGCTGTCGGCGGCGTTTGCCGATGCAAAGCGACCGAGCAGATCAACTGTGTCCCGCCGACTCCGATGCTCCAAGAGCAGGGCCGCCAATCCGCTGACATGGGCGACAGCATAGGAACTGCCGCTGACCAGATGCCACAGTCCGCCGGGGCGCGTGGTGGGAATGTCCTGCCCCGGGGCCAGGATAACATCGGATGGCGCCGGCAGGTCCGACACCGCGACAATCCCGCGCATACCGGCAGGAAAGCCCCCGGACGGGCGGCTGCTATCATAGGCGGCGACGATGATCATCTGCTGGCGCAGCGCCACCATGAGCAGGCGCTCCATCAACAGATCATGCGGGCCGCTGAGGCTAAGGTTCACAATCGCCACATTGCGCTCGATGGCAAACTGGAGCGCGCGGGCAAGGCTCAGGCTGTCGCAGGTGGCTTTGCGCGGATCGTCCCGCTCCTGGCAGGCGCGCATACCCAGAATCTGCACGTCCGGAGCGATCCCGACGATGCCGATACCGTTGCCGGGCCGCGCGGCGATTATGCCGGCAACCGACGTTCCGTGCATGTCCGCGCGGTGGCGGGCCGAAGCCGTAAAATCGCGGACCCGCACCGATGTTGTCGCCAGATCGGGATGCTGGCTGTCGATCCCGCTGTCGATGACCGCAAGGCTGGCCCCGCGCCCGGTGGCGACCGTATGCAATCGGGTCAGGTTCCAGCGGTGCGCTGCCGGCTGGGCCGGGTAGAGCGGGTCCGCAGCGCCTGACTTGCCCAAGGTGTTGAAACTGTTGTTCGGCTGCGCCCAGATGACATCCCGGTCATTCTGCAGCACCGCCAATACGGCGGCCGCATCTCTGTCAGCCGGCAGCGCCATGACGATGCAGCTGATCCCGAGCGTCGGCATCGGCCAGCTTTCCACGACTTCAAGGCCGTGCCGCCGGGCGATGGCGCGTGCGGTGCGTTGTATCGTACTGCGGGCAAGTGTATCGCCATAGCCACCGCCGTACGCACTGCCCGGCCGGAAATGGCTGACCGGCAAGGCGACCATGACCAGCAACTGCTGCGGCGGTGCCGTGGCCTCGGCGCTGTTTGCAGGGCTCGCCGCAGCAAAGCCCGGCAGCGCACCAAACAGCGCCAGGGCAAGCAGCCATGCGCGCGCCAGTCGCGTCATCATTGCGCGCGACTCTGGTCGATCGCCTCAGCCATCATGACCGAGGAATGTCGGCGCAGCCGGGAGAGAATCTGCGGTCTGTTCGCCGTGTCGACAGCGGCTACATACGCGCCGGTATCAGTTGGCCCGCGGACGATCTGCACGCCATTTTCCCGCAGCACGGCCTGTGTCGCCGCCTGCGTCGTGGCTGGCTGAAACATGATCAGTACATTTCCATCCGGGCTATGCGCAGGGGCATTACGTCCAAGCAATACAAAGTCGTCACGACTGACTACCGTGAACAGGGTTGCCGCGCAGGCCACCAGCAGCAGGACTTGCGCCGCCATAGCCCAGGGTTCACGCGCGTTCCAGCGAAAGCCTGATGGACGACTCTGCTGCTGGTGCACCGGCAAGGTTTGGACGATGCCACTGGGATGGCCTTGCTCGGGCTCTATCTGTGCGCGCAGTTTTTCCCAGCCGGCGTCGGTGTCCGCAGGCGGGAAGCGGACCGCATTGCGCAAACTTGTCTCGGCAGCCAGTTGCTGCGCGAACGCCGGTGAGCGCTCGGCATGTGCCTCCAGACGTGCCCGCTCATCGGGAGAAAGCGTGCCATTCACATACCACGGCAACAAGAGCGCGAAGGTCTCGTCTTCGTCATCGCCATGGTTGTCGTTTGTCGTGCTTGTCATAGCCATTCCGCTGGTCCGTTCTGAAGGCTGCGCTGCAGTTTTCTGCGTGCGTGAAACATGCGTGTTTTCACGGTGTCGACCGGGCATTCCATGATTTCGGCGATCTCCCGATACCCCATGTCATGCACATAGGCGAGCTCGACCACGGCCCGGTGGATCGGCATGAGCGCGGCCATGGCGGTGCCGATCGAATGCCCGAGCAGGTGATGCCGGGCCAGGGCTTCAGGTCCGTGGTGCGTATCGGCCAGGGACGAGAGATGACTGTCGTCAACCGGTTCATCATGCCGCGCCAGCGCTTTGAGTGCCTTTCGGTACGCAATGCCGAAAATCCAGGTCGAGAGCTTGCTGGTGCCGGCAAAGCTCTCCGGTTTTGTCCAGACGACCAGCATGGTGTCATTCACCACTTCCTCGACCGTCTGTGGTTGCCGGACCATGTTGGTCACAAAACGGCTCAGCCGGCCATGCATGGCGCGGTAAAGCTGCTCAAACGCCGCAACATCACGGCGCACGATGCGCTGCATCAGCAGGGCATCGTGCGGTGGCGCCGGTGCGGCGCGCGCCCGATCCTCCTTGTCTCCGTCAGCGGCCAGCATGACATCTCCAAAACACACAAAACCTGTGTGCCGGCTGTGGGCTTAAAGGTTCAACAGCAAGGCGAACATTCTGCAGTTCAACCGAACTGCTTTGATAAGAAATGTAGGGCCAGGCCGACCAGCCCGCCAACCAGCGTGCCGTTGATGCGGATGAACTGCAGGTCGCGCCCGACGCCTGACTCCAGTTTCTCGACGATCGCGCGGGCATCCCACCCTCGCACGGTACCAGCCACAAGGTCGGCGATGTCGTTGCCGTGGCGGGCCGCCAGACGCCTGGCCCAGAGGCTGGCGTGGCTGTTGAGGGTGCTGCGCAGCCGGTCACTCGTCGTCAGGGCTTCGCTCAGGCTGCCGAGTGCGTTCTCGACCAGCGCCACCAGATCGGCGCGATCCTGCGCGGTGCCGCCAGACAGCCAGCGCTTGATGCCGTCCCACAGGTCGGCGGCGATCCCGGCGGCCACCGGGTGCTCGATGAGGCTTTGCTGGAACCGCGCCACATCGGCGCGAATATCGGCATTGTGGCGCAGGTCTTCGGCCAACTGGGACAGATACGCCCGCACATGCCGCCGGGCGCTGTGATCCGGGTCATTGGAGATGGCCCACAGTTCGTCGCTCAGGGCCGCCAGCACGGCATCCGCGGCCTTGTCGTCCGCACCGAGCGTGCGCCAGAGCCAGCCGGTCCGCCGGGTGATGCGGGCGCGCAGGGTTGGTTCCTGCTCGGCCAGCAACGCGTGCGCGCGCGCAACCACTGCGTTCACCACCGCTTCCTGCCGGCTTTCCCTCAGCATCAGGTCCAGCGCGCCGCCGAGCAGGGCCGGCAGATCGAGCGCCAGCAGCTGCCGGCGCAGCGCCGCTCCCAGTGGCCGCGCGATCGGGTCGTCTCCCACCAGTGCCAGCAGGCGCGGTAGCGCTGCACAGACACTCTGGGCGATGATGCGGCGCCGACCGGGTCGCGCCAGCCATTGTGCTGCCGCCAGTGCCCGGTCCTTGGCCGCGACATGGCGGGCGACATCCTCCGGCTGCAGGAAGTTTTCCGCCAGAAAGCTCCCCAGGCCGGCGGCGATCCGGTCCTTGCTGTTGGGGATGACCGCCGTATGCGGGATCGGCAGGCCGAGCGGCCGGCGGAACAGCGCCGTGACCGCAAACCAGTCCGCCAGCCCGCCGATCATGGCGGCCTCGGCAAACGCGCGCAGATAGCCGAGTGCGGGATATTGCGGTTCAAAGACGCGCGCTGCGAGGAACAGCGCGGCCATCAGCACCAGAAGGCCGGTCGCAAGACGGCGCATCTGGCCGAGATCCGTCACAGCGGCGCGAATTCCTGGCGATAATACGCCGCCAGTTGCGTGTAATGCAGGACGCCCAGACGGTTGTAGGCGATGTCCTGCTCGGTCAGGTCGCGCACATATTTGGCCGGACGCCCGAGCCAGAGCTGTCCGCGCGGTATGCGCTTGCCCGGCCCCAGCAGGCTGCCCGCGCCGAGCATCGCATCGCCCTCGATCACCGCGCCGTCGAGCACGATTGCGCCCATGCCGACAAAGGCGTGGCTCTCCAGCGTGCAGGCGTGGATGATCGCCTGGTGACCGATCAGCACATCGTCCCCGATGATCGTGCCGCTGCTGGGCGTGGTGATGTGGACAATCGTGCCGTCCTGGATGTTGGTACGTGCGCCGACCCGGATGCCGGGTGTGTCCCCCCGCAGCACACAGTTGAACCAGATGGAGGAGCCAGCACCGATGACAACGTCACCGATGATCTGCGCACCCGGCGCGATGAACGCATCCGCAGCGATGGACGGCTGCTTGTTTGCCAGACGATAGATGGACATGTGGGACTCCCGTTCCTGTCTGGTGATGATGTAAAGCATCGCTATCCACAGGGAAGAAGAAATACGACCTGCCAGAATGCCGGAGGTCGGTATCGATGGTGCCGAAAACCAGCGCCGTAGCATGTTTTTGTAGTGACAAAAAAGCGCATGAAGATTACATTCGATCCGGCAAAGCGTCTGGCCACACTTGCTGAACGCGGACTGGATTTTATCGATGCAGGCGAGGTGTTTGCCGGGAAGACCTTTCGCTTTCAGGATGATCGCACCGATTATGGCGAAATCCGTATGATTGCGATTGGTAGCCTTAAGGGCCGGGTCGTTGTTCTGGTCTACACTGACCGGTCGACCGGTCGACACATCATATCCATGCGGAAGGCCAATGACCGTGAGCAAAAGCGATATCAAGAATGGCTGGGTTGATCCGGACGATGCACCGGAACTGACCGACACGTGGTTCGACAACGCGAATTTGATGCTCGGCGAAACAGTGATCAAACGTGGCGGTCGACCACGCGGATCGCACAAGGAACAGGTGACGTTGCGGCTTGATACGACAGTTCTAAAGCACTTTCGTGACAAAGGGCCGGGCTGGCAGACACGAATTAACGATGCCCTGCGAGAGTTGATTGGCAAGTCGGCCGGATGAACCTGCCGCCTGGCATTGGTCGGGCATTGTCGACGGAGCCTAACCGATTGTATAGTCGCTTACGGAAACAGCGGGGCCTGCTCCAGACCCATGGTAACAGGCAGGCCGAACATCAAGTTGAAGTTCTGGATCGCCTGGCCGGACGAGCCTTTCACCAGATTGTCGATCGCCGCGATGACCAGTGCGCGACCGGGGATGCGGTCGGCAAAGACATTCAACACACAATGGTTCGAGCCGCGCACCATACGGGTGGCAGGAGCCACGCCTTCAGGCAGCAGATGCACGAACGGCGCATCCCGGTATCGCGCCTGCAGCAGCGCGCGCAGGTCCGTCACGGTCGCATCGCCCACCAGGTCGACGCTCGCGGTCACCAGCTCGCCCCGGTTCATCGGGATGAGGTGCGGCGTGAAGCTGACCTTGAGTAGCACCCCGGCGGCATCTCCCAACAGTTGCTCCATCTCCGGCATGTGCCGGTGATGACCAAGGCCATAGGGATGGACGGCCTCGGCGACCTCGGTGAACAGGTTCGCCTCTTTGAGTAATCGGCCCGCGCCGGTAACACCGGACAGCGCATTGATGACGATACGTTGCGAATCGATGGCTGGCACCAGCGGCAGCAGTGCCAGCAATGCGGCGGTCGGGTAGCAGCCAGGACAAGCCACCAGACGTGCCTGCGCGATTTGCTCTGCGAAATGCTCGCTCAGGCCATAGACCGCCTCTGACTGGAGGGCGGGTGCTGCATGCGGCGAATCGTACCAGGCAGCATAGGCCTCGGGGTCGCGCAGCCGGAAGTCGGCAGAGAGGTCGATCACTTTGGGCGGGGTGGCATGGTCAAAAATCTGCGCAATAATCTGCTGGCTTGTACCGTGCGGCAGACAGCCGAACACGGCATCCACCGAGCCCCAGTCGATGGTGTTGGTTGACACCAGATCCGGCAGTGCGGCCCCGTAGAAATGCGGCCAGACCGCTTGTACGCCCAGCCCGGCCTTGCGCTCGGCAGCAAGGGCAGCGATCTCGATGGCCGGATGATTGAGCGCCAGACGGATCAGATCGGCACCCGTATAGCCCGATGCCCCGAGAACGGCGATTTTGAACTTTTGCATAGCTGCCTTCTTCATGTGTCCAGCGCGCCGTAGCTACGGGCGCGTCCGTCGGAGTGCAAGGCCGGTCAGCCGGATTGACGGGCATCGCGCTTTGTGAGAGATGCTTTCGCAAGCGAAATAAACTCTGTACTTTAGACATGGGACTAAGTATGAAGGTAAGATTACTACGTTTGGACTTTTTATGCGGCTGATTTCTCTTTTCGCTTTCGCATCGGCATTCCTGCCAGCTGTGGCGCACGCAGCGGTCTTCATGATCGACGATTTTACGACGATCCAGGGGCCGGTCACCGATTTCACCGGGGGTGGGGCGACCATCAGTGGACCGATCGATCTCGCCAGCGGTACGCGGACGATCAGCGTCGAGGCATTCAGCAATTTCTCCAACCGTCGCGCTGAAGCGGGTGTGGATTTTGTGCTGGAGGGTGATGACGCAGCTCTCAGCATCTTTGCAATCGAAAATGGCCCGATCTCGCGCTCAGTCGTTGCCCTGAGCTATTTTATTAATCCGATTGCCGGGTTCGATGGAGCTGGTGCAACGTTTCTGGTTCTCAATTTCCTGGCGAATGATCCGGGTGACGGTAACACCACCTCGCTTCAAATCTCGATCCCGAATGCAAACCTCGGCGCTCTGGCGATTCCGGCTATCCCACCCGCTTCGAACCTGGTATCGATTGCACTCAGCAGCCCGCAGACGGCGGCACTCGTGGCAGGCGGTCCTTTCATCTTGAGGTTTGATGGCTCCAACGCTTTTGATGTTGCGCTAGATAGCATCACCCTGACGACGGAAAACCCAGAAACGCAAGTACCGCAGGTGCCGGAACCGGCCTCAATCATGGTTATGGCGGCGGGTATGGTATTGACCGGCTTGGGACTCCGTCGTCGCAAAGCCTAGTTAACTGTCGTCCGAATCCGCTTAGCCTCTGAGGGTTAAGCGAGGTCGTTCGGCAGGGCGTTGATCGCCTCTTCCAGTTCGGCAAACGAGGGGGCCATGGCGGATGGTGTATTGCGCCGGCCGACCTCCACGGAGACCTGCGGTGCCAGCCCCTGCAAGTGGGCAATCAGCATAACCTTCACCAGATCATAAGGCTTGCTGTCAGCCTCCATCACCTGGCCGAGGCGGCTGGCGATCGGGCCGACGACGCAATAGGACAGCAACACCCCGAGGAAGGTCCCGGTCAGCGCGCCGCCAATGAGGGCGCCGAGCACTTCGGTCGGCTGGTCGATCGAGCCCATGGTCTTGATGACCCCGAGCACCGCCGCGACGATCCCGATAGCCGGCAGGCCTTCGGACATGTTGACCAGCGAGTGCTGGATAGCATGCTCTTCCTTGTGGTGCTTCTCGATATCCTGCTCCATGGCCGACTCAACCTGGTGCGGGTCCTCGAAGTTCATGGTCATCATGCGTAGATAATCGCAGATGAAATCCATCAGGTGGTGGTCTTTGGCCAGACGTGGATAGTTCTGGAAGATTTTCGACTCCTCCGGTCGCTCAATGTGGCCCTCGATCGCGACCACGCCCTTGGCGCGGATCGTCTTCATCAGGATGAACATCAGGCACAGCAGGTCCGCGAAGTCCTGTTTCTTCCAGTGCTCGCCCTTGAAGGCGCGGCCCAGGCCGCCGCCCGCACCCTTCAGGATTCCCATCGAATTGGCGACGATGAAAGCGCCGATGGCAGCACCGGCGATGGCCATCATTTCGTGCGGGAGCGCGTGCAGGATGATGTCAAACTTGCCGCCAGCCATGACGTAGCTGCCGAAGACGCAACCCATGACGACGAGGAGACCAATGATGATGAACATAGCCCGGCTGAAATCCTAAGGAAGTTTATGCCGACACCATGGCGTGTTAGGGTTAAGGTCCTCTTAAACCGTGGGCTTTCGCGTAAAACCGTCTGGCGTCATGCCCATGGCCGGCTCGATGGTGACGGAGTCGACCCGGGCGTTTGGTGGCCCGCGCCGGAGCGAGGCCAACAGGAGGTCCACGTCGCCAGCCGGTCCCGCCACCAGCGCCTCGACACTGCCATCCGTGCGGTTGCGCACCCAGCCGTTCAATCCCAGCCGGCGCGCGGACCGGACCGTCCAGTCCCGGAACCCCACGCCCTGCACCTTGCCGGTAATGATCAGCCGGTGCGCGATCCAGTCCTCATGCGAACTCAAGGATCACCTCATCGACGGCAAGGCTCTGGCCAGCCTTGGCATGGACCACCCTGACCGTCGCCTTCTTCTCGGCGCGCAGGATGTTTTGCATTTTCATGGCTTCCACCACGACCAGCGGCTGGCCGGCCTCCACGATATCCCCTGCCGCCACGTCGATGGAGACGACAAGGCCCGGCATCGGGCAGCGGAGCTGGCGCGACAGGTCAGGGGCCACCTTCTCGATCATGTGGCGGGCCAGCGCATAGGCGCGCGGCGTATGGACCGTGACGGGGCGCGAGAGGCCGCGCAGGGTCAGGCGGACGCCACAGGCGAGCCGCGCGACCTCGGCGGCGAACGGCATGCCGTTCAGGGTTGCCTCGAACACCAGCACACCGGGGCGCCAGGCCGTCTCGACCGCGATGGTCTCATCCCCGATCTGTGCAGACCGACCATCAATCCGCACGGCATGCGCGGTGCCGTCGATCACGGCGATCCAGTCCGGCCCGAAGGCGGCACCATGGCCATTCAGCTGGCCGTCGATCCGCTGCGCCTGACGGCTGGTGATATCGGCCATCAGGCAGGCGGCGATGGCCATGTTTCGCGCCAGTTCCGGGGTCAGCGGGGTGCCAGTGAAGCCTTCCGGGTACTCCTCCCCGATGAAGGCGGTGGTGGCACCGCCGGCACGAAAGCGCGTATGCTGCATGACGGCGGCCAGAAAGTCCCGGTTATGGCGGATACCCTGGACGAGATAGCGGTCCAGCGCATCCAGTTGCAGGTCGGCGGCCCCGTCGCGCGTCGGGGCCCAGGTGATCAGCTTGGCGATCATCGGATCGTAGTACATGGAGATTTCCGAGCCCTCGACCACGCCGGCGTCGACCCGCACGGCGGCGTCCGGCATCGCGACCGGCACCGGCTCGCGGTAGCGGGTCAGGCGACCGATGGACGGCAGGAAGCCGCGATAGGGGTCCTCGGCATACAGGCGGCTCTCCATGGCCCAGCCGTTCAGCCGAACATCCGCCTGGGTGAAGCCGAGCGGCTGACCGGAGGCCACGCGGATCATCTGCTCGACCAGGTCCAGCCCGGTGATCAGCTCCGTCACCGGATGCTCGACCTGCAGGCGGGTGTTCATCTCCAGGAAGTAGAAGCTGCGGTCCTTGCCGACGATGAACTCCACCGTACCGGCTGAGAAGTAGCCGACCGCCCGCGAGAGTGCGACCGCCTGTTCGCCCATGGCCTGGCGCATCTCCGGGGTGACAAACGGCGAGGGCGCTTCCTCGATCACCTTCTGGTGGCGGCGCTGGATCGAGCAGTCCCGCTCGCCCAGGTAGACAATAGTGCCCTGCTGGTCGCCGAGGATCTGGATTTCGATGTGGCGCGGCTCAACCACGAACTTCTCGATGAAAACCCGGTCATCGCCGAAGCTGGCGCGCGCCTCGGCCCGCACATTCTCGAACGTCTCGCGGACATCTTTCGCACTGTAGGCAAGCCGCATGCCCTTGCCGCCGCCCCCGGCCGATGCCTTCATCATCACCGGGTAGCCGATGTCGTCCGCGATCCGGACTGCATGATCGGTATCCTGGATTTCGCCGACAAAGCCTGGCACGACCGAGACTCCGGCGGCGCGCGCAAGCTTCTTCGATTCGATCTTGTCGCCCATGGCGGCAATGGCGTTGGGCGGCGGGCCGATGAAGACGATGCCATTGTCGGCGCAGGCTTTGGCAAACCATTCCCGTTCGGACAGGAAGCCGTAGCCCGGGTGCACGGCATCCGCGCCGGTCTGCTTGCAGGCGGCGATGATGGCCTCGCCCAGCAGGTAAGACTGTGCGGCAGGCGGCGGGCCGAGGTGAACGGCCTCATCGGCCATCGCGACGTGCAGGGCCGCCGCATCGGCGTCCGAATAGACGGCGACCGTCTTGATGCCGAGCATGCGCGCCGTGCGGATGACCCGGCAGGCGATCTCACCGCGGTTGGCGATCAGGATCTTGCTGAGCATCGGCGCACTCCCCCACTGGAATAATTACATTGTTTCAAGACGCCAATCGATGAGCCGTCAAGTCGCCTTGACAGTTTCTTAGCAGGATGCTGAAAAACGCCAGAGCGAATATATTATGGCAAATATTCTCCCCTCCTTCGCTTGCGAGGGAGGGGTGGCCCGAAGGGCCGGGGTGGGTAAAAATGCGTTGCTGTTGCTGCACCTATGCCCCCAACCCGCCCTGCGGGCACCCTTCCCCCGCTAACGGGGGAAGGGAGAAAAGGCTGCGTCAGCGTGCAACTTTCAGAGTTTTTCAGCAGCCTGTTAAGGTCATATTACACTAACGTATGTCGTGCATGAACTTGGGCAATGGGCCGATATCCTTCCCCGCCTTCCGGGCAATTGATGCAGCCTGATTGATAAAGTCCCAGACACGCTTGCTGAATCCCGGATCGGCCTGTCCTTCCCAGCGATCCATGTCGGCGTACATCCGCGCCGATCCCTCCCACATCGTCCTGGTCGCGTTGCGGGTAAATGGCTCGAGTAACGCGAACCATTCGCGGACGAACTCCAGTGCGGCATCGCTCGCAGGGTCCAGAGGTAACGCCGCCTCGATCCGGCCACTCAGTGCCCGCCACTTCCCGATATAGTCTTCGGTCGAGAATTGAGGCGTACCGGCCATCCGCTCGCGCCACTCGGTCTGCTCTTCGGGCGTGTAGTAGCGGTCAATAACATCCTTCCATGCCTTGGCTTCGTTCGTCATGATTTTGTCTCCATCTCGAATGAGCGAGCAAAGTGTCGCGGCATCGAGCGGCTCGCCTCGGCCGATGCGTGACAATGCGGTATCGATAAGCGTGATCGTCTCAGCGATGTCGTTCGCCTGATTGACGAGGCGCATCCGCTGCACCGCAAGAAGTGCACAAAGATCAACAGCCTTGTGATCGAACAGGCGCTTGATGTCGCCCAGACTGAGGCCTGCTTTTTTGAGCGCTACGATCCGGTGAACGCGCTCCAGATCGCCTGGCCCAAACCAGCGGCGACCGGACCCGGTGCGCATCGGAGAAATCAGGCCGCGGGACTCATAAAAGCGCAGCGCTCTCGATGTCAGGCCTGTACGGCGGACGACTTCGTCTATCGGATACGAATCATGCATGATCCGTTTATGTCAGTTGACGTTACGTCAACAGCAAGAGGGTACAATCTGGCACAGAAACACGCCGCGCGCTCACAGCGGAATGTTGTCGTGCTTCTTCCAGGGGTTTTCCAGTGTCTTGGTGCGCAGCTTGCGCAGCCCGATGACGATGCGCCGGCGGGTCGAGTGCGGCATGATCACCTCGTCGATGAAGCCTTTGGCCGCCACGACGAAAGGGTTGGCAAAGCGTGCCTGATATTCGGCGGTGCGCTCAGTGATGGCGGCGGCGTCGCCGATATCCTTGCGGAAGATGATCTCGACCGCACCTTTGGCCCCCATCACCGCGATCTCGGCGCTTGGCCAGGCGTAGTTCAGGTCCCCGCGCAGGTGCTTGGACGCCATGACGTCATAGGCCCCACCATAGGCCTTGCGGGTGATGACGGTGATCTTCGGCACGGTCGCCTCCGCATAGGCGAACAGCAGCTTGGCCCCGTTCTTGATGATGCCGTTATGCTCCTGGGCGACACCGGGCAGGAAGCCTGGCACATCAACGAAAGTGACAATCGGGATCGAGAAGGCGTCGCAGAAGCGCACGAAGCGCCCGGCCTTCTTGCTGGCCGCGATGTCGAGGCAGCCGGCGAGCACCATCGGCTGGTTGGCGACGAACCCGACCGGATGCCCCTCGATGCGACCGAAGCCAACGATGATGTTGCCCGCATGGCCCGGCTGCAACTCGAAGAAGTCGGCGTCGTCAACAACCTTCAGGATCAGCTCCTTGATGTCGTACGGTTTGTTCGGATTGTCGGGGATCAGCGTGTCGAGGCTCATCTCGATCCGTAGGGGGTCGTCCTCTGTAGGCCGATGCGGCGGGGCCATGCGGTTGTTGAGCGGCAGGAAGTCGAAAAAGCGCCGGGTCTCCAGCAGCGCCTCAACGTCATTCTCCAGTGCCAGATCGGCGACGCCTGACCGGGTGGAATGGGTGATCGCACCGCCAAGCTCTTCTTGGGTCACGATCTCGTTGGTCACCGTCTTCACCACGTCTGGGCCGGTGACGAACATGTAGCTCGAGTCCTTCACCATGAAGATGAAGTCGGTCATGGCGGGCGAATAGACGGCACCGCCGGCGCACGGCCCCATGATCAGCGAGACCTGGGGCACGACGCCCGAG
>CAYOMD010000015.1:0-58988 GCA_964404985.1 uncultured Sphingomonadaceae bacterium
CGGCACCTAGACAAGTCATTAATTTTAAAGTGTAAAATGTCTGGTAGCGGAGGAGGGACTCGAACCCCCGACACGCGGATTATGATTCCGCTGCTCTAACCACCTGAGCTACTCCGCCCCACAGGGGCCTTGCCCGCGCGCGCCAGCAAGACCGCGGCACTTACGGTAAATCGGCCCACCAGGTCAAGGTTTCGATGCGCCGGGCATGCGATTGTAGCCGGCCTCTGACCCAGCGCATCGCCAGGATGAGGCCGCGCTTCAGCTCAGTTGATGAGGCTCTCGGTAAGGTCCGGAATAACAGTGCGGGTTGTCCCTGCGATCCAGCCGCCGCCGAGCACCCGACCGCCTGCGTAGAGCACTGCCGCCTGACCCGGCGAGACCCCGTATTCCGGGGCCTCGAAGCGCACGTGCGGGGCAGGCCCTGGCATAAACCGCGCCGGGGTCGGCCGTGTCGTCGAGCGCACGCGCACCTGTATCGGCACGCCTTCCTCCGGCGGTGTGTCGCCGAGCCAGTTGACCTCGCGCAGTTCGGCAGAGGCGCAGGCCAGTGCGAGGCGCGGCCCGACCAGCACGCGGTTCTGCGCGGCATCGACCGCGACCACGTAAAGCGGCTCCGCCAGCCCGCCGATCTCCAGCCCTTTGCGCTGGCCGACCGTGTAATGAATGATGCCCTTGTGCCTACCCAGCACCCGGCCATCGAGGTGGACGATATCGCCGGGCACCTCTGCGCCCGGGCGCAACTTTTTCACCACATCGGCGTATCGACCCTCCGGCACAAAGCAGATGTCCTGACTGTCTGGCTTGGCGGCAACGCTGAGGCCGAAGTCGGTGGCCAGCGCACGCACCACCGGCTTTTCCAGGCCGCCGAGCGGGAAACGCAGGTAGGCAAGCTGCTCCGGCGTCGTCGCGAACAGGAAATAGCTCTGGTCGCGGGCGGGGTCGACAGCGGCGTGCAGTTCCGGCCCGCCCGCCCCCATGATGCGCTGGACATAATGCCCGGTCGCCATGCAGTCCGCGCCAAGGTCGCGCGCGGTGGCCAGAAGATCGGCAAACTTGACCGTCTGGTTGCAGCGCACGCAGGGAATCGGCGTCTCGCCACGCAGGTAGGAGTCGGCGAATTCGTCGATCACCGACTGGCGGAAGCGGCTTTCGTAATCGAGCACATAATGGGGGATGCCCAGACGCTCGGCGACCCGTCGTGCATCGTGGATGTCGGACCCGGCACAGCAGGCCCCGACCCGGCCGACGGCTGCGCCATGGTCGTAGAGCTGCAGGGTGACCCCGATCACGTCGTAGCCCTCGCGTGCCAGCATGGCGGCGACGACTGAGGAATCGACCCCGCCGGACATGGCCACCACCACGCGCGTCTTGGCCGGCGCACGATCAAATCCCAGACTGTTCATGGCGCGCTTTTACCCGTGTGGCGCTGGATCGGCAAACTTTGCGTGTGCGGCGGAAATTGCCGCCCGTCCGGCACGCCTGGCACGGCAGGAACTGCCATACGCTGGGATCTGGCTCGTGCGTACTGGTAAAAAAGTCAAGTATTTGGCGGCTTGCAGCACTTGGCCCGGCCTTTGCTGAGAAACCCTGCAAAGAAGGCGTCAGGAGACGACATGGGTTTCTCATTTCAATCGCTGGGACAGCTGGGGTTGCTGCAGTCCCTGCTTGGGGCTGCACCGGCGGCGGCCGGGCAGGGGGGAGCATTCCCGGCCGGCGGTCCAAGCCGCAATGGGTTTGGTGCGCTACTGCAACAGGCGTTCGGCACGGCTGATGCCCCGGCGTTGGCAGCGAACGGCACCCTCAAGAGTGCATCCGGCCCTTCTGCGACCAACCTGGTCGGTGATATCGACGCCGCGCTGCCGCCATCTTTCAATTTCTTCAATGGCCTTGCCGCAGACCAGGGACTGATCGCAGCCCCATACGGCCTCGATGAGGCGTATGACCCCCAGTCGCCACAGACCGATTTCCTGAGCGCGGCGATCGCGACGCCGCAGACGGCATTCAATACAAAAGTCGCGACAGCACTGCGCACGAATACGATCAAGACGGTGGAGCAAGCAGTCGCCCAGCCGATTGTGACACAGCCCGTTGCGGTTGCGTCAGTCGCCCCGGCGACTGCTCAGGACGCGCAACCGGTATTGCCGACCCAGGTAACACCCGTTGCGGCGACCGGAGCTTCAATCGCAAGCTCCGGTACAGCCCCCGATATCGAAGAGATACTCGAGGATTCGACTCTTGAGGACTCTGCCGAGGATGCGGTGCCAGCAGCGGCAATCTTTGTCCCCGTATCGGTAGACGTGCCGGTCGAGACGGCAGCGCTGGTGCCTTCCGCCACGGTTATACCGTCCGGTGTCGCTGGGCCGTCTAAAGCTGCCGCGCCAGTTGAAGACGCAGGCGGCGCGGCCGAAGGTGAAGCACCGGCTGGGGTCGTCACGACCAATACCCCGGCAGCAGTCTCCCCTCAGAATCGCCCGACCGTCCGGACGGCGCGCCCAAGTGGCGACGCTGAGACGGCAAGCGCCGTTCTGGCCCCGGACAAGCGCGAGGACAATAGGAACGCTGAAAACCCGGTCGTCAAAGCAGAACATGCCGACAAGGAAACAGGGCGTCGTACCCTTGCGGAGACAGACGCCGGGGCGGAGCGCAAGGCAGATCCCGTCATCACTGCAGAGCGACCCGGCATTCCGATCAAGCCTGACAGCCCCCCAGCGCAGCATGCAGTCAGCCATAAGTCTGCCGATCCTGCTCTGGTCACGGTAGCGCCAGCATCTTTCGCCCCTGAGGTGCAGGCATCCTATACACCGGAGCGCGCCGTGCAGGAGCGTGTACACGCAGCAGCCGCTTCAGATCAGGTCAGCACAGCCGTCGCGCGTGCCGCCCGGGATGGCAGCACGGAAATCCATGTCCGCCTCGATCCTGTCGAGCTTGGGCGCGTAGAAGTCCGGCTGCATTTCCAGGCCGATGGCGAAGTTCGCGCCCTGGTGACGACAGATAATCCGCAGACGTTCGATTTGTTGCGTCGGGATTCGCAGGTGCTTGAGCGTGCTCTTCAGGATGCGGGTCTGAAGACCGACAGCGGCAGCCTGAGCTTCAGCCTGCGCCAGCAGGATCACCAGGCCGGGCAGCAGGAATCAGCCCGGAACCACAGGAACAGCAATGAGTCCGGCCCGTCCACACGGACCGAGTCTCCCGCACTCGCCGCACTGGAATCACCCCAGCGCGGCCGGCGGCCCACCAGCCTCTTTGATGTTCTCGCTTGAACGAAGGAAAAGCGACATGCCCTCAGTCAACTCTGCATCCGCCACGAATCTCGCGAAACCAACGGCAGCGGAAAGTGCATCCAAGTCACTGTCCGGCGACTTCAGCACTTTCCTGACCTTGCTGACCAAGCAGCTCCAATATCAGGACCCGCTGTCGCCGCTCGACACCAACCAGTTCACGGAGCAACTCGTCTCCTTCACCGGCGTCGAGCAATCGATCCAGCAAAACAAGAATCTCGAGACGCTGATCGGCCTGTTCAGCACCAACGGGCTCAGCGCAGCGACCAGCTATCTCGGCAAGCCGGTCACGGCGGAAACCGATACCCTGTATCTGGGCGCAGAGGGCGGCGGCTGGTCCTACACACTCGGTGCCAACGCTGCGGAGACCAAGCTGGTCGTCACCGATCCGCGTGGCAAAATCGTGCTGCGCCGCGACGGGGAGACGAAAGTCGGTGAGCACAGCCTCGCCATCAAGCCCGGTGAACTGCCGCCGGGCATCTATCAACTGCAAGTCTCTGCCAAGAACGATAACGGCTCCAAGATTGCGAGCGAAGTTTTCCTGCGTGGCGAAGTGACAGCCGTCGAGTCTGCTGACGGCGTTGCGCAGGTCATCGTCGGGGCAACACCTGTCGATCTGCGGGCCATTAGCAGTATCACGCAACCGGTAATCAAATAACCCAAGAAAACCAACAGTAATCACAGGAGAAAACAATGAGCTTGTATTCCGCTCTCTATTCCGGCGTCTCAGGTCTGACCGCATACTCAAGCGCACTGAGCGCCATATCGGATAACATCACAAACGTGAATACTGTCGGGTACAAGGGGACCACGACGGAATTCTCCACACTGGTAACGGAATCGCAGACTTTCTCCCGCTATTCTGCCGGCGGTGTTCGCGCCATCCCGCGAACGCTGGTGTCGCGCCAGGGGCTGCTGCAGGCTTCCAGCTCGCCGACGGATCTCTCGATCGACGGTGCCGGATTCTTCGTCGTACGGAACTCGCCGAGTGCTACTGCCCAGGGTGCTGTCCAGTTCACCCGGGCCGGCAGCTTCCGCCCAGATGCCGAAGGCTACCTGAGCAATACCTCTGGCAACTACCTGCTGGGTTTCCCGCTCCAGGTGGACGGATCGGTCACGAATACCGGCAACGTCACCGACCTGGTGCCGATCCGCATCACGGAACTGACCGGCACCGCGGAAGCGACCGAGAATATCCGGATCCGCGCCAACCTGCAGTCGTCCGACCCTTTGATACCGTCTGTCGTGGGCGGCACCTATGACGTGACGAGCGCCACCAATAACGTGGCAACAGGGGGTGTCGTCCCGAATTTCAGCCGCGACATCGAGGTCTTTGATGCACAAGGTGGCACGCATACGGTTTCCGTCGCTTTCGTGAAGACGGCAACCCCGAACCGTTGGGCGGTGGAGGTCTATTCCAAGCCAGCATCCGACATCGCGACCGGAGCAGGCCTGACTACCGGACAGCTTGCACGCGGCACCATCGCCTTCAACAGTGACGGCAGTCTCGATGTGGCGAACACCACGCCTGCGTTGCTGAGCCCCTTGAGTGTAAACTGGACCAACGGTGCCTCGTCGAGCAGTATCAAGCTGAACCTCGGTTCTGATGGCAATGTCGATGGTCTGACCCAGTTCGACAGCGTTTCAACGGTGATCTCGACCTCGGTCGATGGTGCCGTGTTCGGGAACGTGACCGGAGTCTCCATTGACCGTTCGGGCATCGTCACCACGCTGTTTGACAACGGCTTGACCCGCGACGTCTTCAAACTGCCGGTGGCAACCTTCCAGAACCCTGACGGACTGACCCGGCTGCAAGGTAACGCATATGGGGTATCCGATTTCTCCGGCCGCTTTGCACTTGTAGATGCCGGCTCCGGCGGTGGCGGCACGATATCCCCGTCTACGCTGGAAGCCTCGACTGTGGATTTGGCTGCCGAGTTCACCAATCTCATCACCACGCAGCGCGCGTTCTCGGCATCGACCAAAGTCATCACTACGGTTGACGAGATCCTCGCTGAACTGAACCAGGTCGTCTAGGGCCAGGAAGTATGACGGCGCGCCAATGCAACTCCTTGAGCGGTATATCCCTTAGTGTCTCGTTCATACCGCTCAACCGAATGTTTACCCAGTCGCTTATCCGTTCTTTAGGTCACGGTGCCTATGGTGGTCCGACACGCATCAAGCGACGGAGTGGAGTTGAAGTCCGATGATGGAGAACCAAAAGTTCCGAGCGCACTCGGTAATCGGGCCTTTGGGTGAGCCGCTGACCCTGGACTCGCTGCCGCCCGCCAATACCCGGCGTTGGGTAGTTCGCCGCAAGGCGGAAGTGGTGGCGGCAGTGAAGGGGGGGTTGCTGACCCTTGAGGAGGCTTGCGAGCGCTATCAGTTGACAAGTGAGGAATACCTCGCATGGCAACGCTCGGTCGAGCGCAACGGCATGCCGGGGCTTCGTGTCACGCGCGTGCAGCATTACCGGGCGCTTCACAATCGCTGATACAATGCTTGGCGACGCTGGTGGCTTCTGTCGCCAGCGTCGGCCTGCCTGATATTCTGGATACAATACGACGATTATCGCCTCACTCTTCTAGCTAGACCAAGCTCGGCAAAAAATGCCCAGCGTTTACGTGCCGTTTACTCTCAGCCCGTACCTTTGACGGCATAGCGCGCTTCCACACCCGGGAGCGCCGCGTCTCTGCTGTCGAGGACATGCGTGGATAACGTAAAAACTCTGGTCGATTCTCTGGGTGTGAAGCGCCTGGCCTTGATGGGTGCCACGGCGCTGGCGCTGATCATCGGCCTTTATTTTCTGTCCGCACGTCTGGACTCAGCTGATTACGGCATCTTGTTCACGGACCTTCCGCCGGAGCAGGCGCAAAGCATTACGGAAAAGCTGCGGGGCCTCGGCGTTCCGTTCAAGCTCTCGCCGGACGGCACGACGGTCATGGCCCCCTCTGCCAAGGTACCGGAACTGCGCATCCAGCTTGCCGGCGAGCAGATCACGGGCCAGATCGGCTATGAACTGCTGGACAAGCAGGACCCGCTGGGGACCAGCAGCTTTCTGCAGGACGTCAACCACCTGAGAGCGATTGAGGGTGAACTGGTTCGCTCGATCGAGGCTCTGAATGCCGTCGAGCGCGCCCGGGTGCATTTGGTCATGCCCAAGCGCCAACTGTTCGAGAAGGAAGCGCACAAGGCGACAGCCTCGATAACGCTGCGCACCCGTGCACCGCTCACCCAGGCGCAGGTCGGTGCCATCCGCAACCTGGTGGCGGCGGCGGTGCCGAACCTTTCCCCCGATCATGTATCAATTGTCGACCAGAACGGCACGCAACTGGCGCGCCCGGGTGACGACGCCATGGGTACGGCGTCCGCCATCGAGGAGCAGCGCATCGCGATCCAGAATCGTCTGCGCGAGCAGATCGAGACCATGCTGGAGCGTGTGGTCGGGCCGGGGCATGTGCGGGCGGAGGTCTCGGCTGCACTCAGCCAGGACAATGTGCGGGAAGAATCCGAAGTCTATGATCCGGATCGCCAGGTGATTGCGCAGCAGACAACCGTGGAGCGTACCAACCGCCAGAATGACAGTGATGCCACAGCCGGTGCCGTAACGGTCGCGAACCAACTGCCCGAGAACCAGGGTGCCCAGCCGGGCGGCCAGACCAGCACCAGCGCTGCTGACGAAACCTCCGAACAGATCAATTATTCCAACACTCGTACACGCACCACAACGGTTCGTGACGCCGGAGCAATCGCCAAGTTGACCGTTTCTGTGGTCGTGGACGGTGTCACGACACCAGGCAGTGATGGCAAGGTGACCTATGCGCCGCGCAGCGCGGCCGAGATCGCCAAGCTCACCCGCCTGGTCGAGAATGCCATCGGTTTCGACGGGGAGCGCGGTGACAGTGTGGTTGTCGAGAATCTGCGCTTCGTCCAGCCGTCAGAAGTGAGCGGCCTGATTGCCGATAGCCTGCCGTTCGGCCTCCAGGTCAGTGACCTCTTGAATCTGGCACAGACTCTGGTGATCGGCCTGCTCGGTTTGCTCGCCTTCTTCCTGATCCTGAAGCCTATGATGAAGCGGTCCAAGCAAGATGCGCTGGGGGCAGGAGACGGCGCGGCCTATGCACCGGATGGGCAGGAGGAGCGCCTTGCCCTGGCACCACCGGATCGCGGCCAGGTGATCGCAGAACTGATCGACCGTGCGGCGGAAGGCGATGACGAGGCGATCCGCCAGATTCAGGCGGCACGCGAAGCCAACGCCGGGCGTCTGTCCGTCGAGACCGAGATCGCGGTCGCCCAGATCGAGGGCAAGCTAAAATCGACCGCAGTCAAGAAGGTCGCAGAAGTCATCAATCGCAACCCGCTCGAGTCTGCGGCGATTGTGCGCCAGTGGATGTACTCATGATGTGCCGGAGACATAACCGATGAGCGCGCTCGACATGGAAGACATCAACAAGATGACCGGCATCGAGAAGGCGGCGACCTTCATGCTGGCTCTCGGGCAGGAACATGGAAAGGCAGTCTGGGAGCTGCTGACCGAGGATGAGGTCAAGGAACTCTCCCAGGCCATCTCGCTGCTGGGGGCCGTCAAGGCACCGACGGTCGAGAAGCTTTTCGTTCATTTTGCCTCCGAAGTCTCGACGATCGGCACCTTGCACGGGTCTTTCGAGGCAGCGGAGCGCCTGCTCGCAGGCATCATGCCGCGCGACAAGGTCTCTCAGATCATGGACGAAATCCGCGGTCCGGCCGGCCGGACCATGTGGGACAAGCTCGGCAATGTGAACGAGCAGGTACTCGCGACCTATCTCAAGAATGAATATCCGCAAACCGTCGCGGTGGTTTTGCAGAAGATCAAGCCGGAGCATGCGGCCCGCGTCATCACCTCCCTGCCCGAAGATTTCGCGATGGAAGTCGTGATGCGCATGCTGCGCATGGAGGCGGTGCAGAAGGACATTCTGGACAAGGTGGAGAATACCTTGCGTGTCGAGTTCATGTCGAACCTCGCGCGCACCAGCCGCAAGGACAGCCACGAGACCATCGCCGACATCTTCAACTATCTCGACCGCCAGACCGAGGACAGGTTCCTCGGCTCGCTGGAGGAGCGAAACCGCGATTCTGCCGAGAAAATCCGGGCCATGATGTTCACCTTCGAGGATCTGGCGCGGCTTGATCCGGGTGGTGTGCAAACCCTGTTGCGCAATGTCGAGAAGGACAAGCTGGGTCTGGCGCTCAAGGGCGCATCCGACAAGCTCAAGGATCTGTTCTTCAGCAATATGTCCGAGCGCGCAGCGAAAATCCTGCGAGAGGACATGGAAGCCATGGGCCCGGTGCGCTTGAAGGATGTGGATGAAGCCCAGCAATTAATGGTCAATGCCGCAAAGACACTCGCCGACAGCGGCGACATCGTTCTTGCCGACAACAAGGGTGAGGACGAACTTGTCTACTGAGACCGCCAAAGTCACGCCATTTGCCTTCGACCGCCGGTTCGACGCCGGCGCCGGCGTCGCAGCAGAACGCCTGGCGCGGCAACACGCCGCCGACCTGGATGCTGCGCGCATGGCGGCCTACCAAGAGGGTGTGGCTGCGGGACGCACGCAAGCGCTGGCTGAGATCGAGGCGGCGACCCAGCAGGCCGCCGAGCAGGCCGCGCAGACCATGGCGCAGGCATTCGCTGTACTTGACCGGGTGCAGGCGCAGGTTGTCGTCGATGCCGCCCATCTTGCGCGTGACATCGGCGAGGCGCTGGCCGGCTGGCAGCTCCGGGAGCAGCCGACGGCCCTGATCGAGCAGTTGGCACACGAGGTTTTTGCAGCCCAGGCCCTGCAGCCCCGCCTGGTTGTGCGCGTGCATGATGCGCAGCTCGACCGGCTGAAGGTGCGACTGGAAGCTATTGCGCAAGGCCTTGGTTTCCATGGCCGTCTGATTTTTCTCTCCGACCCCGATCTCACCATGGGCGATTGCCTGATCGAATGGTCGGACGGCGGGGTTGAATGTCTCGGCCGCCAGCGGCGCGACGATGTCGAGGCAGCGCTGAAACGCTTTATCGCGGGGCAACGGCCCACGCGTGATGAAAGGGCATAGTGATGGCGGGGCCAGACGATTTTGACACCCAGGACGGAATGGGGAACCAGGTCGCACTCGACGATCTGGGCCGCATGGCGGATCGCGATGTCCTCTCGAACGCAGACGGGGAAATTCACTCGGCGGCCGAACTCGAAGCGGTCTTCGATGTTCCGGTCAAGGTCCAGGCTGTGCTCGGCAAAGCGCGCATGGAGGTGAGCCAGCTGCTGCGCCTGTCGCCGGGCGCGGTGGTCGAGCTGGACCGGCGGGTCGGGGAAGCTATCGACATTTACGTCAACAACCGCCTGGTGGCGCGCGGCGAGGTGGTGATGGTTGAGGAACACCTGGGCGTGACCATGACCGAAATCGTCAAGGCGGACCGTCACTGATGCTGGGTCTCGGATTCTTCTTGAGCGCCTGCGCCATCATTATCGGCAGCCTGTGGCTGAGCGGCGATCCTCTGGCGTTCTGGAGCGGGGCATCCGCCGTGCTCGTTGTGCTGGGGACGCTGGCGATAACCGGTGTCAGCCTGCAACCGGGAGACTCCCGGCCGGTTTGGGCGGCGCTCAAGGCGCTGTTCGCCAAGCCCCAGGTCGATGCCAAGCCGACGGCGCGCCTGCTGCTGGACCTGGCGGGGCGGGTACGCCGCGATGGCCCTGTAGCGCTGGAGAAAGCGATGATCGGCGTGCGGGACAAGCCGTTCCTGAAACGTGCGCTGGAACTGGTCGCAGACGGTCTGCCGCCCGAGAGCATCGAGGCGATCCTCAATGCCGAGATTGCGGCCGAAGGTCGCCGTCGTAGCCGGCTGGCCGAGCTACTGCGCCGCAGTGCAGATGTTGCCCCGGCCATGGGGCTTATCGGCACGCTCATCGGGCTGGTGGGGGTGATGCGTGAACTCGACGACCCGGCGCGTATCGGCCCGGCGATGGCGATCGCGCTGCTGACGACCCTCTATGGCGCAGTGCTGGCCCATATCGTGCTGCTGCCGCTGGCGCACCGCGCCGAAGCACAGGCGGACGCCGAGACGGCACACCTGAAGATGATTGTTGCAGGGGCGGCGGCCCTCGGCCAGGGCGAACACCCGCTGCATCTGGAATCCAAACTCAACGCCCTGCTGCCGCCGACCGAGCGCGTGCAGGCAGCCTGAAGACTGAAGGACTGGACATATTATGCGTCTCTTGATTGTCGGACATCTGGGCGGACAGCTGGCGGTAGCCTCGCGCATGGCTATCGGTGCCGGGGCCAAGGTGGTTCATGCCCCGGATCACGCGGTCGCGCTCGACCAGATGCGGACCCGCGGTGCTGATGTCATCATGGTGGATGTGGCCTGCGACATCGGCAGCTTCATCTCGGCGCTGCGGGCCGAACGCTTCTCGACCGAAGTGATCGCCTGCGGCATCGGCACCGACGCGCAGGCTGCGGTCAGCGCCATTCGTGCCGGGGCCAAGGAATATGTGCCGCTGCCGCCGGAGGCCGAGCTGATTGCCGCTGTGTTGCAGGCGGTGGCGCAGGATACCCAGGCCTTCATCTTCCGCGATCCTGCCATGGGCCGGGTGGTGCAGCTGGTGGATCAGATTGCCCCTTCGGACGCCTCAATCCTCATTACTGGCGAATCCGGGACCGGCAAGGAAGTCATCGCCCGTTACATCCATTCCAAGTCGAACCGCGCCAATGAGGCCTTTGTCGCGGTCAACTGTGCAGCCATCCCCGAGAACCTGCTCGAATCCGAATTGTTCGGCCACGAAAAAGGTGCGTTCACCGGTGCCCTCGCCCGGCGGATCGGCAAGTTCGAGGAGGCCAATGGCGGCACCCTGCTGCTGGACGAAGTGACAGAAATGGATATCCGCCTGCAGGCCAAGCTGCTGCGCGCCATCCAGGAACGCATGATCGACCGTGTCGGCGGCGCCAAGCCGGTGCCGGTCAATATCCGCATTCTCGCAACATCGAACCGCGACATGCAGACGGAAGTGAAAAAAGGCACCTTCCGCGAGGATCTGCTGTTCCGGCTGAACGTCGTGAACGTCAAGCTGCCGCCACTGCGCGACCGACCGGCGGACATCAAGGTACTGGCCGACCATTTCGCACGCAAATATGCCGAAGAGAACAATATTGTCGCCCGCCCGCTCAGCGAGGAGTCGCGGCGCATCCTGCTGGCGCATCCATGGCCGGGCAATGTCCGCGAGCTGGACAACACCATGCACCGCGCCGTGCTGCTGGCCAGCGGGAGCGAAATCGCACCGGATGCGCTGGTGCTGCCTGACGGCAGCCGCCAGAGCTTCATGGCTGCGCCATCCACGGCAGCCGGCGATGTGGCCGCTGATGGCAGCGGTGCTCCCGGCACGGGCGGGCTTGTCGGCCGCACCGTCGCCGATGTCGAGCGCGACCTGATTATCGACACCTTGAAGCACTGCTTGGGCAACCGGACACATGCGGCCAACATTCTTGGCATCTCCATCCGCACGCTGCGCAACAAACTCAATGAGTATACGGCAGCCGGGGTGCCTGTCCCGGCCGCCAATATCGCCGAACGGCTCGCGGTCTAAACGATGGCCGAGGCTTCCAGCACGACGGCAGGCGGGCTGCCGCCGCCGCTCAGCCGGTTCCTGAACCAGCTGCATGCCAACCGCGATGTCGTGGTGGCACTGGGCGTGATCGGCATCATCCTGATGTTGATTCTGCCGCTGCCGCCATGGATGCTTGACCTTGGCCTGGCGCTGTCGATCACGCTCAGCGTGCTGATCCTGATGACGGCGCTGTTTATCGAGAAGCCGCTGCAGTTATCGACGTTCCCGACGATCCTGCTGGTCTTTACCATGTTCCGATTGGGCCTCAACCTGGCCTCGACCCGCCTTATCCTCTCGCATGGCCACGAGGGACCGCACGCCGCGGGCGGCGTCATCCATGCGTTCGGCACATTCCTGATGGGCGGGCAGACGCTTATCGGCCTGACCATCTTCGCGATCCTTATCATCATCAATTTCATCGTCATCACCAAGGGTGCCGGCCGCATCGCCGAGGTTGCCGCACGTTTCAGCCTGGATGCGATGCCGGGCAAGCAGATGGCCATCGACGCCGACATGTCGGCGGGCCTGCTCGACGAGAACCAGGCGCGGGCGCGCCGCAAGGAACTGGAAAACGAGTCGACCTTTTTCGGCGCCATGGACGGGGCGTCCAAGTTCGTGAAGGGCGACGCCATCGCTGGCCTCATCATCACGTTCGTCAACATCATTGTCGGGCTGATCGTCGGGGCCGGCATCAACGGATTGCCGCTTGGCGAAGCGTTCGAAACCTATACGACCCTGACGGCGGGAGACGGCCTTGTGAGCCAGATCCCGGCCCTGATCACCTCCACGGCGGCGGGCCTGCTGGTCTCCAAGGGGGGCGTTACCGGCAAGACCGACGATGCGCTCATCGGCCAGTTGACCGCCTATCCCAAGGCGATCGGCATATCGGCCGCGATGCTCGGGTTCATGGCGCTGATGCCGGGCATGCCGTTCATTCCGTTTGCCGGGCTGGCCGGCGGCCTTGGTTATGTCGCCTATGTGCTGAGCCGGGGCCGGGCAACCAGGGCTAAGGACGAGGCGGACGCAGAAGACGCGGCGACCCTTGCCAAGGCGACCCCGGCGGAGGAGCCGATCTCCTCGGCGCTGGCTATCGATCAGGTCCGTCTTGAACTGGGCTATGGGCTGCTCAACCTCATCAACGGCCCGCAGGACGGCTACAAACTCACCGACCAGATCAAGGCGCTGCGCCGCCAGCTGGCGAGCGACTTCGGCTTTGTCATGCCGTCGGTCCGCATCCTCGACAACATGGCGCTGCCCGCCAATTCCTATGTGCTCTACATCAAGGAGACCGAGGTCGGGCGTGGCGACTTGCGGCCGGAGATGCTGCTGGTCATGCACCCGTCTGGCGACATGGTCTCGTTGCCCGGAGAGGAAACCCGCGAGCCGGCGTTCGGCCTGCCCGCCATGTGGGTTGACCGGTCGCTCAGGGACGAGGCGAGCTTCCGCGGCTACACCGTGGTCGATGCGCCGACCGTCATCACCACCCACCTGACCGAGTCCATCAAGGAAAACATCGCCGACCTGCTGAGCTATGTCGATACGCAGCGCCTACTCGACGATATGCCCAAGGATGCGCAAAAGCTCATCAGCGAAATCATGCCGTCCAAGATCACGGTCTCGGGTGTGCAGCGTGTGTTGCAGAATCTGCTGAGCGAACAGGTCTCGATCCGCGATCTGGGGGCGATACTTGAGGGCGTTGCAGAAGCCGTTGGCTACACGCAAAGCCTGATCCTGATTACCGAGCATGTGCGCGCCCGGCTGGCACGCCAGATCAGTGCGGCCAACGCGCGCGGCGGCATCATCCAGCTCGTGACCCTGTCGCCGCTGTGGGAGCAACGCTTTGCCGAGTGCCTGATCGGCGGTGGCGAAGAGCGACAGCTCGCCATGGCCCCCTCCACGCTGCAGGAGTTTATCGCGGCCGTCCGCGACTGTTTCGAGACGCAGGCGGCGCGCGGAGAGATGCCCTCCCTGCTGACATCGCCCGGCATCCGGCCCTATGTGCGCTCGGTCATCGAGCGGTTCCGGCCGGCGACTGTGGTGCTTAGCCAGAACGAAATCCACCCCAAGGCCAAGATCCGCGCGCTGGGAGCGGTTTGAGAGCAACCTGCCTTGTGCGTTGCAGCGTAATCCGGTAGGCGCGGCGGTACGTTGGGAGCCAATATGCTACGCAAACTCTATGACTGGACAATGGGGATTGCTGCCAAGCCGAACGCGGAGCGGTGGCTGGCCGGGATTTCGTTTGCCGAGAGCAGCTTCTTCCCCATCCCGCCGGATGTTGTCGTGGTGCCGATGGTGCTCGCCAACCGGGATCGCGCCTGGCGCATTGCCGCCATCTGCACGGTGTCCTCGGTGCTGGGCGGGCTGTTCGGCTATAGCATCGGTTACCTGCTGTTCGAGACGCTCGGCAAGCAACTGATTGCGTTTTATGGCTACACGGACGGGTTCGACACGTTCAACGCGCTCTACGCCGAATATGGAGCCTGGGTCATTCTGGTCAAAGGCTTCACGCCAATCCCGTTCAAGCTGGTGACCATCGCCAGCGGTGTCGCGCACTATAACCTGCTGATGTTCACGCTGCTCTCGCTGCTCACCCGCGGGGCGCGCTTCTTCCTGATTGCCGCGCTGCTGAAGAAATACGGTTCACCAATTCAGGAGTTCATCGAGAAGCGCCTGACCCTGGTGACCAGCGTCTTCGTGATTGCGCTGGTCGGCGGCTTTGCGTTGCTCAAGCTGCTGTAACGGCGACCGTTTGCCCGACCCGCTTGCGCAGCAGATAGGCGACAAGCGCCAGCCCCAGCACACCCAGGCTCGAATAGAGCTCGATCGCGCGGCTTGGGCTCAACGCCATCGCCAGCATGATCGCCGCCATCGCGGCAACCGCAAACCAGCTCGCATAGGGGAAGAACCACATCTTCAAGGTCAGCCGTTCCGGTGCTGTCGCCTCCAGCCGCTGGCGCTGGCGGATCTGCGCGATGGCGATTGCGGAATAGATGAACAGCATGATCGCACCGGACGCATTCAACAGGAAGGTGAACACCCGCTCCGGCGAGACGACCGAGGCGATGACCGCGCCATAGCCGAACAGGCTGCCGATGAGGATGGCGCGCGCCGGCACCTTGCGCCGGTTGAGCTGCACCATCGCTTGCGGCGCATCCCCCCGCACCGCCAGCGCAAACAGCACCCGCGAGGTGACGTACAGCCCGGAGTTGAGGCAGGACAGCACGGCAATCAGCACCACGATGTTCATGATCGTCCCGGCATAGGGGATGTGGATGGCATCCAGCACGGCGGCAAACGGAGATTCGCCGGGCACGATGCTGGTCCAGGGGACGGCCGCCACGATCAGGCTGATGGAGAGCACATAAAACAGCAGGATGCGCGCACACACGGACCAGGTCAGCCGGGCAATGGTGCGGGTCGGCTCGGCGGATTCTGCCGCCGCGATGGTGGCGATCTCGGCGCCGGTGAGCGCGAAGATGACACTGACGACGCCGGCCAGCACGGCAAGCGGCCCGTGCGGCATGAAGCCGTCATGGGCGACCAGGTGGTTCACGTCCGGGTCCGGCCGGCCGGTGAGGCCGAGCACATAGGCCCCGGCGATCGCAATGAAGACGATGATGGCCGCGACCTTCAGCGAGGAAAACCAGAATTCGAATTCACCATAAGACCGCGCCGACATGAGATTGACCGCAGTCATGATCGCCATCAGCCCGAGCCCGATCTCCCAGACCTCGAACGGCAGCCAGGCACTGAGGATTTTGGCCCCGGCTATGGCCTCTATGCCGACAACCACCACCCAGAAATACCAGTAGAGCCAGCCGGTGACGAACCCGGCCCCGTTGCCCAGGCCCAGGCGGGCGAACTCGGTGAACGAGGTGATGCCGGGGTTGGCGACCGCCATCTCGCTCAGCATGCGCATGACCAGCAGGATGATGAGCCCGGCCAGCAGATAGCTGAGGATGACCGCCGGGCCGACGGTGGCGATCGAGGTGCTGGAGCCAACGAACAGCCCCGCCCCGATGATGCCGCCGATGGCGATCATCTCCACGTGGCGGCTTTTCAGCCCGCGCTCCATCTGCGGCGTGTCGGCAGCTCCCATCGGGTCATTCCTGTTTATTCTTGTTAGGGTAAGAATGTTGCAGGACTAACTGGCCGGGTCAACTGCCGGATCAGGCGATATGCAGAACCATGCCGTCGGCGTGGAGCGGGGCGAACGCCAGCAGTTGCGCCTTGTCGAATTCACCGTCGAACTCTGGCGCGAATACGCCCGCATCAAGCGGTGCCTGCGCGCCCTCTCCGAGCGTGGCCGCCAGCAGCGCATCCACCTGCCCGTCCGCATCGAACACGCTGACCGCCGCCGAGAACTGCGGCGGCGGCGCGCCGTTCTGGGCACCGGCTCTCGGGTCCGCGACCTGGGCAATCGGCGTGCCGAAGATCACATGAACGATACCGTTCGCGTTTGTTCCGCCATCTGGCGCGCCGATGGCGATGTCGTCGCGGCCGTCGTTGTTGATGTCCCCCAGGCCAAGGATCGCAGCCCCGGCGCGCGCGCCGCTTGTGCCATCCAGGCGGATATACTCGGTGCCGAGGTTGCTGGCGTCAAGGACCAGGGTTGTACGGTTTTGGCCGGCGACGTCGCCGAACCAGTTATCCTCGAACGCCCGGCCGAACACGACATAGACCGCACCGTTGCCGCCGTTCTGGCCCGGTGCGCCGATGGCGAAATCGCCGATGTCGTCGCCATTGTAGTCGCCGATATCGGCAACCACGGTGCCGAAGCCGCTGCCGGCGATATTGTTGCGGATTTCCACGATCCGGGCGTTCGTTGCCGTGTTGTCCAGGGAAAAACTGCCGGATAACGAAAAAACTTCGCCCCCACCCATGAGCAGGAAGGCCGCGCCGACATTGTCCGTGCCGTTGGCGGTGCTGTCGCGCCCCGGCGCGCCGATCAGGAGGTCCCGGAGTGCGGGCGAGTCGGGTATGATATTGGCTTGATCTCTTACAAAGCCAAGCGCATTCACCAGGGCGGTGGAGGCACCGAGCGCATCGGCTGCGTTACCGGTTGACAGCACAAGCGGCGCGTTCAGCTCGTCGCCGCTGACGCCGGGCTGTGCCGTGGTCGCAATGTCGCCGACACCGCCGACTATGACGACCTGGTTGGTGGTGCTGTTCCCCAGAACCAGAGCGTCAAGTCGGATGTCCGCTATGTTGGATATAGACTGCCCGATGGTGCCATAGCTGGCGGCGGTGAAGCCGCCGGCGCTCGCCGTGCCCAGCGAATAGCCGACCCCGGTGGTCGTGGTCGGGGGGTTGGCGATATTCTTCAGGCCCTCGACCGGGTTGGTGCCGGCATAGCTGCCGCCATCGATGACGTAGCCGACGCCGGCATCGGTCACGGAGACGCTGATGGGGGCGACTCTGCCATCGGTGTTGTTTGCGGCTCCGGGGGCATTGCCGGCGAAGCTGAAGAAACTGTCCGCTCCCGGCGCGTTCAGGAACAGCTCCGGCCCGCTATTTACGCCGCCGATATTGCCGAGATAGGCAACCGTCGACCCCAGGCCGGAGCCGGCGGTGCCGGAGATCAACGCAACATTGGTCCCATTCAAGGCAGAGTTGGGGATGGCAACGGTTCCGGTAATATTGCCGGGGGTTGTGATGGTATCGTTGACACCATCAACAGGCGGCTCTGTCAGCTCGCCGGAGAGGATGTAGACCGCGCCGGCAGCACTATTGGCACCTGGTGCGCCGACGATCAGTTCCGGATTGTTGGGGTTTCTAAATCCGTCAATCGGCCCGACGGCAACGCTGGTGCCCAGCCGCTGCCCGGCGGCGCCGGTGACGATGCGGTTGCCGCCGGTGATGACGCCGTTGCCGGTGGTTAACCCACTCAGATCGGTGCCGAACAGGGCACCAGCCCCGTTGCTGTGCCCCGGCGCGCCGATCACCAGGTCCCGCGTGCCGCCGCCCTCCACACTGCCGAAGACGGTATCGCTGGCCACCGCCAGTGCCGCGCCGAAATCGACATTGGTGAAGCTGCCGATCCCGCCGCCGGCCGTACTCGGGGTGATGGTGTAGCCGTTGGTGAAACTGCCCAGATTGATCTCGCGCTGGACCACCGCCAGGGTGACGATTTGCGCCTCAATCTCAAACGTGCCGGCATTGCGGTCAGCACTGGCATTCCCATCGGCATCCAGTACCGAATAGCTGAACGACCCGTAGTTGTTCGGCGCGAGGCCCGTTGCATCCCACACCAGGCTGCCGAGTTCGGCCACGGTAAGGGTGTCGCCCACCTGCAGTATGCGCCCGCCGGTTGTGATATCCCCCTGTGTCGGCAATGACAGCACGGTGATGGCGTTGGCCGGCAGCGGTGCGTTGTCCGTGGGGGCGGCAATGTTGAGCGCCACCGAGGTGGTCAGGCCCTGGACGGCCGCCAAGGTCTTGTCCGCCTCGGCGACGGGGATGACTGAGCCTGCATCTATGGAGATGGTGATGAACGCAGTCGCTGTGTCCGTCGCTGCAGAGTCTGCATCCAGCAAGCCGTCGAAGGCGTCGTCAGTATCACCAATTGTATACTCAAGGCGGAAATTCCACTCTACGCGGGAGAGGTCGTATAATAACCCGTCAATCCCGTCTGCTAAACTTAATTCCCATGTGCCTCTTGAGGAGTCAAAAGAAAGTAGACTCAACGACCCATCAAAAGGAGAAAAGCTTTGAAAGTTGCCAGTAACTGCATCAAAATTTATAGTCCAAGTCGTTGATGATCCAGTTTGATCATTAATAAACCTCGCGGCAATCACCTCTACTGATCTTGAAGGCGTAGATGGCAGGTCGTTTGTACTGAGGGAAATTCCTTGAATTGGAACAACGCCATTTTCTTCAAAGTCTGTTCTTGTAACCAAAGTTGTAAAAACATCATCCACGGCATCGACAGCCAGAAGATCGGTCCGGCCTTCGATATTGTAGACCAGTTCTGCCTGCGTTGTGCCGCCGGCACCGTCGACCAGGGTGTAGGTGAAGACCTCCCGGCGGGTATCGCCGGTGTTCAGGCTGTCCTGGTCTCCGTTAAGCACGTAGGACGCATTGCCGGGGCCATCGATGGTCAGCACGCCGAACTGGCCGACGATGTCGGTCGGGCCGGAGACGGTGGTGGGGGTGCCGCCCGCGCCCAGGTCCCCGGTGCGGATGGCGCTGACCCGAAGGCTCTGGCCGGGCACGCCGTTGGTCACGTCCGTGTCGCTGTCGTTGGCGAGCACATTGCCGGTGACCGGCGACACATCGTCGGTCGTGGCCGGATTGCGATCATCTTCGATGACGGTAAAGCTGTCGTTGGCGGCGACCGGTAGCGTGTTCTCCAGCACATCGCCGACCACGACCGTGATGAGGCTGGAGGTCACTGTGGCCGCCCCGTCGCTGACCACCACCTGCACCTCGTAGCGGTTGTCCCCGCCGGCGTCCTGTGGGGCCTCGAAGTCCGGGGCCGCGTTGAAGACCACCTGGCCGATCGCATCGATCGTGAACAGGGCGCTGTCCGCGCCGGTCAGGCCAAAGGTGAGCGCATCGGTGTCGGGGTCGGTCGCCGAAACCAGAAACACCGGGTTGGTTGCCGCCTGAAGCTCGTCATAGGTGAATATATTGGCGTTGTTCGGATCGACGGTTGCGAAATTGCTGGCGGTGATGCCGCTGATAACCGGCGGGTTGTTGTTCGGGGCCTCGACCACATCCCCGACCGTGATCAGCAGGGTTTGCGTCGTGGTGGCCTGGCCGTCGCTGGCGGTGGCCGTGGCCTCATAGATATTGTCCCCGTTGGCGTCTGTCGGGGCCTCGAAGTCCGGCGGGGTGATGAAGCTGAGCGCGCCGGTCACCGTATTGAGCTGGAACCGCGCGGCATCGGCGCCGCCCAGCGCACCGAAGGTAACCGGGTCATCGTCCGCATCGGTCACGCTCAGGATGGTGATGGCCCCGACCGTGTTTTCATCGACGAAGATTTCGGCCTCGTTCCCGAACACCGGCGGGAAATTGTCGGAGATGACCGTGATCTCAACCGCCTGGGCGGCGCTCAGGCTGCCGTCCGTGACCGTGAGGGTGAGATTGTAGACATTGTCCGCACCCTGGTCCTGCGGGTTGGCGATGTTGGGCGCAGCGCGGAACGCCAGCGCGCCGGTCTGGGCGTCGACAGTGAACAGCGCAGCGTCCGCCCCGGCAATGGTGTAGGTGAGGGTGGCGTTGCTGTCCGGGTCCGTGCCGTTGCCGGCGGCGGTGACGGCGGTGGTGCCGGAATTGACGGTCACCGCGCGGGTGGCGGCAATCACCGGGGCATCGTTGGCACCGGTGACGGTGATGCGCACCTGTGCGGTTGCGGGCGGCTGGCCGGTGCCGTCGTCCACCTCATAGGTGAACAGGTCGGTCGCGGTCTGCCCGGCACCCAGGCTGTTGGTGTCGGTATCGCCGTTGTCGAGCGTGTAGGTGAAGGTGCCGTTCGGATTGACGATCAGCTGCCCGTAGACGCCAGCCCCGTTGCCCTGCCGCGAAAAGGTCAGCGGGTCGTTGTTGGGATCGCTGGCGGCCAGCAGGCCGCTGACGCTGTTCGGTGCGGCATCCTCGGTGATGCTGGCGGTCGTGTCGCTCGCGACCGGTGGCTCCGGCGCGCCGTTGAGCGAGACCGTGATGCTGAGCGGCCGCGTGACAGTCGTCGTGCCGTCGGTAATCCCGACCGTGATGTCGTAGACATTGTTGCCGTCCGCATCGCCCGGGTTGGCGACACTGGTCACGCCGCGGAAGCTCAGCTGGCCGCTCAGGTCGTCGAGGAAGAAGCTGCCGGCATCCGCGCCGCCGACAATGCTGAAGGACAGATCATCGCCATCGATGTCGGTGGCGGCAATGCGCGCGACATCAAAGCGGCCTTGCTGGACGTTGAACGCCTGATTGCCAGTGAAGCGCGGGGCGTCGTTGACGCCGGTGATCGTGACCGCGATCTGCGCCGTGGACGTGCCGCCGTTCGTGTCGCGGGCGGTGTAGGTGAAGTTATCGGTCAGGGTCTGGCCGGCCCCCAGCGCCTGCACAGTGCCAAGCGCATTGTCGACCGCGAAGGAATAGCTGCCATCCGCATTCAGGGTCAGCGCGCCGAAAGCGCCTGCGATGACAGTCGGGCTACCGGCGACAACCGCCTGGGACGCCCCGCCGCGGCTGACGGCCGTGACGGTGAGCGCTCGGTCTTCGGGGTCCGAGTCGTTGGCGAGCACACTGCCGGTGACCGCCGTGCCGTCTTCGACGACGGCGACCGGATCTGCAACCAGGACCGGGGCATCGTTGGTCAGGGTGATGGTGACCGTCTGGCGCACGCTGCGGCCGCCGCTGTCGCGCACGGTGTACTCGAATGAGTAGGTGCCTGCCGGCAGATTGGCCGGATCGAACACGATGTTGTCGAGTTGATTGACAGCCGGCAAGTTGCTGAGGCTGAGCGGGGTTCCGGGCGTTTCCTGCCCGCCTTGCAGCGGGGCCTGGCCGTCCGGGAGGATGCGGAATGCGCTGGCGAGGCTGGCGTTGACCGTGCCGTTCTGGCGCAGGACGATGGAGGAGACCGTCAGCGGGTCCGGCTGGCCGTTGGCGTTGATATCCGGATCGGTCGGCACCGTGATGCCGAGGCTGACAGGAGCCGAAGAACTTGCAGCGACAGGCGCCGGGGCCGCCGCTACCGGCGCATCGTTGGTCCCGGTGATGGTGATGGTGAGCGTCGCCGGCTGAAACGTCGTCCCGCCAGACTGAATGGTGTAGGTGAAGTTCTGGGTTGCCGTGACGCCTTCGCCGAGCGCCGTGACGGTCGCGTTGTTCGCCGGCGTGAAGGTGTAGCTGCCGTCGGCTGCGACAGTCAGCGCGCCCAGCGGCGACGTGAGCGGCTGGCCCACGGCTCCGGCGGCACCATTTGCCACGGATATAGTGGTCACCTGCGGCGTGACGCCAGCCGGCGCCTGCACATTGGCGAGCAGACCGGCCGCCGCATCAATCGCCAGCGGGCGACCGGCCAGGGTGTCAGGGGTTGTATCGCCGGGGGGTGGCGCGACGGTGCTCGGGCCCTGAGCGCCACCGCCGCCACCGCTGTCGCCACTCGCACAGGCCGCCATGAACATCAGCGGGGAGAGCAGCGCCGTGCGGGTGGCAGCATCGCGGGCGGCCTCAAATTTGCGCCGTGAGCGCCGGACAGCCCCGTTCAGGGCGATCGCCTGGGTCAGTTCGGAGAAACGGATGTCCGTCTCGGCGTCGGCATTTGCAGTATCCGCGCGCAGGCAAGTCAGAGTATCGAGCATGGCCGCCTCGTATGTATTAAAAAAGTGTAAATTTAGTGTCCGGCTATAACCCGATTCGGCGAATAAGAAAAAGCTTTAAGGGCACCTGCGCGCCGAATTTTCGCTTGATTTTTCAAGGAATTCGCAGGGCCCATTGGTTACATTTTTATGACATGGATAATCGGGCAAATATCAGGGTTAATAATGCCTGGCGCAGAATTTACCCGTTACGTCCTGCTGGTGAAGTTGCACCCAGCGCGATTTCACCATCGATCTTGGATATTCTCGACAACGAGGCGATTGACAGGTGTGCAGCGGCGCAGCACATAACGCTCATGACCGCGCTGATCTATTCGCCGAGCAAATCCGCCATGCAGTCCGGGCACCGGGGGCAGGGTCTTTGGGTGCTTGAATTCGAACAGAAAGACCGCAAGACGGCGGACCCTCTCATGGGCTGGTCTGGCTCGTCCGACACGCGCAACCAGGTGCGCCTGCGTTTTCACTCCCTTGAGGAGGCTGTGCTCTACGCGCAGCGGCAGGGCCTTGAGTATGTGCTTCAGACGCCGCAACCCCGCGCGCTGAAGTTGCAATCCTACGCGGATAATTTTCGGTAATTTTCCAACTGCGGTCGCGCGCAGCCTGCCGGTTTGCGCAGGAGCAGGGTCGGCCATTCCGGGCTGCCCAGCCGCTGCACCAGTATCAGCCCGCGCGCACGGTAAGCAGCGAGCACGGGTGGTGCCTGACGCGCGAGCAAACCCGCCAGCAGCAGCATGCCGCCCGGCCTCAGTGCGGCACTGAGCGACGGGGCCAGCGCGACCAGCGGGCCGGCGAGGATATTGGCGACCAGCAGATCGAACGGGTCTGCGCGCCGGAACCGCGCGTGGGCGATGCCGGGGCAGGTGAGCAGATCGATACGGCCGCTGGCGCGTCCCAGCCGCGCCGCGTTCAGGGTTGCGGTGCGCCTGGCGACGGTCACCGCCAGCGGGTCGATATCGCTGGCGATGATCTGCGCCCGCGGCCAGAGTTTGGCTGCGGCCAGCGCCAGAAGCGCGGTTCCCGTGCCGACGTCAGCGATGCGGGCAAAACGGCGGCGCTCCGCCAGCGCGGCAAGGGCAGCAAGGCAGCCGTGCGTCGTCGGGTGGTGGCCGGTGCCGAACGCTTCGGCGGCCGGGATCACCAACCGGATGCCACTGGGGCGGACCTCATTCAGGCGCTCCGGCGTGCTGACGCGAAAACGCCCGGCATCGATGGGCGGCAGACCATTCTGGCTCAGGCTGAGCCAGTCCTGCTGCTCCAGGGGCTGTGGCCGGAGTGTTGACGGATCGAGTCCGGCGATGCCAGTGGCCAGGCGCTCGACCAACGCCGGGTCCGGCTCCATCTCGAAGTACAGCTCTGCCACCCAATCGTCCGCCACCCAGGCCCCTGTGGGCTGGTCGTCGGCCTCGAAGATGGCCATGCTGGGAATATTGTCCGGCGCAAAAAGCCCGTCCGGCTCGCTTTGCAGCCAGAGGCTCTCGGCATGGCTCAGCGGCAGGCGAAGCAACCACAGGCTGGTCATGCAGGTGATACAAAGCTGCCGATGACGCGCTTTGCCCCTGCTGTTTCGAAGGCAATATCCAGCTTGTCGCCATCGATCGCCGTGATGCAGCCATACCCGAACTTCTGGTGGAAAATCCGCTGTCCCAGCACGAAGGCGTCGCGGGTGGCAATCCGGGCCGGGGCGCCAGGCGTGTTTGCGCGCATCGCCTCATGGCTGCTGGCACGCGCCCAGCCGGGACCGCGGCCCTCAAGGCGGACAGAATGGGCCAAAGGATCGACATTCGGCATCGCGGACCAGAGCCGGGTCTGGCCGGCCATGGTGGTCGACTTCTGGACGCAGCGGGTGGGCAACTCCGCCAGAAAGCGCGACGGCAGGCAGGATTGCCACTGGCCGTAGACGCGCCGGTTGGCGGCGTGGGTGATGATGGCAGCACGACGCGCCCGTGTGATGCCGACGTAGGCGAGCCGGCGTTCTTCCTCCAGGCTGGCAAGGCCGCCCTCGTCCAGGGCGCGCTGGTTCGGAAACAGCCCTTCCTCCCACCCGGCAAGGAATACGGTCGGGAATTCCAACCCCTTGGCGGCATGCAGGGTCATGACCGTGACTTTGGGGCCGTCGCGCTTCTCCTCGTTCTCCATCACCAGCGAGACGTGATCGAGGAAGCCAGCCAGCGACTCGAAGTCTTCCATGGCGCGGGTGAGTTCGACGAGGTTCTCCAGCCGTCCGGAGGCCTCCGGCGATTTGTCCGCCTGGAGCATCGCCGTATAGCCGGACTCCTCCAGGATCGTCCGTGCCAGAGCTGCATGGTGCAGGGTGGCAAGGCCATCGCGCCAGCGCGCAAGATCGGCCAGAAGACCGGACAGCGCCCGGCGGGCGGCGGGCGGCAGTTCGTCGGTCGCGGTCAGTTCCATGGCGGTGCGCACCAGGGACAGGCTGCGCGCACGCGCCAGGCTGTGCAACTTCTGCAGGGTCTTGTCGCCAAGGCCGCGCTTCGGGGTGTTGACGATGCGCTCGAACGCCAGATCGTCGTCCGGCTGTCTGATCAGTCTGAGGTACGCAATGGCATCGCGAATTTCCGCGCGCTCGTAAAAGCGAAAGCCGCCGACAATCCGGTACGGCAGGCCGAGGGTCAGAAAACGGTCCTCGAATTCACGGGTCTGGAAGGACGCGCGCACCAGTACCGCCGTATCTCCAAGCGACTCCCCGCGCGCCATGCCTGATTCGATGCGCTCGCCGATAACCCGCGCTTCTTCCGCGCCGTCCCAGACCGACACCACCTCGACCGGCTGCCCGGACGGTGCATCGGTCCAGAGGGTCTTGCCGAGCCTGCTCGTGTTGGCATCTATAAGCCCGCTGGCTGCACCAAGTATTTCAGGGGTCGAGCGATAATTCTGCTCAAGGCGAATGACGTGCGCGCCGGGGAAGTCCTGCTCGAAGCGGAGAATATTCGCCACTTCGGCACCCCGCCAGGAGTAGATGGACTGATCATCATCGCCCACACAGCAGATGTTCTTGCGGGACTGTGCCAATAGTCGCAGCCAGAGATACTGGCAGACGTTGGTATCCTGATACTCATCGACGAGGATGTATTTGAACCGCCGCTGATACTGCTCCAGTACGTCCGGGTGGCGCTGCAGAATGGCCAGCGTGTGCAGCAGCAAATCTCCGAAATCGCAGGCATTTACGGTCTTCAACCGGTCCTGATAGGCTTGATAGAGCGGGATCGCCTTGCCGTCGGCAAAGGTGCCGGCCTCTGTGGCGGGCACCAGCTCCGGCGTCCAGCCCCGGTTTTTCCAGCGGTCGATGATGCCGGCCAAGACCCGTGCTGGCCAACGTTTCTCATCAAGGTCCGCCAGGGTCAGGACCTGTTTGATCGCGCGGATCTGATCGTCGGTATCGAGGATGCTGAAACTGTTCGTCAGGCCTACCAGCTCGGCATGACGGCGCAACATCCGCGCCGAGACCGAGTGGAAGGTGCCAAGCCAGCTCATCCCTTCGACAGCACCACCGATCATCTGGCCAACCCGGTGCTGCATCTCCCGCGCCGCCCTGTTGGTGAAGGTGACGGCCAGTATCTCGCCGGGGTAGGCGCGCCCGGTCGCAACGAGATGGGCAAGCCGCGCCGTCAACGCCCGGGTTTTGCCGGTACCGGCACCCGCGAGCACCAGAACGGGACCGTCCAGCGTCTCCACAGCATCGCGCTGCGGCGCGTTCAGTCCGTGGAGATACTCGGGGTGCGGGGCATCGGTTGCTGCGTGCAGGCTCATCATGCCTGTCTAGCGCATGCCGGATGGCGAGACGAGAGGCAGAATGTTGAAATGCACAAGCAGTAGACGCGTAACGATACGCACGGTCTATTTGTTGAGGAATTAGGCGCTGCTGCCAGCTTGCTTCAGGCCTTGAGGGCCTCGGATATCCGGCTGAGGAAATACAGGCGGTCGATCGGCTTCTCGATCAGGTCGTTCATGCCGGCGTCCTGGCAGTCGCGGCGTTCCGTGTCGCCGATGTTCGCGGTCATGGCGAGGATTGGTGTGTTCTCGTTCAGGCCTTTGCGCTCCCGGATGGCGCGCGCGGCCTCCAGGCCGCTCATCTCGGGCATCCGGACATCCATCAGAATCAGATCAAAGATTTCCACTTCTGCTGCGGCGACTGCTTGGCGTCCGTTGTCGACGATCAGCATCTCGTAATTGCCGAGTTCCAGCAGCGTTCGCACCAGCATCTGATTGATGACATTATCTTCGGCGACCAGAACGCGCGCGGTCGGCGTAGTAGGCGCCTCATGGGAATTCTGTATCACTTTGGTGGGATACCGGTGTGGCCGTGGAGTTCCGGAGGGATCGGCCATTCTCACCATCTCCAGTCGCTCCATCGATTGGGCAAACCAGTTCGTGACGGCAAACGGATATGTCGAATCACCGTTCGCCAGGTAAGCATCCGCCGGAATACGCAACATTAACATCCCCCATACAAGTATTCGAAGCCGTTCGAATACGTGCCAGTTTCTCTACCCCTCGTTTATAGGGTTACAATTGGGTAAGTTAATAAAAAGTTAAAATTTCCCCGACGCTGTGTAATGCCAAGAATGTGAAATTATCGATCCTGCCTAAATGATAAAAGATAGGTTTTTGTTTTCCCGTACTGATGAATTGCAAGGCAAATGAAGCGGCACGAATCGCTATTAAGATAATCCGGTAGCTGCGGATCGTTTCCTTGAGCCTCCGTAACTAGAATGCTCGTGTCCTGAATCCAGTTGGCCTGTGCGAGTCGCTCCAGGATCGGGATGTGGAGCCCCTCGGCATAGGGTGGATCAAGATAGACAATATCGTAGGGTGTGGTCGCGACCGGCAGGGTGCGCGCATCCTGGCACAGGATCCTGGCGCTTTCGGTCTGGTCCAGACGCTTGAACATCTGCAGGATCGCGTTTGCCGCGCTGCGGTCCTGTTCCACGAAGGTGGCGTGAGCCGCGCCGCGCGATACCGCCTCGATGCCGAACGCGCCGGAACCGGCGCAGATATCGGCAACCCTCAAGCCCTCCCAATCGCCAAGCATGGACTGCAAGCGGCTGAAGACGGCCTCACGGACCCGCTCGGATGTCGGGCGGACCGCCAGACCTTCGGGGACTGGCAGCCTCCGGCCTTTCCATTTGCCAGCAATGATGCGCACGCTCATGCGGGGCGTCGCGGTCGTCGTGGCGGGCCTTGCCGCCCGGTCTCCGGTGGCGCCCCATCCTGTGCTCCGCGTCGCTTGAGCGGTCGGCGTGCGCCCGAGGCGCCTTTGCCTGGTCCACCCTTGCCGGGTGCACCCCTGCGCCGGTCGTCTTGAGGCTTGGCAGGCTTGGGTGCGGCAGGGCGCGGCGGTGACCAGGCGCTGGCGACATCGATGAGGCCCGAGCGATCCTTGACCCGGCCCAGCCAGGCCACCGGCGCCTCCACCAGAGCACCGGGCGGCAGGTCGCAGAGCTCGAACGGGCCGTAGCCGGTGCGGATGAGGCGGCTGACCCCGACACCCAGATAGTCCATGACCCGCCGGATTTCGCGATTTTTGCCCTCGGTCAGGGTCACGCTGACCCAACTGGTCAGGCCGCTCTTGTGCTCGATGTCGGCGATGATGCTGCCGTAGCGGATGCCCTCGATCGTCACGCCCTCGGCCAGGGCCTCCAGCATCGCCTGTGTGACCACGCCGCGCACCCGCACGCGGTAGCGGCGCGAGACGGCGTTGACCGGCAGCTCCAGCCAGCGCTTCAGCTCCCCGTCGTTGGTCATCAGCAGCAGCCCCTCGGTCGTGAAGTCGAGGCGACCGACAGAGACCATGCGTGGGGCATGGGGGGGCAGCAGATTAAAGACCGTCTTGCGGCCCTGCGGGTCACGCGCGGTGGTCACGCAGCCGGGCGGCTTGTGGAGAAACCAGAGCCGCGTCGGCTCGGCAGCGCGCACCGGCTGTCCATCGAAGCTGATGCCGTCGGTAGTGGTGAGAATTGTTGCCGGCGTCATCACGGTCTTGCCGTTCAGCGCGATACGACCCTCGGCGATGAAACGCTCGACATCCCGGCGTGAGCCGATGCCGGCGCGCGCCAGCAATTTGGCGATACGCTGGGGTTCTAAACTCTGGGGAGGTTTGGCCATGGCGCGCTTTAGCCGGAAATGGCGGGCTTTAACAGCCTTGCCCGCATCAAGCCGCGCACGCTGTTGCCGAGCCAGATATCGCACCCGGCGAGATCGGCAGGGGTAAGGGGGGCCTCGATCGCCCGGCCGTCGGCGAGGAGTGCGGCGCGCAGGATGCCTGGCAAGACACCATCGGCCAGCGGCGGGGTCAACAGCACGCCGTCTCGCGCAACGAACAGGCTGGTGAAGGAGCCCTCCGTCAGCAGGCCCTGCGGGTTGACGAACAGGACTTCATGGCAGCCAGTCGCCTGCGCCAGCGCCGTGCGGACATCGTCGTAGAAGGCGCGGTTGCTGGTCTTGTGGGCAAGCCAATGGGCGGGCTGAGCGAGCGGCTCCGGGGCCAGCACGACCTCCAGCGTCTCCGGCAGCGGAGCCAGCCGTTGGGCGTGAATGCACGCGGCCCCGAAGCGGCTGACCAGCAGGCGCACGCGCATCGGGGCGGACCAAGGCTCTGCCGCCTCTGCCAGCATGGCACGCCAGGACTCCGGCTGGGCAGCAAATCCAAACCAGCGGGCGCTCTCACACAGGCGCGCGATATGCGCATCGAGCCGGGCAAAGCCAGTATCTGGCGTCCAGCCCAGGGTCTCGAACAGATCGAACGGCGGGAGGTCCGCGGCCAGGAAGCGCGCCTTGGCCAGACACTCCTGCCATTCCTCGGCCGCAACGCTGTCCGCCACCACGCCACTGCCAAGCCCCAGCCGCGTCGGCTGGCCGGGCTGCCAGACGAGCGTGCGGATGGCGACGTTGAAGCTGGATGATCCGTCCGGCGACACCCAGCCTATCGATCCGGTGTAGAGGCCACGCGGCTCCGGCTCCTGCTCCCGGATGATCTCCATGGCCCGGATTTTCGGCGCGCCGGTAATCGAGCCGCAGGGAAACAGGGTTCGCAGGACGTCCAGCGCATCCAGTCCTCGCGCGATCTGCGCGGTGACGGTCGAGGTCATCTGCCAGAGTGTCGGCAGGGCACAGACGTCGAACAAGCGCGGGACCTGCACGCTACCCGGCACTGAGACCCGGCTGAGGTCGTTACGCAGCAGATCCACAATCATCAGATTTTCCGCCCGGTTCTTGGGGTCGGCAGCGAGCGCCTTGCCGGCCGCATCATCATCGTGGCTGACGCGCGCGGCGGTGCCTTTCATCGGCTGGGCCGTCAGATGCCCGTCTGCATCCAGGCGGAAGAACAGCTCCGGAGAGACGGACAGCAGCCAGTGCTCACCGGTCGAGGCCAGCACGCCATGGCCACCACGTTGGCTGCGCCGGAGCCGGTCGTACAGCGCCAGCGGATCGCCCGTAACCGCAACGGTCGCCGGAAAGGTCAGGTTGATCTGGTAGACGTCTCCCGCCTCGATGTAGCGCAGGACGTGGGCGAGTGTGGCCGCATGGGCCGGGGCGTCAAGCGCCGGGATAGCCGGACCCAGGGTGCAGCGCGGCGGCGTACTGAGGGAGGCCCGGCACAGCCCCTCGACCTCCAGCGGTGAGGGAGTCCGGCGGTCCCGGAACAGGCCGAACCAGAGCAGCGGCTCGCCGGCAGGGGGGCGGCGGTACCATGCGGCGAGCCTGGGCTCCAGCGCATAGCCGGCCTCGAACGCCAGCCAGCCGGCGGCATGCAGGCCCTGCGCCAGCCCGGCCCGCAGCCGGGTGAGTGCGGTATCCAGTTGGGCTGGATCGTCGATGGCGATGCGCTCCACCATGTCGGTGAACAGCAGGCTGGGACCGGCACTCGGGCCGCGCGCATCATCGAACAGGAAATAGGGCGAGTCGGGCAGCACTGCGGGAACCGATATCTACCAGGCTGTTGAAAAACTCCAGAGCGAATAGATATTGGCACATATTCTCCCCTCCTTCGCGTGCGAGGGAGGGGTGGCCCGAAGGGCCGGGGTGGGTAAAGATGCGCTGCTGTTGCTGCACACATGCCCCCAACCCGCCCTGCGGGCACCCTTCCCCCGCTCACGGGGGAAGGGAGATAAAGATGTGTTAGCGTGCGGCTTTCAGAGTTTTTCAACAGCCTGCTAGAGCGGCTTTCGATCTGATTGAAGCAGCCCGCCGCTCACCCTGAGCCTGACGAAGGCTGAGCGGCTTGTGGTTCGCCAAGCTCACCACGAGCGAACTTTCAAACTGAGACACGCCCTCGAAAACGCTTCAATCCTAACCGGCCCGACGCTAGAACCTCGCCATGCAAAACCCAGCGCTCCAGTTCGTCATCATCCCGGTGACCCCGTTCCAGCAGAACTGCAGCCTGCTGTGGTGCACGCAGACCATGCGTGGTGCCTTCGTCGATGCCGGCGGCGAACCGGAGCGGCTGCTCGGGGCGGCGGCCCAGTATGGTGTGACCATCGAGTCGCTGCTGGTGACCCACGGCCATCTGGATCACTGCGGCGCGACGGGGGAACTGTCCGAACGGTTGGGGGTGCCGATCATCGGCCCGCACCGGGAGGATGCCTTCTGGATCGAGCAACTGGCGACCCAGGCACAGATGTTCAGCTTTCCGGCTGCAAAGACCTTCACGCCGGACCGCTGGCTGGAAGACGGCGATACTGTGACTGTGGGGACCCTGACCCTCGACGTGCGCCACTGCCCGGGGCACACGCCGGGGCATGTGGTTTTTCACCATGCCCCCAGCGCGCTGGCCTTCGTCGGCGATGTGCTGTTCGCCGGGTCGATCGGCCGGACGGATTTCCCGCGCGGGAACCATGGCGACTTGATCCGCTCGATCACGACCCGGCTGTGGCCGCTGGGCGATCACGTCCACTTCGTGCCCGGCCACGGCCCGATGGCGCGCTTCGGGGACGAGCGGCGCAGCAACCCCTATGTCGCCGACGCGGTGCTCGCAGGCTCCATCATCTAGAGCCAGATGACTTTAGATTGAGCCGGTTCTCCCCTCCCGTTCGCGGGAGGGGTGGTGCGAAGCACCGGGGTGGGCAAGCGTGTCCCTGGCACCCACCCCGGCCTATTGGCCACCCCTCCCTCAACGAGGGAGGGGAGATTGAGTCTACTTGATGTCATCAGACTCTAAGCCGCCCTGCGCCGGTCAGAGCGCGCGCACGACCTGAACCGCAACCGCGATCCAGGCGGGGTTCGGCAGGGTGACCGGCTTGCTGCCCGGGGTGAGCGGCAGCAGGGTCACGGCCCCCGGTGCAGCCGAGAGCACCCGCCCGAAGGCAAAGCCGCCCACACCCTGAGCGGCCAGGGCATCCCGGTGCTCGGCCTCGGCAAACCGCTCGGGCGGCAGGCGCAGGAGCCAGAGATCGTCCCCCGCCCGGTAGTCGCCCTGACTGACGTCAACCCGCAAGCCCAGCATGTCGGTGGTGGGACGCGGCGGGATCAGCACCATCAGCCGGGTCGGTGCCTCGACGCCGCTCGCTGTCAGCAAGGCGGCGACCGGCACGTCCGGGCGTTCCTCGACCCGGACAAGATCGCTGGCCTCCACCCCGAGTGCGCCGGCGATGCGGTTGAGCCAGTCGACCGAGACCGTGCGTAACCCGACTTCCAGCCGGCCGATGGTCTGGGCGGTGGTCGGCGGGTCGCAGCGCTGCGCGACCTCCGCCAGAGTCAGGCGTTTCGCCTTGCGGACTTCCCGAATACGCGTTTGCATAAGCCCCCTCAAAAAACCGCATTGGTACTTTTTGCTGTCCTACAGCATCGACCCCGCTGTAGTCCAGCGCAGAGTCTGCAACTGGGGGGCGTATCATGCTGGATGAGAAACGGATTGTGCGCGTGCTGGGCGAGCTGGAGAAGGGCATGCTGCTGCAGCCCCAGGGGGAGGACTGGCGGCTTGGGCGCAGCCGGATCGGGGAGCAGGCCGTGGTGCACATGCGCGCGCGTGACCTGGTGGAGCCGGCACCCGGCGGCTACCGGATCAGCGGGCCGGGCCGGGCGTTCGTGGCGAGAGCACGCGCCGGAACGGATGGAGCCTACCACCAGAACCGGCTGATCGCCGAGGAGACGCGCCGCATCGATGGCAAGGACGCCCGGTATACGGTCAATCGTGCGGAGGCTCCGCTGGCCTGGCTGGCGCGGCGCGGGCTGCTGAGCGCGGCGCAGGTGGATGCCGGTGAGCGGCTGCGCACCGACTTCGAGATGGCACAGCTCGGGCCACGGGTGACCATGGCCTGGGACAGTGTGCCCGCGCAATCCGGCCATCGTGGGCCGCCGGAGCCGTTGACCCGCTGCGAAAGCCAGATCGCCGCCAAACGGCGGGTGGAACTGGCGATGTCGACTGCCGGGCCAGGCTTGTCCGATGTGCTGTGGCGGGTGGTGTGCAGCGCAGAAGGGCTGGAGACCGCCGAGAAGGCACTGGCCTGGCCACCGCGCTCTGCCAAGCTGGTACTCGGTATGGCACTGGACCGCCTGATTGCCCATTACGCACAAAAAAGTACCAAATAGAATAATTACTCTTGACTATCGCGTCGCTATTTGGTACAAAAATCCCATGATGACCAATTGCGTCCGGGGGCGTCCATGACCACGACAGCGAAACCGGCGCGCAAGCGGGCCGCAACGTCTGCCTGGACTGCGGCCAAGCGGCACAAGTTCCTGACCCGGCTGGCCGAGACCGCCAACGTGGCGGAGGCCTGCCGGGCCGCGAAAGTCTCGCGCACGCTGGCCTACAGCCAGCGTAAGCGCGTGCCGACCTTCGCTGCGGCCTGGGACGATGCCATGCGCGCGGCCCTCGACGACCTGGAGGCGGCGCTGGTCGAGCGGGCGCGCGATGGTGTCGAGCGGCCACACTTCTACGGCGGCGCGCAGGTCGGCACCGTGCGGCACTATTCGGACGCGCTGGCGATGTTCATTCTGCGCGCCCGGCGGCCGGACGTCTACGGCAAGACCGCAGAGGCCGGGGAGGGAACGCTTGCCAGCCCGACCGGCGACATCCGGGCGCTGATCGCCGCGCGCGTGGCCCGGCTGAAACAGGCAGACTCATGAGCAGTGGCCTTACAAACATGGGCCTTGCGCTGGCCGGGCTGGAGCCGGCGGCGCTTGAAACGCTGCTGGCGGGCCTGAGCGACGCGGAGGCGGCACATCTACTCTGGGACTGGCCAAGCTGGGCCAGGCCGCCGCAGTTGCCGCCCCCCGGCAACTGGCGGGTCTGGCTGGTGATGGCCGGGCGTGGCTTCGGCAAGACCCGTGCCGGAGCCGAATGGGTGCGGGCGCTGGCCGAACACAACGGTGCCGCACGGATCGCGCTCGTCGGCGCGACGTTGCATGACACGCGCGCGGTGATGGTCGAGGGCGAGTCCGGCCTGCTGGCGATTGCCCCGCCGGACCGGCGACCCCAGTTCGAGCCGAGCCGGCGTCGGCTGGTCTGGCCGTCCGGCGCGCAGGCGATGCTCTATTCTGCCGAGGACCCTGAGCAACTGCGCGGGCCGCAGCACCACGCCGCCTGGGCCGACGAAATCGGCAAATGGCCCTATGGCGCGGCGGTCTGGACCAACCTGATGCTCGGCCTGCGGCTCGGCACCATGCCCCAGGCGGTCGCGACCACAACACCGCGCCCGACGCCGCTGCTGCGCGCCCTGCTGGCCGATGACACGGTTGTCGTGACACGCGGACGCACACTGGATAACGCAGCACACCTGCCGGAGGCATTCCTGACCGCCGTGACGGCGGCCTATGGCGGCACCCGGCTCGGGCGGCAGGAACTGGACGGCGACCTGATCGAGGATATGCCCGGTGCGCTGTGGCGGCGCGATGCCATCGAGCAGACCCGCGTGCGGGCGGCACCGGAGATGGTCCGGGTGGTGGTTGGCGTCGACCCGCCGGTGACCAGCCAGGGTGACGCCTGCGGGATTGTCGCCGTGGGTCTGGGCCAGGATGGTACCGGCTATGTGCTGGCGGATGCGACAGTCGACCAGGCAAGCCCCGAGCAATGGGCGCGCGCGGTCGCCGCCTGTGCGCAGACGTGGGGCGCCGACCGGGTGGTGGCGGAAGTCAACAATGGCGGCGATCTGGTGGAAAGCGTGCTGCGGCAGTGTGCCCCTGACCTGCCCTACCGGGCGGTGCGGGCGAGCCGGGGCAAGGTGGCGCGCGCCGAGCCGGTGGCGGCCCTCTATGAACAGGGCCGGGTGCGCCATATCGGCGGGTATCCGGCGCTGGAGGACCAGCTCTGCGGGTTCGGCCCCGGCGGCTATGACGGGCCGGGTCGATCGCCGGACCGCGCCGACGCGCTGGTCTGGGCGCTCACCGACCTGATGCTGAGCCGGACGGCGAACCCACGGGTCCGGGGGCTGTGATATAATGGGCGCGCTGAAACAATGCAGCCGGGTTGGACAGGAGGCCTTCCGGGTCCGTTCAGTCCTGCCCCGACAGCCCATTCAACAGTCATTTGCCCATGCGTGCTTGCATGCGTACATGTACGATGTTATTCTCATGCAGTCACAGGATGAACGATGGAAAAAGCTGCACGACGCCATCAACCGCCGATTACGATCCGTTCGGCTAGGGCGGCGGCCCTGCTGCGCCGGCTTTCGGCTGGTGGCCGCAGCCAGGCCGATATTATCGAGGAGGCGCTTGAGCGAATGGCATCGCAGCGCAAGACGCTGTCCGAGGCGCTGGCTCCTGTCGTTCAGCAAGATTTCGATTGGGAACCCACCCGGTCCAATATGGCATCCCGCGTGCCAGCGCTTGACGACTGATGTACCTTCTGGACACCAACATCATTTCGGAAAGTCGCAAGCTTGGCAGCCCCCGGATCGACCGTCGCGCGGCGCGATGGCTCGGCCAGATTGACGTCGAGACGACCTTTGTGTCGGCGATGACCATCTTCGAGTTGGAGCGTGGCGTACAACTCTTGGAACGCCGTGACGCAAAACAAGGTGCTGCCCTGCGCCGCTGGCTCGAAGACCAGGTCATGACAACCTACGAAAACCGCACCCTGCCGTTGACGCGGGCTGTGGCCGTGATCTGCGCGGGCCTGCACAGTCCCGATCCAAAATCCGAGCGCGATGCGTGGATCGCAGCGACCGCAATCGACGCCAGCCTGACGGTGGTCAGCCGGAATGTGGACGATTTCGCCGGTATGGGCGTAGGGCTGATCAATCCATTTGCGCTGGATGTTGATTGACTGTCCGGTTCCGTTTCGGTTGTTCGAAGTTTGCAGAACCGGCCTTGACAGCGGATGTTGTTCGACAGGGATGGAGGTTCAATCCCCAGGTGGCTCGGGCAAGGCGTGCGGTTTGCCCCCCACCCCGACCCTCCCCCACAAGGAGGGAGGGGGCAGGCGGTGCCCACCCTCTACCGCCAAGGGAGAGGGCAGTGGTGGTACTCTATTGCCCCGCAGCAGCGGCGCTGGCGAATTTGGCGAGGGCGGATTGCATGGCCTGGACGACCGGATCGACCCCGCTCAGGTGGTGGCGCGCGGCGAGCCAGGCGGGATTGTTGTAGCTGACGAACACTTTGCCATCCTGCTCCCACAGCAGGATCTTGATCGGCAGGTCGATCGCGACAGTGCGGCCGGCCTGCATCAGTTTGGTGCCGGCGGCCGGGTTGCCGAAGATCAGCAGCACAGTCGGGGCCAGATCCTGCCCGACCGAGCGGGCATTGGCCGTGTGATCAATGCGCGCGGCGACCTTGAGGCCAGCCGTGTCAAGCGCCTTGACCAGCGCGGACTCGGCATCCGCCATCGGCAGTTTGCTTGTGAGCGTGGTCAGACCCTCGACTTCGGCATGTTCGGCATGGGCCATGGGTGCCTCCAGTACAGGCGTTGCGGCCAGCAGTGCCGCCAAGGCAAACGCGTTGAACAGCGTGCGCAACCGCGCATTCAGGGTGGTTATGGCCATGAGATACTCCATACCGGCGTCATTGATGTGCTGCGGGCAAGTCTAAAGCCTGATGATATCAAGTAGGCTCAATCTCCCCTCTCTCGTTGAGGGAGGGGTGGCCGATAGGCCGGGGTGGGTGCCAGGGACACGCTTGCCCACCCCGGTGCTTCGCACCACCCCTCCCGCGAACGGGAGGGGAGAACCGGATCGATCTAACATCATCAGGCTATAGGCAGCGCAGCCAGAATTAACAACCATTCGGGAGACAAACGGATGTCGATCCTCTCGCGGCTGGCGCGCAAGGCCAGCCGGACCGCACAGGTGCGCACGCCCTGGATGCTGCTGGCCGGTTTGCACCAGCCGGCCACACCCTGGCGCTACGAGACGCAGGTGATGGAGGCCTATGCCCGCAATGTAATTGCCCAGCGCTCGGTGCGGCTGGTGGCGGAAAGTGCGGCCTCGATCGCCTGGATCAGCCGCCCCGCCGGGCATCCGGCGCTTGGTCTGCTGGCCGCACCCAACCCGATGCTGGCCGGGCCGGCGTTCCTGGAAGCGGCTGCGAGCTACCTGGAGCTGGCCGGCAACCTGTTCATCGAGACGGTCACCGGGCCGGACGGCCTGCCTGCCGAACTGCACCTGCTGCGGCCCGACCGCATGACAGTCGAGCCGGGGGCGGCAGGCTGGGCAGCGGGCTATCGCTATACCGTCGGCGGGCAAAGCGTGCGTTTCGGGGTGGACCCGGCAACCGGGCGCTCCAGCGTGCTGCACATCCGCACCTTCCACCCGCTGGATGACTGGCTTGGCCTGTCGACGCTGGAGGCCGCGATGCCGGCGATCGACATCCACAACGCGGCCTCGCGCTGGAACAAGGCCCTGCTCGACAATGCGGCACGGCCCTCCGGTGCCCTGGTGTTCGAGCCGGCGGAGAAGGGCGGCACGCTCTCCAGCGACCAGTATGACCGGCTGCGCGCAGAGATGGAGGCAAGCTTTGCCGGCGCGCTCAACGCCGGGCGACCGCTGCTGCTGGAAGGCGGGCTGAAGTGGCAGCCGCTCTCCCTGACGCCGGCGGACATGGATTTCATCGCCGCCAAGAACACCGCCGCGCGGGAGATCGCGCTGGCGTTCGGGGTGCCGCCGATGCTGCTCGGCATCCCCGGTGACAACACCTATGCCAACTACCAGGAGGCGAACCGGGCACTCTGGCGGCTGAAGATTCTGCCGCTGATCGCCAAACTGGCGGCGGCACTGAGCCAGCACCTGCAACAGTGGTGGCCGGACCTGAGCCTCGACATCGACCGCGACCATATCCCCGCCCTGTCCGCGGATCGGGAGCGGCTGTGGCGGCAGGTCGCGAGCGCCGACTTCCTGACCGATGAGGAGAAGCGGCGTCTGCTTGGCTGCGAGGGGGGTATAGACCAGTGATTTGACCCCTCACCCTGTCTCGTTCCGCACGACGTCCCTCTCCCGCAAGGGGAGAGGGGGAACAGGCGCGATCAGAACGGGAAAGACTCGCGCAGGGTGCCGGAAAAGTTTACACTCCGTTAAGGTATCTGGCCATTCGTTAAGGAACGTCCGGCGCAGAAGCCTTGGGAACCGCCGTTCTGGCCCGGGGATTGCTGATCTACGGGTAATTGTTCCAGTCTATCCGGAGACCGCCCATGATCCGTGCCATCGCTCTCGCCGCCGTGCTGGCCCTCAGCGCCCCGCATGCCTATGCCGCTGACTCAGGGGCAGCCACGCAGCCGGGCTACGAACTCGAAATCACGGTGCCGGACAGCTTCGCGGTCGACACCCGCCCGATGACCGGTCTGGCGGACGATATCGAGCCGGCGATCGTCACCGACGACGAACGCCACAAGGACATCATCCTCGCCTGGGTGTAATCTGTTACCGTCTCGGCGGTGCCTGCGGGCGTCGTCTGCTTGTGAAACCCTCGCCTCGCGCTCCAACGCGGGGCGTTTTTTTTTGGACTGTGCCATGACCGACACCGACACGGCGCAGGCCGGGACGCGCACCCTGCTGGCGCTGATGGCGCAGGCACATGCAAGCGGGGCCGATGTGGTGACCTTGCATGCCCTGATCGAGGAGGCGAGCGAAGCGGGTGCCCGCCGGGCGCTGACCCAGCTCGGGCTGATCGATGGGGCCGCCGGGCGAGACATCGCGGCACTGCGCCAATTGCTCGACGGCTGGCGTGATGCGCGGCGGACCCTGCGGTCGGCGCTGATCAGGCCAAGGCGATGGCAGAGCGCTTGCTGGCCCGGCGCTGGCGTGCCCGGCGAACCTTAACCATTCAGCTCCCCTGGAGCGCGCTCGCTCTGGAGCCGGGCGATACCGTCTCCTTCACCGGGTCGCCGCGTGCGCGCTGGCGCATCGAGACGCTGACCATCGACGCCGGTCACATGGAACTGGAACTGACGCCTGTCGACGCCGTCGACCGCCTGAGCAACGCCCGCGGCGACCCCGGGGACAGCCCACAGCAGGCCAGCGCGGACCATGGTGATACGACCTTGCAACTGCTCGACCTGCCGCCGCTGGGTGCGACAGCCCCCACCAGCGCGCCGGTGACCTTTGCCGCTGCCGGTGACCGGCCGGGCTGGCGGCGCTGTTCGGTCTACATCAGCCGGGATGGTGGCGCAGATTATGCCTTTGCCGCCGAGATCGTCGGTGCCAGCCTGCTCGGCGAGACGACCAGTGCCCTGCCGCCCGGCCCGGCGCAGGTGTGGGACGAGCGGGCCTCCTGCGACGTGACCCTGCTCAACCCGGCGATGTTGCTGGAGAGCCGAAGTGCGGCCTCGGTCCTGGCGGGGGCCAACCTGTGCCTGATCGGCCACGAACTGGTGCAATTCCGGTCCGCCAGCATCACCGGCCCCGGCAGCTATCGCCTAAGTGGCCTCTTGCGCGGTCGGCGTGGTACCGAATGGGCGATCTCCGGACACAGCACTGGAGAGCGCTTCGTGCTGTTGAGCGGCGCTGTTCTGGCACCCGTCGAGATCGCAGGGCTGGGCATGGGGCAGAGCGTTCTGGTCAAGGCGCTCAGCCCCTACCAGGCGCTCGGCGATGTGCCGGCGGTTACCTTCACCCAGCAAGCCAATGCGCTGCGTCCACTCAGCCCTGTTCATCTCCAGGCCGTCTGGCAGCCCAACGGCGACATTGCCGTCACCTGGGTGCGGCGCAGCAGGGCCGGGTTTGACTGGATCGACGGTGTGGATGCGCCGCTCGCCGAGGAGAGCGAACAGTACCGGCTCGATATCCTCGATGGGGCCGGGATGGTCCGGCGCAGCATCATGGCCAGCGCCCCGACCGCACTCTACAGCGCGATACAGCAGACAGCGGATTTCGGCGCACCGTCTGCAACGCTCACACTATCCGTTGCACAGCTGAGCACCGCTGCCGGACCCGGCGTGGCGGCGCTTCAAACCTTCACACGCCCCTAACGGAGACCTTATGCGACACGATCTGCCGTTCCTGGAAGCCGGACAGGCCCAGAAGGAAATCACCCACAATCAGGCTATCGAGCGGATCAGCTATCTGCTGCATCCGAGCATTGTCGGCCCCGCCATGACCACCCCGCCCCCCAACCCCGCCAGTGATGCCTGTTTTCTGGTGGCCGCCAACGCAACTGGTGCGTGGCAGGGGCGCGACGGCCAGATTGCCTGCAGCGGTGCGGGTGGCTGGCTGTTTTTTGCGCCGTCACCCGGCATGACTATCTGGGACCAGGCGGCAGACAGCTTCGGGTTCTTCGACGGTGTGTCCTGGAAGCTCGGGGGTTGGGCCGCCGCAGAGTTCGCGGTTAACGGGGTAAAGGTGGTCGGCGCGCAACAGCCTGGCATCGCCAATCCTTCCGCAGGCGGAACAATAGATGCGCAGGCCCGCACCAGTATTATTCAGATACTGAATGCGCTTCGCGCCCATGGGTTGATTGCCGCTTAAGTTGGCATTTGGTCGCTATCTTGCGAAAGTGTGGCCGCCGCGCAACAATTTGTTTCTCTTCGGAACTTGCCTTGACCATTGGCGTTCAGTAAGTCCAATCTAACTCGCATTCAGACGGGTTGGTCATCACTCGACGAGGGGATACCCATGAAAAAAATGGTATTAGCAGCAGTGCTCGCCGCAACGGCGATGAACTCTGCCGCGCACGCAAAAGACGGCGCGTTCTACACTGGTCTCAAGGGCGGCGTGACGCTTTTTGAAGGCCAAAGGCTTAGAGTTTTTGCTCCTGGCGATGACGAAGGCATCGAAAGTGGTGTAAGCTTGGGCAGTAACCTCGGTTTCAACGTCGCCGGTGTCGCGGGCTATGATTTCGGTCGTTTCCGCACTGAAGCTGAAGTGGGGTATCAGCGTGCAAGAGTTCGCGATATTTCTCTGAGCTCTGGTGTTGTCGGCCTCCTGGGCGTATCGCCACCGTCGAGTGCCCCGATCCAAGGTAGCACGAGTGTATTTACCGTCATGGGCAACGGGCTTGTCGACTTCGGTGCAGATGAGAAGGTCGGCCAAGGTTACATTGGCGGCGGCGCCGGCATTGCACGTGTCGGCTTAAATAACCTGCGTATTAACTCCACGCCTTCTGTGAATTTCGACTCCGGTAATGAAACACGCTTCGCTTGGCAGTTGCTCGCCGGTTTCCGCCGCGCAATTTCCGAGGCGGTTGATCTGACCCTGGAATATAAATTTTTCAATGTAGCCAATCTGCGTATCTCCCATCCCGGATTGGGCGTAGATACGGAATCGCGCCTGCGGACTCACTCGATTTCGATCGGTTTTGCGTACAATTTCGGCGCTCCAGTGGCGGCTCCGCCGCCACCACCGCCTCCGCCTCCGCCTCCGCCTCCGCCTCCGCCTGAGCCGGCACCGCCGCCTCCGCCGCCACCCCCGCCGCCGCCGCCCCCTCCGCCGGGTCCGTTCATCATCTTCTTTGACTGGAACAAAGCGGACCTCAGCCCTGAAGCACAGGCTGTGCTTGAGCGTGCAGCAGAGGCCTACAAGTCGACCGGTCAGGCATCGATCATGCTGCAAGGCCACGCCGACAAGTCTGGCGGCGATGCGTACAATCAACGCATCTCCGAGCGCCGTGCCACCATCGCCAAGGCGGCTCTCGAGAAGCTGGGCATTACAGCTGATGCGATCAAGGCAGAGTCTTATGGCGAAAGCCGTCCGCTCGTGGAAACTGCCGACGGTGCGCGCGAACCGCAAAACCGTCGCGTGGAAATCACGCTGTCGAAGTAACGCAATAGACAATCGGCGGGCTTTCAAAGTCCGCCGATTTCACCTTCAAAGCGCTCCTTTCGGGGCGCTTTTTTTATGTCACCCGATCTTTTTGTGCCCACTCAAGGGCACAAAAAGAAAAGCCGCCCCCGCAAAGGGACGGCTTTTCCTTTAGCTCTTAACCGGTCAGGCGAACCCTCCCGGCCAGTTGCTTAGTGTTGGCCTTCGGCCGGTGCCGGTGTGGCGGCTGCGTCAACAGCACCAGCGGCTGCATCAACAGCACCAGCGGCTGCATCAACAGCGCCAGCGGCTGCGTCAGTAGCACCAGCGGCAGCGTCAACGGCTGCGTCAGCGCCTTCGACGGCTGCACCAGCAGCGTCAGCCGCAGCGTCTGCAACCGGAGCGGCAGCATCAGCAGCAGCGTCAGCAGCCGGAGCTGCTTCTTCCGCGGCCTTTTCACCCGCACCGCCACAAGCCGCCAGAGCGACCGCAACGCCGGCCACCAAAGCCGCTTGTTTCAGTTTGAGCAGAAGATCACCCATGTGAGACTCCATTATTTTCTTCCAAAGATTTGGTTAGCTGCTTACCCCCAAACCGTTGAACACATTAGCGGCAATGATTCCGCTTAACAAGCGACTTGTGACTACTCTGATATTCAGTGCCCGGAGCGGGAATAAGCGAAAATATCTTTTTTTTATATGGAGATAGGTTTATTTTTGCGCGTGTACCCCAGTGCGCGTGCACCCCGACCGGGAGCAGGTGCGAAAAAATAGCCGCGGAATTTCCCTTCTTTCCTGTAAACCTCAGAAGCCTTGAGCAGGCCCGCACCATCAGTATTCTGTCGATAAACGTTAATGACTTGGTAGCTATGTTTTGCCATCACGACAGAAAGCCTGTTGAGTAAACCGATGACCATACGCCAGTTTTCTGACGCCATTTTCTTTCTGGCCGCCGTGACTGTCGGGCTTGCGATCCTGGCAATTGGGCGGTTGTGGTATTCACTGCCGACCTCCCTTCTGGTTGGCGGTCTTGCAGTGTGGATTGTGCTATGTGTAATTTTTGCCAAGTTACTACTTAAAAAAAGCAAAGAAGATGATTCTGCAGAAGAAAATTTGGCGCAACCATATAGTAATTCTGATGATATTGCAGTTAATATAGTTCAACAAATAGATGGCTTGCGTGAAGAAATACGCGAAATGCGCTCTGTGGTCGATAAACTTGTCGAAATGCAGAGTGGGCTGACCCATAATTACAACGGCACTACGGCTTTGTCATCTGGTGACCACGGTCTTTCAGTGTATCCTCCACAGAATGCGCCTGTTTTGAGTGATGTATACATCGAGCCTCTCGTATTGGATGCCACCATCAAGCGCGCCCTGCGCGACAACAGGGTTGATCTCTATCTCCAGCCTGTCGTGAAACTGCCGAGCCGGCGCGTTGTCCTTTATGAAGGCCTCGCGCGTATACGGGACGACCAAGGCGATGTCTTGTCGCCTGCCACGTTCGCGTCGGCACTTGCGGATGGTCCGCTGGCCACGGCTTTGGACAGCTTGCTGTTCGTTCGCGCAGCCGGGTTGATGCGCCAACTTGAAGCCAAGCGGCCCGATCTGCAGATATTCTGTAATCTCTCGCGCTCAGCAGTGCTCGATGCCGGTTTTATCGGCGGACTTGTGCAGTTTCTCACCGATCAGCGCGAACGCGCCGCCAAGCTGGTGTTCGAGATTACGGCACGCGATTTCCTCACCCTTCCTGAACACGCCCTGGATCGCTTGAGTCGCCTGGTGCGGCTGGGCTGCCAGTTGTCCGTTGATCAGGTGGAAACGCTGGATGTCAGGCCGGCGGTGCTGGCGCGCGCGCAAGTCAGCTTTGTCAAAATCTCCGCGGGCGTTCTGGCCGCCTCGCGACCCTTGACGGAGTTCGCCCGCTTCAAGAACGAACTCGACCGCTTCGGCATACAGATTATCGCGACGCATATCGAGGACGAACGTACGGTGATCGAAGTTCTCGAACTCGGCATTGAATATGGGCAGGGTTACCTGTTCGGGGCACCCCGGCAAGCACGGATCGATAGCGCCAAGACGGCAGCAGCCTGAGATTGAACGATGACGCCTCAGGTAACGCTCACGAACTTCTGGACCTTCTGGCTGTCGAGAAAGTCGAGAAAGTCCTGGCCATTCAGCGGAATGGAGATGAAATAGCCCTGCGCGATGTCCGCGTAGAGCTGCCGCAACCTGTTAAAGTGATCTCTGGTCTCCACGCCCTCTGCGACAACGCGCATGCCGAGGTTGTGGGCGAGATCGACGGTCGAGCGCACGATTACGTCTGAGGCGGGATTGGAGAGCATGTCCAGCACAAAGCTGCGATCGATCTTCAGCTCCCGGATCGGCAAAGATTGCAGCGCCGAAAGCGACGAGTAGCCTGTTCCATAGTCGTCGATCGCGAGCTCGAAGCCGGCATCTGCCAGGTGATAGACATTCTTGCGGGCCGTCAGCGGGTCATGCACGATCGCGCTTTCGGTGATTTCGATGATGATCCGCTGAGGATCAATATTGTAACTGCGCGCAATCGAGGTGAGCAGTTTGGGAATCGCCTCGTCATGCAGCATGCGGGCGGACAGATTGATAGCGAGTGAGAGATCGAACCCGCCAACACTCCAGCGGGCAAGTTCGCGCAACGCGGCCTCGAACGTCCAGCGGGTCAATTCGCTGATCGCGCCGGTCTGTTCAGCGTGCCGGACGAATTCGTCGGGCGGCACCAGACCGAGATGGGGGTGACGCCAACGGCAGAGCGCCTCAACACCGCAGATTACATGGCTTTTTAGGTCTCTCTTCGGTTGATAGACCATTGAGAGCTGTTCGTCTTCGCTGATCGCGTTGCGCAACTCGGTCGAGAGACGCAGCCGACGCACACTGTTAGAATCTTTTGTAGAGTCGTAAACGACGATACGCTCTGTACCGCCTTTGGCTGCGTACATCGCGACATCCGCGCATTGCATGAGCCGGTGCGGATCTTCCGTGTGGATCGGGAAAAACGCGACCCCGATCGAGCAGTTGACGTCGAGCTGCAAGTTTTCCTGGACTTCGAAGGCTTTGCTGAAAACGGCCTGGACCCGCTCGGCGAGCTCCATGCCAAATTCCTGTGTCTCAATGCTCGGCAACAGGATCGCAAACTCGTCGCCCCCCAGTCGGGCGACAGTATCGGTTGCGCGCACCGGGAGCAGCAAGCGTTTGGCCAAGTCTTTCAGGAGAAGATCACCGATATGGTGACCAAGCGTATCGTTGATTAGCTTGAAGCGATCAAGGTCCAGCAGGAGCAGGGCGACCATCTGGCCGGTTCGCCGGGCTGACGAAATTGCCTGCTGCATTCTGTCTCTCAGGAGCGAGCGATTCGGTAGCCCCGTCAACGCATCATGCAACGCCTGGTGCTCCAGGATGGCCTGATGCTGTCGCAGTTCCGTTATGTCGCGGACGATCAGAACATAGCCGGATGTATTTGATAGTGAGACCTGCGATATGCAGATATCGATCGGGAACGGCGGGCCATCTGCCCGTATCGCTGAAGTTTCATGGTGGCCTAGTCCAACAGCGTAGGTGATCGCTTGTGGATCAAGCAGGTCCTGGAAGCCGGGAATGAGATCAACAGCGGCGCAATTCAACAGCTCGCTCAGGCGGCACTGGAAGATACGGCAGGCTGCCGCGTTAGCCGTTTGAATCCGGCCGTTTTCGTTGACGGTCAGAATCCCGTCGAACGAGTCCTCGACAATCTGATGCATGAGCATATCGATCTGTTCGAGGCGTTGTGACTGCACATGCGCGGATGAGGCGACCACTTGATTGCGTTGCTCGCGCAAGCGCTGTGCGTAATGACTCATCGCGGACATTGGCTTGCGCGCGTATGATTGCCAATTGTTCATCGGACTCTGTGCGTTCCCTCTTGCAGCCCGACACAATAGGTATGAGCCACAAAAATCTGATTAACAAGGAGCCCCCGCAGCGACGGACAAGGTCCCGAGGTTTCCGGGCCACGCGGAAAGCAAGGCTTTGTCCACCTGCGCCATAGTGGCCGGTTGCCCCAGGCCGGCAAGGCTGGTCACGCCAAAGTCCTTGATACCGCAGGGAATAATTGCACTGTACGCTGCAAGATCCGGCCCGACATTAAGCGCGACGCCATGCATCGCGATACCATGGCGAACGGCGACGCCGATGGCGGCGATCTTGGCCTCCGTCCCATCCACTCCAGGAACCCAGGCGCCGACACGCCCGCAGCGCCGTTCGGCATTCACCCCGAGAATAGCCAAGGTATCGATCAGCCAAGTCTCTAGGCTGGCGACATAGTCCCGTACGCTCAAACGCCGCGTACGCAAATCCAGCAGGATATAGGCAATCCGCTGCCCGGGCCCATGATAGGTGATCTGGCCGCCACGGCGCGTGCGGAAAACCGGGATGGCCGGCGGCTGGGTAAAATCCGCAGCCCGCGCGCTGGTGCCGCTGGTGTAAAGCGCAGGATGTTCCAGAAGCCAGAGCAATTCCTGCCCCTCGCCTTGCCAGAGAGCCTCGGCCAGCTGGTCCATGCGTGCTACCGCATCGGGGTAGGCGACAGGGGAGGCCGAGGATTCGACCACAATCGCTTGCTGCTGCCGCATCGTTAACTCTGCCATAACCCGTCTCCATCGATAACGCTTCAAAGACGAGGATCTTGAATGAGCGTTTTCGACAAGATTGAAGTGGAAGTCTCCGTCGTGATCGGACGGACACATATGCCGGTTCGCCATCTTCTCAAGATGGGCCGTGGTGCTGTGATCGACCTGGATGCCAAGCACCAGGACCCCGTATGGATCTATGCCAACCAGGAACTGATTGCACGCGGCGAGATCGTGCTGGTCGGTGACCGTATCGGCGTGACCGTGACCGAGCGCGTCCGCCGTAGCGAGTAGCCTCGGCGTATTCACAAAACTGTCAAGCAATCGGCATCGACTTCGCCCGCCCGAGAAACTATTCAAGGCGTCGCGAGGGAACCTGCGATGGCATTTTTTATAACAATTTCAAGAATATGGGCAGTTTGTTCCTGCTGGGTGCTGTTGGCTGGTGTCGCGGGGCTGCTTTCAGCCTGCGAAGGCGAGGCTCCCAAGGCGGGGCGCCCGGACAGTAATCCCGATAACGTTGTTCTTATTGTGGTCTCAAATCTTAGCCCGGCCGATATCGATACGCCGACCGCAGAAGAGGCCCCTACGCCGAATATCGATATTCTGGGTGCGCAGGGTGTTCGCTTTCTTAACGCCTATACCAGTTCGTCGGTGAGCGTGCCGGCGCGCATGAGCCTCTACACGGGCCGAACCCCGGCGCAGCTCGGCTTCGAATACGACGTCCCGACGACCGACACGATCGGCGTTGATCTCACGCGCGGCCAGACCCTGTTGCCAAGCATGCTGAAGCAGGCTGGATACAAGACCGGCTTTGTCGGTGTCTGGGGCCTTGGCGGAGTCGGCGGGCAGGGGGCCGACTATCCGGGACGTCAGGGCTTCGATGAAGTTTATGCCGTGATACCGCCAGTTGCTGCTTATGGCGACTCGGCGCCTGCTGAATGGCAGTTCATCGCGTCCAGTGAATTCAAGGAGTTACCGACCCGCAAGGAAGAAAGCCGCATCCTCTCCGGGTTCCCGGCCAAGCCGGTGAAGAGCGGGGTTTATGCGACAGCCGATTTCGCCCAGCAAGCAGTTGACTTCATTGACCGTAACAAGATGCAGACGTTCTTTCTGACCGTCGCTTTGCCGGGCGTGGACGCGCCGCTGCAGGTGCCCAAGGAATACTGGGTTCGGTTTTCCAGCATTGCTGACCCAACCATGCGTATGCGCGCGGCCATGATCGCCACTGTTGACGACGCTGTCGGTAATATTGTGCGCAGCCTCGACAATCGCGGGCTCTCGGAAAACACTCTCGTGATCCTCACATCCTTTGCGGGCTGTAATGCCGAAGCAGGGCTCTGCCAGTGCGGGACCCTGCGGAGCGGTGCTGTCTCGCTTTACGAGGGCGGACTGCGGGTGCCACTGATGATTCGCTATCCCAAGCGCTACAAGCCGCGCACGCAATTTGCCTCGCCCGTTGTCTCCAGTGACCTTGTCCCGACCATCCTCAACGATGTCGGTGTCAAGCGTCCGCTGGGAACCGTGATCGACGGTATCGCCCTTTCCAACTATGTGACGGGTGCTCAGCCTGGTGAGCCGCATGAAGCTATCGTCTGGAGTCGCAAGCCTGCATACGCCATGCGCTTTGGCGACTATAAGGTGGTGAATGATCCGGACAAATTCCCGTCCCTGGAAATCTACGATCTGGCCAAGGACCCCGCCGAGCAGTTTAATCTGACCGAGGAGAGGCCTGAGCTGGTGCCGGAACTCTCTGCCCGTCTGAAGATCGAGACGGCCAACGGGACCGAGCCGCGCTGGTTGTCGAAAGGCCAGGTCACCCTGACCGGCTGCGGCGAAAACATCACGATTTACAAGTGAGCCTGCCGATGCACCGGCTGCTGTTTGTCTGCCTTGGCAATATCTGCCGCTCGCCGCTGGCCGAAGGTGTATTCTCCCAGGTGGCCTTGGCGCGTGGCCTGGCGGTCACGGTTGATTCGGCCGGAACCAGCAACTGGCACGTTGGCCGTGCGCCGGACGTTCGTTCCCAGGAGATCGCCGCCCGTTATGGTCTCGACATCCGCCAGCAGCGTGCCCGGCAGATTGCCGAGGCCGATTTCACACGATTCGACCTGATCCTTGCGATGGATGAAGATAATCTGCGCGAACTTCAGCGTCGAAGCGACAGCGCCGGTCATGCTAGGCTCGCACTGATGCTGGACTATGCGCCGCAACTGGGATTGCGCAGCGTACCGGACCCCTATTACGGCACGCTTGAGGATTTCGAGGAGACCTATCGGTTGGTGCTGGCAGCCAGCGAGGGGTTGGCCGCGCATCTGGCGGGTTAGAGCCCGATGACTTTTCATTTACCCGTTCGTCATCGCGAGGCTGCTCTGCAGCCGTGGCGATCCAGCTAATAACATCATAGCCTCTGGATTGCCGCGTCGCCTGCGGCTCCTCGCAATGACGAGTCCATCAAATGCCATAACGCCGTAAAATCAACAGGCTATACTGAAACCAAGCCGGGTGGCTGCGCAGCAGCCCCCCGTTCCGCAATCGTCAGTTCTTCGACTTGTCGACCAGTTTGTTCTTGGCAATCCAGGGCATCATGGCGCGCAGGCGGCCACCGACCTCCTCGATGCCGTGCTGGCTCTGCAGCTGGCGACGCGCCTTCAGCACCGGATTGCCGGTCTTGTTGTCGAGCATGAAGTTCTGCACGAAGCGCCCCTGCTGGATATCGGCCAGCACGCGGCGCATCTCCGCCTTGGTCTCGTCGGTGACAATACGCGGGCCGGTGACATAATCGCCGTATTCGGCTGTGTTGGAGATCGAGTAGCGCATGTTGGCGATGCCACCCTCGTAAATGAGGTCGACGATCAGCTTGACCTCGTGCAGGCACTCGAAATAGGCCATTTCCGGCGGATACCCCGCCTCCACCAGCGTCTCGAACCCAGCCATGATGAGCTGGCTCAACCCCCCGCACAGGACGACCTGCTCGCCGAACAGGTCGGTCTCGCACTCGTCCTTGAAGGTGGTGGCGATGATGCCGGCGCGGCCACCGCCGATAGCTGATGCATAGGACAGTGCGAGATCCTGCGTGTTGCCCGAGGCATCCTGCGCAATCGCCATCAGGCAGGGCACGCCACCGCCGCGTTGATACTCCGAGCGGACGGTATGGCCCGGCCCCTTGGGCGCGACCATGAACACATCGATGTCGGCGCGCGGTTCGATCAGGCGGAAGTGGACATTGAGGCCATGGGCAAAGGCGAGGGCGGCACCGGGCTTCATGTTGGGCTTCAGGTCGCTCGCCCAGATCTCTGCCTGGTATTCGTCCGGTGCCAGCATCATCACGATATCGGCCCAGTTCGCACTCTCCGCTGCCGTCATGACCTGGAACCCGGCGGCCTGTGCCTTGGCAGCGGTCGCCGAGTCGGGCCGCAAGGCAACCGCGACCTCGGCGACACCCGAATCCCGCAGGTTGGCGGCATGGGCGTGGCCCTGGCTGCCGTAGCCGATGATCACGACCCGCTTGCCCTTGACCAGGCTCACGTCGGCGTCGGCATCGTAGAATACACGCATGGTCAGTCCTTCTATGCTTCGTCTTGAATGGTGGGGTGAACCGGCTCTTCGGTGCCGCGCATCATTGCGGCGATCCCGGTGCGGGCGACCTCGATGGTGCCCAGTATCGCCAGGGCCTCGATGAAGCCATCGATCTTGGATGTCTGGCCGGTCACTTCGAACATGAAGCTGTCGGCGGTCGCATCAACGACGGTTGCGCGGTAGCTGTCGGCCACATCAAGCGCCGTCACCCGGTTGGCCCCGACGCGCGCAACCCGCACCAGCGCCAGCTCGCGCTCGACGTGGGGACCTGCGACCGTAAGGTCGGCCACGGAATGCACGGGCACCAGCCGTTCCAGCTGCGCCTTGATCTGTTCGATCACCGGGGGTGGGCCGGATGTCACAACCGTGATCCGTGAGACCGCATGATCATAGGAGACATCCGCCACCGTCAGGCTGTCGATGTTGTAGCCGCGCGCCGAGAACAGGCCGACGATGCGCGCGAGCACACCGGCTTCGTTGTCCACGGTCAGGCTGAGCGTATGCCGCTCGGAGGCTGGAAGGTTTCGCATGGGTCAGACCAGGGCTTCGGCATCGGCATCAAGTTCGCCGGCCACCTGCTCCGGGCCGAGCAGCATGTCGCAGTGTGCCGCGCCGGACGGGATCATCGGGAAGCAGTTCTCCAGCTTGGCGACCCGGCAATCGACCATGACCGGGCCGTTGACCGCAAGCATTGCGGCAATGCCGTCATCCAGCTGGTCCGCCGTCTCGATCCGCAGCCCGGTCCAGCCATAGGCCTCAGCGAGCTTCACGAAGTCCGGCAGTGCTTCCGAGTAGCTCTCCGAGTGGCGGCCCTCGTAAGTCAGATCCTGCCACTGACGGACCATCCCCATGTACTCGTTGTTCAGGATGAAGACCTTGACCGGCAGGCGGTACTGCACCGCCGTACTCATCTCCTGGATATTCATCAGGATCGAGGCTTCGCCGGCAATGTCGATCACCAGCGCGTCCGGGTTGCCGATCTGGGCACCGATGGCCGCCGGCAAGCCATAGCCCATGGTGCCAAGGCCACCCGAGGTCAGCCACTTGTTCGGCATCTCGAAGCCGAAATGCTGCGCGGCCCACATCTGGTGCTGACCGACTTCGGTGGTGATGATCGGCTCGCGCGCGCTGGTCGCGGCATAAAGCCGGTCGACGGCGTGCTGCGGCAGGATCATCGGCCCGCTTTGCCGGAACGCAAGGCAGCGCCGGGCCCGCCAGCCTGCGATCTGGTCCCACCAGCCGGACAAATCCGCCGCGCGCTGGCCCGAGCCCTGCCAGACGTCGATCATGTCCGCGAGCACGGAGCCGACATCCCCCACGATACCCACCTCGACAGGCACGACCTTGTTGATCGACGAGCGGTCAATGTCGACGTGGATTTTGCGCGAGTTCGGCGAGAACGCATCCAGCCGTCCGGTCACCCGGTCATCGAAGCGCGCACCCAGGCACACCATGACATCGCATTCATGCATGGCTAGATTGGCCTCAAAAGTCCCGTGCATGCCCAGCATTCCGAGGAACTGCGGGTGCGACGATGGAAACGCGCCCAGACCCATGAGCGTCGATGTGACCGGTGCGCCGACCAGCGCCTGGAAATCCCGCAGCAGGCGGCTTGCCTGCGGACCGGCATTGATGATGCCGCCGCCGGTGTAGAGGATTGGCCGGCGCGCACCGGCTATCAGGGCGATGGCCTGTTCGATCGCGGTGATGTCACCCCGGGTCTGCGGCTGGTACGACGGGCGATGGGCGTTTGCTGGACGGGCCAGACGGGTCTTGGCGACCTGCACATCTTTCGGGATATCGACCACCACCGGGCCGGGCCGGCCATGCGTTGCGATAAAGAACGCCTCGTGCAGGGTCTCGCACAGGCGTGCGGGGTCCTTCACCAGATAGTTGTGTTTGGAGCAGTGCCGGGTAATGCCGACGGTATCGCACTCCTGGAATGCGTCCGTGCCGATCAGGTGGGTCGGAACCTGCCCCGTGATGACGACAATCGGGATCGAGTCCAGCAAGGCATCGGTTATCCCGGTGACAGCGTTGGTGGCACCCGGGCCCGAGGTCACCAGCACCACGCCGGGTTTGCCGGTCGAGCGGGCATAGCCTTCTGCCGCATGCGCCGCACCCTGCTCATGGCGCACCAGAATGTGGCGGATGCGCGTCTGTTTGAACAGCGCATCATAGATCGGCAGCACAGCGCCGCCCGGATAACCGAAGATCACCTCCACGCCGAGATCCGACAGCGTCTGAACCAGCGCTTCAGCGCCGGACATCTCCTGGTCATGGATCGCATGGGTCACGGGCGGGTCTCTCGCAGGGTTACGTCAGCAGGCTGTGCCGCATTCCCCGGCATCGGGGAGGCGATATAGCGCGCTGCCGAGCCTCGCTAATGTTCTAATCTTTCAATGTCAACCCATGTTTATGCAATAAACTTGCTAAAGTCGGCGAATCCTGGGTATCGCCACCCCCGGACCAGGGGGTCCAGTCAGCGAATTGATTGCGCAGCCAGGTGTACTGTCGCTTGGCATAGCGCCGTGTTTGCTGCGCTGCGGTGTCGATGGCCTCGTCGAGGCTGCACAGGCCTTCGAGGTATAGAGCCAATTCCTCGACACCGACTGCTTTCATGACCGGCAGGTCCGGCGCGAGCCGGCGCTCCAGAAGCCGCGCAACCTCTGCCAATGCCCCCTGTTCGATCATGGCCATGAAGCGGGTGAGGCACCGGGCATAGAGTGCCTCCCGCTCCGGCAGGATCGCGATGCGCAGCCACGGGCCGATATCTGGGCGCGCGGACAGGCCTGCGGTCTGGGCTTCCTGCTGGAAGCTGCGCAGCGGGCGTCCGGTCGCCAGCAGAACCTCCAGCGCCCGGGCAATGCGCTGGCGATCTCCCGGATTGAGGGCTGCGGCACCAGCCGGGTCCCTGCGTGCCAGTTCGGCATGCAGGACATCCGGGCCTTCGACGTCCATCCGCTCCCGCACGTCACCCCGGATCTCGGCGGGAATGTCCGGGACGACGGCGATCCCGTCGATCAGGGTGCGCAGGTAAAGCCCGGTGCCACCGACGACGATGGGCACTTTGCCGGCGTTCCAGGCACTTTCCAGAGCCAGCAGGGCGTCTGCCGCCCAGTCCGCCGCCGAGCAGGCGTATGCACCATCCAGGTAGCCATAGAGCTTATGGGGGGCCGCAGTCTCATCGTCAGTTGAGGGGCGGGCGCTGAGAATGCGCAAGTCCTGATAAACCTGCAAGGCATCCGCATTGATGATCACGCCGTCCAGCAGACGCGCGATCCTCATTGCCAGTGCGGACTTGCCGCTGGCAGTTGGCCCGGCCATAAGCACGACTGGTTTTTTCACAGGCATTCCCATGATCCCTAGTGTTTCTCTAGCCACACTTGTCGCGCCGCGCCAGTCGCCGGTTGCACTGGCCAGTGCTGTCGATGCGGCATGCCGGGCGCTGGATGCTGCCGGTGTGCCGTACCAGCGTGGGGACATCCGCGAGGACAGCGCGCTGACCTTGCGCCTGAACGGCGTGCGCCGGCAGGATGCGCGTGCGCTGCTGGAGCCGGTGCTTGGCGACTTGACGGTGGACCTTGTCGTTGCGCCAGACACACCCTGCCGCCTGTTCATCGCTGACATGGACTCCACGATGATTACCGTCGAGTGCATCGACGAGCTTGCCGATTTCGTCGGCAAGAAGGCCGAAGTCTCGGCGGTGACCGAGGCGGCCATGCGCGGTGAACTGGACTTCGTGCAGGCACTCGATAGCCGGGTTGCGCTGCTGGCAGGGCTGCCAGAGGCTGCACTGCAGGCCTGCTATGACCAGCGGGTTGCCCCGAACCTGACACCGGGCGGCCCGGCGCTCATCCGCGCACTCAACGCCAGCGGTGCCCGCACCGTGCTGGTCTCCGGCGGGTTCACCTTCTTCGTGGACCGTGTTGCGGCCACACTCGGCTTCCAGAGGACGCAGTCAAACGTGCTGGAGATTGCGGGCGGCGCACTGACCGGGCGGGTGTTGCGCCCTGTCGTGACCGCGGACGTCAAGCGTGCAGCCCTGCTGTCCCACGCCGCAGAGCTGGGCTGCGACATCGGCTCTACCGTCGCGATCGGGGACGGGGCCAACGACATCCCGATGATCGAGGCAGCGGGACTGGGCATCGCCTTTCACGCCAAGCCGAAGACACAAGCCGCAGCAGACGCCGCCATCCGGCATGGCGACCTGAATGCCGTGCGCTATGCGCTGGATATCGCTTAGCAGACGAGGTTAGGCGGCGGCGCGCTTTGCCGGTTTGCCAGCCGCGATGCGCGCCTGTGCCATGGCATCAGCCAGCACGTTGGTGGGCTTGCCGGTGCGCTGCGCCTCGGCAAAAATGCCGGTGAGGCGAGTGCCGATCCCGGCGAGCCGGTGTGCCAGATCGTCTGAATCGTAGGTATCGAGATACTCGAGTGCCACACTGATGATGCCACCGGCGTTGATGACATAATCGGGTGCATAGAGGATGTTGCGGGCTTGCAGAAGGTCGCCGTCGGCATCGGTCTGTAACTGGTTGTTTGCACCACCGGCCACGATGGTCGCCTTGATGCCCGGAATTGTCTCCCTGGTCAGGATGGCACCAAGTGCACACGGCGAGACGACATCGACGTCCGCCGCCAGGATCGCCTCCGGCGCACAGGTCACCGCCCCGAAAGCCTCGACAGCACGTGCCACCATCTCCGCGCGCACATCGGCGACCGTCAGAGCAGCGCCCGCACCGTGCAGCAACCGGCAGAGGTTGAAGCCAACATTGCCAAGACCCTGTACCGCAACGCGCACACCACTCAGATCGCCGCGACCAAGCCGGGCAGAGACTGCTGCCTGAATGCCATGGAATATCCCGAGGGCCGTATGCGGGCTGGGGTCGCCGCCGCCGGTCGTCGTGCCGTGCGCGTCGACGTCGCCGATGCCGCTGACGAAGCAGGTCTGGCGCGCGACCACCATCATGTCGGCCACGGATGTGCCGACGTCCTCTGCGGTGACATAGCGACCCCCGAGACGCTCGACCGCGCGCCCGAACGCTGCAAACAGCGCTTCCCGGTTGAACGGTGCCTCCGGTGCCAGGATTACAGCCTTGCCGCCGCCAAAGGGGATGTCCGCCAGGGCGTTCTTGTAGCTCATGCCGCGCGACAGCCGCAGGGCATCGTGCAAGGCGTCGGCACTGCTCGCATAGGACCAGAAGCGACACCCGCCGGCAGCCGGCCCGAGGGTCGTTGCGTGCACGGCGATGATCGCCTGCAGGCCCGATGCGTGATCGCTCACAAACTCTACGACTTCGTGGTGATCGTATGCGCTATCCGAAAAAACCATGTTGCCTCGCCCCTTCTCTTCGCTGGTCATTAGACAGCAGGATTCCTTGCGAGGCCCAAGGAGGGCAACTGAAAAGCGCAATAAAAACGCAACCTTGCATATTTCGCACGATAGGTTCAGCGATGGCGCGTGACGCGCACCATTATTCCTCTGGCGCGCAGATGCGTGAAATTCCATGCTAAAGCCTGTCGACTTTACATTGAACCGCTCGCCCCGAGCCTGGTCGAGGGGCAGCTCAAGCATCGTCTGCCAGTATCATCTGGACGTGTCTCGACTTGGCTCGACACGAACGGTGAGGGTCTTGATTCTGCGTAAAGTCCTCCGACTCCAGCAGGCGCTGCGGCCCATAGCCGGTTGCCAAAGGTATGGCAGTATCAGCCAGGATCACCGCTGTCTGGCATAATTCTCCCGGAAGCTGCGCGCGAAGGTGCCCAGCCGGGACTCGGCGATGGCCTGTCGTAGCGCAGCCATCAGCGCCTGATAGAACCAGAGATTATGCTGGGTCATCAGCATGGCCCCGAGGATCTCGCCGGACTTGATCAGGTGATGGATGTAGGCGCGGCTGAAGCTGCGGCAGGCCGGGCATCCGCAATCGGGGTCGATCGGCTGCGGGTCATCCTTGTGCCGTGCGTTGCGCATGTTGATCGGGCCGGCCCAGGTGAAGGCCTGGCCATTGCGCCCGGAGCGGGTCGGCAGCACACAGTCGAACATGTCAATACCGCGCTCGACAGCGCCGACAATGTCGTCCGGCTTGCCGACTCCCATCAGGTAGCGCGGACGGTCCTGCGGCAGAAGCTGCGGGGCATAGTCCAGCACACCGAACATCAGGTCCTGGCCCTCTCCGACAGCTAGCCCACCAACGGCATAACCATCGAAGCCGATCTCGATCAGCGCCTCGCTGCTGATTTTGCGCAGGTCCTCGAACATTGAACCCTGCTGGATGCCGAACAGGGCGGCCCGGGATGCGTGTTCGGTGCCCGCATCGAAGCCCGCCCGTGAACGCCGCGCCCAGCGCATGGAGAGTTCCATCGATTTGCCCGCCGTCGCATGGTCTGCGGGGTAGGGGGTGCACTCGTCGAACGCCATCACGATGTCGGAGCCGAGCAGGCGCTGGATTTCCATGCTGCGCTCCGGCGTGAGCATGTGTCGTGCGCCGTCGATGTGGGAGGCGAAGGCCACCCCGTCCTCCGTGATCTTGCGCAGACCCGCCAATGACATGACCTGGTAGCCGCCGGAGTCAGTCAGGATCGGGTGCGGCCAGTTCATGAACGGGTGCAGGCCGCCCAGCATCGCCACACGCTCGGCACCGGGCCGGAGCATCAGGTGGTAGGTGTTGCCGAGGATGATATCGGCACCCAGCGCGCGTACCGCCTCGGGGTGCATCGCCTTGACCGTCGCTGCCGTGCCGACCGGCATGAAGGCGGGTGTGCGGATGGTCCCGCGCTGCATGCGGATTTCGCCGGTGCGCGCCAGCCCGTCTGTGGCATCGATCGTAAAGCCAAACCGCGCGCTCATGCGGCGGCCGGATGCAGCAGGCAGGCGTCGCCGTAGCTGTAAAAGCGGTAGCCGTGCTCGATGGCGTGGGCGTACGCCGCCTGCATGGTTTTGAGGCCGCAAAAGGCGCTGACCAGCATGAACAGGGTGGAGCGGGGCAGGTGGAAGTTGGTCATGAGCATGTCCACGGCCTTGAAGCGATACCCCGGCGTGATGAAAATACCGGTGTCGCCCATATAGGCGCTGATCTGCCCGGATGCGTCGGCAGCACTTTCCAGCAGGCGCAGGGAGGTGGTGCCGACCGCGACGATCCGCTCGCCGGCCGCCCGGCGCGCGTTCAGGCGTGCGGCAACGTCCGCGCTGATTGTCCCCCACTCTGTGTGCATGACATGGTCGTCCGTGTCCTCGGCCTTGACCGGCAGGAATGTGCCCGCACCGACGTGCAGGGTGAGGGTCTCAACGGCAATGCCCCGCGCTGCCAGAGCCTCGACGAGATGGGGCGTGAAGTGAAGTCCGGCAGTCGGGGCTGCCACAGCGCCAGGTTCGCGGGCAAACAGGGTCTGGTAGCACGCGGCATCCTCCGGGCCTGCCGGGCGGCGCTGGGCGATGTACGGCGGCAACGGCATGACGCCGTAGCGCTGGAGAGCCTCCTCGACCAGCACGTCCGCCTCCAGCCGCCAGAGCATCTGGCCGTCGGGGCGCTTGTCCTCAACGATGCCGTGGAAGCCCTCCCCGAAGCACACGAGGTCGCCGACCTTGAGCCGCCGGGCGTTGCGCACAAACGCCCACCAGCGCTGCGGGTCTTCGCGTTTGTGCAGCGTCACGCCGATGCGCGCATCGCCTTTGGTGCCGAACAGCTGCGCCGGGATGACCTGTGTATCGTTGAACACCAGGGTATCACCGGGGTTGAGCCGTTGCGGCAAATCGGTAACGCGCCGGTCCTCAAATGCTGCACCCGGCAAGACCTCCAGCAGGCGTGCCGCATCGCGCGGGACAACCGGCCGCAGGGCAATGCGATCCTGCGGCAGGTCAAAGTCAAATAGGTCTACGCGCATGCGGCCTTATTGCGCGGGTGCGTCCGCGAGCACATAGGCACGCAGGATTTTCGTCGGGCTGGCTGGCGGCTCTCCCCGGGCAATGCCATCGACGGCATCCATTCCAGCGATCACCCGCCCCCAGACCGTGTACTGGCCGTCCAGGAAAAACGCGGCATCAAGGCAGATGAAGAACTGGCTGTTGGCCGAGTTCGGATCGTTGGTGCGCGCCATGGAGGCGGTGCCACGCAAGTGCTGCAGATCGTTGAATTCCGCAGGCAGGTCGGGCAGGTCAGAGCCACCCATGCCGGTCCCGGTCGGGTCTCCGCCTTGCGCCATGAACCCCTCGATCACCCGGTGGAACACCGTGTTGTCGTAGAAGCCGCGCCGCGCCAGAGTCTTCATGCGTTCGACATGCTTGGGTGCTTTGTCCGCGCGCATGGCGATCTTCACGGTCCCGCCAGTCGAGAGTTCAAAAACCAGGACATTCTCCGGCGACTCCAGGTCTGCGGGTGGCGGGGGTGTCGCGTCTTCTTGTGCCATCACGGCTCCTCCTGTCATCATTGCGGTGCAAAGTGCTGCCGCGCGTAAAATTGTGAGTGTGACGCGCCGGGTGTAATGCGCAGTCTTCATGTGTTGGCTCTTACGTTGATGCCGCTGGCGATGCGGCTTGCCACATCACGGGCCACGCGTGGTGGCACAAAACTGTCGATGTCGCCGCCGTACATGGCAATTTCCTTGACCAGGCGCGAGGCGATCGGTTGCAAGGCGACATCTGCCATCAGAAACACGGTCTCGATATTGGCGTTGAGCTTCTGGTTCATGCCGGCCATCTGGAACTCATATTCAAAGTCGGACACGGCGCGCAGTCCACGCAGGATCATGTTGGCCTTCTGACTTTCCGCAAATTTCATCAGCAGGGTATCGAACGCCACGACCTCGATCATCCCGCCGATATCTTCGATCTCGCGGCGGACTTGCTCGACCCGCTCTTGCAGGGTGAACATCGGACTCTTCGACGGATTGGTTGCGACCCCGATTACCAGCCGGTCAACCAGTTTTGCGCCGCGACGAATGATGTCGAGATGGCCCAGTGTGATGGGATCGAAGGTCCCGGGGTAGACCGCGATGGTCGCGCTGTTCTGCATCTCAGGTCTCCGATGGGCCTATCGGGCCAGAATCAATGGTCGCGCTCGATAGCAAAGCGCGCAATCGCCCGCAGCAGATCGGCCTGGGCCCCGAAACTGGACAGGTGTCGGATCGCCTGGTCAATCAGAATCTCTGCCTGCTGGCGGGCACGATCGATCCCGAGCAGCGAGACGAAGGTGGATTTGCCAGCGTCAGTGTCCTTCTGCACGGCCTTCCCGACGATTTCGATGTTACCCTCGATATCCAGGAGATCATCGGCAATCTGAAACGCCAGCCCCAGATCGTGGGCGTAGCCGCGCAGGGAGACCCGTTGCTCAGGAGTGGCGCGGCCCATAATGCCTCCCGCCTCAAGACAAAAGGCAATCAAGGCACCGGTCTTGAGCTGCTGCAGGCGTGTGGTGGCCGGCAGATCAAAGGTAGCC
>CAYOMD010000016.1:0-54429 GCA_964404985.1 uncultured Sphingomonadaceae bacterium
GGATCAGTTTGGAAAAGCCGTCGACCTGACCGTAGGGCATCTGCAGCACGCGTCCGACGTCCTTGATGACCTGGCGGGCCTTGAGCTTGCCGAAGGTGATGATCTGCGCCACCTGCTCGGCACCATATTTCTCCTGCACATAGCGGATCACCTCGCCGCGCCGGGTTTCGCAGAAGTCGATATCGAAGTCGGGCATCGAGACCCGCTCCGGGTTCAGGAACCGCTCGAACAGCAGACCAAAGCGTAAAGGATCAAGGTCGGTGATGGTCAGCGCCCAGGCGACCACCGAGCCTGCCCCCGAACCGCGCCCCGGGCCGACCGGAATCCCCTGTGCTTTCGCCCACTGGATGAAATCCGCGACGATCAGGAAGTAGCCGGGGAATCCCATCTGCGAGATGACCTGCAGCTCAAACGCCAGCCGCGCGCGATAGGCCTGGTGATCGCCAGAGACAGCGCGCAGCCGCTTGGCCAGCCCCTCCTGCGCCATCTGCGCCAGGGCACCCGCTTCGTCGCCATCGGCCGAGTATCGCGGCAGGATCGGCTTGCGCTTGGGCGGGGAGACGGCGCAGCGCTGCGCGATCACCAGCGTATTGGCGATCGCCTCCGGCACGTCAGCGAACAGGGCAGCCATGTCCTCCGGCGATTTGAACCAGTGCTCGGGATTGGTCCGTGGCCGGTCCGCCTCCTCGACGTAGCGGCTGGAGGCGATACACAGCATCGCGTCGTGGGCAGCCAGAAAATCGGGCGACAGATACTGCACCGGATTGGTCGCCACCAAAGGCAGGCCCTGCGTATAGGCCAGGTCGATCAGCGCCGCATCGCTGGCCAACTCGACCGGTGTGCCGGTGCGGGTGAGCTCGATATAGAGCCGCTCGGGAAAAGCAGACCGCAGACGGTCCAGATAGGTCTGCGCCGCCTCACCCTGCCCCTGCGCCAGCAGGCGGGCCAGCGCCCCTTCACCACCACCGGTCAGGCACAGCAGCCCATCGGTCAAACCCTCGAGCGCATCAAGCGTCACATGCGGCGGCTGATGCGGCTCCACACCCAGGTGCGCGCGGCTGACCAGCCGGCTGAGGTTGCCATAGCCCTGCTGGGACTGGGCCAGCAGGGTCAGCATGTCAAAGCCCGGACCATGGAGCCGGGCTACGCTGAGCAGGCACCCGATAATCGGCTGCACACCCTGCGCGGACAGCGCATCCGCTGCCTCCATGACGCCGAACATCACATCCCGGTCGGTGATCGCCGCTGCCGGCAGGGCATGGCGCGCGCAAGCCCTGGCGATCTCGTCCGGGCGCATCGCCCCTTCGAGCATGGAGTAAGCAGTCTGGACCCTCAGGTGTACGAACGGCGCGTGCGGCATGGGTGCAGGATGCGACCGAACAGAGTTATGCGCAACCGGCGACTAAAGCTTATCCACAAGTGATAACGCGCATGAAAAAGCCGGGAGATTTTCATCCCCCGGTCTCTCAAGCTTGTAGAGTGAATTTTAGCGGCGGCGCAGGGCACCAAGGCCGAGCAGGCCAAGGCCGAGCACGGCAATCGACGCTGGCTCCGGCACCGGTGTGCCGCTGATGGTGTTGAAGAAGCCGACCGTGTGATTGTCGCTTTCGTAGCCACCAACCGGCGGTTGCTCGAAGAAGCGCACGGCATCGAAAGTGTCACCCCCGGTACCGAACACGTTCACGAACACATACGGCTCGGTGGTGTTGCGACCGGGCGGCGGGAACGGGTTGCCGAAGTATTGCGCGTTGCCGTTGACGAAGTTCAGCACATCCGCCGGGTTGAATGTGAACACGACCACGTTGTTCTTGATCAGCTCGAACTGGTTGCCGGCGTCCAGCGCCGAGAGCCAGTAACCGAAATAGTTGAGGTCAGCAGAAATTTGCGGGTCCGCGCTGGCCGCAGTCAGGTTGAGACGGAAACCGTTGCCCGAGAAGGTTGCGGCATAGTTCGTGCCGTTGTCGCCCCCGAACTGGTCTGCAGCCAGGATGTCGACCCCGATGTACTCGCCCGTAACAGTCACCGGGCCGAGGAGACCAAAGTTGCTGTTGAAGGACTGGCCACTGCCAACCGGGCGGGTGTCAAAAGTTTCGACACCGACAAAGTCAAAGCCGGCGGTCGTGTTGCTCACACCCGGCGCTTCAACGGTCACCATGAAGGCAGCCTGTGCCGATACGAGCGGTGCGCTGATCAGAGTTGCTGCAAGAAGGAGAGATTTCAATGCCATGCCTGCCTCACTTAATAACCTGATATAACTCTGTTAACCATAGCACGAAACATGCCAGTCGCCCTCATCCGAGTGAATTCATATCGTTAGCATTACGACATCAACTTGCAGCCGAGGAAATTGTAAAAAAATCCGACACGCATCCGTCATGAACGTGGCAATAATCTTGCCTTGATCGTCACGTCCACCTTGCGCCCCACCAGCAGGGGCAGCGCCGTCATGCCAAAATCCCGCCGGTTGATGGTCATCAGGGCCGTCAGGTCAAGCGGCGCATTGGCCGGCTTCTGCAAGGGGGGCTGCGCGAACGCGACTTGGAGAGTCATCGGCCGGGTGATGCCCTTGATGGTCAGCTCCCCGGTCAAGTCTCCGGTCAGTGGCGATACCGGCCGGTAGGTGCGACTGACAAAGCGCAGGGTGGGGTAAGTCGCAACATCGAAAAACCGGGGGCCACGCACCTCGGCTTGTATCTTGCTGTCATGCGCGGTGATGACGCGGGTATCGAGGGTGATCTCGAATTGCAGGTCCTCTGGCGTCGCATATGTCACACTGCCCTGCATTTTCGGGAATGTAATGGTCGTGCCGGCTACACCCAGCAGCGGGACTACAGCAGTGATCCGGCTTGACGCCTCATCCAGAACATAGCTTTGTGTCTCGCCTGCTGAAGGCAGCGCTGCATCGGCAGCCATCCAGAGTGCCACAGTTGCCAGAAACCAGTGCATGCTTGCCTCATCGTTTCACCACACGGGCATGCCGGTTCCGGCGGAGATCGGCCAGCCCTGCCCCGCTCGGCCCGGCGCATTTGGCCCTGCATCGAAACTGATGAAATCAGACGGGTCGACTTTGCGAGGAGCCGAAGGCGACACGGCAATCCAGCGCATCCTGTTAGTTACTGGACCACCACCACTTAGAATACTATTGACTTCTCCAATGCCAATAATATGCTCTAATTTTATTGAATGTGATCTATCTAGGAAATACAATGAATAAAATATCCTTCCTGATCATCATGATTATTATGACAATCTCGCACGCAGAAGCCATAACCGTATCACCAGAAGATATGTCAGCCCGATTTCGTGATATGGATAGTTATATTAAAATTAATAGTTCTTGTCGAGATTATGATTATGAGACGGTTAATACAGATAATTATTGCAATTTACTATTTACTGATCTTGAAATAAGTACAGTAATTCCTGTTTCATTTAATACCATAATGAAAAACAGAATATATGACGATATAATTTTTAGCATTATAGAAAAAACAATTAAAAAAAATAATCATGCTGCTTTACATTATTTAATTGGCTTTAACCTTTCCACAGGACAACTCATCAAGCCGGACTACAAAAGAGCAGTCCATCACTTAAGCATTGCAGCAGACAGAAAAAACGCTGCAGCCGCAGATTTACTAGGCAGCCTGCTTCTAAAAGGAAAAGGTGTTGCACGCGACATACGTCGAGCAATAAGTCTCTATGAATATGCAGCAGCAAATGGTTATCCTAATGCAGCATTAAATTTAGCAAAAATTTATTACACAGGAAAGTATGTAGATAAAAACAAAAATCTTGCCATATCATGGCTAAAAGCCGCAGAAAACATAAATTTCGAGCCAGCAAAAAATTTCTTGGAGTTAATTCAACTGGATACAATTACGAATGCCTATCATATCATACCAGATCAAGACCCAGGTAAAGTAAAAATTGCCCGGTACGGAGCAATTGACGCACCAGATATACCGCCAGCCTTTGGATTTACGCCGAATTTTCAAGAAATAGATGATAAGCCACACGATTTAGAAACCTTAGATTGGTTAATGAATAACATTAAAGAACTTCCTACGCCATATATATACGCGCTTGTAACTAGAATTGCAGCTAATGACACAAACAAAGCATGGGAATATTATTTTCTTGCGCGCCTTAGGTTGATTTATGACTTATCCAGGTGTTCCGACAATTCAGCTAATGAAGCGCTGCATGCATGGAATATATATCTAGGGAAAAGTATTCCATTTCTATTCAAGAGTTATCAACTCACAACAGAACAAAAAAAATTGGCCCTCACCCGTGCCATTATACTCGAGAGTGAATTTCCGGGTGACCGAGAGCCTTGGTGGGTCTGCAGAGCGGGTATTGATAATTATTTAGGCGGCATCGATACTAAATTCGGGCCGTTAAAATTAAAGCCCAAGTCGGAATGGCCAAAAATAAGGAAATCCGTGATTGAACAAAGTAGAAAATCTATGGATAACTTAAAATAGATTCATTTTTATTATTATTATATTATAACATTTTTATGTATAGGTTGTATTTATTTTCCAGACTGAAAATTTATTAATTAAATTTAGTTTCAGTATAACGAGAATTTTATATAAATACTGACTTAATACTCCAGCCGTCCTTCGCGCAGGGTCACGACCCGGTCCATGCGTCCAGCCAGCTCGCGGTTGTGGGTGGCGACCAGGGCGGCGCTGTTCTGCTGGCGCACCAGCCGCATGAACTCGGCTAGCACGATACTGGCGGTCGCCTCGTCCAGGTTGCCGGTCGGCTCGTCTGCGAGCACCAGCGCCGGCGCATTGGCAAGCGCTCGCGCCACCGCCACCCGCTGCTGCTCGCCGCCCGAGAGTTGCGCCGGGCGATGCTCCAGCCGCTCGGCTAGTCCCAGATCGCGCAGGAGGGACGCTGCGCGGTCCCGCGCCTGCGCCGGCGTACGCCCCGCGATCAGTTGCGGCATCACGACATTTTCAATCGCCGTGAAATCAGGCAGCAGGTGATGGAACTGATAGACGAACCCCAGTCTGTCGCGGCGAAGAATCGTCCGCTGATCCGCGCTCATGGTCTGGGCCTCGACCCCCTGAATGCGGATAGAGCCTTGCCAGCCGCCTTCCAGCAGACCGACCGCTTGCAGCAGCGTCGACTTGCCCGACCCCGATGCGCCGACCAGTGCGACGATCTCGCCGGGTGCAATGGCCAGATCGACCCCGCGCAGCACGTGAATGGTCACGCCGCCCTGGACGAACGCACGGGTCAGCCCCTCGATCACGAGCACCGGATCATTCATAGCGCAGCACCTGCACGGGGTCGGTATTGGCCGCCTTCCAGGATGGATAGAGCGTGGCGAGCAGGCTCATGACGAAGGCGACCGCACACACTCCGGCAATCTGCAGCGGGTCGACCAGGGCCGGCATTTCCGAGAGGAAGCGCACCTCCGGGTTCCACAGGTCAATGCCGAACAGCGCACCGACGCCGATCACAATTTCCTGCCGGAAGTGCAGCAGCGTAAAGCCGAGCGCCAGCCCAACGAGGATGCCCAGAGCCCCGATCACCAGCCCGGCGAGGATGAACACCCGCATCATGGCGGCGCGGCTCGCGCCCATAGTGCGCAGAATGGCGATATCCCGGGTCTTGGCGCGCACCAGCATGATGAGGCTGGAGACAATGTTGAAGGCCGCAACCACGATGATGATGGTCAAAATCCAGAACATCACCACCCTTTCCACCTCCAGTGCCTCGAACAGCGCACGGTTGAGCGAGCGCCAGTCGACGATCACACCATGCTGGTTCACCGCCGTTTGCAGCGGTGCAACCCGATCCCCCACCTTGTCCGGGTTGTCGGTCACGATCTCGATACCGCCCACCGCATCACCCAGCTGGAAATAGCGCTGGGCCGAGGCCAGCGGCATCATCACGAACGCCTGGTCGTACTGGTAGACCCCGACTTCGAAGATCGCGACCACGCGGAAGCTGGCGATGCGCGGCGTCACGCCAAAGGGGGTGACCCGGCCTTCGGGGGAGATCAGGGAGACGCTGTCCCCCACCCGTGCCAGCAGCAGGCTGGCGAGCTGCGAACCGAGTGCGATCACCGGCTCGCCGTCGCGGAAGCCATCAAAGCTGCCGCCCTTGATGTTCCGGGCAAAGATGCTGTCGCCGCGCACGTCTTCCGGCCGCACGCCGCGCACGGTGACCCCTGACGCACGGCCGGGGCGAGAGGCCATCAACTGCTGCTCGATGATCGGGATCGCGCGCACCACACCAGGCAGTTTGCGCGCGTCCGCCAGGATCGGCTGCCAGCTGTCCAGCCGTCCGTCGTAGCCCTGCACCAGCGCATGGCCGTTGACCCCGAGAATGCGATCCAGCAGGTCCGCCCGGAAGCCGTTCATCACCGACATCACCGCGACCAGTGCCGCGACGCCAAGGGCAATCCCCATCAGCGAGATGATGGAGACGATGAAAATGAAGCTCTCGCCCTTCACCGGGCGCAGATAGCGCGTGGCGATCAGGCGCTCGTATCGGGCGATCATGCAGTCAGCAGGGAAAGCGCGGCATCAACGCTCAGCTCCTGCTTCTCACCGGTTGCGCGCCGCTTCACCTCGACCACCCCGGCTGCGATGCCCTTGGGGCCGATGGTCACCTGCCAGGGCAGACCGATCAGGTCCATGGCGGCAAACTTGGCACCGCCGCGCTCATCCCGGTCGTCGTAATAGGTCTCGAGACCCGCTGTCTGGAGCTTGGCATACAGGTCGTCGGCGGCACCGGCGCAGGCTGCATCGTCGACCCGCAGGTTGATCAGCCCGACCTTGAACGGTGCCACCGCATCCGGCCAGACGATGCCGTGGGCATCGTGGCTCGCCTCGATGATAGCGGCGGCCAGCCGGGAGACGCCGACACCATAAGACCCCATGTGCGGGGTGATTGTTGTGCCGTCTGGTCCCTGGACGCGCAGGTTCATCGGCTCGGAATATTTGGTGCCGAAATAGAAAATGTGACCAACCTCGATCCCGCGTCCGGTCAGCACGGCGTCGCCCAGTTCCGCCTCGCGCGGCAGATCGCGCTTTTCGTCGGTTGCGGCATAGTCGGTAATGAGGCCCTTGATCCAGCCGTCAAGCGCGCCGGCATCTTCGGGGTCAAAGCTGAGCGCGCCATAACCACGCGGCAGGTCCCAGTTCTTGTGGAAAAACACTTCCGACTCGCCGGTCGGTGCCATCACGATAAACTCGTGGGAGAGGTCACCGCCGATCGGCCCGGTATCGGCCTGCATCGGGATCGCCTTCAGCCCAAGCCGCTCGAAGGTGCGCAGGTAGGCGAGGAACATCCTGTTATAGCTGTGCCGTGCCCCAGCCTGATCGAGATCGAAGGAATAGGCGTCCTTCATCAGGAACTCGCGCCCACGCATCAGGCCGAAGCGGGGACGCACCTCGTCACGGAACTTCCACTGGATATGATAGAGGTTGCGCGGCAGGTCGCGGTAGCTCGTCACATTATCGCGGAAGATGCTGGTGATCATCTCCTCGTTGGTCGGACCGAACAGCATTTCGCGGTCGTGCCGGTCCTTGAAGCGCAGCATCTCCGGGCCATAAGCATCATAGCGACCAGACTCGCGCCACAGATCCGCGGACTGCACGGTCGGCATCAGCACTTCCAGCGCACCGGCACGGTTCTGCTCTTCACGCACGATGCGCTCGATGTTCTTCAGTACCCGGAGCCCCAGCGGCAGCCAGGCATAAATGCCGGCTGCCTGCTGACGGATCATGCCGGCGCGCAGCATCAGCGTGTGGCTGACGATTTGCGCCTCTGTCGGATTTTCCTTGATAAGCGGCAGAAAATAGCGGGAAGCGCGCATGAAGCCCCTGAAACGGTTTTGGTTCAACCCAAGCTCTTAGCGGCGGGGTGGGGACGGTGTCGAGACTTCTGGTTTGCAGGGTGCGACAATCACCGGTTTATTGCCGATGACCGGGCTGTCGATCCTGACCGCACCATCCTTGGCAACGTCGAGGCTGGCAACAGGAGCCCGCCCGAGCAGCCGCCCATCGCGCACCACATCCCGGGTCAAGGGAATCGCAAGGTCAAACGGCTGAGTCGGCAAAGTCGCCGAATCCGCCGACACATCCGCCGAAGGCTGGTGCGCGACATCATTCGCAGGCTGATGCACGATATCGGCACAGCGCTCAGCGTGCGCAGTCGCCCATGAGAACGATATCATGACACCAGCCAGGACCAGAACTTGTGGCACCTTGGACACAGCGCTCATTCTTCTGTCATGCTGCGCAGCATTTTTGCTGATCCTTCGTTGCATCTGTTACTTTGGGCCTTAGAGATGCTTGCACACGCAAGGGTCAAGGTTACGGGGAGAATCGGCTACAGGCCGGATAACATTAGCCCAAAAAAATAGAAAAAAGGGCTAACTGACGCGGGGTCCGGCTTTGCCGGGCCCTTTTTTTTGCACCGGGTGCTTACTCCGGCGGCAGAACATACTCGCGGAACGGCCCCGGCAGATTGGCAAGCGTCAACCAGCCGAAATGATCATTCGCCCAATAAAGCGCAAAAAAGCCAAGGCTGATCAGCGTGGTCCAGAGCAGCTTCTGCTTGAGTCTGGGGGCCACTGGGGCGCTGTCCGCCTGTCCGGGGACCATGTCGGCCCCCGCCTCCGCCGGAGTGCGCACACCCCAGGGCAGCACGGCAAACAACACGATCCACCATATGATGAGATAGATCGCCAGACCGCTGATCACGCTCATTATTTCGGCTTCGTTCCAGAGAACAGGGTAATCTGGGTCTGCCCCTTTTCGCCGGGCTGGATCATCACCTGCATGCCGTTGCGGTCGTCCCCTGCCCCGATCATGCGGGAGTCGCCGGTGGTGATTTCGCTATTCACCTTCATGCCGCGGTCCGCGATCACCTGCTTGTAATGGGCCGCAACCTTGTCCGGGGAGTCGCCAGTCGACATCACCACCATGCCGCCTGCCCCATCATCGCTGACGCCCTTCATGGTGCTGAGCACCGCTGCGCCGGGATAGACTGGTGCCACGTCCTTTGCGGCTGCGGCGGCGGCATCGCCGGAGGCAAAGGTCGCGGTGCCCTCGTCCGATGTGAAGGTTGCCGTTTCCTTGTCCTGGGTGACTTTGGCCTTGACCGACTTATCCTCGCCCTCCGCAGACTTGACCGTGAAGGTCACATCTTCCGTCTTCTTGCTTTCGCCACAGGATGCCAGCGCCAGGCTGGCCAGAAGCATCACGGCATACCGCATGAGAAGTCCCCCTACACCTTGATGATATGAACCTCGGCCACCGACCGCTTGCCGGTATAGTCGCGCGCCTGGGAGCGGATCGCAACACGGATTTTCTCGGTCAGCCCGGCGATATCCTTGCCGTTCGCCGTCTCGACGATGCGGGTCACCTCCCGCTTTGCTTTGGTGACGAAGTCGTCCAGGTCCTCTTCCAACGGCAGCCCGTGAACGGCGAACACCGGCTCGCCCATCAGCTTGCCCCGCGACAATGCCAGGCTCACAGACAGGTAGCCATTGTGCAGCAGGCGGCGGCGCTGGACCATGGTGAGACCGTCCGCCGGTACAATCACGTCGCCGTCCAGCACCAGCCGGCCAGCAGTCTCCTCGCGCAGCTTCTTCGGGCCATCCGGAGCCAGCCGGATCACGGCGCCGTTCGTGGGCACAATAGCGCTCGGCACCCCCAGAGACTGGGCGAGTGCTGCGTGTTCGGTCATGTGGCGCAACTCGCCGTGGACCGGCACAGCAATCTGCGGGCGAATCCAGCCATACATGGCGGCCAGTTCAGGCCGACCCGGGTGACCGGACACGTGGACATGCGCCCCCTTCTCCGTGACCACATCCACCCCTTGCGCAACCAGCGCATTATGCAGCGCGCCGACCGACAATTCGTTGCCGGGGATTTGCTTGGACGAGAATATCACCAGATCGCCCTTGGAGAGACGGATTTCATTGTGCTCCTTGGCGGCAATGCGGGCCAGCGCCGCCCGTTGCTCGCCCTGACAACCGGTCGCGACGAACAGAACAGATTGCGGTGGCAGAGACATCGCTTCATCGGGGCTGATCAGCGGCGGCAGATGCTTGAGGTAGCCGCAGGCCTTGGCGACCCGGGTGATCCGGTCCAGCGAGCGCCCGACCATGCACAACTGCCGCCCGGTCTCGTTTGCGACATGGCCGATGGTGTCGACGCGCGCGGCATTGGAGGCAAAGGTCGTCACCAGTACCCGGCCCTTGCGGTCCTTCACCACCTCCAGCATCGCCCGGCGCACGGCCCCTTCGGAGCCCGAGGCCTCGGGGTTGAACACATTGGTCGAGTCGCCGATCAGCGCGAGCACGCCACTATCGCCGATCGCGGTCAGTTGCTCAGGTGTCGAGGGCTTGCCCATCAAGGGCTCGTCGTCGAGCTTCCAGTCGCCGGTGTGGAACAGCCGACCATAGGGCGTCTCGATCACCAGCGCATTGCCCTCCGGGATCGAGTGCGCAAGGTGGACATATTTGATCTTGAACGGCCCAAGCTCCAGCGACGCCCCCATGGAGACGGTCTTGACCTTGATGCTATCATCAAACCCATCAGACTTCAGCTTCTCGCGCAGCAAGCCGGCGGTGAACGGCGTGGCATACACCGGAACTTTCAGGTCGCCGGCGAGGTAGGGCACGGCACCCAGATGGTCCTCATGGCCGTGGGTCAGCACGATGCCGAGCAACCGGTCCCGATGCTTCTCGATGAAGGTCAGGTCCGGCAGCACCAGCTCGACACCGGGCAGGCTCGGGTCAGCAAACGTCATGCCCAGATCGACCATGATCCATTTGCCCTGACAGCCAAACAGATTGACGTTCATGCCGATCTCGCCCGAGCCGCCCAATGGCAGGAACAGCAGCTCGTCGCCGGGAATTGTCACCAATAAAATCCTTCAATGTTCAAATACTGTTCAAAGCACGATAGCTCTGGATGTCGTGATGGATACTCTGGTCTCCATCGTACCTGGCTTGCTGCAGTGCAATAGATATCACACTTTGGCATTGCGCGCGTAAATCGCGGCGAGGCCTTTCACGGTCAGGTCGGCATCGACGATGTCAATGGCATCAGTGTGCCGGTCAAACAGCGGGCTTAAACCGCCCGTCGCAATCACGCGCGGATGCCCGCCGAGTTCGGCCCGGCAGCGCGCGACCATCCCCTCGATCAGGCTGACATAGCCCCAGAAGATGCCGGACTGCATGGCCTCGATGGTCGAACGGCCGATCGTGCGCCCGGATGGCGGCGGCTCCACGGCAATTTTGGGCAGCTTTGCAGACGCCATGAACAGCGCCTCGACCGAGAGGTTGATACCCGGTGCGATCACGCCACCACGGTACACGCCATCGGTGATGATGTCGAACGTGGTGGCGGTGCCAAAATCGATGACGATCAGGTCACCCGGATAGGCTTCGTGTGCGGCAACCGCATTCACCAGCCGGTCGGCCCCGACTTCGCCCGGGTTCGGCAGGTCAATCCCGATACCGAGGGCAATCTGCGACGTCACCACCAGCGGCTCGCAACCGAAGTAGCGCTTGCACATCTGCCGCAGGTTGAACAGCGTCGCCGGCACCACGGTCGCGATGGCGACATCGGTGATCGAGGCCCGGTCGCCGCCATTGATGTCCATCAACTGCGACAGCCAGACCATATATTCGTCCGCCGTGCGACGCGCATCCGTCGAAATGCGCCAGCGCTCGCGGATTTCGCCGTCAGCGATCAGCGCGAACAGCGTGTTGGTGTTCCCGACGTCAATCGCGAGCAGCATGGCCGGTTCCCTCAAAAACGTCTGCGGCATGAAGGGTCTCGACCACACCACTGTCAAGCCGCAGCACCAGTGCGCCATCCTCCGCCAAATCGAGAAACTGTCCGCTCAAGGTCCTGCCGGTCAGCCGCGCGTCAATCCGGGACCCCAGCCCTGAGGCGGACGCCAGCCACGCCGCGCGGATCGGCGCAAATCCACCCTCTCGCCAGCGTTGCCGCCAGGTGTCGAAGGCTGCAATCACAGCTCGCGCCACCATATCCGCGTCCGGTGTGCCTCCGGTTGCCGCCAGGAGGCTGGTCGCAGGGCGCTCCAGCCCAACCGGATGATGGGCCAGGTTGATGCCGATGCCCACGACCACCCAGGGCAATTCCTGCGGTCTGGTATGGGTCTCCAGCAAAATACCGCAGACCTTGGCCCCATCGATCAGAACATCGTTTGGCCACTTCAGCCGCAGGCGCGCCACCGGCACCCATTGGCCCAGTGCCTCCCGCACCGCCAGCGCTGCCACAAAGGACAGCTGCGCCAGCATGCCCTCGCCCGGCCGGGCGCGCACCAGGCCGCTCAGGAGCAGGTTGCCGACAGGCGAGTCCCAGGCGCGACCACGCCGGCCACGGCCTGCAGTCTGCCGGTCTGCGCGCAGCCAACTGTTATCAGCAGCACCGTGCGCTGCCTGTTCGAGCAAGGTCTCGTTGGTGGAGGGCAGCTCCGGAACGTGCCGCAGCGTCCAGGTCGTCGGCAGCGCGCTCAACCCAGCAGCGACTTTGCGGCTAGCGTGGCGGCGGCTGCTAGCGGGCCGATCGCCAGATAGCCCAGTGGCGACGAAAAGGCCGCCGAAAGCGCCAGCACCACGGACGACGGCGTATGGGACATGGCGTCGAAGGCGGGCGCCGGCTCGTCAAAATACATCACCTTCACGATGCGCAGGTAATAATAGGCTGCAACCGTGCTGGCGAGCACACCAAGGATCGCCGGGATGACCAGACCTGCGGCAATCGCCGCCTGGAATACGAACAGCTTGCCAACAAAACCGATCAGCAGCGGAATGCCTGCCATGCTGAACATGATCATGGCGAGCGCAAAGGCGACCCGCGGCTGGCGCCGGGCCAGGCCTGCGAGGTCCTCGATCGCCTCCACCGCCTGGCCTCCACGCTGCATGGCCATGACACAGAGGAAACCGCCGATGGTGGTCGGCATGTAGATCGCGAGATACACCAGCACGGCCTCAATCCCCGCCTCGGTCCCCGCTGCCACGCCCAGCAGCGCATAACCGACATGGCCGATCGAGGAATATGCGAGCAGACGCTTGATGTTGCGCTGGTTGATCGCAGCGACAGCCCCCAGCACCATCGAGCCCACTGACGCGACGATGATGATCTGCCGCCACTGTTCGGCAAGGCCCGGAAACGCATCCGCGAGCACGCGCACCAGCAAGCCCATGGCAGCGACCTTGGGGGCAGCGGCGAAGAAGGTGGTCACCGGGGTCGGCGCGCCCTCATAAACGTCCGGAGTCCACATATGGAACGGCACCGCGGCAATCTTGAAAATGAGGCCGGACATCACGAACACCAACCCGAACAGGATACCGACGGACGGAGTCTGCTCGGCGACCAGCACGCCTTGCAGACGCAGGAAGTTGGTTGAGCCAGCAAAGCCGTAGACCAGCGAGACCCCATAGAGCAACAGCCCGGACGACAACGCACCGAGCACGAAATATTTGAGCCCGGCCTCGGTCGAGCGGGCATTGTCCCGGTGGAACGCGGCCAGCACATAAAGGCTGAGCGATTGCAGCTCCAGCCCGAGATACAGCGACAGCAGGTCGCCCGCCGACACCATCATCAGCATGCCGAGTGTCGCGATCAGCACAATGATGGGAAACTCGAAGCGCGCGATGCCCAGCCGGCGCATATGCGGCTCGGCAATGATCAGGGTGGCGGCCGATCCGACGAGGATCACGACCTTGAGAAACTGCGCATAGGCATCGACGACGAACATGCCGTTGAAGCCGGTGCCGGATGGCCCGCCCCCCACCAGAACCACCGCCGCGGCCATCACCGCCACACAGGCCCAGCTGATCATCGAATAGCTTTTATCGCCCTGGAACACCCCGACCAGCAGCAGCACCAGGGCGCTGACGGCGAGCCACAGCTCAGGCGCTGCGAGCATCAGGCTGTCGGAAAGTGCAGTCACGCTTGTCATCCTTTTCAGCGCGCGTCAGCGGTCTGCTGCGGGGCACGCTCAAGCTGGCTGATCAGCTTGGCGACCGGCGCGCGCACCGGGTCCAGAAAACTGTTGGGATAGATGCCCATCCAGAACACCAGCAGGAGCATCGGAGCGAATACCACCTTCTCCTTCCAGGTCAGGTCCAGGATGGACTTGAGGTCGTGGCGGGTCAGCTCGCCGAACACCACCTTGCGATAGAGCCAGAGCATGTAGGCAGCACCCAGAATAACCCCGGTCGCCATCACGAACGCCAGCCAGGTACTGGCCTTGTAGGCCCCGACCAGCACCAGGAACTCGCCGACGAAGCCCGAAGTGCCAGGCAGACCGATCGAGGCCATAGTGAACACCATGAACACCAGGGCGTAGGCGGGCATGCGGTTGACCAGGCCACCGTATTTGGCGATCTCCCGGGTGTGCATGCGGTCGTAGACCACGCCAACGCACAGGAACAGTGCCGCCGACACCACCCCGTGGGACAGCATGACGAAAATCGCCCCCTCGATCCCCTGGCTGTTGAAGGCGAACAGGCCGGCGGTCACGAAGGCCATGTGGGCGACCGAGGAATAGGCGATCAGCTTCTTCATGTCCTCCTGCACCAGCGCCACCAGCGAGGTGTAGACGACGGCAATCATCGACAGCGCAAACACCAGCCAGGCCAGTTCGTGGCTCGCCTCCGGGAACATCGGCAGGGAGAAGCGGAGCATGCCATAGCCGCCCATCTTCAGCATGACCCCGGCCAGCACCACCGAACCGGCGGTCGGGGCCTCCACGTGTGCGTCGGGCAGCCAGGTATGAACCGGCCACATCGGCATCTTGACCGCAAAGGACGCAAAGAACGCGAGCCAGAGCCAAGTCTGGACATCCACGTCGAAGCGGTGGGCCATCAACTCGGGGATCGAAGTCGTGCCCGCTTCATCGATCATGTAGAGCATGGCCAGCAGCATCAGCAGCGAGCCGAGCAGGGTGTAGAGGAAGAACTTGAAGCTGGCGTAGATGCGCCGCTTGCCGCCCCAGATGCCGATGATGAGATACATCGGGATCAGCCCGCCCTCGAAGAAGATGTAGAACATCATCATGTCGAGGCTGGAGAACACGCCGATCATCAGCGCTTCCATGAACAGGAAGGCGGCCATGTATTCGCCCACCCGGCTCTGGATCGAGTCCCAGCTGGCGATGATGCACAGCGGCATCAGGAAGGCGGTCAGCGCGATCAGCACCAGCGCAATCCCGTCAATCCCCAGATGATAGCTGAAATAGCGCCCGAACACATCCAGCTTCTCGACAAACTGGAAGTCGCCGTTGGCATAATCAAAGTTCAGCCACAGCACGACGGCGAGCACGAACACGATCAGGGTAGTGATCAATGCGGTGATACGGGCATTGTGCGCGCGCTCGGCCTCAGTCCCGCCGGGTGCCAGCAGGATCCAGGCTGCACCGACCAGCGGCAGCAGGATCAGGGCGGAAAGGATGGGGAAGGTGTCCATGGTGCGCCCTAAACTCAGCCCTGCGCAAACAGTCGCGGCAGGAACCACGACGTCGCGATGGCAATGCCGATCAGCATGACAAATGCGTAGGTGTAGAGGTAGCCGGTCTGCAGGCGGCTGGCCCCTTGCGACGTGCGCACCACGGTCCCGGCAATGCCGTCCGGCCCCAGACGGTCGATGGTCTGCATGTCCCCGCGCTTCCAGAACAGCCGCCCCAGCATCAGGCTCGGCTTCACGAACAGCAGATCGTAGAGCTCATCGAAGTACCATTTCCGGTACAAAAACTGGTGCAGGCCGGAGAAGGTGCGGACAAACGCCGCCGGGATGCCCGGCTTCCAGAGATAGGCGACAATCGCCAGCGACAGCCCGACCAGCATGACTCCGTTGATCAGCATCGGCACCCAGCCGGGGACACGGCCGGCATCATGCATGGCATGCAGGATGTTCTCGCCCTTGACGAAAATCGCACTGCGCCAGAAATCATCCATGTGATGGCCGATGAACTGGCCCTCGAAGCCCCACCCGGCGGCAAAGGCACCGACCGCCAGCACCAGCAGGGCAATGCGCATCGGCCAGGGACTCTCGTGCGGGTGATAGCCTGCGGTGCCGTCACCATGATCCTGGGCTGCATGATCCTTGGCATCGTGGTGACTGTCATGGGCGTGAGCATCCTGGGCGTGATCCCCATGCGCGTGATCATCATGCCCATGCGCGCCGTGAACCGCATGCTGGATATGCTCGGACTGCGCCCAGCGCGGCGTCTGCAGGAAGGTCAGGAACCACAGGCGCCAGGAATAGAAGGTCGTCAGCAGGGCCGCACTCACGCCCATCACGAACGCGAAGGTGCCCATCGGCGATGGGGACGCGAACGCCGCTTCCAGAATCGCATCCTTGGAGTAGTAGCCGGCGAACAGCGGCACGCCGGTGATCGCCAGGGTTCCGATGAACATGACAGCCGCGGTAATGGGGATATGCTTCAGCAGCCCGCCGTAATAGCGCATGTCCTGCTCGTGGTGCATCGCGTGGATCACCGAGCCCGCCCCCAGGAACAACAGCGCCTTGAAGAAGGCGTGGGTGAACAGGTGGAACATCGCGGCACCGTAAGCCCCGACACCGAGCGCGAAAAACATGTAGCCAAGTTGCGAGCAGGTCGAATAGGCGATCACCCGCTTGATATCGTGCTGGGTCGTACCGATCGTCGCCGCAAAGAAGGCCGTCGCCGCGCCGACCACCGTCACCACCTGAAGGGCCATCGGCGCCTGCTCGAACAGCGGGGACAGGCGCGCGAGCATGAACACACCGGCGGTCACCATGGTCGCGGCGTGGATGAGCGCGGAGACCGGCGTCGGGCCTTCCATCGCGTCCGGCAGCCAGGTGTGCAGGCCGAGCTGGGCCGACTTGCCGCACGCACCGACAAACAGCAGCAGGCAGATCGTGGTCATGATATCGACGTTATAGCCCAGGAACCTAAAGGTCTTGCCGAACTGGCCGGGGGCCGCCGCAAAGATCGTGTCGAACTCAACCGAGTTGAACACCAGGAAAATCGCAAAAATGCCCAGCGAATATCCGAAGTCACCCACCCGATTGACCACGAATGCCTTCATGGCGGCCGCATTGGCACTCGGTTTCTTGTACCAGAAACCGATCAGCAGGTAGGATGCGAGACCCACACCCTCCCAGCCGAAGAACATCTGCACCAGGTTGTCCGCGGTCACCAGCATCAGCATCGCGAAGGTAAACAGCGACAGATAAGCCATGAAGCGCGGCTTGTCCGGGTCTTCCGCCATGTAGGACCAGGAATAGAGGTGCACGAGCGTCGACACCGTGGTCACCACGATCAGCATCACCACTGTCAGGGTATCGACGCGGATTGACCAGTCGAAGGACAGATCGCCGGAGGTCACCCAGGTCAGCAGGGTGACCTTGGTGAAGTCTCCGTGGCCAAGCCCGACGTCGAGAAATGCCGTCCAGGAGAGCGCGCAGGCAACCGCCACGGCCAGAGTCGTGACAAGTTGCGACCCGCGATCACCAATCGAGCGACCAAACAGTCCGGTAATCAGCGCCGCCAGTAGCGGGAGGAACACAATGGCCTGGTACAAGCGCCTCAGCCCTTCATCAGATTGATGTCCTCAACCGCGATAGAACCCCGGTTGCGGAAGTAAACAACGAGAATGGCAAGCCCGATCGCCGCCTCACCGGCGGCAACCGTCAGCACGAACATGGCGAACACCTGGCCGAGCATGTCGTGCAGGTGGCTCGAGAACGCGACAAGGTTGATGTTGACGCTGAGCAGGATCAGCTCAATCGACATCAGGATGATGATGACATTCTTGCGATTGACGAAAATGCCCAGCACACCAAGCACGAAGAGTGCGGCACCGACGGTCAGATAATGGCCAAGACCAATAATCACGGCTGCACCCCTTCCCCGCTTTGCACCTTGACCAACGCTGTCGCAAGCTCCGGCGTCCGGGCGTTCTGGCGGGCAATGTTCTGGCGCTTGACCCCGGCACGCTGGCGGTGCGTGAGCACGATGGCACCGATCATGGCAACCAGCAGCACCAGGCCGGCCGCCTGAAACACATAGATGTAATCGGTGTAGATGATGTTCCCCAGCGCCTGCGCGTTGGTTATGTTGTCCGGCGTCACAGAGGTGCGTGAGGCCTCAGCCGCACCCGAGGCGATCCAGCCGCCGCCGACCAGCAGCAACTCGACCAGCAGCAGCCCGGCGATCACCAGCCCAATTGGCAGGTAGGTGGCAAAGCCCTTGCGCAGCTCCTCGAAATTGATGTCGAGCATCATCACCACGAACAGGAACAGCACCGCCACCGCCCCGACGTAGACGATCACCAGGATCATCGCGAGGAACTCGGCCCCAAGCAGAACGAACAGCCCTGCCGCGTTGAAAAACGCGAGGATCAGCCACAACACCGAGTGAACGGGGTTGCGCGCCGTGATCACCATGAAGCCGCTGAGCACGGCCATGAAGGCGAACAGGTAAAAGGCTAAGGCTTCGAAAATCACGCGTGTTCCGCTTTCCTCGCTGAAGGCAGCACGGCGGCGCTTTCCCGCCCGTTCACCATGGCCCGGTCGCCCACCTATAGCCCGCCCGCTGCCGACGGCAAGAGCTTGATGGCGGCAACCGCCAGTCCCATCACCGCGACCAGGAAGCCGATCATGCGCCAGGTCATGCCGTTAAGCGCGGCCATCATGCGCACTTCCATCTGCCCCATCTCGGTCTTCAGCCGCAATTCGACTGCGTGGATGTCCTGCGTCAGTTCGACCCGCAGATCACCAATCTCGGTGCGCAGATTGTTCTGCAGTTCAAGCAGGTCTGCCTTGGTTGCCACGCCCCCGGCAATGGCACGGCCTATCGCACCGGCAACGGCCTCGGCTTTGTCCGGGCTGAAGTCCGCTGCACGCAGGGCTTTGGCAATTTCCAGAGTGTCGATGGCCATATGGCGCAGACCCTAGCGGTACGGTGCATCGAGCGCAAGATTCTGGGCAATCTCGCGTTCCCAGCGTTCGCCGTTCGCCAGCAGCTTGCCCTTGTTGTACATGAGCTCTTCGCGTGTCTCGGTCGCGAACTCGAAGTTCGGCCCCTCGACGATGGCATCGACCGGGCAGGCTTCCTGGCAGAAACCGCAGTAGATGCACTTGGTCATGTCGATGTCGTAGCGGGTGGTGCGGCGCGAGCCATCCTCGCGCGGTTCCGCCTCGATGGTGATCGCCTGCGCCGGGCACACCGCCTCGCACAGCTTGCAGGCGATACAGCGCTCTTCCCCGTTCGGGTACCGGCGCAGGGCATGCTCGCCGCGGAACCGCGGGGAAAGCGGCCCCTTTTCATAGGGGTAGTTCACGGTCGCCTTTGGGGCGAAGAAGTATTTGAGCGTCAAGCCCATGGCCTTGACGAACTCAAGGAGCAGGAGGCTCTTGGCGGATTGGACGAGGGACACAGGCAGTCTCCGTCAGGCGGCGTGCAGCAGGGGCTTGAAGAACACAACCCAGCCGCTGACCAGAACCACCATCACCAGCGAGAGCGGCAGGAACACTTTCCAGCCCAGCCGCATCAACTGGTCATAGCGATAGCGCGGTACGGTCGCCTTAACCCAGGCAAACACAAAGAAGAAAAGGCAGATTTTCAGCAGAAACCAGATGAAGCCCGGCACTGCATAGAGGATCGGAATGTTGAGCGGCGGCAGCCAGCCACCGAAAAACAGGATCGCCGTCATCGCACACATCAGCAGGATGTTGGCGTATTCGCCGAGGAAGAACAGCGCGAACGACATCGAGGAATATTCGACCTGATAGCCGGCAACCAGCTCGGCCTCCGCCTCCGGCAGGTCGAACGGTGGCCGGTTGGTCTCAGCCAGTGCCGAGATGAAAAACACGATGGCCATCGGGAACAGCAGCGGCGTGCCCACGAACCCGTTGAACAGGCCGAACAGGCCGGCCCCTTCCTGCGCCCTGACGATATCGTTCAGGTTCAGCGAGCCGACGTAGAGCAGCACGCAGACAATCACGAAGCCGATCGAGACCTCATAACTGACCATCTGCGCCGCCGAGCGCAGGCCGCCCAGGAACGGATACTTCGAGTTCGACGCCCAGCCGGACATGATGATGCCGTACACCCCCAGCGAGGACATGGCGAACAGATAGAGGATGCCGACGTTGATATCCGCCAGCACGAGCGTCTCGTCGAACGGGATGACCGCCCAGCCGATCAGCGCCAGAGTGAAGGTGATCATCGGCGCGAGAATGAACACGCCCTTGTTGGAACTGGCCGGAACGATGGTTTCTTTCAGGAACAGCTTCAGGCCGTCCGCAAAGGACTGCAGGATCCCGAAGGGTCCCACCACGTTGGGGCCTCTGCGCATCTGCATCGCGGCCCAGATCTTGCGGTCAAAATAGACAGCAAAGGCAACACCCAGCAGCACCGGCACGATAATCGCCAGGATGAGCAGAATCTGCGCAACCAGGTAGCCGATCCAGCCCCAGCCCAGCGTCGTCTGGAAAAACTCAACCATGGGTGCCCGTCGCCTTTTCGTCCGTCCCGCCCAGGATCACGCGCGAACACTCCGCCATGGTGGCGCTCGCCCGTGCGATGGCATTCGTCTGATAGAAGTCCTTGACCGGGAGTGCAACGGCTCCCGGTGCGATGTCGCCGGTTGCCCCGAAGTCACCCCATGCCGCCGGCGTGATGGCCCCGAGTGCTGCCAGGTGCGGCCACTCTTGCGACATGCGCTGGCGCAGCGCACCGAGGCTGTCATAGGGCAGCGTACAGCCCAGCACATCGGAGAGCGCGCGCAGGATGGTCCAGTCCTCGCGGGCGTCGCCCGGCGCAAACACGGCCTTCACCGTGCGCTGCACGCGACCTTCCGTGTTGACATAGGTCGCCGACTTCTCGGTGTAGGCTGCTGCCGGCAGGATCACGTCCGCGTTGCGGACACCGGCATCGCCATGCGTGCCGATGTAGACCGTGAAAGTATCGGCAAAGGCGGCAAGGTCCGCATCGTCGACGCCGTGCAGGAAGACGGCCTTCACGGCACCGCTCGCCGCATCGGCCGCGATCTTCGCGATGCCGCCCTCGCACGTGAACCCGATATCGAGTGCACCGACCCGGCTCGCCGCCGTATGCAGCACATTGAAGCCCTGCCAGTCCTGGCGCACCATCGCGCACTTGTCGGCCAGCGAATGTGCCGCACCCAGCACGGCAGCCGCATCGCTGCGCCGCAGAGCCCCCTGGCCGAGGATGACCGCCGGACGCTGTGCGCCTTTGAGCAGCTCGCCGAACGGATGCGCGCCGCTGACGATGGTCTTGAGGATCGACAGGTCGTCGCCCAGGTGTTCGTAAGGGTAGGTCAGGTCGATTTTCGGCCCGATGACCGCAACCTTTGCCTTGCTCTTGCGCGCCGCCTTGCGGATGCGCGTCGCGATGATCGGCGCTTCCAGACGCGGGTTGGTGCCGACCAGCAGGATCACGTCCGCCGTCTCAATCCCGGCAATGGTGCTGTTGAACAGATAGCCTGCGCGCGTGGATGTCGGCGCTCCAGCACCATCGGTGCGGCACTCGACCCGGATTGAGCCGAGCCTACCCAACAGGTCCTTCAGCACCACCAGCGCCTCGACATCGCTGAGGTCACCGGCCAATGCTGCTATCGCATCCCCGGAGAGGCCGGATATGCCCGCCTTGATCGCCGCGAACGCCTCCGGCCAGCTGGCCTCGCGCAGCTTGCCGTCCCGGCGCACCCATGGGCGGTCCAGCCGTCTGACGGTCAGGCCGTCCACGGCATAGCGGGTCTTGTCGGAAATCCACTCCTCGTTGATGTCCTCGTTGAGGCGTGGCAGCACGCGCATCACTTCATTGCCGCGCACATCAACCCGGATGTTGGAGCCGACGGCGTCCATCACATCGATCGACTCGGTCTTCTTCAGCTCCCAGGGCCGGGCCTCGAAGGCATAGGGCTTGGAGGTCAGTGCGCCAACCGGGCACAGGTCGACGACATTGGCCGACATTTCCGAGGTTACTGCGCGTTCGAGGTAGCTGGTGATCTGCATGTTCTCACCGCGGAAGATCGCTCCGATCTCCTCGACGCCGGCGACTTCCTCGGCAAATCGCACGCAGCGGGTGCAGTGGATGCACCGGGTCATCATGGTCTTGATGAGCGGCCCCATGTATTTCTCGGTGACCGCGCGCTTGTTCTCGTCGTAGCGTGAGCCACCGCGACCGTAGGCCATCGCCTGATCCTGCAGGTCGCACTCGCCGCCCTGGTCGCAGATCGGGCAATCAAGCGGGTGGTTGATCAGCAGGAACTCCATCACCCCTTCCCGCGCCTTCTTCACCTTGGGCGAGTTGGTGGTAACCACCTGATTGTCCGCCGCCGGCATGGCGCAGCTCGCCTGCGGCTTGGGCGGCCCCGGCGCGATCTCGACCAGGCACATCCGGCAATTGCCCGCAATCGACAGCCGTTCATGGTAGCAAAAGCGCGGAACCTCGAAGCCTGCCGCCTCGCAGGCCTGCAGCACGGTCGCGCCCTGCGGCACCTCGACTTCAATTCCGTTGACGGTCAGTTTTGGCATTGTGCCCTCATTTCATCCTGTCTCACCAGTCCTGTCACTTACGCCACAACCAGCTCGAGACGCTGCTCGATCCGATCTACACGCAAATTAAGGGACGAGAGGTCCGCATGAATACCATGCAGTGACGTCATGACTGCGCCGAGATGCGCTTCAAGCGCCAGAAGCCGTACACTATGCGATTCCTGCTCGCGCTTTATGCTCGCCACATCCAGTTGGATGCGCTTGAGAATATCCAGCATCAGATCGGCACGCTCGTCCGTCATCGCCTACTCCGCTGCCTCGCGCACGATCGTCACCTTTTTCAGCCGCGCCTCGATCTCGGGGCGGAAGTTGCGGATCAGGCCCTGCACCGGCCAGGCGGCGGCATCACCCAGCGCACAGATGGTATGCCCTTCCACCTGGTTGGCCACATCGAGCAGGGTATCCACATCCTCCAGGGTCGCGCGGCCGTCGGCAATGCGGGTCAGTTGCCGCCACATCCAGCCGGTGCCCTCGCGGCAGGGCGTGCACTGGCCACAACTCTCGTGCTTGTAGAAATAGCTGATGCGCGCAATCGCCCGGATGATGTCGACCGACTTGTCCATGACGATCACCGCAGCCGTGCCCAGCCCCGAGCGCAGGTTGCGCAGGGTATCGAAATCCATCGGCGCATCGAGGATCTGGTCGGGGCGCAGCGCTGCGACCGACGACCCGCCGGGGATCACCGCCTGCAGATTGTCCCAGCCGCCACGCATACCGCCGCAGTGCTTCTCGATCAGCTCCCGGAACGGGATCGACATCGCCTCTTCCACCGTGCACGGCGCGTTTACATGGCCGGAGATGCAGAACAGCTTGGTGCCGGCGTTGTTCTCAGCGCCGAAGCCCTTGAACCAGCCCGCACCGCGCCGCAGGATGGTGGGTGCCACCGCAATCGACTCGACGTTGTTGACCGTGGTCGGGTAACCCCAGACGCCGACACCGGCCGGGAATGGCGGCTTGAGGCGCGGCTGGCCTTTCTTGCCCTCCAGGCTCTCGATCAGCGCGGTTTCCTCGCCGCAGATGTAGGCCCCGGCACCCCGGTGCAGATACACATCGAAATCATAGCCGGAGCCGGCGGCATTCTTGCCGAGCTTGCCCTTGGCATAGGCCTGGTCGATCGCCGCCTGCAGCCGGTGCGCTTCATGGACGAACTCGCCGCGGATGTAGATGTAGGCCCGGGTCGCGCGCATGGCAAAACCAGCGATCAGCGCGCCCTCCAGCAGCTTGTGCGGGTCGTGACGCATGATCTCCCGGTCCTTGCAGGTGCCAGGCTCGGACTCGTCGGCGTTGATCACCAGGGTGTTTGGCCGCTCCGGGTTCGGCTGCTTGGGCATGAACGACCATTTGACCCCGGTCGGGAAGCCGGCCCCGCCGCGCCCGCGCAGGCCGGACGCCTTCATCTCCTCGATGATCCAGTCCTGCCCCTTGGCGATCAGGTCGGCAGTGCCGTCCCAGTCGCCACGCGCCATCGCCCCGTCGACGCCCCAGTCCTGGAGGCCGTAAAGGTTGGTGAAGATGCGATCCTGATCGTTAAGCATAGAACCCTTCAAGCCTCGTGATCATCCAGCCGTCTGTCGGGGGCGGCCACTTTTGCCGCATCCCTCACTGCCTTGCGCCAGCGCAGCCAGGCAAAACCCAGCCCCAGTGCCACTCCCAGCCCGCCGTGTTGCAGGCCTCTATCCCGGTTCAGCGCCAGACCCTGCATCGAATCGATCAGCAGGTTGACGGCAATCCAGGTGGTGCACGCCAGCACCCCGAACCACGCCCAGTGCAGCCGGTCAAGCCACCGCATCTGCAGGAGCCGCCGCATCATTGCGCGCAGCCTTTCGGCGCTGCGCGGCATAGGCAACGGCGGCACCCGCCGCGAGGGCCGCACCGCCCAGCACCATGCGCTTGGCCGCACACAGGGCGACAATCCGCAAGCCGCACCGCATCAAGGGTATTGCCCGTATCATCATGCTGCTCCCTTCAGGGTGGTCGGGCCGCCGAGCGGCGCTGAAAACTGGCGGTCAACCTGCGGGCCGACCTTGGGTGTCCGCCCGGCTTTCAGATCCTCGAGGATCGACCGGGTGGTCTCGTATGTGAGGTCTTCGTAGAAATCATCGTTGATCTGCACCATCGGCGCATTGACGCACGCCCCCAGGCACTCGACTTCGGTCAGGGTGAACAGACCGTCTGCTGAGGTCGCGCCTTTGGTGATCCCCAGGTCCTTGCAGGCGCGCATCACCTCGTCCGAGCCCTTGATCCAGCACGGCGTGGTGCCACACAGCTGTACGTGGAAGCGGCCAACCGGTGCCAGGTTGTACATCGTATAGAAGCTCGCGACCTCGTAGGCGCGGATGTACGGCATGCCGAGATAGTCGGCGACATACTCGATCACCGGCACCGGCAGCCACCCTTGGGTGTTGGTCTGCTGGCCGATCTGCCGCTGGGCGAGGTCGAGCAGCGGCATCACCGCCGATTGCTGTCGCCCGGCAGGGTACTTCGCAATGTGCCAGTCCGCCTTCGCCTTGTTTTCAGGCGTGAAGGCGAAGCCGTTGAAGGCGCTGTGGTCGAGAGGGGCAATGGATGCGTGGTCTGCCATGTTATCTCACATAATCTGTTCGGACGACTTTGCCGTCCGCGAGCGTGTAGATCACGACGACCTCGAACGGCTCATGCGCAGGCGAGCGCCAAACCCGTTCATGGTCGATAACCTTGTCTGCAAAAGCACTGCGATGCAGAACTTCTGCGCGATTGTCTGGATATTCAGCAAATAGCTTTGTGTAATTCTCGGCTATTGCTTGTGGCCCCTGGCGCAACGCTTGTGCGGGGTGTGCGAACTCTTCGCAGGACGGCGCGAAGCATGCGGCAACGCCATCAGCATCATGGGCGTTGTACCGCGACACCAGTGCCTCAATGACAGCAATGTTATTAGTAATACTCACCGGTCAACCTCGCCGAACACGATATCGAGCGAGCCCAGCACCGCCGGTGCATCAGCCAGCATGTGGCCACGGCAGAGGAAGTCCATCGCCTGCAGGTGGGCAAAGCCGGGTGCGCGGATGTGGCAGCGGTAGGGCTTGTTCGAGCCATCCGACACCAGATAAACGCCGAATTCACCCTTGGGCGCCTCGACGGCGGCATAGGCCTCGCCCTCCGGCACCTTGTAGCCCTCCGTGTAGAGTTTGAAGTGGTGAATGAGGGCTTCCATGGAGCGCTTCATCTCGCCGCGCTTGGGCGGCACCACCTTGCGATCCATTGAGGAGACCGGACCGGTCGGCATCTCGGTGATGCACTGCCGGATGATCTTCAGGGACTGGCGCATTTCCTCGAAACGCAGAACGAAGCGATCATAACAATCGGAGTTCTTGCCGACCACCACGTCGAAATCCATGCGGTCATAAACGTCGTAGGGCTGGCTGCGCCGCAGGTCCCATGGCATGCCGGTGCCGCGAATCATCGCGCCGGAGAAGCCCCAGGCGAGCGCGTCATCCCGCGAGATCACGCCAATATCGACGTTGCGCTGCTTGAAGATGCGGTTGCCGAGCACCAGGGTCGCCATGTCGTCGAGCACCCTGGGGAAGCTCTCGGTCCAGGCCATGATGTCGGCCGCCAGCTTCTCAGGCATGTCCTGGTGGACGCCGCCGGGGCGCACATAGGCTGCATGCAGGCGCGCACCGCACACCCGCTCATAGAACACCATGAGCTTTTCGCGCTCCTCAAAACCCCAGAGGATCGGCGTCATCGCGCCCACGTCCATCGCGTGGGTGCAGACGTTCATCAGGTGGTTCAGGATACGGGTAATCTCGGACCACAGCACACGCAGATACTGGCCGCGCTCCGGCACCTCGACGCCAAGCAGCCGCTCGACCGCCAGCGCGAAGGCATGTTCCTGACACATGGGCGAGACGTAATCGAGCCGGTCGAAATAGGGTACAGCCTGCAGGTAGGTCTTGTACTCAATCAGCTTTTCCGTGCCGCGATGCAGCAGGCCGATGTGCGGGTCGACCCGCTCGATCACCTCGCCGTCCAGCTCCAGCACCATGCGCAGCACGCCGTGGGCAGCCGGGTGCTGTGGGCCGAAGTTGATCGAATAATTCTGGATATCGATCTCGCCCTTCGGGGCATCGGCAAGATTGGGGTCGCGATCCGCCATAATCTACTCCACATCCACCAAATCGAGACGGCGCTTGATCAATGCAATATCTTTCGTATTCACGGAGACATCATGCTGAAGTGATATCAGGTGCGTAAACATACCCCGCATATAGTCTTCCATGGCCGACATACGACTTTCCAGACTGTCAATGCGTCGCTTGATCTCGGCGATATCCCCGCGGATCGCACGCAGATGCTCCAGGATCAGGCTGGAGACATCCTCGGTCATGCCGGCTTGCCGCCTTGCGCCTTCTCGTCGCCCGGCAGGATGTACTGCGCCCCTTCCCAGGGCGAGAGGAAATCAAACGAGCGGAAATCCTGGGCCAGCTTGACCGGCTCATACACCACACGCTTGTGTTCTTCCGAGTAGCGCACCTCGACGAAGCCGGTGAGCGGGAAGTCCTTGCGCAGCGGATGCCCGGTGAACCCATAGTCGGTGAGGATGCGCCGCAGGTCCGGGTGACCGTCGAAGACAACGCCGTAAAGGTCCCAGGTCTCGCGCTCATACCAGCCGGCGGCCGGGAAGACACTGACGGCGCTCGGCACCGGGGTATCGGCGTCGGTCATGATCTTGACCCGAATACGCAGGTTTTTGGCGTAACTCAGCAGGTGATAGACTACGTCAAACCGCTCGACCCGTTCCGGATAGTCGGCCCCGCACAGGGTCATGAGGGAACGGCATTGAAACGCCTCATGGTCGCGCAGGGTTGTCAGCACACTCAAAATCGCGTCGCGCCGCACGGTGAGGGTCAGCTCGCCGGCATTGGCCGTCGTCTCCAGCAGGGCATCGCCCAGGGCCGTACGCGCAGCCTGCGCCAGCGTATCGAGGGTGTCAGCAGTCAGGGCCCAGGAGGTCATGCGCGTCTCCTATCGGATGATGGTGCCGACACGGCGGATTTTCTTCTGCAGCAGCAAAATGCCGTACAGCAGAGCCTCCGCTGTCGGCGGACAACCGGGCACATAGATGTCGACCGGCACGATCCGGTCGCAGCCGCGCACCACCGAGTAGCTGTAATGATAATAGCCGCCGCCATTGGCGCAACTGCCCATCGAGATCACGTAGCGCGGCTCCGGCATCTGGTCATAGACCTTGCGCATGGCCGGGGCCATCTTGTTGGTGAGCGTGCCGGCCACGATCATCACGTCGGACTGGCGGGGGCTGGCACGCGGCGCAAAGCCGAAGCGCTCAACGTCATAACGCGGCATCGAGGTGTGCATCATCTCGACGGCGCAGCACGCCAGCCCGAAGGTCATCCACCAGAGCGAGCCGGTACGCGCCCAGGTGATCAGGTCTTCCGCGCTGGTGACCAGAAAGCCCTTGTCTGCCAGCTCGCTGTTCAGGTCCTGGAAAAAGCCGTCGTCGGCGCTGGCGACGGCAGCAGCCTGCTGGACGGTCAATGCGGAGTCTGTGGCCATCATCTGTCTCCCGGGTGCGCGATCATTCCCAATCCAGCGCGCCCTTCTTCCACTCATAGATAAACCCGACCGTCAGCACACCCAGAAACACCATCATGGAGACCCAGCCGAACGCGCCAAGCGTGCCGAGGCTGACCGCCCACGGGAACAGGAACGCGACCTCCAGGTCGAAGATGATGAACAGGATCGAGACCAGGTAAAAGCGCACATCGAACTTGCCGCGGCTGTCCTCGAACGGCTCGAACCCGCACTCGTAGGCGGACAGCTTCTCCGGGTCCGGCTTTTGAAACCCGCCCAGGGTCGAGACGAGAACCGGCAGGACCACAAAGGCCAGCGAGAAGACGATGGCAATCCCGAGGAAGATCAGGATCGGCAGATATTCGGTCGCGATGTCGGTCACGGAGCCTGTCCAGATGGTTGGGTCGACAGTCTGTGTCGATTGCCCTACCGCTTTACCAGCGCACAGCCTCAGCGCAAGGGGTTGCGACCATTGGCCTTGCGTGACCATCTTGTTTTCCGGCGTGTGTAAACCTTGAGCGCAGAGCGCAAAGGAAGAATGATCGCGTCTGCACAACAGCAACCGAGGCAGAGTCATCGCTATGTTCAAGGATCAGACTGTTTGGGTGACCGGCGCGTCATCAGGCATCGGCGAGGCGCTCAGCATGGCGTTGGCCAGACAGGGCGCACGCCTGATCCTCTCCGGGCGCAAGGTCGCGGAGCTTGAACGTGTGGCAGCGGCCTGCGGTGGTTTGAGCCGCCACAGGGTCATGCCATTTGACACAACCAACTACCCTGCCCTGCCGGACATTGTCGCGCAGGCCTGGGATTGTTTTGGCGGTGTCGATGTTCTGGTGAACAATGCCGGAGTATCGCAACGCTCGCTGGCATTGGAGACCCGGCTGGAGGTTTACCGCACCCTGCTCGAGGTCGATCTCTATGCCCCGATCGCGCTCTCGCACTTAAATCTGCCGCGGATGGTGGCGCGCGGTGGCGGCCGGTTCGTCACCATCGCCAGCGTCGCAGGCAAGATCGGCGCGCCCATGCGCTCGGGCTACAGCGCCGCCAAGCATGGCCTCTATGGCTACTTCGATGCGATACGCGCTGAAAACGCCGCCAATGGCATTCAGGTGCACATGATCGCGCCCGGCTCGGTCAGAACCAACGTTTCGCGCAACGCCCTGAGCGCTGACGGCAGCCAGCGCGGCACCAGCGACGACGCCATCGAGCACGGCATGCCGGTTGAAGACGCCGTGCGCCGGATGCTCAGCGGTATCGCCAGGGGCAAAAGGGATATTCTGGTGGCACAGGGGCGCGAGCGCCTGGCGGTCTATATGCGTCGCTTCTGGCCGGAGAAAGCCTTCGACATGGTCGCAGACGCCGTCGCCAAGGGCTACGCGCAGAACATGCACATCAACCGATAGCCCCTCAATCGCTTACAGCCGGCGGAACCGCGCGTGATTCTCCGGGCTCAGCCGCACACTCAGTTGCACTTGCCCGTCCTCATCCTCGCGGCGCAGCACATCGCCGTGGCGGTATAGCCAGGCCAGACGCTCGCCGTCCGCCGCCTCGAGTGTCAGATCGTAGAGCCGGGCATGTTCGGCCAGCAGAGCATCAATCCGGCTTGTCAGGTCCGGCACACCCTCGCCGGTCAGGGCTGAGGCCAGCACCTGGTCCTTGCGCCGCATCGCCTGGGCCGCCAGCACGATGCGCTGCTCTTCGGGCAACAGATCGGCCTTGTTGAGCAGTTCGATCATCGGCGCAGAGTCCGGCCCGCCCAGGCCAAGCGCCGTCAGCACGGCCTCAACATCGCTGCGCTGCGGCTCACTGTCCGGGTGGGCGATATCGCGCACATGGACGATGACGTCCGCCTCGATGACTTCCTCCAGGGTCGCACGGAATGCCGCGACCAGCTGGGTCGGCAGATCGGCGATGAACCCCACCGTATCAGACAGGATCACCATGCGCTCACCGCCAAGCTTCACCGCACGCATCGTCGGGTCCAGCGTCGCGAACAGCAGGTCCTGTGCCAGCACGCCGGCACCGGTCAGCCGGTTGAACAGCGTCGACTTGCCGGCGTTGGTATAGCCAACCAGCGCCACCACCGGATAGGGAGCCTTCTGCCGGCGCACCCGGTGCAGATTGCGGGTGCGCTTCACGTCCTCGAGCTCGCGGCGCAGCTTGGCGATACGGTCCCGCAGCAAGCGGCGGTCGGTCTCGATCTGGGTCTCGCCGGGGCCGCCAAGGAAGCCGAAACCGCCGCGCTGGCGCTCAAGGTGGGTCCAGGACCGCACCAGCCGGCTCTGCTGGTAGGTCAGGTGCGCGAGTTCCACCTGCAGCACGCCTTCCCGGGTTCTGGCCCGCGCGCTGAAGATTTCCAGCACCAGCCCCGTGCGGTCGATGACCTTGGTATCGAGCGCCTTCTCCAGATTGCGCTGCTGGACTGGAGAGACAGTACCGTCGATGATCGCCAGCCCGATCTCCCGCTCGGCGACCAGCGCCGCCAGGGTCTCGAGTTGTCCGGTGCCGAACAGGGTGCTCGGCCGCGCCTTGCGGATCGGGAGTATCTGCGCCGAGACAACGTCCAGGTTAATCGCCCGCGCAAGGCCGACCGCCTCGTCCAGTGCTGCCTCAGGCGAGCGCGCATCGTCTTGCCGACCGGAGAAGCGCGGATGCAGCACAAGCGTGCGCGCGGGAACGCCGACGTAGGGCTCCACGTCGACGCTCATGCCGCCATCCAGCGGTCGGGGTGCCTACTTCTGGTCGTGATCTTCGGTTTCCGCTTCGAACAGCGAGAGCGGCCCACTCGGCATCACCGTAGAGATGGCGTGCTTGTAGACCAGTTGGGATTGCCCATCCCGGCGCAACAGCACCGAGAAATTGTCAAACCACGTGATATTGCCCTGCAGCTTGACACCGTTCACGAGAAACATGGTCACCGGCATTTTGGCCTTGCGGACCGCGTTCAGGAACACGTCCTGCAGATTGTTGTTCTTTTCCGCCATGGTTCCCCCGGCTGTTATTGTCGATGACAGGAGCCGGACACTCTGCGGCAGGAGCCTGGTGCTCAAACCTGATGCAGATGAGGCTTATCAGTCCTGTTCATTCAAAATCATGATCTTGCATGGCTCCCTCAGCCCTGAGGGTGCCACTCCTCCATGATAGGTAGGCTGTCGCCTGAACACAACTCTTGACGTTAATAATCCTCAAACCTCGTCTTCCCGCGCACCATCGCTGAGGCCCAGCGCTTTCAACTTGCGGTGCAGCGCCGAGCGCTCCATGCCGATGAAGGCCGCCGTACGCGAGATGTTGCCCGAGAAGCGGCGGATCTGCACACGCAGATACTCACGCTCGAATGCCTCGCGCGCCTCACGCAGCGGTGTCGACATGATCGCGGCCGCCTGCTCGTTGGGGGCAAGGCGTGCCGGTTCGGCCATCACTTCACTTGGCAGGGTCGAGAGGTCGATGATCGCAGTGTCGTCGGACATGCCCATGATCAGCGTGCGCTCTATGACATTGCGCAGCTGGCGCACATTGCCCGGCCAGTCATAGGCCTGCAGCGCCGCCATGGCTTCACCGGCAACCGTTGGAGCGCGCCGTCCGCGCTGGTGCGCCAGCCTCGTCACGAAGAAGTTCACCAGGTCCGGGATGTCCTCGCGTCGCTCCACCAGCGAGGGCATGCGCAGCGGCACAACATTCAACCGGTAGAACAGGTCCTCACGGAACCGGCGCGCCACCACCTCGGCGCGCAGATCGCGGGTGGAACTGCTGATGACCCGCACATCAACCCGGACGTTGCGCGATCCGCCCACCCGCTGAAACACCTGGTCCGTCAGCACTCGCAGGATTTTCGCCTGGGTGGTGTGGGGCATGTCCGCGACTTCGTCCAGAAACAAGGTGCCGCCATGGGCTTGCTCGAACAGGCCGGGCTTGACCACCAGTCCGTCCCGCTCCTCGCCGAACAGCTCCTGCTCCACCCGCTCAGGCGACATGATGGCCGCCCCGATCACCACGAACGGGGCGTGCGCGCGCGGCGACCAGTTGTGCAGCAGCCGTGCGGCGACTTCCTTGCCGGTCCCCGCCGCACCCGAGACGAACACCCGGCTGCCGGTCACCGCCACCTTGCGGATGGCATTACGGATACCGTTGATACAATGGGAGGCACCAGTCAGTTCATGGTCGATGCCAGAGCGTTCGCGCAGCGCCTCATTCTCCCGGCGCAGCCGCTCGGCCTCGGTCGCGCGCAGGACGGTATTGAGCAGCTGGTCGGCCTGGAACGGCTTCTCGATGAAATCATAGGCACCGCGCTTGATCGCCATGACCGCCGTCTCGACCGTGCCATGCCCGGAGATGACGATGACCGGCAGGGTCGGGTCGCTCTCCATGATGACGTTCAGCAGCGCCAGGCCATCCATCCGGCTCCCTTGCAGCCAGACATCGAGGATCACCAGCGACGGCCGGCGCTCGCCGATTACCGCCAGCGTCTGGTCACTGTCGGCAGCTGTGCGGCAGGTATGGCCCTCGTCACTGAGGATTCCGGCGATCTGCTCGCGGATGTCGCTCTCGTCGTCGACGATCAGAATATCAAGCGCCATGATGTGCCCATTCGTTGCTGGGGGTTGCAGCGGTTTGCACATCCGCCGTTTTCGGGAAATGAATGACCACGCACGCACCGGGGCCGCTGCTGTTGTTCTCCAGCACTAGCCGGCCGTTGTGGTCTTCGATGATCTTCTTGACGATCGCCAGACCCAAACCGGTGCCCCGCGCTCTGGTCGTGACGTAGGGTTCGGTCAGGCGCTCACGCAGGGCAGGCGGCAGGCCCACGCCATTGTCGCAGATGTGCACCTGGATGCTGCCCAGGTCTTGCGCGATCGCTATGGCGATTTCCCCGCGCGCCGCACCATCACCACGCGCCTGGATCGCCTCGATACTGTTCTTGATCAGGTTGGTGAACACCTGGGTGATCTGGCCGCGATCGCAGACCATGGTGAGATCGGGGTCATCGACCTGCAGCGTGAACTGCACCTGCGGATTGGCCATCTCTGCCAGCAGGATCGACTGTTCGGCGATCCCGCGCAGCCGCTCGGGCTTCAGGTCCGGGCGCGGCATGCGGGCAAAGGCCGAGAACTCGTCCACCATGCGCCGCAGATCGCCGACCTGGCGGATGATGGTATCGGTGCAATTGTCGAACACCTGCACATCATGCTCGATGAGCGGCATGTATTTGCGACGCAGGCGCTCGGCGGCAAGCTGGATCGGCGTCAGCGGGTTCTTGATCTCGTGGGCGATACGCCGGGCCACGTCGGACCATGCGGCGCGGCGCTGGTCGGCCAGTTGCTCGGTGATATCATCGAACGTCAGCACAAAGCCGCCGTGCGTTCCCCCCTGGGCACGCACCTGCACCATCAGCGTGCGCTGGTTGCGCTCAAGCGCCACTTCGCCGGCTGCAAGGTCCTGCGCCGTATCCTTGGCCGTATCCAGCATCGCGGCGAGTTCCGGGCTGACCTCCGACAGGCGCCGGCCAACCAACTGCTGGTCATCCATCTGCAGCAGGTTCACCGCCGAGACATTGGCCAGTGCAACCACACCCTGGCCGGAGACACCCAGCACACCGGCGGAAACCCCGGACAAAACAGCCTCGGTAAATCGGCGACGCTCGTCCATATGGGCGTTGGCGGCCATCAGCGCGCCGGTCTGGGTTTCCAGTTGCATGGCCATGCGGTTGAAAGAGCGGGCGATACGGCTCAGCTCGTCAGGGCTGCCGCGAATCGGCACACGAGTCGCGAGGTCGCCCTTGCCGACCCGCTCGGCCGCCCGCATCAGCCAGCCGAGCGGGGTCACCCAGCGGTTGGCGAGCGCCAGAGCCGCCCAGATTGTCGCAAACAGGATCAGCAGCGACACGATCACGAGAATGACCGTGAAGCGCAGTTGCAGGCTGCTGCGCCGTTCCAGCAGGCTCTGATAGTCCGACTTGGCGACCTCGGTGCGCTTGACCTGCGCCAGCACCTGCGGTGCGGTCTTGCGGCTCACGAACAGGTAGTGGCCGGGCGCCCGCTTCAGCTGGACAATCGCCTGCACCCGGTCAGAATTCTCCCCGGCCAGCACCACCAGCTCGCCCGCCTGCGCACGCGCGACGTCGGATTCCGCCAGCCGTCGCGTGCCGGAGTCAGCGCCCCGGCGAATCGCGACCAGCGCGTCCATCGCGCCATCCTCCAGCTTGAACACCACCGCTTCTGTGTAGTCGCGGGCAATCGCCTGCCACTGCACCGCCTCGGCGAACTGCGAGGGGTTGCTCATTAGGTTGCCGGCATCCCGGTCGAGGTCGATCCGGGTCGCCAGGATGTCATCGCGGATGCGGTCCTTGTTTTCGACGACATAGGCTTGCGCCACCTGGTCAGCATTCTCGAGTACAGTGCGCACCCGGTCGGAGAACCAGAACTGCAGGCCGAATTCGAACAGCAACGTTGCGAACACGGCCAGCAGAACGGTCGGAATCACCGCCACCAGCGAGAAGAAACCAACCAACCGCAGGTGCAGCCCTGCCCCGACCAGCCCGCGCCGCCGGTTGGTCAGCAACAGCACCAGCCGGCGCATCACGAGAATGGCCAGGCCCAGGATCGGCGCCATATTCATCAAGATAAGCAGGGTCATGCGGTGGCTGGAGGCCACGGCAAATGGCGCGCCGCGCTGGGAGAGCAACACATAGGTCAAGGTGCCGCAGAGCAACGCGACCACAACCAGGGTGATTTCCAGACGCGACCATAGGTGCGTGCGGTTGGCCCAGCGCATCAGCTGGCGCCGCCAAAGCCGGAACGCGCCGGTTCGCGCTTTTGGTTCCCCGTATCCCACCGACATCGAGCTACCCTAGCGGACTCAAGCAAAACCGCAACAGCAGTGTTGCGAAATTAACGCAGGTACGCCCCGCCTCAGCGCCGCTTCAGCGCGGCGGCCTTGATATTCAGGTCATTGAGCTTCTTGCGCAGGGTATTCCGATTGATGCCAAGCAAGCGTGCCGCACGCAGCTGGTTGCCCCGGCTGGCAGCCATGGCGAGTGTCAGCAGCGGTCGCTCGACCTCCTCCAGCACCCGGTCGTAGACGCCGTCCGGCGGCAGGCCGGGCTGGAATGCCAGGAAATAGCGACTGAGGTGGTCCGAGACCATATCGGCAAGACCGGCACCGGCGTGACGGGCGAGTGCCGGTACTGTGGCTGAATCCGGGTCAGCACTGTCGGCCAGTTCCGCCTCTATGACGGCAGCGGTGATCTGGTCCTCCCGCGCCAGCGCCGCCAGGCGCCGCATCAGATTCTCCAGCTCGCGCACATTGCCCGGCCAGCCATAGCCGATGAGCCAGTGGACTGCGCTGGCATCCAGGGACTTCTGCGGCAGCCCCAGCCGGGCCGCCTGACGCAGGAAATGGCGGGCAAGCTCAGGGATATCGTCGCCGCGCACCCGAAGCGGCGGCAGCCGGATCGGCACCACATTCAGGCGGTAATAGAGGTCTTCCCGGAAACGCCCGGAGTCCGCCAGTTTGCGCAGGTCGCGATTGGTTGCCGAGATGATGCGCACATCCGCGCGTTGCGGGCGGCTGCCGCCGACCGTCGTGAACTCGCCTTCCTGGAGCACGCGGAGAAGCCGGGTTTGCGCCTCCAGTGGCATATCGCCGATCTCGTCGAGGAACAGGGTCCCGCCCTGCGCCTGGCCGAAGCGCCCGACACTGCGCTGTGCCGCGCCGGTGAAGGCCCCGCGCTCGTGGCCGAACAGCTCCGACTCCACCAGATCGCGCGGAATCGCCGCCATGTTGATGGCGACGAACGGCCCGCGTCGACGCGGACCCAGATCGTGCAGCGCGCGCGCCACCAGTTCCTTGCCGGTGCCGGACTCGCCGAGGATCGCCACGGTCAGATCTGTCGGGATCACCCGCGCCATAGTGCGATAGACGTCCTGCATCGCGGGCGAGCGACCGATCAGCGGCAGGGCGTCGGTTGGCTCCTCCGCCACCTGATCGCTGGCAGAGCCTGCGCGACCGCGTGCGACCGCGCTATCGACAGCCTTCTTCAATTCATTGATATCGAACGGCTTTGGCAGATACTCAAAGGCCCCGGCCTCGGTCGCCCGCACGGCCGTCGTCAGGGTATTCTGGGCACTCATCACGATGACAGGCAGGTCCGGGCGGCGCGCGTGGATGCGCAGAATGAGGTCTAGCCCGTTCTCATCCGGCAGGATGACATCGGTCACCACCACATCGCCATGCCCCTCGGCCACCAGCTTCCAGAGGCCGGCGGCGGTGTCGGTGGTCTTCACCTCATAGCCGCCACGCAGCAGGGTCTGCCGCACAACGGTCCGGATCGCCTGGTCGTCATCGGCAACCAGCACCGTCATGCTCATGTGCGTGCCCCCCTGTAGATCGGCAGCAACACCCGGAAGGTGGTGCGTGCCGGCTCCTGCGTACGGTGGTACTCCACGACCCCGCCGTGATCGCCGACCACCTTGGCGACCAGTGCCAGCCCCAGGCCGGTGCCGTTCGGCTTGCCGGAGACAAACGGCTCGAACAGGTGATCGGCGAGATCGTCGGCGGCACCCGGGCCATTGTCGGTCACGCAGACTTCCAGCGGCACCGCGATGCGCCGGTTCGAGCCTTTCACGGCAACCTTCATGCCGTGCCGGTAGGCCGTCGAGAGTGTGATCTCTGCGGTGTTTTTATCGACAGCTTCTGCCGCATTCTTCAGGAGATTCAAAAACACCTGCACCAGTTGCTCCCGGCTGCACAGCACCTCCGGAAGCGAGGGGTCGTAATGCTCGCGGATGATGATCCCGCGGGCAAAGCCGACCTCCGCGAGCTGGCGCACATGGCCGAGGATCGCGTGGATATTCTCGGGCGCGCGCGCCAAAGGTCGGGCATCGGTGAAAATCTCCATGCGGTCAACCAGAGCGCGGATGCGGTCCACCTCGGCGCAGATCAGCCGGGTCAATTCGCGCTCGCCAGGGCCACCCCCCTCCTCCAGCAATTGTGCGGCCCCCCGGATGCCGGACAGCGGGTTCTTGATCTCGTGGGCGAGCATGGCCGCCGCGCCGACCACCGCCCGCGCACCTCCCTTGTGGCTCTGCTGGCGCTCGATCATCCGCTCGACGGCGCGGCTCTGCACGCCGATCAGCACCACCTCCGGCTGATCCGCGAGCGGTCGCGCCCAGATGTCCGCCACCAGCCGGACACCGTTCAACAGGCTTATCTCAACGTCGTATTCCACAAACGACGCCTGATGCGCACGCGCCTGCCCAACCAGCGCCAGCAAGCCGCTATCCTGCGGCAGCACTGCCCCAAGGCCCTTGGCACGCAGCAGTGCTGCCGGCACCTGAAACTGTTCCTCCAGCGCCGTGTTGGCGAAGCAGAGCTTGTCCTCGGCATCGACACACAAGAGCACCTGCGGCAGGGCGTTCAGCAGGCTGGCCGCCTCTGGCGCGTTCATGCCGCCTGACGGTCGAGCAGCGGCGCGTAAAAATCAACGAGTGTGGCGCGGGCGGTGCGCGCATCCTCGATCTGGTTGATGCGGTTGCGGAACTCGGCCGAGCCGTGCAGGCCGCGGGTATACCAGCCGACATGCTTGCGCGCCATGTTGACACCGGTGCGCTCCCCGTAATGCGCCAGCATCGCATCATAATGTTCGATCACGATGGCATATTGCTGGTTGAGGCCGGGGTCCGGCGCGCGCGCGCCGGTCTTCAGGAACCGGATCGCCTGACCGACGAACCACGGTCGGCCATAGGCGCCGCGCCCGATCATCACGCCGTCCGCGCCGGACTGGTCCAGCGCCGCCGTCACGTCGTCCAGCGTGGTGATATCGCCATTGACGATCACCGGTACCGAGACCGCAGCCTTGACCCGGGCGACGAATGCCCAGTCAGCGGTGCCGGCATACATCTGGTTGCGGGTACGGCCGTGCACCGTGATCATCTTCACGCCCAGATCCTCGGCGATCCGGGCCAGCTCCGGGGCGTTCAGGCTGTTGTGGTCCCACCCCATGCGCATCTTCAGCGTCACAGGCACCTCGACCGCCTTGACGGTCGCGGCAATCAGCCGGGCGGCATGGTCGAGGTCGCGCATGAGGGCCGAGCCGGCAAAGCCGTTGACCACTTTCTTGACCGGGCACCCCATGTTGATGTCGATGATGGCGGCCCCCCGGTCTGCATTCAGCCGGGCGGCATCCGCCAGCTTGTCCGGCTCGCACCCGGCGAGTTGCAGGGAGACCGGCTCTTCCTCCGGGGCCCAAGCGGCCTTCAGCAACGATTGCCGGGTCTCCCGGATCATCGCTTCCGAGGCAATCATCTCGGAGACGGTCAGGCCGCAGCCCAGACGCTTCACCAGCCGCCGGAACGGCAGGTCGGAGACACCGGTCATCGGCGCGAGGATCACCGGATCGGCGATGGTCACCGGGCCGATTAGTAGAGGCTTGAGGGTCATGGTTGTGCTCAAAAAACAGGCAGTGGCTATAGCGGACAAGCCACACCCATGCAATTGGCCTTCGCTTGCTTGTCGTGGAAGCATTTGATGGTGCCGTCATCGCGAAGCATCGCGTATGCTGCTCTCTCTGAGCCTTATCCTGTCCGGAAGGAGTGCACGCATGTTACATCGGTTTCTCAACCCGGAGACGCTCTCCGCCCCGACCGGCTACAGCCATGTCGCCCTGGTCCCGGCGGGTCGGCAGGTCCACCTGTCCGGCCAGGTCGCGCTCGATGCCGCTGGCACGCTGATCGGTGCTGACGATCTCGCAGCACAGACCGAGCAGGTGTTCACCAATGTTGCGGCCGGTCTGGCGGCAGCGGGTGCCGGCTGGCCGCAGGTGTTCAAGATTGTGACCTATGTCGTCGGACTGGACTCGGCGAGAGCCGCCGTGGTCCGGCAGGTACGCTCGCGGCATTTCGGCGCGGGGCCATACCCCGCAAGCACGATGGTTGGAGTTCAGGCGCTGGTCGATCCGCGCCTGCTGATCGAGATCGAGGCCATCGCGCTGCTGGACTAAACACCGGGGCCGAAAACCGGTCTCCCCTTTTCCGGAAAATACTCTAAGACCCCGCGGATGACCGACTCACTCCCCAACGTCGCTGTCCTTGTCGTTGCTGCCGGCAGCGGCTCCCGGTTCGGCGGCGATGTGCCCAAGCAATACGCGCCTCTGGGCGGATTCAGCGTGCTGCGCCGCGCAGTCCTGGCTTTGCGGGCGCACCCGGCGCTCATGCGTATCCAGTGCGTGATCGGCCATGATCACCAGCCGCTTTATGATGCGGCAATAACTGGTCTCGATCTGCCGTCGCCGGTGATCGGCGGCGCGACCCGGCAGCAGTCCGTTCTGGCCGGACTGGAGCGCCTGGCGCAGGACGACGCACCGGATATCGTGCTGGTCCATGATGCCGCCCGGCCGTTCATAAGCACCGATGTCATCGACCGCCTGCTCGCGGCATTGCAGCAGCATCCCGGCGCGACCCCGGCGCTCAAGGTGGTCGATTCGCTTCGGACCGGGGAGACTTTGCTGACCGGCGAACTGCCGCGCGAGGCGGTCTGGCGGGTGCAGACCCCGCAGGCGTTTCAGTTCAAAGCCCTGCTGGAGGCGCACCGCAGTGCATCCAGCGCCTTCACGGATGACGCAGCGCTGCTGCATGCCGCTGGCGGCACGGTCGCCTTTGTCGAGGGGTCTGAAGACCTGTTCAAAATCACGCTGGCGGGCGACTTGCAGCGCGCCGAGCGGCTTCTGGAGGCGCAGATGATTTCCCGTACCGGCATGGGCTTCGACGTGCACCAGTTCGGCCCGAACAGCGATGGGTCAACTGACCATGTGATGCTGTGCGGCCTGCGCATACCGCACGAGACCGGGCTGGTCGGCCACTCTGACGCTGATGCCGGGCTGCATGCCATGACCGACGCGATCCTGGGTGCCATCGGGGCCGGTGATATCGGCAAGCACTTTCCGCCCAGCGACCCCCGGTGGCGCGGTGCGCCCTCACACCTGTTCCTGGTGCATGCCCGTGACCTGGTACTTGAGAAAGGGGGTGTGCTCGATCATGTCGACCTGACGCTGATCTGCGAACGCCCCAAGATCGGCCCGCACCGCGACGCCATGGTGGCGCATGTCGCCAATCTTCTCGGGCTGGCCCATGATCAGGTCAGCATCAAGGCGACGACGACGGAGAAGCTGGGCTTCACCGGGCGGCAGGAGGGCCTTGCCGCTCAGGCCATCGCGACCGTCAGGCTTCCCGCCCGACCGGTACCAGATACGGTCTCCCGCTAACCCTTAGCTGTCAGGAACACCCCTTATGGCCGATCTGTTTCCGCAAGATATTGCCGATCTCGCCGTGCGTGTGGTCGAGAGCTGCCGGATGGCGGGGCTGAAGGTAGCGCTGGCAGAATCCTGCACCGGCGGCCTGGTCTGCGGTGCACTGACCGAGGTGCCGGGAGCCTCCGACGTGCTGGACCGGGGCTTCGTCACCTATTCCAATGAAGCCAAGGTCGCCCAGCTTGGCGTGCATCTCGATCTGATCGAGACCTTTGGTGCCGTCAGTGTTGCCGTCGCCTGGGCCATGGCGCGCGGAGCGCTGGAACACTCGAACGCCGATGTGGCGGTAGCCGTCACCGGCGTCGCCGGACCCGGCGGCGGATCGGACAAGAAGCCGGTGGGCACGGTGGTGTTCGCCAGAGCCAGGCGCGGTGAAAACCCGGACGATATCGTCTCGGACTTGCGGGATTTCGGCGACATCGGCCGCACGGACATCCGGCTTCAGGCCGTGCGGGTCGCACTCGCCTTGCTGGTCAGCGAGGCGGAACCGGCACCATAAAGCACATCGGCACGCGCCTCGAACGCGCCGACCATCCGTTTGACAGCCTCTGTAAACAGGCCACCGACCATCCGCTCGAACAGCGGATTCTTGAACTCGAAGTCGACCACAAAGCGGATCCTGGTCCCCTCCCCCGCAGGCTCGAACCACCAATCATTGTACAGGTGCTTCAGCGGCCCTTTCACATAATCCACATGAATGTGGCTCGGTTCTGTCAGGGCCACGCGGGAGGTAAAGGATTCGCGGAACACCTTGAACCCGACGATCAGGTCCGCCGTTATCAGGCTCCGGGACTGCGACATGACCCGCGACCCGAGCACCCAAGGCAGAAACTGGGGGTAGGCCCGCACATCAGCCACCAGATCGAACATCTGTTGCGGCGTGTAGGGCAGCAGCTTTTCGTCCGTATGCCGGGGCATCAGACGCGGACCGGTTTTGCCGCGCGTGCCGCCTGCATGCGGGCGAAGTCCGCACCCGCATGATAGCTGGAGCGGGTGAGCGGGCTGGCGGCAACCAGCAGGAAGCCCTTGGCACGTGCAATCGCGGCGTGGCCCTTGAACTCGTCCGGCGGCACAAAGCGGGCAACGCCAGCGTGCCTGGGTGTCGGCTGGAGATACTGGCCAAGCGTCAGGAAATCGATGTCGGCGGAGCGCATGTCGTCCATCACCTGCTGCACTTCCAGCCGCTCCTCACCCAGGCCGAGCATGAGGCCGGACTTGGTGAAGATTTGCGCATCCAGAGTCTTCACGCGCTCCAGCAGGCGCAGCGAGTGATAGTAGCGCGCCCCGGGCCTGATCGTCGGGTAGAGCCTCGGCACGGTCTCGAGGTTGTGGTTATAAACGTCGGGGCGGGCGTCGACGATACGCTCGACGGCGCTCATCGCCTTGTTGCGGAAATCCGGTGTGAGGATTTCAATGGTGGTGCTCGGCGCACGCGCGCGCAGCGCTGCAATCACCTGCACGAATTGACCGGCACCGCCATCGGGCAGGTCATCGCGATCAACGGACGTGATGACGATATGCTCCAGCCCCAGCTCGGCACAGGCATCGGCCACATGGGCCGGCTCCAGCGGGTCGACGGCGCGCGGCATGCCGGTCTTGACGTTGCAGAAGGCGCAGGCGCGGGTGCAGACATCACCCAGAATCATGACGGTCGCATGCTTCTTCGACCAGCACTCGCCAAGGTTCGGGCACGCGGCCTCCTCGCACACCGTGTTCAGCTTCAGCCGCCGCATGGTGCGCCGCGTCTCCGCCGCCTCCGGCGTGGTGCCGAGTTTGACGCGCAGCCACTCCGGCTTGCGCAGGGGAGCGGAGTTGACGGGCGGCGGTGACAGAGAAATTTCGTCCATACCGGCCAGATAGCGCCTTCTGCCGCACCCGCCAACCTCCCTCCCTTGTTTTGGCGCGCAGGCTTCACTAATCGGCTTGCGGCGGGACGTCGCATGCGGCGTGACTATCCGGTAAAACCTGATGAACGGAGAAACCTGTGTCCGACTTTAACGTGCTTCTTGATGGCTACCGGCGGTTCCGCAGCGATGTCTACAATCGCCAGCGCGCCCGCTATGATGCCTTGAGCCATGTCGGCCAGTCGCCGGGCATCATGGTCATCGCCTGCTGCGACAGCCGGGTCGACCCAACCGTGATCTTCGACGCCGAGCCGGGGCAGATTTTCGTGGTGCGCAACGTCGCCAACCTGGTGCCGTCCTTCCAGTCACAGGGAAATCATTTCGGCGGCACCAGTGCGGCGCTGGAATTTGCCGTGCTCGGTCTTAAGGTCGCGCATATTGTCGTGCTCGGCCACGCCCAGTGCGGTGGTATCCGTGCAGCGATCGAGGGCAATTTCGACGAGGATGGCGACGGGCCAGGCCGCTTCAATTATATCGGGCGCTGGATGTCGCTCATCCGCCCGACCCGCGACAAGGTGATGGCTGCCTATCGCATCATGCCGGACATGGACCCGCAGCGAGCGCTGGAGCAGGCCGCGATCCGCCAGAGTCTGGACAACCTGCGCAGCTTCCCGTTCGTCGATGCCGCGATCCGCTCCGGCGCGCTGGCGCTGCATGGCGCCTACTTCGGCATCGCGGACGGTATCCTCCATGTGCTCAGCGGGGACGCAGAGCGTTTCGAGCCGGTATCACTCGACTGGGAGGAGGTGCAAGAGCAGGCAAACGCCTGAAAGACGACACGACCAGTCTCAACGACGCAGCTACATGGAGCGGGTAGCGGGAATCGAACCCGCGCGTTCAGCTTGGGAAGCTGACAGGCTACCATTACATCATACCCGCCTGAAGGCTTGGCTTAGGTGATCCGGGCGGATGGCGTCAAGATGCCGGCGCGCCATTGAGGATCCGGGCATGGTGCCGCAGGTGATCGTCCACGAAGGTACTGATGAAGAAATAGCCATGATCGTAACCGGCGTGATGACGCAGCTGCACATCCTGACCGACCTCAGCACACGCCGCCGCGAACAGCTCGGGCCGCAATTGCTCGGCCAGGAACGGGTCGTCGGTGCCCTGGTCGACCAGAATTGCCGGCATGCCACGGCGGTCGCCTGCCCTGCGCATCAGCACACAGGCATCATGGTCCTGCCAGGCGCGGTCATCCGGCCCGAGGTAGCCCGCGAATGCCTTGCGTCCCCAGGGAACCTGGCTAGGGGCCACAATCGGCGCAAACGCGGAAATGCTGGTGAACTGCTGCGGGTACTTCAGCGCCAGTGTCAACGCGCCGTGCCCGCCCATCGAATGCCCGAAGATGCCCTGCCGCCGCATATCAACCGGAAGCTCGGCCGCAACAATCAGCGGCAGTTCCTCAGCGATGTAGCGCTCCATCTGGAAGTGTGCAGCCCATGGGGCCATGGTCGCGTTGATGTAGAACCCCGCCCCCTGCCCAAAGTCATAGGCCGGGTCGTCGGGCACATCTGCGCCGCGCGGGCTGGTATCCGGCGCGACGATCACCAAGCCAAGCTCTGCCGCCAGGCGATAGGCCCCACCCTTCACGGTGAAATTATCCTCCGTGCAGGTGAGGCCAGACAAAAACCACAGCAAGGGTGCGCACCTAGCATGTGCCGGCACGAATGCCGAGAAGCGCATCAAGGTGCCGGTTACCGCCGACGCATGCCGGAAATAGGTCACCGTGCCGCCGAAGCAGCCGTGGCGGCTGATGATCTCAACCGACATTAGAACTTCACCACGGAGCGGATCGACGTGCCGGCATGCATCAGGTCAAAGGCGTCGTTGATGCGCTCGAGCGGCATGGTGTGGGTGATCAGGTCGTCGATGTTGATCTTGCCGTCCATGTACCAGTCTACGATCCTCGGCACGTCCGAGCGGCCACGCGCACCGCCGAACGCCGAGCCCTTCCACACCCGCCCGGTCACGAGCTGGAACGGTCGGGTGGCGATCTCCTGGCCCGCTTCCGCCACGCCGATGATGATCGACTGGCCCCAGCCGCGATGGCAGCACTCCAGCGCCTGGCGCATCACTTTCACATTGCCGGTACAGTCAAAGGAATAGTCGACCCCGCCGTCGGACAAATCCTGGATCGCCGAGACGACCTTGTCGACACCGATCTCGTTCGGATTCAGAAAATGGGTCATACCGAATTTCTGCGCCATCGGCTGTTTGGACGAGTTGATGTCGATGCCGATAATCTTGTCAGCACCCACCATCCGCGCACCCTGGATGACATTGAGGCCGATCCCGCCCAGCCCGAACACGGCCACCGTCGCCCCGGGTTCAACCTTGGCTGTGTAGAGCACCGCGCCGATGCCGGTGGTGACGCCGCAGCCGATGTAGCAGATCTTGTCGAACGGGGCATCCTGCCGGACCTTGGCGAGCGCGATCTCCGGCATCACCGTGAAGTTGGAGAAGGTCGAGCAGCCCATGTAGTGATAGAGCGCCGCGCCGTTTCTTTGAAACCGGCTGGTGCCATCCGGCATCACGCCCCTGCCCTGGGTCGCGCGGATCGCGGTGCACAGGTTGGACTTCTGACTGAGGCAGGTTTTGCAGGACCGGCATTCCGGCGTGTAGAGCGGGATCACATGATCACCGGGCTTCACGCTGGTCACGCCCGCGCCGACCTCGCGTACGATGCCTGCGCCCTCGTGGCCCAGGATCGAGGGGAAAATCCCTTCCGAATCCTTGCCTTCCAGGGTGTAGGCGTCCGTGTGGCAGATGCCGGTGGCCATGATCTCGACCAGCACTTCGCCCGGCTTCGGGCCGTCGAGCGTGACCTCCTCAATCACCAGCGGCTGATTCGGGGCGACGGCGATAGCGGCGCGAGTCTTCATGGCGGGTTCCTAATAGTGGATGGCGCGACCGTAGGCGTCGAGCACACTTTCGTGCATCATCTCCGAAAGGGTCGGGTGCGGGAACACCGTGTGCATCAACTCGGCCTCCGTCGTCTCCAGGGACTTGGCGACCGCATAGCCCTGAATCAGCTCGGTAACTTCGGCCCCGACCATGTGCGCGCCGAGCAGCTCGCCCGTCTTGGCATCGAACACAGTCTTGATGAGGCCATCCGCCTCACCAAGCGCAATCGCCTTGCCGTTGCCGGCAAACGGGAACCGCCCGACCTTGACCGTATAGCCGGCCTCTTTCGCCTTGGCCTCGGTCAGGCCGACGCTGGCGACCTGCGGGCGGCAGTAGGTGCAGCCGGGGATGTTGGACTTCTCAAGAGGATGGACGCCCTTGACCCCAGCCATGGTCTCAACCGCGATCACGCCCTCATGGCTCGCCTTGTGCGCCAGCCAAGGCGCACCGGTCACGTCGCCAATAGCCCAGAGACCCTCGACACCGGTGCGGCCATAGCCATCGGTGACGATGTGACCGCGCTCGATCTTGACGCCCAGTGCTTCCAGACCAAGCCCCTCGCTGTTCCCGACGATGCCAATCGCCAGAATCACCCGGTCGAACACAAGGTCCTCGCTTTTGCCGCCTGCCTCGATGGTGGCGGTCACGCTGTCCTTGCCCGGCACGAGCTTGGTCACACCGGCCCCGGTTTTGAGCGTCATGCCCTGTTTGGTGAGCGCCTTGTGCATGAAGGTGGAAATCTCGGCGTCCTCAACGGGCAGGATGCGATCCAGCATCTCGACGATGGTCACCTTGGCTCCCATGTCGGAATAGAAGCTGGCGAACTCGACACCGATCGCCCCGGAGCCGATCACCAGCAGCGATTTCGGCATGATCTCCGGCGTCATGGCGTGCTTGTAGGTCCAGACCAGTTTGCCGTCCGCCTTCAGGTGCGGCAGTTCGCGGGCCCGCGCGCCGGTCGCGACGATGATGTTTTTCGCCGCGAGATCGGCAACCGTCTTGCCGTCTTTGGAAACCGCGACCTTGCCCTTCGCCGGCAGGGTCGCGGTGCCGTCAAACACCGTCACCTTGTTCTTCTTGAGCAGGTGCTTGACGCCACCGTTGAGCTGGCCGGCGACCCCGCGCGAGCGCTTGACGACCGCCGCCAGATCGAACCCCACATTCTCTGCCTTCAGGCCATAGTCGGCAGCGTGATCGAGATAATGCTTGATCTCGGAGGAGCGCAGCAGGGCCTTGGTCGGGATGCAGCCCCAGTTCAGGCAGATGCCGCCCAGATGCTCGCGCTCGACGAGAGCCGCCCTCAGGCCCAGTTGCGCTGCGCGGATCGCCGCGACGTAACCGCCCGGCCCGCCGCCGATAACAACAAGATCAAACTGGTCCACCATTTTGGGGCCTTTCGGTAGAGATGGGAGATGCAAGGTTCAGGACATTGCGGGTCGACCAGACGGGGACGCCGACGCCGAAGAAGTCGCGGTCGTCACTCCAGATATCGGCCTCGTATCCGAGAGCGGCCGCAAGCACTGGCCAGTCCGACGCGCCGCCTTGAGCCAACCGCGCCAAGGCAGCCGGTGCAGCATCAGCCAGTGAATCCGGCTCGATTACTGCGAAAAGGGAGAGCAGATCGCCCGTCTCTGCCCTGCTTTGCGCTTCATCGAGGCCGAACACCCGCTGGAGCACGCGGTCGCACTCCGCGGCATTGTAGCGGGTCGTCAGCAGATCGATACCGGCCCGGGTGAGACCCGCGGCCAAATGCATGGCCCGGCCCTGACTGCAGCGGACAAGGATGTTGGTGTCGGTCACCAGCCGCATCTGGGCGCAATCATGGCTTGATCAGCTCGCCATCGGGGCTAAGGCCGAAGGCGATCATCCGTGCCTGCCAATCTGGTGTACGGGCGCGCCAGTCTTCCTGGTGGCGTTCGCGCCGCTCGAGCCAGGCGTCAACATCTTCGACCGACACACGGCATCCGGTATCGGGCACATAGCGACCGACACGCCGGCCATGCTGGGTGATAACGACGACTTCGTCCCCTTCGGCGACTTCGCTGATGCGCTCGCGAAATTCCTTTATGCCCATCTTCATGGCAGCCGCTCCAAAAGTGTCACCAGTAGATACACTTTTCAGTGGCCTCACGCCAGCATCAGCAGGGGTTCTTCGATCAGGCGCTTGAACTCGGCGAGGAACGCCGCACCAATCGCGCCGTCGAGCACCCGGTGGTCGACCGAGAGCGTCACCGACATGACTGTTGCAATGGTGATTGCGCCGTTCTTCACCACCGCGCGCTGCTCTCCAGCCCCAACCGCAAGGATCGCACCCTGCGGTGGATTGATGACGGCTTCGAACTGCTTGATGCCCATCATGCCGAGGTTCGAGAGCGAGAAGGTGCCGCCCTGATAATCCTCGGGCATCAGCTTGCCGTCGCGCGCTTTCTCGGCCAGCGTTTTCATCTCTGTGGAAATGTCGGCCAGCCCTTTGGTGCAGGCCCCGCGTATGACCGGGGTCACCAGCCCGCCGGGCACGGCAACCGCGACCGAAATGTCGGCACGCTGGAAACGGTACATCCTGTCGCCCGCGAACATGGCATTGGCATCCGGCACCTTCTTCAGGGTCAGGCCGCAGGCACGGATGATGAAATCATTGACCGAGAGCTTGACCCCCTGCTTCTCCAGCGCGGTGTTCAGTGCCTTGCGGCTGGACATCAGCGCATCCAGCTCGACATCCACCGTCAGGTAGAAATGCGGCACCGTCGATTTAGACTCCGCCATCCGCTTGGCGATCACCTTGCGCATGCCCGGCAGCTTGATTTCCTCGAACGGCACATCGGCTGGAGGGGTGAAGTCCCCAACAGGTGCTGATGGTTTGACCGACACCGGTACAGGTGCCGCAGCAACGGGTGCATGGCCCACCACATCCGCCTTGACGATGCGCCCGCCCGGTCCGGTGCCGGACAAGGTGCCAAGGTCGATACCCTTGTCAGCAGCGATGCGCCGTGCCAGCGGCGAGGCTTTTACCCGGTCCCCGTCCGCCGCTTTCGGCTGAGGGCTTGCGACCACCAGGCTCGGCGTGGTCAGCGTGATGGTCGCCGGCATCGCTGGTGCTGCCTCGACCTTTGCAGGCGCGGGTTGCGATGCGGCGGACGCATCTTCCCCCTCGCCCAGCAGCACGGCGATACGGGTGCCAACCTTTACATCCTCGGTGCCCTCCGCCACGAGGATGCTGCCGATGACCCCCTCATCGACGGCCTCAAACTCCATCGTTGCCTTGTCGGTCTCGATTTCCGCCATCACCTGGCCGGATTTGACGGTATCGCCGGGCTTGACCAGCCATTTGGCGAGCGTCCCGGCTTCCATGGTCGGGCTCAGCGCAGGCATCATAATGTCAATGGGCATATAGCCTCCTCAACAGGGTTGCAGGAGCAAAGGTCTCAGCGGTAGCAGACGGTCCTGACGGCAACGACGACATCATCGGCCTTCAGAAGCGCCAGTTTTTCCAGATTATTCGCGTACGGCAGCGGCACGTCCTTGTCGGTCACGCGCAGAACCGGCGCATCAAGGTCGTCAAAGCCGTCCTCCATGCAGATGGCCATGATCTCGGAGGACACCGAGAATTGCGGCCAGGCCTCCTCGACACAGACCAGGCGGTTGGTCTTTTTCAGGGAGGCGAGAATTGTCGCCCGGTCCAGCGGCCGGATGGTACGCAGGTCGATCACCTCCGCGCTGATCCCCTCGGCGGCCAAAGTCTCGGCTGCCTCCAGCGCAATGCCGACGGCAATCGAATAGGCAACCAACGTCACGTCCGTGCCCTCGCGCACGATGCGCGCCTTGCCGATCGGCAGCATATAGTCATCCACCTGCGGGACATCGAACGAACGCCCGTAGACCAGTTCATTCTCCAGAAACACCACCGGGTCCGGCGAGCGGATCGCCGCCTTCAGGAGGCCCTTGCAGTCCGCTGCATCGTAGGGCGCGATCACGATCAAGCCGGGCACATGGCTGTACCAGGCGGCATAGTTCTGGCTGTGCTGGGCAGCGACCCGGCTGGCTGCACCATTTGGTCCGCGAAACACGATCGGGCAGCGCATCTGCCCGCCCGACATATAGTTGGTCTTGGCAGCCGAGTTGATAATGTGGTCGATCGCCTGCATGGCGAAGTTCATGGTCATGAACTCGACGACTGGCTTAAGGCCGCCCATGGCCGCACCGACGCCGACGCCGGCAAAACCATGCTCGGTGATCGGCGTGTCGATGACGCGCTGGGGCCCGAACTCCTGCAGCAGCCCCTGCGTGACCTTGTAGGCCCCTTGGTATTCCGCAACTTCCTCGCCCATAACGAACACGGTGGAGTCGCGGCGCATTTCCTCAGCCATGGCGTCCCGCAAGGCCTCGCGGACCGTCATCTTGACGAAGCTGGTGCCGACGGGCAGCGCGGGGTCTGCCGGGCGGGGTGCCACAGCAGGGGCAGTAATGGCTGGCTCTGCAGGGGAAGTCATGGACGCTGCTGGCGCAGGAGCAGGAGCATGCTGCGCAACAATCTGCTGTGCTGCAACGGGTGCGGCACTCTCACCCTCTGCCAGCAGGGTTGCTATCCGGGTCCCGACCTTCACATTCTCTGTGCCCTCAGCCACCAGGATCGCACCGATCACACCCTCGTCAACCGCCTCGAACTCCATGGTTGCCTTGTCGGTTTCGATCTCGGCCAGCACCTGGCCCGTTTTGACGGTATCGCCGGCCCTCACCAGCCACTTGGCCAGCGTCCCCTCCTCCATGGTCGGGCTCATCGCAGGAAGCAGAATATCGAGCGGCATCAATAGGACTCCACGAGAATGTCGGTGTAGAGCTCGGACGCATCCGGCTCGGGGCTCGATTGGGCAAAGTCGGCTGCATCGGTGACGACATCGCGCAGACGCTTGTCGATGGCCTTCAGTTCCTCCTCGGTCACGCCCATGGCCAGCAACTTGGCCTTGGCACCCTCGATGGGGTCCGACTTCTCGCGCATGGCGTCCACTTCCTCGCGCGTGCGGTACTTGGCGGGGTCAGACATCGAATGGCCACGATACCGATAGGTCATCAGCTCCAGCAGCAGCGGCCCCTTGCCGGCGCGCACCCACTCCAGCGCGCGCTCGGCCGCACCGCGAACCTCCAGCACGTCCATGCCGTTCACCTGCAGGCCGGGGACACGGAAGCTCTCGCCGCGCCGGAACAGCTCGCGCTCGGCGGACGAACGCCCGACACTGGTCCCCATGGCATATTGATTATTCTCGATGATGTAGATGATCGGCAGCTTCCACAGCTCGGCCATGTTGAAGCTCTCGTAGACCTGCCCCTGGTTCGAGGCGCCATCGCCGAAATAGGCCAGGCTCACACCGCCATCCTGCTGATATTTGTGCGCAAAGGCCAGACCGGTCCCCAGGCTGACCTGCGCGCCCACAATGCCATGCCCGCCATAGAACCGGTGCTCGACCGAGAACATGTGCATCGAGCCGCCCTTGCCCTTGGAGATGCCGCCGGACCGGCCAGTCAGCTCTGCCATAACGGCACGCGGGGAGATGCCGCACATCAGCATGTGGCCGTGGTCGCGGTAGCCGGTGATGACGCTGTCAACCGGCTTCAAAGCCGACTGAAGACCGACCACAACGGCTTCCTGACCGATGTAGAGGTGGCAGAATCCGCCGATCAACCCGAGGCCATAGAGCTGGCCTGCCCGCTCCTCGAAGCGGCGGATCAGGAGCATTTGTTCGTAGAATGTCAGCAATTCCTCGCGGGATGCAGGGTATGCCGCCGGGTAAGTCGGGCAGTCGAACCGCGTGGTCTGGCGCGCCGGATCGACCGCCCCCGCACTGGCCGAAGCCGTGTTCGACTTAGATCGTGTTGCTCGCGCCATGCACAGTCCCCACCATGAAGGGTTGCCCGGCGCTGAGGTGCGCCCTTGGGTGAGACTGTTATAGCGCGACACGCCCTGTCGCCAAGCCGAAAGCATGCGCGCAGAAAGTTTCTCTTGACACGAATCTGTCAAAGAATTCGGCGTGTTGCCTTGAAACTTATTGTGCGGGTGCGTCGTCTGCGGGAGGGAGCGGCACCATGAACTCGTCCTGACCGACCAGGCCAAGCACGCGGCGTGCAAGCTCGTCCGCATAGTCCCGGTCCATGGCATCCCGGCCCAGCAGCGCGATACGCCGCTCCAGAGTCGCGCGCTCCGTTGCCAGGTGTTTGGCCTGATTGGTGACGACACCCAACTGCCGGGCATAGTGCTGCGCTGCAATAATTCCGGCAGAGCCAAACACCGCATGATAGCCGAAATAGGCCATCACCAGCAGGCACAGAGCCGGTATCAGCATGCGCCGCAGACGCTCTGCAAAGTAAGTGGTCAAGTCCATTGCCCAGAAGAATCACACTCGAGTCTGCGGGTCAAGCCAAATGCAAAATCGCTGCGTACCATGTGCCGCGCGACTTGCAGTCGCCCGTGCACCCGGCTAGGCTTTCAGGCATTATCAACACATAACACACGCAGAAATTGAAGCTCAGGGGGAAAAATGAGCAAGTTCGCCGTCGCGCTGGCTTGCACGCTGGCATTCGTTACGGGTGCGACTACCACTGCCGCGCTGACACCCATCGAACATTTTGCCGAACTGCCATTTCTCGAAGCTCCCAAATTATCTCCTGATGGCAACTCTATTGCTGCTAAAATCAACGTCGACGGCGAGCAATCTTTTGTCATCTACTCCCTCGACCCTAACAAAAAAGACCTACGTAAAGTCACAGCAGATGATAGCGACATTAATTGGTGGCAATGGGTGAACGATGACTGGCTAATCGTGGGAACCGGCGCGACTACTATAGCATACGGTGAGCAAATTTACATTACACGCATGGTTCGTATCAGTGCTGACGGCAAAAAGATGCATTTGATCGGTCGCCCCAAAGGACAATATGGAGACGATCTCCTCTGGGTATCACGCGATGGCAGCGCAAAGATTGTCTATGCTTATCAAGACTCAGTTTTTGAAGAACTGGATTTTTATCCGCAGGTCATGACCTTCGATGTCGCCACCGGCGTCGGTCGTAGAATCGTCAGGCCAGTTGCAGGTGTAATGAACTGGTATGCTGATAAGAACGGCCAGGTGCGTGTCGGCATCGGCTACAGTGATGATACGGGAATAAGTAAAGTCTACTACAGAGACAGCAACAAACACCAATTCAAGATCCGGGATCGGGTTGATACAAAATATGGTGCGTCACCTCTGGTTCCGTTTGATTTTTCGGATGACGGAAAATCCGCAAAAGCATTCAGCACGGATGACGGATATTCATCAGTTTACAACATAGACTTAGAATCATTTGAAAAAACTGAAAAATTACATGAGGTAAAAGGCTACGATCTTGATGGCTGGTTTGAAGACCCTGCCACTGGTGCGATGGCGGGCTATAGCTATACCGATGATAAATACAGGTCGATTTGGCTCGACCCAGAGTTTGCCGACATGCAGGCCAAGATTGAGCAATCCGTCCCTGGTCGATCCGCAAGCATAACATCGATAAGTCGCGACAAATCACGCATGATCATAAAGACCGGCGGTGCAGATCGTGCTGGTGCCTTTTATCTGTTCGATCTCGATGTAGCCACAATGTACCCCATCGGCGCCGTGAACAAATCCATGGGCAACAAAGCCATGCACCCTGTAAAGACTGTTCGGATCAAGGCACGTGACGGCCTGGTCATCCCGACCGTGATGACGCAGCCGAAGGGCAGCGAGCCGAAAAATCTGCCCGTCATCATCATGCCGCACGGCGGTCCTGCGGCCAGAGACTCCGAGAGTTGGGACTGGTGGGCACAGTTTCTCGCAGACAGGGGCTATCTGGTTCTGCAACCCAACTTCCGCGGCTCAACCGGGTTTGGCACAGCGCACAAAAATGCCGGTGACGGCGAGTGGGGCCTGAAGATGCAGGATGACCTCAATGATACACTCGCCTGGGCAGCAGCTGAAGGACTCGCGGACCCGAACCGGGCCTGCATGGTTGGCGGGTCCTATGGCGGCTATGCAGCGCTGCGGGCAGCCCAGCGCGACGGCAAGCTTTATCGTTGCGCCGTGTCTTTCGCCGGCGTGGGCAACCTGGCCTCGCTTGTGCGCTATGACGCCTGGGCATTCTATGGAAAGTCCTACAAGCGCAATTGGAGAAAACTTGTCCCTGACTTCGACAGCGTGTCCCCGCTGAAACATGTGGAGGAGTTCAGTTCTCCGGTGCTCCTCGTCCATGGCAAAAAGGATTTGCGGGTGCCCTATGAACAGTCGTCGCGAATCTACAGTGCGCTGAAATCCGCTGGCAAATCGGTGGAGATGGTGACGCAGCCGCTCGGCGACCACCACTTCACCCGGCAGGAAGACAGGCTGACCTTCCTGCAGGCGCTGGAAGCCTTCCTGATCAAGCACAACCCATCAGATGCGCTTAAGGCCGTGGCGGCAGCGCCAGCCACCGCCAGGTAACGATTGGGCTTCAGGCGCGCAAAACGCCGAGACCGGCATAGACGCCGGCATCACCCAGTTGCTCCTCGATCCGCAGCAGCTGGTTGTACTTGGCGAGCCGGTCCGAGCGCGCGAGGCTGCCGGTCTTGATCTGGCCGCAGTTGGTCGCGACCGCGAGGTCGGCGATGGTCGAATCCTCGGTTTCGCCCGAGCGGTGCGACATGACGGCGGTGTAGCGTGCGCGGTGTGCCATATCGACCGCGTCGAGCGTTTCGGACAGGGTGCCGATCTGGTTGACCTTGACCAGCAGCGAATTGGCGAGGCCGGTCTTGATTCCGTCCTCCAGACGCGACGGATTGGTGACGAACAGATCGTCGCCGACGAGCTGGCACTTGTCGCCAATGAGGTCGGTCAGCGCCTTCCAGCCGGTGAAGTCGTCTTCGCTCATTCCGTCCTCGATCGACTTGATCGGGTAATCGTTCACAAGCGCAGCGAGATAGTCGGCCATCTGTTCGGGGCTCAAGGACAGGCCTTCGCCGCTGATCTCGTACTTGCCGTTCTTGAAGAATTCGGTCGCGGCGCAATCGAGCGCGAGCACGACGTCGGTGCCGAGCTTGAAGCCCGCCTGGTCGATCGAGGCGGCGATGAAGTCGAGCGCATCGCGCGTCGAGGCGAGGTTCGGGGCGAAGCCGCCCTCATCACCC
>CAYOMD010000017.1:0-52020 GCA_964404985.1 uncultured Sphingomonadaceae bacterium
CGACTTCCATCTCATATTCCTTCCAGCCGAGCAGCGATTCCTCGATCAGCACCTCGCGCGTCGGCGAGGCATCAAGCCCACGGCGCACAATATCCAGAAACTCCTCCCGGCTGTAGGCTATCCCGCCGCCGGTCCCGCCGAGGGTAAAGGACGGGCGGATGATCGCCGGCAGGCCGACACGCTCTAGCCCGGCCAGCGCCTCCTCCTCGGTGTGCGCAATGGCCGAGCGCGCGCTCTCCAGGCCGATCTTCTCCATGGCGGCCTTGAACTTCTGCCGGTCCTCTGCCTTGTCTATCGCCTCAGCGTCTGCGCCGATCATCACGCAGCCGAATTTCTCCAGCGTGCCGTTGCGGGCCAGCGCCAGCGCGGTGTTGAGCGCAGTCTGGCCGCCCATGGTCGGCAGCACGGCGTCCGGCCGTTCGGCAGCGATGATCTTGGCGACGATCTCCGGGGTGATCGGCTCGATGTAGGTCGCGTCCGCCAGCTCCGGGTCGGTCATGATCGTTGCCGGGTTGGAGTTGACCAGAACGATCCGGTAGCCCTCCGCCTTCAGCGCCTTGATCGCCTGTGTGCCGGAGTAATCGAACTCGCACGCCTGGCCGATGATGATAGGCCCGGCCCCGATGACCAGGATCGAGGATATGTCAGTGCGTTTGGGCATTGCCTACTCCGATTTCATTGCATAAATTGACTGCATTGCATTCACGCGAGAGATGGCATGGCAATTCTGACGATCAGAAAGCTTCCGGATGACATCAAGCAGGCGCTGCGGGAGCTGGCAGCGCGGAACGGTCGCTCGCTTGAGGAAGAAGCCCGACTGGCGTTGATCGCGCGCGCGCAACCCCAGCAAAACGAAAAACGTAAGAGCTTTTTCCAAGGGCTTTACGAAATCAGCCGGCCCGGCTTTGATCTGCCTAGTCCGCCGCGTACCCGCGCTCGCATACCTGACCTGTCCGGCGAATGATCCTCGTTGATACCAATGTCTGGAGCGAGGCTTTGCGCGCGCAGCCAGATGCACGCGTTGTCGACTGGGCGCACATTCATTCTGACAATCTTTGGTTATCGACCGTGGTGCTCGCAGAACTGTTATCCGGTGCGCACATGTTGTCAGAAGGGCTACGCAAGCAGGCTTTTCTGGAGAGCTATCACGCACTGGTTGAGAGTCATATTGATCGCATTGCGGTCTTTGACCTAGCCGCGGCTCGCCATTATGGGCCTCTTGTTGCCACCCTTGAAAAGGCCGGGCGTAATCCCGGCACGGCAGATGCGCAGATCGCCGCAACGGCAAAGGCGCGAGGGATGGCCATTGCCACCCGCAATGAACGGGATTTTGAAGGCCTCGGGCTTCGCTTGATAAATCCCTGGAACGGTTGAGCGTCTGCATGATCAGTTCACCACCTTCGGGTCGTCGGGGGCGGACCAGCCGTCATATTGTACGGCAAAACGATCTGCGACGCGGCAGAGAATGAGCATGGCCTCACGCAGCCAGGGCTCATCCACGATACCATAGGCGCGCGCCGTCAGTTCACCGTCCTCGACCGGCTCGACCTGATAGCCCGATTGCCGGAGTGCATAGCCCAGCGCCTCCAGGGCATCATCATCGCCGGAAAAACCATGGACGGCCATGCGGGGAGACGCGAGGTCGGCTCCGCCCTCGATCAGGTCGCGCAACTGCTCCAGCCCGCGCTCAACCAGCTCCTTGGGGTCGTTGTGGATCAGCCTCATGCCACCATATCCCTGAAACGCTGGAACAGATAGAAACTGTCCTGCGGTCCTGGCGATGCCTCCGGGTGATGCTGCACGCCGAACACCGGCTTGTCGGTCCAGGCCAGCCCGCACAGGGTGCCGTCGAACAGGCTGACGTGCGTTGCCTGCACGTTCGCCGGCAGGCTGCCCGCGTCGACAGCGAACCCATGGTTCATGCTGGTGATCTCGACCTTGCCGGTTGCCAGCTCCTTCACCGGATGGTTGGCACCCCGATGCCCCTGCTGCATCTTGTAGGTGCGCCCGCCCGCGGCCAGACCCAGCAACTGGTGTCCAAGACAGATGCCGAACATCGGCTTGCCGGTCTCCAGCAGCGCCTTGATGGTCGGGATGGCATAGAGGCCGGTCGCCGCAGGGTCGCCAGGACCATTAGACAGGAAAATCGCATCCGGGTTTAGGGCCAGAATGTCCGCAGCGCTGGTATCGCCCGGCACCACCGTGACGCGGAAACCAGCGCTCACCAGATTGCGCAGGATATTGCGCTTGGCACCGTAGTCGACCGCGACGCAGTGGGGTCGCCCGGCCATCTCCGGCATACTGAACCCGCCCTCCAGGGACCACAGCCCCTGCTCCCAGGTGCTGGTCTGGCGCTGCCACACGTCTTTGGCGAGGTCCATGCCATCCAGCCCCGGCCAGGTGCGCGCCATCGCCGTCAGGGCCGGCAGATCGAACACACCGTCCGGCGCATGGGCGAGTGCCACTGTGGGCGCCGTGTCGGCGCGGATCCGCCGCGTCAGCGCCCGGGTGTCCACGCCGGTGATCGCCGGGAGGTCATAGCTTTTCAGCCAGGCATCGAAATGCTGGTCACTGCGATGGCTGGACGGCGGGGTGATGGGCGCGCGCAGCACACAGCCGAGCGCGAAGGGGGTGATTGCCTCCACATCCTGCGGGTTTGCCCCAACATTGCCGATATGCGGGAAGGTGAATGTGATGATCTGGCCGGCATAGCTCGGGTCAGTCAGGATTTCCTGATAGCCGGTTATCGCCGTGTTGAAACACAGCTCCCCCACCCGAGCGCCGACCGCACCTGCGCCCTGCCCCCACACCACGGATCCATCCTGGAACACCAGCGCAGCAGTCGGGTGTTGTGCATCAGGCGCACGCGGTCGGTCGTCGTCGCGGGTCACGGGGGCATGTACCTTTCAGTGGGGGCACCGGGAGGGGTCCGGGCAAATTGGCGCGTTGCTAACGACTGGCGTGCCGTGCGTCAACACATGATTGCACAAAAATTTCATATGTATTTTCAACGCCTTGATTAAAAATATCCGATTGCTCTCTGCGCAGGATGCGGCTATTGTTTTTGCTTTCCGAAAAAGGCGAACCCCATGCTGCGTGATGCGATCAAGCAGGCCCTCGTGACGGCCATGAAAGCAAAGGATGAAAAGGTAACCGGGACGCTGCGCATGGTGCAGGCCACGATCAAGAACAAGGATATCGAACTGCGGACCGGTGTGGCTCCCGAGGCCGGCTCTCCCGCCGAAGATGCCATGATCGCGGACATCCTCCAGAAAATGATCAAGCAGCGGCGCGAGTCGGTGACACTTTATGATCAGGGCAACCGGCCGGAACTGGCCGACGCTGAACGCCAGGAGATTGCTATCATCGAGCAGTTCCTGCCCAGGCAGATGGACGAGGCAGAGGCGGCAGAGGCCATCAAGGCGCTGGTGACAGAGCTTGGGGCCAGTTCGGTCAAGGACATGGGCAAAGTGATGGCAGCCCTGAAAGAGCGCTTTGCCGGCCAGATGGATATGAGTGCGGCAAACGCGCTGGTGAAGGCCGCCCTGGCCGGGTAAATCTGTTTGTAGCCTGAGAACTTGTTTATAGCACCAAGTACCAGAACCGTTCGTCCCGAGCATAGTCGAGGGATGAGCGGTTAAGCATCCAAGTCGGAGTGCAAGTTCAATGGCTTTCTGGGCCTATATTTTGAAGTGTTCCGACAGCAGTTACTATACCGGTCACACGGACAATCTCGAAGTACGTCTCGCCCAACACACTGCCAGCGACACACCCTGCTACACGAACAAGCGGCGACCGCTCAGTCTGGTTTGGTCAGAAGTTTTTCCAACCCGCGAGGAGGCCCTCGCGTGCGAGCTGCAGGTGAAATCCTGGTCGCGCGCAAAGAAAGAAGCGCTAATTCGTGGAGACTGGGACGCTGTTCGTTTCTTTGCTCGTCCCCCCGCCAGACGATTTTCTGTGAGTGCTGGAGAAGCCGTTCATCCCTCGACCGGGCTCGGGACGAACGGTACTCTGTCGGATGGTGATCGCCCTGAAAGGCCAAAACACTAGCAATATGGCCATCTCTCCCGCCTTTCTGGATGAGTTGCGCGCCCGTGTCGCCCTGCACGAGGTGGTGGGCCGCAAGGTACGCCTGATGCGGGCCGGGCGCGAATGGAAGGGCCTGTGCCCGTTCCACAACGAGAAGAGCCCGAGCTTCTATGTCAATGACGAGAAGGGCTTTTACCACTGCTTCGGCTGTGGAGCCCATGGCGATGCCGTGCGCTTCCTGTGCGTGGCCGAAGGGCGCGGCTTCCGGGACGCTGTCGAGGAATTGGCAGGCGCGGTCGGGCTGGAGCTGCCGCGCGAGACACCCGAAGACAAGGAACGCACGGCCCGCCTGGACAGCCTGCGCGCTATCATGGCGGCGGCACAGGCCTGGTTCGCGGACCAGCTGCTCGGCCTGAGCGGGGCGGACGCCCGGGCCTACCTCGGCAAGCGCGGTCTCAGCATCGAGACGATCCGCACTTTCGGGCTCGGCTTTGCACCGGACTCGCGCGGCGCGCTGAAAGCTGCCCTGATGGGACAGGGAGCCAGTGCGGACGCCCTTGTTGAGGCCGGGCTCCTGATCGCCGTCGAGGACAAAACGCCCTACGACCGGTTTCGCGGCCGGGTGATGTTCCCGATTCGGGATCCGCGCGGATCGGTGGTTGCGTTCGGCGGCCGGCTGCTCGGACATGGGGAGCCGAAGTACCTCAATTCGCCGGACACCCCGCTGTTCGACAAGGGCCGCACCCTGTTCAACTTCGATCGCGCCGGACCGGAGGCACGCAAGTCCGGGCAAATGCTGGTGGTCGAGGGCTACATGGATGTGATCGCCCTGGCGCAGGCCGGGATCGTCCATGCGGTGGCACCGCTTGGCACAGCCCTGACCGAGGACCAGATGCGCCTGCTCTGGCGGGTCGCAGCCGAGCCGGCGCTCTGCTTTGATGGTGACACAGCCGGCAAGCGCGCCGGCAAGCGTGCGGCTCTGCGCGCCCTGCCCCTGCTGGAGCCGGGCAAGAGCCTGAGCTTCATTGATCTGCCACAAGGCCAGGACCCGGATGATGTGGTTCGCGCGGGCGGCAGTGCGGCCTTCAACGCCCTGGCCGCGCGACGCCTGCCCCTGGTCGACCGGCTTTGGCAGGCAGAACACGAGGAGGCCGATCCGAAGACGCCCGAACAGCGCGCCGCCTTCCGCCAGCAGATGCGCACACATGCCCAGACGATTGCGCACCCGCTGGTACGGCGCAGCTACATGGAGGAGTTTCGCCAGCGCTTCGATGACCTGTATGCGAGGCGCTCCGGGCCGGCCCTGCCCAGCAGCGCGATCCGGGCGAACGGCCCACAGCAGGATGTGCCGCTCGCCCTACTCAATGCGCTGCTCGATAACCCCGGCTGGGCAGCAGACCATGCCGAACGTCTGAGCATGATGCGCTTCGACCAGTCCGACTATGACCGGCTTTGGCAGGCAACTCTCGATTCGGCGCTCGATCTTGTGGCAGAATCAGCGCAGTATCTCCCCGAATCACAGAACGAATCGACGGTCCTTGACAAAGCCCGGCTCGAACACAATTTGATGCAGTCGGGTTTTGGCGAACTCATTGCACAGGTGCGCAACCAGCAGCGCCTTCGTTTTTCGTTTAACGCGCCGCCTGCCGGGGGCAGCGCAGCAGAGCAGGATTTCGTGGCAGCGGTTGATCTGACTATCCGGCTGAACGAAGCACGCGAGGCGCTGGAGGCTGCGACACGCACCTGCCAGGAACGTATGGACGAAGACGCCTTGACGGCACTTGAGGCCGCACGCCGTGCCGAGCGCACCGCGCAAGCGGCATGGATTGATTTCGGACGTCAGGCGTCGGCGAACCGCCTGCGGGGGCAAGCGTAAGGGACAGCGAATGGTCAAGAAGACAGACGCAGAACGGCCGGAAGACAACACCGAAGACACAGGCGACGCGCCGGCTGGCGAAGTCTCGGAGGCGGCCGTTCGCCGCATGATCGCCCGCGCCAAGGAGCGCGGCTACATCACCTATGAGGAACTGAACGCGACCCTGCCCCAGGAGCAGATGTCCTCCGAGCAGATCGAGGACGTCATGACCATGTTGTCCGAGATGGGCATAAACGTGGTGGAGGCTGACGACCCCGCATTGTCTGATGATGCCGAGCCGGAAGCACGCGCAAAGGCTGTCGAGGAAGACGATGCCGAACTCGATCCGGACCTGACGTTCGACGCCGAACCAGCACTACCCACCAAGAAGGAAACCGCGCTCGACCGCACCGACGACCCGGTGCGCATGTACCTGCGCGAGATGGGTGCCGTTGAACTGCTCAGCCGCGAGGGCGAGATCGCCATCGCCAAGCGGATTGAGGCCGGGCGTAACACCATGATCGCCGGGCTGTGCGAAAGCCCGCTTACCTTCCAGGCGATCATCGAGTGGGCCGAGTCTATGAACGCCGGCACCATGCTGCTGCGCGAAGTGCTCGACCTGGACGCCATGCTCGGCAAGGAACCGACGGTCGAGCAGGTGGAAAGCGGCGACGTCTCCGACCTGCCGCAGGTCGCCTACAAGGAGGATAAGCCGGAGGAAGCGGAGGAAACCCCGCCCCCCGGGGAGGACGACGAGGAGAACTACACCGAACGCCGGGCCCCGCGTCCCACCTTCGAGGAGGACGAGGACGACAATACCATGTCGCTCGCCCAGATGGAGGAAACACTCAAGCCCCAGGCGCTGGAGAAGTTCGCCGCCATCACCAGCCTGCACCTGAAGTTCGCCAAACTCCAGGAAGCCCGCCTGCTCGCGATGAAGCGCAATGAAGAATTCGGTACGCAGCAGGAACGCAAATACCACAAACTGCGGGGCGAACTGACGGCCCTGGTGCAGGAAGTCCATTTCAATAACGCCAAGATCGAAATGATGGTGGACCAGCTCTATGGGCTGAACCGTCGCCTCATGTCGCTCGGCGGCCAGCTGCTTAGGCTGGCCGAGCGCTACAAGATTCCGCGCAAGAGCTTCCTCGACGCCTACCTCGGCAACGAGCTGGAAGATGGCTGGCTCGACCGCGTGTCCGGCCTCGGCAAGGCGTGGACGAACTTTGCAGCGACCGAGCGTACAGCAGTCCATGGCATCCAGGGCCAGATCCGCGAAGTGGCTGACATGACCGGTGTTGACCTGGAGGAATTCCGCCGCATCGTCACCATGGTGCAGAAAGGTGAGCGCGAGGCCCGCATCGCCAAGAAGGAAATGGTCGAGGCGAACCTGCGTCTCGTCATCTCCATCGCCAAGAAATACACCAACCGCGGCCTGCAGTTCCTGGATCTGATCCAGGAAGGCAACATCGGTCTGATGAAAGCGGTCGACAAGTTCGAGTATCGGCGCGGCTACAAATTCTCGACCTATGCCACCTGGTGGATCCGGCAGGCGATCACCCGTTCGATCGCCGACCAGGCACGCACGATCCGCATTCCGGTGCACATGATCGAGACCATCAACAAGCTGGTGCGTACGTCGCGCCAGATTCTCCACGAAATCGGCCGCGAGCCGACGCCGGAGGAACTGGCCGAGCGCCTCTCCATGCCGCTGGAGAAGGTGCGCAAGGTGATGAAAATCGCCAAGGAACCGATCTCGCTGGAGACGCCGATCGGGGACGAGGAAGACAGCCACCTCGGCGACTTCATCGAGGACAAGAACGCGATCATCCCGCTTGACCATGCGATCCATGCCAACCTCAAGGAAACCGTGACCCGGGTGCTGGCCTCGCTCACCCCGCGCGAGGAGCGGGTGCTGCGCATGCGCTTCGGCATCGGCATGAACACGGACCATACCCTGGAGGAAGTCGGCCAGCAGTTCAGCGTGACCCGCGAGCGCATCCGGCAGATCGAGGCAAAGGCTCTGCGCAAGCTCAAGCATCCGTCGCGGTCGCGCAAGATGCGCAGCTTCCTCGACAACACCTGACAGAGTGATGCGGCATCACTCGCATCCCGGACCGGGCGTACACCTGCCGCCGCCTGTGTGGGTGATCGGGTGCATGCTGTCCGGCATGCTTTTTGACAGGGTGTTGTCGCTGCCCGCCCTGCCGCTGCCGTCGCTGGCGGCGTCTCTGCTTGGCGGCGCCTTGATACTTGCCGGATCAGCGATCATCGCCGCGGGCATTATCAGCTTCCGCCGCGCCAAAACTCCCGTTGAGCCGTGGAAGCCGGCCCGTGCGCTCGTGACCGACGGTCTCTACCGCCATACCCGCAACCCGATGTATCTCGGCATGATGGTCTTCTATGCTGGTATGACGATCCTGCGCACCAGCCTGGGTGCGGCGTTGCTGCTGCCTGTGCTCATCGTCATCATCCAGTCCCGGGTCATTACGCGCGAGGAACTGCATCTGCTGACTGTGTTCGGCAAGGACTACACGGACTATTGCCGCCGTGTTCGGCGCTGGCTTTGAAGTCTGAAGACTTCAGGCAGCAGGCTTCAATACGTACCCTGGGTGCCCGCCGGCGGTGATCCCTCATCCTCTGGCACCTGAAGCGGCCCGCGCTTGATCGATGGGGATTGTGGTGCGCCCAGAGTGGGTGACGGGACTGGCCCTGGCATGATGATTTGTGCGCCGGAGTTCGGTGTTTCCGAAGTGCGTTGCGCAGTGTCCGGTGCCGATGCAGGACGCGGTGCCGTGATCGTCTGCGGCGACGGCGGCAAACCCGCGGCTGTCTCGACTGGCGCAGAAGGCAGAGCCTGGACTGCCGGTGCTGCGCTCTCAGGGGCGATTACGGGCTGCGGCAGAGGTGCCGGCAAAACCGGCGCTGCCGCCGCCCGCGCCTGCAGTGCTGCCTCCTTGCGGGCCAGTTCTGCTTCACGCGCCGCCAGATCAGCCTCGCGGCGGGCCAGCTCAGCGTCCGCCAGTGCGGCAGGCGGCATGAACACGCCGCAAGCCAGACGCGCCCCGCTGTTGCCGGTCGGATCGCTGAAATAATCGTCGGCTGCCGATTTCACGACGAGACTAACGCCCTGATCGCCGACAATGGTCCCCTTCTGGCCTGGCGTCAGACCGGCACCAGGCAGAAAGACATCCATTTGCGCTGTACCATCCGTGCCAACATACAGGTTCGGCAGATCGCCTGTATGATAGCCGCTGGGCGAGAGAAACCCATGATTGCGTGCCTCACTGTTCTGGTGAGGGCCGCTGGAGACAAAGTTGGGGGCGTTACATGAAGGGGCACCATGAAAATGTAACCCGCGCGGGCCGGGCGGCAGACCCTTTAACCGCATTTCCAGCAGCACGCCTTTGGGGGCTTTCGTCAGGGTTGCCTCACCAAGATCGGCGCCATTCCCATCCCGGACCCTGGCGATGAGATCACTGGGGGGGCGAGTTTGCGCAAAAACCGTGCCTGATGCGCAACAAAGCATACACACTGCAAGCAGGATTGCCGGTTTTTCCATGCTGCAATAATGCCACACACGATCATGGAACGCCAATGACAGCTTGATGAAATGCGTCAGGCTGAGGGGCGATCCGCAATCATCGCGGTGAACTCCGCCTCAGCCATGAACTGACCGGCGACAGAGGCAACCCCGCGATAGCGGCGCACACGGGCGCGCGCCTGCTGCTGGGTGACGTTCAGGTGCAGCAGGCAACCCGGCTCGACCGGATGACGGAACTTCGCCCCCTCGATCGACATGAAATACACAAGCTTATCCTGCGCGTCCGCCCCCATTGAGAGCATAGCGTGGATGGCAGCGGCCTGCGCCAGCGCCTCGACAATCAGCACGCCCGGCATGATCGGCCGACCGGGGAAATGCCCGGCGAAGAACGGCTCGTTCATGGTCACGCCTTTGACCGCGCTCAATGCCACCTCGGGCTCGAACGACTCGACGCGGTCCACCAGAAGCATGGGGAAGCGGTGCGGGATCAAGTCCATGATCCGCCGGACGTCAAATCCAGTCACAGCCTCCCCATCCATCCGGCTAGTTCTTCTTCGGCGGGGTGGTGGCCTGCGCCTGGGGCGCTGCTGCCGGAGCGGGCGGCGTGAGCGATACGGTCGGTTTGCGCTGGTTCAGCATTTGCAGAACCTGCTTGGTGATATCCATCGACTCGGTGTGGCTTATTGTGGCTTCAGCGCGCAACACAGCAACAGCACCGCGGGTCTTCTGGATTTCTGCCGAGATCTTGTCGACCTCATCGACGATCTGCTCCAGCACATAGCGGTCAATGCGCTGCAGCTCGGTAGCCTGGCGCTTCAGTTCGTCTTCAGCGGCGGCGGCTCGTTTCTGGAGGTCCTGCTGCTTCGGGCGCAAAACGTCCTCGGTCGCGACGCCAGACCGCGCCTGATCCTGAAGGTCATTGGCTTCCTTGGAGAATTGCGCCTGGTAACCGTTGCGGCGATCCTCGAGTTGCTTGGCGCGCGCCTGAATTTGCGGCTGTGCTGCCTTCACGGCCACCGAGTCGCGTACCACCTGGTTGACGTCCACAATCAGCAGGCCGCCCTGCTGCGCGATTGCAGCCCCGGACGAGGCAATCATGACGCCAAGCGCCAGTGCAATTATACTCTTCTTCATCACTAGAACTGTGTCCCTACGTTAAACTGGAATATTTCCACCTGATCGCCGTCTCTCTTGATGAGTGCACGCGCGACGTCAATACGAAACGGTCCGAACGGAGACTTCCATGAGACGCCGATGCCGACGGATACACGCGGCGATGGCGTATCGCCCTGCACTACCTCGCTGACACCGAGTGCCGCGAGATCAGCGTCCCGACGGTCTGGCTGGTCGATCCCGAACAGGGCACCGGCATCGATGTACGCGGATGTGCGCAGTCCCAGTTCATTGACGGCAGACCCCAGCGGCAGATCAACCTCCGCACTGGTGAGATAATAAATCTGGCCGCCAATCGAATCGTCGACCTGAGTACCGGTCGGAACACCACAAAGGTTGCCATCGAGGCAGGTCCGCAGCGAGCGCGGGCCGATACCGCGAATTCTAAAACCACGGAAGCGCGGCGAGCCGAGGAAATAGCGATCGGTAATCCGGACATCGTCGCCGCCGAAACCGATCACATGGCCGCCCTCCGCCCCCAGGCGCAAAACAAAATTATAAGGCAGCGTGAAGTACCTGTCGTAATCGATGGATGTCCGCAGATACCGCACATCCCCGCCAAGCCCTGCTACATCTTCGGTGAACACCAGGCGCTGGCCGCGGGTCGGTCGCTCGAAGCTGTTGAGACTGCTGTAAGCAAGCGTCAAACCAACCGACGACGTCAAGCGGGTGGAGGAGGCGTCATTCTCCACCAGATCGCACAGGAAGGTCCCGGCCAGGAACAGGTTGCAGGTGCCGTTGGTGAAGAACGTGCTCTCATCCAGCGATGTCTGGGTCGTGGAAATGCGGTAGCGCAGGCCAAGGCTCCAGAATTCCGTGATCGGGAAGCCGAGCCTTGCCCCGCCACCAATCGAGACTTCCTCGTAGGTGGTGTCGCGGTCGTTGTTGCCGGTGAAGCGGAAACTGTTGAAGTCACGCCGGAAGACATCGAGCCCTGCCGACAGGTTACGCCCGAGGAATGCCGGCTCGGTAAAGCTCAAATCGAGTTCATTCCGGAAACTCGACAGCGTAAACCCGAGGCGCAGGTCCTGGCCTTTGCCGAGGAAATTGCTCTGGCTGATCGAGGCATCAAACAGGAAGCTCTCAAGGCTCGAGAACCCGGCACCCAACTGCAGCTGCCCGGTCGACTTCTCCTCGACATTGACTTCGAGCACGACACGGTCCGGCGTGCTGCCGGGCTTCTGCTCGATATCGATATCTTCCTGGAAGTAGCCGAGCGAGCGGATACGGTCGCGCGAGCGATTGACCTTGAAGCTGTTGAACGCATCGCCCTCGGCCAGCCGGAATTCGCGCCGGATTACCTTGTCTTCGGTCTGGACGTTGCCGTTGATGTTGATCCGCTCGACATAGACCCGTGGGGCCTCGTTGATGACGAACGTGATGTTCATCTTGCGGTTTTCACGATCACGATCAAAGCGCGGGCGCACATCCGCGAAGGCATAGCCAAAAAGGCCGGCCGTCTGGGTCAGCAGTTCGCTGGTGTCTTCCACACGCTTGGCGTTGAACTGATCGCCCGGCTTGATGCCCACCAACTTCTGGAGGCTGTCCGATTTGAGGTCGCGGATCTTGCTGTCCACCTCGATCTTGCCGAAGTCGTATTTCTCGCCCTCCTCCACCACGAACGTCTGGAAAAAATTCTCCAGGTCAGACGCCAGTTCGGACGATGCAGAGACCACGCGGAAGTCTGCATAGCCGTTAGTGAGGTAGTACTGCCGCAACTTCTCGCGATCGAAGGCAGTGCGATCCGGATCGTAGGAGTCGTTGGAGGAGAAAAACCGGTACCAGCGCGCCTGACGGGTGGCGATTTCGCCGCGCAGCTTTCCGTCGGAAAAGGCACGGTTGCCGAGGAAGTTTATCTGGCGGACTTTCGAGCGCGGACCCTCGTTGATCTCGAACACCAGGTCCACCCGGTTCTGCGGCAGGCGGATGACCTTGGGATCTATGGTCGCGGCAAACCGCCCGGAGCGGCGGTACAGTTCGATCAGGCGGGAGACGTCCGATCGCACCTTGGAGCGGGTGTAAATCTGGCGCGGTGCCAGGCGGACTTCTTCCTGCAGCTTGTCGATCTTCTGCCGCTTGTTGCCCTCGAACAGGATGCGGTTGATGACCGGGTTTTCCTTGACGTTGATCGTCAGAACCCCGGCGTCATCGCGGATGGTGACATCTGCGAACAGGTCCGTGCCGTAGAGTTTCTTCAGCGCAATATCGAGCGCCTCGCGGTCATAGGGCGCGCCGACCCGCAGATCGATGTAGGATCGCACGGTCTCCGGCTCCAGCCGTTCGTTGCCGGTGACCAGGATCGAGCGAACGGGCCCGAGCGATTGTACAGGGCGGGGAGCCGGCTCTGCTGCCTGTCCCGGCGCTGGTGCGCCTTGTTGCGGCGGCGGCGGTGCCGGCGGGCCTGCCTGTTGTGCATAGGCGGTGATCGCCGGCAGGCAGCAGCCGACGGCAAAAACCGCCAGCACGCCAGTCAGGCGGCGGCTCGAACAAGGAAGGCTGCGGGCGCGCTTCGCCATGGTCTTTGTCATATTTAGCTGAAAATCCGTGCCAGCTTGTCCCAAACCCCGAACGACGCCAGATCGTTGACGGTAAGAAACAGCATCAATGATAGCACCAGCGCCAAGCCCGTGCGGAACGACCATTCAAGAACTTTCGGGTTGACCGGCCGACCGCGAACAGACTCCACCGCGTAAAGAACCAGGTGTCCACCGTCAAGCATGGGGACCGGCAGCAGGTTGACGAAGCCCAGGTTGATCGAGATCAGCGCAATAAACGTAACCAGCGGCACGATGCCCAATGCGGCACTTTGGCCGGAATAGTCCGCGATCTTGAGGGGGCCGCCCAGTTCTGTCACCGGTCGTCGACCGCTGACGATCTGCCAGAGGGTCGCCGCCATCGAACGGGTGAGCGCCACGGTCTGCTCTGTCGCGGCCACAACCGCCTGGAACGGATTAAGCTGGTCGACACGCCGGCCATCTGCCTGCAGGCCGATCATGCCGCGGGCATAAACGTTGCCGAAGCGGTCCTTCTCCTCAATCCGTCGCGGGGTGATGGTGAGCGCAATCTCCCGGCCGTCCCGGGCAATGGTCATATCCAGCGGTTCGCCCGGATTGATGGCGATCACGCTCACGATATCTTCAAAGCGCCGGACACTCTGGCCCTCCAGCCGGACAATCCTGTCACCCGGCAGGATGCCCGCCGCCTGTGCCGCGCTGTTCGGCACGATGCTGGCGACACGCGGCACGGTGTATGGTTGCCCGATGATCGTGAACAGGGTCGCAAAAATCAGGATGGCAAAGGCGAAATTGATCATCGGCCCTGCGGCCACAATGAGCGCGCGCTGCCAGATCGGCTTGAACTGGAACAGGTCGGCGCGCTCGGCAGGGCTGAGGCGCGCGGCATCCGGGTCCGGCTGGCTCGCGACATTCATGTCGCCGGCAAACTTCACATAGCCGCCGAGCGGCAGGAGAGAGATGCGCCAGCGGGTGCCGAGTTTGTCGGTCCATCCAAAAATCTCCGGCCCGAAGCCGATCGAGAAGCCATCGATCCTGGTGCGGAACAGGCGCGCCGCCAGATAGTGGCCCAGTTCATGGATGAACACGAGCGGCCCCAGGACGACCAGGAACCAAAGGGCACTGCTGAGCAAGCCGGGGGCCGCCAGGGTCGACATCACGCTACTCCCATGGACACGACGGCCTGTTCTGCACGCCGGCGTGCCTCGCCATCGGCCGCCAGGACGGTCTCCAGATCAAGGGCGTCCATGCCCGGCATCGCCGAGAGGACTTCGGCAACAATGGCAGCGATATCCAGAAACCGGATCCGCCGATCAAGGAATGCCTGGACTGCAACTTCATTGGCTGCATTGAGCACGGCTGGTGCCGTCCCGCCATCGCGCAGCGCCGAAAGCGCCAGATTCAGCGCCGGAAAGCGCGTGAAATCCGGCGACTCGAACGTAAGCTGGCCAACTTCTGCGAGATCGAGGCGACGACAGGGCGTCTCGATCCGCTCCGGATAGGCCAGAGTATAGGCAATCGGTGTCCGCATGTCCGGCGTGCCCATCTGAGCCAGCACCGAGCCATCGACATACTCTACCATCGAATGCACGACCGACTGCGGGTGCACGATGACCTGAAAGCGGTCGTGTGCCACCGGAAACAGATGACTGGCCTCGATGACTTCCAGGCCCTTGTTCATCAGGGTGGCCGAGTCGATGGAGATTTTCGCCCCCATGGACCAGACCGGGTGTTTGACCGCCTGCTCCGGGGTTACCGCGCGCATGTCCTCCAGCGCCCAGGTCCGGAACGGCCCGCCCGATGCGGTGAGGATCACGCGGGATACGCGCTCAGGCCGTTCGAAGTCGAACACCTGGTAGATCGCGTTATGCTCGGAATCGACCGGGAGCAGCCGCGCACCATGGCGGCGTGCGACACCGGTGACCACATCACCGGCGCAGACCAGACATTCCTTGTTGGCAAGCGCGAGGGTAGCCCCCCGCTCCAGCGCGGCCAGCGCCGGACGCAGACCGGCAGCACCGACAATCGCCGCCATGACGATATCACTCGGGCGGGCCGCCGCCTCGATGATCGCATCCGATCCTGCGGCCGCCTCGATCCCGGTGCCGGACAGGGCAGCCTTGAGCGCCGGATAGCAAGCCTCGTCGCCGATCACGGCAAATTCGGCCTTGCTTAGCTTGGCGGCCTCAGCGAGTGCCTCGACATTGCTTTGGGCTGTCAGCGCAACACAGGTGTAGCGGTCCGGATTCCGCTCGATCAGATCAAGTGTCGAGCGTCCGATCGACCCGGTTGCTCCTAGAATTGTTACTGAACGCATTCTCTATCCATTCACTCGCATCAGCCAGGCTTCAAATTGCAGCACAACAGCGAAAACCGGCGCGGACGCCAGCAAGCCATCCACCCGGTCCATCACACCACCATGCCCGGGGATGATGGACCCGGAATTCTTCACCCCGAACCCGCGTTTCAGAGCGGATTCGCCTAGGTCACCCATAACAGCGATAACTGCAAGCGATACAGCGGCAGCCAAAGGCGGAATATGGCCCTGGGTATCCAGAATACGTGCGCCGGCCCCGGCAGCCAACGCAAAGGCCATGCTGCCGACAAAGCCGGCCCAGGTTTTGTTGGGGCTCCAGCGCGGCGCCATTTTCGGGCCACCGAAGGCACGCCCGAAGACATAACCGCCGATATCCGTGCTCCAGACAATCGCCATCAGCCAGAGTACCCGCGTGATGCCGCCATCGCCGTCCCGCAGCCACATCAGGGCAAGCGCCGGCAGCGCCGCATAAATCAACCCCGCACCGACCCAGCGATGCATGAGCGCTGGCGCGCGCGAATAGGGAACGGACAGGAGCGATGCCCCAAGGCCACTCAGAATCACGCCCATCAAATAGAAACCGGTTGCCCCCAGCGCCAGCACCACCGCCAGGACAGCCAGTGCTAGCGCCTTGACCATCGGTTCGCGCTCGCTGAGGCCGGTCATGTCGGCCCACTCGCTGAAGACCAGCGCCGCCCCGACGGCAACTAAAGCGGCAAAAGCAAAGCCACCAATCATGGTCGCGGCAATGGTCACACTGCCCAGGATGACGCCCGCGACGATCCGTGCCCGCAATTCTCCGCTCAGGACTGTGCGCTCGGGATCAGCGACCGCCAAATCGCCGCTCCCGCGCTGCAAAGGCCTCCAGGGCCTCGTCCAGGGTCGTCTCGTCGAAATCCGGCCACAGGCAGTCCAGGAAAACCAGCTCCGCATAGGCGGCCTGCCAGAGCATGAAGTTGGAGAGCCGCTGCTCGCCTGAAGTCCTGATGATGAGATCGGGGTCCGGCATCCCGGCCGTATCGAGACGCTCTGCGATGGCCGCTTCGTCAATCGCGTCTATCGCGAGCTTACCGGCTGCGGCATCGGCGGCAATGCTGCGCACGGCCCGCACCAACTCCGACTGACCGCCGTAATTGAGCGCAATCACCAGCGTGAGTGCTGTATTGCCCTGCGTGGTGGTTCGTGCCTCGTCCACCAGGGCACGCAGGTCCGGTGCGAGCTTGGTTGTATCCCCGATAAAGCAGACCCGCACCCCGCTACGATGCAATTCTGCGATCTCGTGGCGCAGGTAGTGCCGCAGCAGACCCATCAGATCGTCGACCTCATCGGCCGGGCGCTTCCAGTTTTCCGAGGAAAAGGCGTAGATGGTGAGGTAGCCGATACCACGGTCGACACAGGCGCGCACGGTACGCCGGACCGCCTCGGCCCCCTGACGGTGCCCGGCAAGCCGCGGTAGCAGCCGCTTTTTCGCCCAGCGTCCATTGCCGTCCATGATGATGGCGACATGCCGAGGTGTCCGCAGGCCTTCAGACTCAGCCATCGGCATTGCGCCCGCCCTGATCACTTGCCCAGGATTTCCTTTTCCTTGGCGACTGTTGCAGCGTCAACCTCGGCGATCAGCTTGTCGGTCAGCTTCTGGACCTCGTCGCTCTGGCGCTTCTGGTCGTCCTGGCCGATTGCCCCGTCCTTCTCCGCCTTCTTCAGCGCATCCAGCCCGTCGCGGCGCACGTTGCGGATTGCGACCCGGGCGCGCTCGGCATATTGCGCGGCGAGCTTGGCGAGTTCCTTGCGGCGTTCCTCGGTCAGGTCCGGGATCGGCAGACGGATGGACTGGCCTTCGGTAATGGGGTTCAGCCCTAGGCCGGCCGCGCGGATCGCCTTCTCGACGGCTGCCGCATTCGAGCGATCCCACACCTGCACCATCAGCATGCGTGCCTCCGGTGCCGTGACCGTCGCAAGCTGGTTCAGAGGCATGGCGGCACCGTAGACATCAACCACCACCGGATCGAGCAGCGAGGTGCTGGCGCGTCCGGTGCGCAGGCCGGACAGATCACCCTTCAGGGTTTCAAGTGCACCGCGCATGCGGCGTTCCAGATCGTTCTTGTCGTATCCGCTCATCAGTGAAGTCCCAAATTAGGCCAGTCGCGTCAGGCCGCGACCAGGGTTGCCACATTGTTGTCGACGATCGTGGACGTGCCCTCGCCCTTGAGCACACGCACCAGATTGCCGTGCTCATGGATGGAGAACACCACAATCGGGATGCTGTTGTCGCGGCACAGCGCGACGGCCGAGGCATCCATCACCTGCAGATTGTCCGCGAGCACACGCGTGAAATCGAGTGTCTGGTAGCGCTTGGCACTCGGGTCCTTGCGGGGGTCCGCAGTATAGACGCCGTCAACCTGCGTGCCCTTCAGCAGCGCATCGCAGCCCATCTCGGCTGCGCGCAGTGCCGATGCCGTGTCGGTCGTGAAAAACGGGTTGCCGGTACCGGCGGCAAAAATCACCACCCGGTCCTTCTCCATATGACGGATCGCGCGGCGGCGGATGTAGGGCTCGCAGACACTGGCCATCGGGATCGCCGACTGCACCCGGGTCGGGACACCCTTCTGCTCCAGCGCGTTCTGCACGGCGAGCGCATTCATTACGGTCGCCAGCATCCCCATGTAATCGGCGGATGCGCGGTCAAAGCCCTTGGCGGCGGCGGCCAACCCCCGGAAGATGTTGCCACCCCCGACCACCAGACACAGCTGGAAGCCTTCTTCCCGCGCCAGAGCAACTTCGGTAGCGATACGGTCCACGACGGTCGGGGAAATGCCGTACGCCTCGGACCCCATGAGCGCCTCGCCAGAGAGTTTCAGCAGGACGCGCTTGAAGCGTGGGCCTTTTGTCGTGTCTTCGTCCGTCATCGCGCCATTCCCTGTCTCCGTTGCAACCGTTTAAGCGGACAGAGCCGTGGCGACAAGCGCAACACGGCCCCTATTGCAGCGGAATTTACAGGCCGGCGGCGGCTGCGACTTCAGCAGCGAAATCAGTCGCTGCCTTTTCAATGCCTTCGCCCAGCTGGAAGCGGACAAACCCGGTCAGCGCTACCGGCTGGCCGATCTCTTTGGCGGCCTGGGCCACCACGTCCTTGATCGGGGTCTTGCCGTCCATGACAAACAGCTGGTTGACCAGCGTGTTGTCCTTCTTGAACTTGGCGACCGCACCATCGGCGATCTTCTCCAGCAGGTTTTCCGGCTTGCCGTCTGTGCGCGCCTTCTCGATGGCGATGTCGCGCTCGCGTGCCAGCAGGGTCGGATCGACACCGGTCTCATCCAGCGCGACCGGAGCAGCGGCAGCCACATGCATCGCCAGTTGCTTGCCGAGCGTCTCCAGCGCAGAGGCCGCTGCCGGGGACTCGAGCGCCACCAGCACACCGATCTTGCCGAGGCCGTCTCCTGCAGCGTTGTGCACATAGGAGGCCACCAGCCCGCTGGTGACCGAGAGCTGTGCAGCACGGCGCAGCGACTGGTTCTCGCCGATGGTTGCGATGTTGTGGGTCACCTGGTCCTTGACCGTCGGGCCCGGCTCGCCCGGGTAGGACGCCGCCAGAATCGTCTCGACATCGCCGCCGATTTCCAGGGCAATGCCAGCCGTCGTGCGCACGAAGCCCTGGAACTGCTCGTTCTTGGCGACGAAATCGGTCTCGGAGTTGACCTCGACGACGGCACCGGCGTTGGCGCCGGTTGCGACGCCGACCAGACCTTCGGCCGCCGTGCGGCCTGCCTTCTTGGTGGCAGCCGCCAGTCCCTTGGCCCGCAGCCAGTCAACGGCTGCTTCCAGATCGCCGCCTGCCTCGGTCAGCGCCTTCTTGCAATCCATCATGCCCGCGCCGGTCTTCTCGCGCAGTTCCTTGACGAGGCTTGCTGAAATCTCAGCCATGACGACCATCCTTCTCTGTTAACTCGGTCCGAATGAATGCGCCCGATGGCGCAGGCCGATACCACGCTGAAACGCGATATCCCCCTCAGCGCCATGCCGCGAAATTGTGACACTTACGCGACAGTTGCGCGATAAACCTGCATTCAGGCGTCTGCAGTGTCCATATTCAGGGCCTGCTCGACATCGACAACCGCCGGCTCGACCGGGGCTTCCTCAGTCAGCACGGCTTCCATCACCGGCGCCTCTTCCATGGCCCCGACATCGACGCCGTAATCCGACTGGCGCTGATTCTTGCCGTCGAGAATGGCGTCCGCAATGGCGTCGCAGTAAAGCTTGATCGCGCGGCTGGCATCATCGTTGCCGGGGATCGGGAAGGCAATGCCGTCCGGCGAGCAGTTGGAATCGAGAATTGCAACCACCGGAATGCCGAGCACATTGGCTTCCTTGATGGCGATATCTTCCTTGTTGGTGTCGACGACGAACATGATGTCCGGCAGGCCGCCCATGTCGCGGATACCGCCCAGCGACTGGTACAGCTTGTCCCGGTCGCGGGTCATCTTGAGGACTTCCTTCTTGGTGAGACCCTGGGTCGAGCCACCCAAGGTCTCCTCAACCGTCTTCAAGCGACGGATCGAGCCGCCGATGGTCTTCCAGTTGGTCAGCATCCCGCCGAGCCAGCGATGGTTGACGTAATAGTGACCGCTGCGGGCGGCAGCTTCGGCAATCGGCTCCTGCGCCTGGCGCTTGGTGCCGACAAACAGCACCTTGCCACCCTGAGCAACGGTTTCGCGCACGAACAGCAGCGCACGCGACATCAGCGGTACGGTCTGTGACAGGTCCATGATGTGGATGCCGTTGCGCGCCCCGAAAATATACGGGGCCATGCGCGGGTTCCAGCGGTGAGTCTGGTGACCAAAGTGGGCGCCAGCTTCCAAAAACTGCGCCAGCGTGACGACAGGTATCGCCATCGGTATTCTCCTTCTCAGTTGTGCCTCCGCGCGGAAAACCCTTGCAACCCTGTGAACAGTGTTGCCCGGGCACTGAAAGCAGCCCGCGCGTGTGTGATGGGCGGCGCTCTTAGCCGCCTTGTGGCGAAAGTCAAGCTGTAAGGCGGGATGGTGGTGGGTCAGTTTGAAAATACCCGCTCACCCTGAGCTAGACGAAGGGCTGAGCGGCTCGTGGTTCTGTCCTAGCTCACCATGAGCGGATTTTCAAACTGGCCCACTGCTGCGGGATGCAGCTACTGGGCGTCCTTGCGGAACAGGATCTGCCCGCGCTTGGCCACCAGCAGCTTCTCCATGCTGACCGGGTGGAAATAGGCCTCGACCTTGTCGCCTTCCGGGGTGCGGCCATAGACCTCGTAACACTTGCCGTCGACCTTGACCTTGCTGATCTCCCAGCCCTGCTTGACGAGAGTATCCTTCAAGGCTGTCTGGCTCACCCACCCCTTGGGATCGCCGGAGTCGCAGGTCAGCTTGCCGGTCGCCAGGGCCGGCTGCGCCAAGACCAGTAACAATGATGACGCCACCAGGGCTGCTGTTGTTTGCAGGAGGGTCGTTTTCATGGATGTCCTTTCCAGTTCGCTGAGCTCGAAAAATTACCCGGCAGCCAGAGTTCGCCGAGTCGAGACCATGCGCGAGATTATGCGAATGATTTGCAATAATGCAAGAGGCGCCCCGTAGACCAAGGCCTCCCGCCAGCCATCGTGCACCAGTGCCCAATGTGCAAAGGTGAGGAGTGCGACCGGATAGGCCAGGCGCTGGAGCCGCTTCCAGCCCTGTTTGAGCCAGCGTACGGCGGCATCGTTGCTGGTGACTGCCATTGGGAGCATCAGCGCCAGCGCGAGCCAGCCCGTCCAGATGCTCGGCACGCCGACTTCCCCCAGGACATCGTCAAGGCGCCCCATGTCGACGAGGTAGTAGACCAGGTGGATCAGCGCATAGCAGAAGGCTGCGACCCCCAGGGCGCGACGATAGCGCACCAGGCGACCGGCTGCGGCCCGCAGTTTCGGCCATGGCCGCAGGGCGTCCGCCAGTGGCGAAATCAACAGTGCGGCCAGCAGACATTTGGCGGCAATCTCGCCGGACAGCGCGGTCAAGTCCGCCAGATCACCGCCGGGGATCAGCAAGAGTGCCGGAAGCGCCAGCAGCAGCCAGGACAGCTTGCGGTGCACGTTGGCGCTCACACCACCAGCCAGCTGCGGATCGCCTTCTTGTCAATCTTGCCGACACTGGTCCGTGGCAGGGCCTCGACGATTTTCAGCGTCACCGGCAGGGCATAGCGGCTGATGACCCCTGCGCTGACCGATGGCATCAGATGTTCCTGAAGCTGGGCGCAGTCGAGCTCCCCTGCCCCCGGTTTCAGCACGATCACGACACCCGGCCGCTCGCCCCATTTTTCGTCCGGAATGCCGACGAAGGCGACCTCGGCGATCAGCGGGTGTTTGAGGGAGAGTTCCTCGAGTGTCCCGGTCGACACCCACTCCCCGCCCGACTTGATGACGTCCTTGAGCCGGTCGACGATCTCGATCCGGCCGTCCGGGGCTATCGTTGCGACATCCTGGGTGTGCAGCCAGCCACCCTTCCAGAGGGCCTCGCTGGCCTCCGGCTTGTTCGGGTAGCTCTGGGTCAGCCACGGTGCCCGCACCACCAGCTCGCCGTAGCCGGGCACACCGCTGCGAATCTCGCCGGTCTCCAGGTCTGCAACTGCAGCCTCTACGAGTGGCGCGGGGTAACCGGCGGCAACGCGCGCATCCACCACATCCTCCTCACCCAGCCCCGGCCGGGCAAAGGCTGTCGATATGATCGGACACGACTCAGACATGCCATATCCGGCAAAGGTGAGAATGCCACGCGCGCGTGCCGCCTTGTACAGCAACGGCGACAAACGGGCACCCCCGATGACCATCGACCAGCCCTCGAACTGGACATTGCGCGCCTCGGCTGTCGCCAGGATCATCTGCAGGATCGTCGGCACGCAGTGGGAAAAGCCTACTCCTTCGGACTTCTGCAGGGCAATGATACGATCCGGCTCATAACGACCAGGATAGACCTGCCGTGCCCCGATCATGGTGGCAACATAGGGAATGCCCCAGGCGTGGACATGGAACATCGGGGTCAGGGGCATGTACACGTCTTCACTGCGGAAACATTCATCCGCCGGGCGCGCGGCAAAGCCTGCCGCCACTCCCAGCGTGTGCAGCACGATCTGCCGGTGGCTGAACGCGACCATCTTGGGGTCACCCACGGTTCCCGTCGTGTGGAAGGCGGTGGCGATGGCGTTCTCGTCGATATCCTCAAAGGCATAGACCGGGTTGGCCTGCGCCATCAGGGTTTCATACTCACCGATGACACCCGGCGGCATCCCGGGTTCGCCGTCCATCAGCGCGATCCGGGTTTTGATCCCCTCAAGCGGCAGCGCCGAGACCAGTGGCGCGAAATCCCGGTGGAACAACAGGGTCTGCGCGCCGGTATCCGCCAATGTGTAAGCGATCTGTCCCGGGGCCAGCCGCACGTTCACGGTCTGCAGCACCGCACCGATCATCGGGATGGCGAAGTAGCACTCAAGGTAGCGGTGGCTGTCCCAGTCCATAACGGCCACGACATCGCCCTTGCCGACGCCATGTGCCGTCAGCAGGTTCGCCAGCCGGGCCACCCGCTGCAGGAAGGTGGTGTAATCGTAGCGCATGTCGGTGCGCGTCGAGATTGTTGCGGTACCCGCCGTCTGGCGACTGGCCGCAAGCAAGCAGCGAATACTCAACGGATAGGCGTAAGCCTCTGATGCCGCTGGATAATAGCGTAAGGACATGATCGTCTCCCTGGTGCCCGCTTTGTGGGGGTCTGATTTGCTAACTTAAGGACATTGCGTGGGTTTTGTCCATCCGGCTTGCTAGGATGCGCACCTTTCAATACCGGACATGTAAATTTTCTGGAGTGCGGCATCTCTCAATCGTTCATTGAGCATTCTAGGTTAGGCGCTCAGACATGCAGACGCTTGAGACACTTATAAAACATGACCGGCTGATACGCATCTGCGCGGTCCTCATGCCGGCAGTCGTGCTCGCGGGTATCCTGCTCATCAGCATCGAGTATAATCACCGGATTTCCAGCCGCGAGATCACACGGGTTGAACTAGTCCTCGACACCCTTAAGTCGCAGCTCAACGCGGTAACGCTCAACAATTCGAAATGGGATGATGCGTACCGGAACATCTCGCAGACCTTCAATCCGCAGTGGTTTGACGAAACCTGGGGGGCCGAAGTCTCCGATCAGGTGCCCTATTCGGGGGTCACTGTTCTCGACAACCAGGGGCATACCTTGCGCGCGACCTTCAACGGTGTGACCACCCAGACACTGATTGGCCTGCTCTCGCCCAAAGATCACGCCTATATTCTGAAGAACCTGTCGGTGCTGAATGAGCACCACAACACGATCGGCGGCTTCATGGAACTGAAGGGGCGGGTCGCCATCGTTTCTGTGGCTCAGATTGCGCCGGCGAACCCCTACAAGAACCGATCGATCGCAGCGCCGACCTATCTCATGATCGTCAAACCGCTCAATGATGCGCTGTTGACCCAGATCTCGCAGACCAGCGGCCTGTATGGCCTGCACCTGGAAAAGCAAAACCACGAACTGGAAAACAGCGTTGCTGTACACGGCGTGGACGCGCGTGTGATCGGGCTGCTGTCCTGGAACCAGGAAATGGCCGGAAATCTGGTCGTTATTCTCGTCTGTCTGGTGCTGATGCCCATACTCGCCGGGCTGTCCTGGATTATGCTGGCAACTAGCGCGCGAACGCGCTCCACCTGGATTGATCTGTGCGCCAGCGAGGCGCGCGCGTTGCACATGGCGCACCACGACACCCTGACCGGGCTGCCGAACCGCCTTGCCTTTCTGAACGCCCTGACCGAGCGGATCACCGAGAATGGTCAGTCGATCATCCTTTACTTCGATCTGGATGGCTTCAAGGAAATCAACGACAGCCTCGGCCACGAAGCCGGCGACAGCGTCCTGCGCGAGACCGCCCGCCGCGTCACGGAAATGCTCGGCACGCAGCATCTGCTCGCGCGCCTGGGGGGGGACGAATTCGCCATTCTCATGGGCGAGGATACGCTCTCGCTCCGCGCTGACGATGTCGCCAGTGCTCTGCTCAGCAGCCTGGTTGAGCCTTTTGTGATTGCCGGGATGGCGCACCGTATCGGTGCCAGCATCGGCATTGCGCGCGGGACCGTCGATATCGATGCCCAGGAAGTCGTGCGCCGCGCCGATGTCGCCATGTATGTGGCCAAAAGCTCGGGTAAAGGCCGCGCGAACTGGTACAGCACCGCGATGGATGAGGGGCGCACGCTGCGCACCGAGATCGAGGCGGAATTGCGTCAGGCGCTCAGACAAGGTGACATCAAGGTTGCCTATCAACCGATCGTCCGCGCCGACACCCATGCGATCATCGCTGTCGAGGCGCTCTCGCGCTGGACCAGCCCTACGCGCGGGCCGATCGGACCGGATGTGTTCATTCCTATTGCCGAACAGTCCGGGCTGATTATCGAACTTGGCCAGCATGTTCTGCGCGAAGCCTGCCTCGCGGTCCGGGAATGGGGCATCGACCTGGCTGTCAACCTGTCCCCGGTCCAGTTCAGGCACCCCGGCCTGGTCGCGGACATCCTGTTCGTGCTTGCGGAAACCGGTTTTGCGGCCAGTCGCCTTGAGCTGGAAATCACGGAAGGCTCGCTGATCGAGAATTCCACCGTCGCACAGTCGATGATCTCGGCCCTGCGCGAGGAGGGCATCCGGATTTCACTGGACGATTTCGGCACCGGTTACGCCAGCATCGGCTATTTGCGCAAATTCCAGCTCGACAAGATCAAGATTGACAAGTCCTTCACGGACCGCATCGAGCGTGATCGCGAGACGGCCATGATCACCACCGCGATCATCGCGCTTGGCTCTGCCCTCAACCTGCCGATCACGGCAGAAGGTGTCGAGACTGCCGACCAGGCAGCCATGCTGCGGGTCGCCGGTTGCCGCCAGTTCCAGGGCTGGTTGTTCGGCAAGGCTCTTTCAGCAGACGACCTTGAAGCGACATTTTTCAGCAAGTCTGCCCTCGCCGAGCGCCAAGCCTGAGGCGACATGTGCGAGTCGACTGTCGGTAGCAATATTCGATAAAGTGGCCTCGTCGATTTACCAGGATTTGAATATTCATTTCCCCCGTCCGCCCTCTATAAGGATAAGAGAGGGTCTAAACCGGACAGATATGGGGATTATGATGAGCAAGAAAACCGCATCGCTTCTGGCACTACTCATGGCCACCTTGTCGCCGCTGGCGCTCTCTGCGCCTGCCGCAGCACAAGGCACAACCTTGACCAGCACAGATTGGTGGCCGAGCAAACTCGATCTGCGCCCGCTGCGCCTCAACGAAAATCAGTCGAACCCCTATGGTCAGGCTTTCGATTATGCTGCCGAGTTCAAGTCGCTTGACCTGGCGGCAGTCAAAAAGGACCTCGATACGGCTTTAACCACCTCCCAGCCGTGGTGGCCGGCTGACTATGGCAACTACGGTCCGTTCTTCATCCGCATGGCCTGGCACAGCACCGGGACTTACCGCGTGCTGGATGGTCGCGGCGGTGGCGACGGCGGACAGCAGCGGTTCGAGCCGCTGAACAGCTGGCCGGACAATGTGAGCCTCGACAAGGCGCGCCGCCTGCTCTGGCCGATCAAGCAAAAGTACGGCCGCAAGCTGTCCTGGGGCGACCTGATGGTGCTTGCGGGCAATGTTGCGCTCGAAAACATGGGCTTCAAGACCATCGGCTTTGCCGGCGGTCGTGCCGACGAATGGCAACCGGACCTCGCCTACTGGGGGCCGGAGAACAAGCTGCTGGGGGCAGACCGCACCGACGCGAAGGGCAAGCTGAAAGGCCCGCTTGCGGCAACCCAGATGGGCCTTATCTACGTGAATCCGGAAGGCCCCAACGGCAAGCCGGACCCGATTGCGGCCGCCGCAGACATCCGCCAGGCCTTTGGTCGCATGGCGATGAATGACGAGGAAATCGTTGCCCTGATCGCCGGTGGCCACACCATCGGCAAGGCACACGGTGCCCACAAGCCCGAAGAGTGCGTCGGCAAGGAACCGACAGCAGCTCCCATTGAGCAACAAGGCCTCGGCTGGGCCAACAAATGCGGCAAGGGCAACGCGGAAGATACCGTCAGCAGCGGCCTGGAAGGGGCCTGGTCGGCCAATCCGATTGCCTTCACAACCCAGTATTTTGATAACCTGTTCGGCTTTGAGTGGGTGCAGACTCGCAGCCCCGGCGGCGGCATCCAGTGGATCCCCTCGGACCCCGCTGCGGCAAACCTTGTGCCGGACGCCCATATTGAGGGCAAGCGGCATGCCCCCATCATGTTCACGACCGACCTGTCGCTGCGCATGGACCCGGAATTCCGCAAGATATCCATGCGCTTCAAGGATGATTCCGACGCGTTCGCCGATGCTTATGCCAAAGCCTGGTTCAAGCTGACCCACCGCGATATGGGGCCGCGCTCCCGCTATCTTGGCGTGGAGACGCCCAAGCAGGAATTCCTGTGGCAGGACCCCCTGCCGACTGCAGACGGCAAGATGATCGATGCGCAGGACATCGCGCAACTCAAGGCACGCATCCTCGGCAGCGGTCTCAGCACACCGGAGCTGGTCCGCACGGCCTGGGCCGCCGCAGCAAGCTATCGCAGCTCGGACGGTCGTGGCGGAGCCAACGGCGCGCGCCTGCGCCTGGCACCCCAGAAGGACTGGGCCGTGAACACCCCGGCCGAAGTGGCCAAGGTTCAGGCCCGGCTTGAGACCATCCAGCGAGAGTTCAACGCATCGGCCAAGGGCGGCAAGAAGGTCTCGCTTGCTGACCTGATCGTGCTCGGCGGCTCGGCGGCGGTTGAACGGGCGGCGGAACAGGCAGGCATGCCGGTGACCGTGGCGTTCAGGCCGGGCCGCGTGGATGCTACCCAGGCGCAGACCGACGTCGACTCGTTCAATCACCTGGAGCTGAAAGCCGATGGTTTCCGTAACTACTACGATGCGGCAAGCTATAGTTCGCCCACTGAAATGCTGGTCGACAAGGCGGCTTTGCTGGAGCTGACCGTACCGGAGATGACAGTGCTGGTTGGCGGCATGCGCGCGCTCGACGCCAACACCGGTGGCTCACGCAACGGCGTGTTCACCAGTCGCCCGGGGCAGCTCACCAATGACTTCTTCGTCAACCTGCTGGACCTGAACACCCGCTGGGCAAAATCCGCGAAGGCTGAAGGCCTCTATGAGGGCTACGACCGCGCCTCAGGCCAGCAACGCTGGACCGCGACGCCGGTGGACCTGGTGTTCGGCTCGAACTCGGAGTTGCGCGCCGTCGCCGAAGTCTATGCGTCGGACGATGCCAAAAAGAAGTTCGTCGAAGACTTTGCCGCCGCCTGGGCCAAGGTCATGGAGCTTGACCGGTCATAACCCTCGGGAGGGATGCTCTAGGAGCGGTGATGTCAAGATGAGTCACTTTCCCCTCCCGCAAGCGGGAGGGGAGAACCGCACAGATGACATATCATGCGCACTTGAGCGTGATGGCATTGGATTGATAGCAAGTCCCACTGAAGAGAACCGATGTGCCCGCGGCAATACCGGTCAGGCGCGGGCGTTCAGCCGGTAGAACAGATGCGGCAAACCGGCGTGGTCCACATGCTTTTCAAAGTGAAAGCCGCACTTGTCGATAACATGGCGGGACGATTTGTTGGCCATCTGCACCATGCAGCCGAGACTCGGCAGGTGCAGGGTTTTAAAGGCAACATCGACGACTTTGCGAACGGCTTCCGTTCCGTAACCATGGCCCCAATAGTCCGGCTTCAGCGCGTAGGCGATATCCGTCTCCGGCTGGTCGTCGATGGTGCGTGACATCAGCCCGCAATAGCCAATCACGGCGCCATCTTTCACCCGGTGCAGCACATAGAGGCCAAAACCATGCTGCTCCCAGTGAGCGATGTGATTCTCCAGTACGCGCTGCTGGTCCGGCTCCGGCAGCGGTGCACCCGTCGGGGAGATGGACGCCGCCACTTCCGGGTCGTCGTTCAATTCCCACATATCCGGAAAATCTAGCGAAGACAGGCGAATACCATAGAGGCGCGCGGTGCTCATCACCCGCGGCGCCTCCGTATCCGATTTCAACAGTGCGTCCCTCATACAAGTGAGGCTAACGTGAATTTTCCTGCTTGGCGACAGGAAAAATGACGAAATGATACCACGTCAGATCGGGTCATTTTGCGACAAGTGCCGAGTCAACCGGCTGCCCGTTCTGTTTGTAGATAACGCCGCCTTTCATGACAAACGGGACATTCTGCAACAACCCGATCGTCTCCAGAACATCACCACGCACAGCGATGATATCGGCGAGTTTCCCGGGCGCAATACTGCCGCTGACTTTCTCGACCCCCATGAATTTTGCCGGCCAATACGTTGCGGACTGGATCGCCTCCATGGCCGGCACGGCGAGCCTGTTCACCCAGACATCAAGCTCATTCCATGTCGACTGGCAATGAAAGGTCATGGGGATGCCGCTGTCCGTGCCGATGAGCAGAATAGCCCCGGCGCGACGTAACTGATCGAACTTGCGATCCAGCGTGGGTTTACGCTTCGGAGTCAGTTGGTTGTAGTCTAGCCGGCTCGGCGCAGTGATCGAGCCTGCGATATCCTTGATGGTATCCGGCTTCAGCCCGCGTTTCCAGCAGGGGTCGTCCAGACGCTCCGGGTTCGCAAGCAGGCGGCTGTAGTTGTGCAGACCGCTGATGGTCGGGGTCCAGTAAAGCGGCGAACCGCGCACGCGTCCCTCGGCGGCGCGCCGCTCCAGTGCTGACATGATATCTTGCGGGTATTCGGGTGCCGCGCCAAGCCCCGTATGCTCGAAATTGTCGATTCCCGTTTTCAGCCCGATGCGAATCTCATCCGGCAAATGCGAGTGGCCGACGACTTTCAATCCCTGCTTATGCGCCTCATCCACCAAGGCGTGCGTAACGACCTCGCCCAACTCGTCCTGGTCGACAACTTTGATGACGTCGACACCAGCCGCCTTGAGTTGGCGCACCTTGGCGCGCGCATCATCGGCATCCTTGATGCCCCACCGGAACGCCTCAGTCCCCGGGTAAGGCTTCTTCTGCAGAAACGGCCCGGACACGTAAAGCCGTGGCCCCGGGATGCGCCCATCGCGAACAGCCTGTCGCACGGCAATCGAATCCTCCAGTGGCCCTCCTAGATCGCGGGCACTGGTGACCCCCGCCAGCAGCAGTTGCATGGCACTGGCCGGCATGATCTCGTCACGCAGCCGGGTGATATACGCTTTGTCCCAATGGATGTAATCGGCGTGGCCGTTGATCATCAGGTGTACGTGCATATCCCAGAGGCCAGGCAACACATCCATGCCCTCGGTCGAAATCACGCGTGCACCGGCGGGTACGGTCACAGTCGTCGTGGTACCAACCGTTGTGATTCTCTCATTCTCAACGAGGATCACACTATTGGGGATCGGTGGGCCACCAAAGCCGTCAATCAGCCGCCCACCGACAAGTGCGGTAACCTCTGCGTGCGCCGAGGACACATGGAGCAGCGCCAAAGCCAGCAGCGTGATGATCCGCATAGACCCTCCTGATTTTACGGCATCAGGGACCATGCTGGCAGGCCTGTCAACCCAGCTAACCCTACTCCGGCTTGACCACCCGGATCGAAAGCTCGCGAAGCTGTTTCAGCGTCACCTCGGACGGCGCGCCCATCATCAGATCTTCGGCCTTCTGGTTCATAGGGAACACGATGACCTCGCGGATGTTGGGTTCGTCTGCCAGCAGCATGACGATGCGGTCCACACCCGGTGCCGAGCCGCCGTGGGGCGGCGCGCCCATCTTGAACGCGTTGATCATGCCGCCGAACTTGGCATCGACCACCTCCGGGCCATAGCCGGCAATCTCGAACGCCTTGTACATGATCTCCGGCCGGTGGTTCCGGATGGCGCCGGACGACAGCTCCACACCGTTGCACACGATGTCATATTGGTAGGCGAGGATATCGAGCGGGTCTTTCGTCTCCAGCGCGTCCATCTCGCCCTGTGGCATCGAGAACGGGTTGTGAGAGAATACGACCTTCTTCTCCAGCTCGTCATATTCGAACATCGGAAAGTCGACGATCCAGCAGAAGCGGAAGGTACCCTTCTCGATCAGGTCGAGATCGTGGCCGACCTTGGTGCGCGCCTGGCCTGCGAGCTTTGCCGCCTTCTCCTCCTTGTCGCAGGCGAAGAACACGCCGTCGTCCGGCCCGAGCCCCAGGGCAGCAATCAGTTCCGCTACCTTGGCATCGCCGAGGTTCTTGGCAATCGGGCCGGCGGCCTCCCCGCCCTTCATGTTGATGTAGCCGAGTCCGGCCCAGCCCTCCGCCCGCGCCCAGTCATTCATGCCATCGAAGAAGCTGCGCGGGCGCGCCCCCGCCCCCGGTGCCGGCACAGCGCGCACCACCGCCCCGCCCTCGATCATGCGGGCGAAAATGCCAAAGCCTGAGCCGCGGAAGATTTCCGTGACATCCGTGATGATCAGCGGATTGCGCAGGTCCGGCTTGTCGGAGCCGTATTTCAGCATCGACTCGCGGTAGGCAATGCGCGGGAACGGGTAAGGCGTTACCGTGCGGCCCTGGCCGAACTCCGTGAACACGCCGTGCAGCACCGGCTCGATGGCGGCAAACACGTCCTCCTGCGTCACGAAGCTCATCTCGAAGTCGAGCTGATAGAACTCGCCGGGCGATCGGTCGGCGCGCGCATCCTCATCACGAAAACACGGTGCAATCTGGAAATAGCGATCAAAGCCGGCCACCATCAGCAGTTGCTTGAACATCTGCGGGGCCTGCGGCAGCGCGTAGAACTTGCCCGGGTGCATGCGGCTCGGGACCAGAAAGTCGCGTGCGCCCTCCGGCGAGGAGGCGGTCAGGATCGGCGTCTGGAACTCCATGAAGCCCTGGTCGATCATGCGGCGACGCAGGCTGGAGATGACCTGGCTGCGCAGCACGATATTCTGATGCAGGCGCTCGCGGCGCAGATCGAGGAAGCGGTATTTCAGCCGGATATCCTCGGGGTAGTCGGTCTCGCCGAACACCGGCATCGGCAGGTCACCGGCCGCAGACAGCAAAGTGACCTGCCCTGCCGCCACCTCGATGGCACCGGTCGGCAGCGTGGCATTCACAGCAGACTCGGCGCGCGCAAGCACCACGCCATCCACCCGGATCACCGACTCCGCGCGCAGATGCTCGGCTGTCTTGAAAGCCGCCGAGTCGGAATCGATCACGATCTGGGTGATGCCGTAATGGTCGCGCAGGTCGATGAACAGCAGGTTGCCATGGTCGCGCTTGCGGTGGACCCAGCCGGACAGGCGGACGGTCTGGCCGACATCAGCGGCGCGCAGGGCGGCACAGGTATGGCTGCGATAGGCGTGCATAGAAAATCCTGAATATTTGACTGCGGGAGCAACACCGCCTCGCTTGGCATTTGTCAAGGCGCAGGAGCCTGCTATGCCATTTCCATGACAGTTGAACCGATCACCCGCACCGACGAACTCGCCGAACTCTGCCACCGTTTCGCTCAGGCCGACTTTGTCGCCGTCGATACCGAGTTCATGCGCGAGCACACCTACTACTCGGATCTGTGCCTCATTCAGCTGGCGACACCGGATGAGGCGGTAATCGTCGACCCGAAGGCCGATGGCCTCTCCCTCGATCCTTTGCTGCACCTCATGAATGAGGAACCGGTGCTGAAGCTGGTGCATGCCGCCGGCCAGGACTTCGAGATTTTCTACAATCTTTCGGGCCGGCTGCCGACGCCGGCCTTCGATACCCAGGTTGCCGCCATGGCGATGGGCCTGGGCGAGCAGATTTCCTATCAGAACCTGGTCGAGAAGATGCTTGGTCTCTCCATCGAGAAAGGGGCGCGCTTTACCGACTGGGCGCGCCGGCCGCTGGAGCCTCGGCAACTGACCTATGCGATCGGCGACGTAACCCATCTCGCTGCGCTGTTCCCGAAGATGCTCGACGAGTTGAGGCGCAACAATCGCGGCGACTGGCTCGACGAGGAAATGGCGCGCCTGACCGACCCGGAGACCTACCGCATCGACCCGGATACAGTCTGGCAGCGTGTTCGCCTGCCGTCCCGCAAGCTTGAAGTGCTCGGGCGGCTGAAGGCGATAGCCGCATGGCGCGAGCGTGAGGCCCAGCGTCGCAACCTTCCGCGCGGGCGGCTCCTGAAGGATGAAACGCTGGCCGATCTGGCGCTGACCCCGCCGCGCAACCAGGCCTGTCTGGCAAAGGTGCGTGGCGTCCCGGCATCCTGGGCCGAGAACGAGATGGGGGCTGCAGTCCTGCGCGTGCTGGAGGCTGCCGTGCCCCTGCCGCGCGAGGAAGCACCCGATCGTGGCGACGCCCGCCCGCTGGGACGGCGGGCCGCATTGGTCGCAGACCTGCTCAAGCTGCTGCTGAAAATCCGCTGCGACGAGGCCGATGTCGCGCCCAAGCTGGTGTGCCGGTCAGACGAACTGGAGCGCCTGGCCGCCGGCGAGCGCGAAGGTCTGGCCATCCTTCAGGGCTGGCGCCTCGGGATGTTCGGCCGTGACGCCGTTGATCTGGTGGAGGGTCGCCTTGCCTTCTCGGTCCGCGACGGCCAGACCCGGCTGACCCGGCTGGAGCCGGTGGACTCGATTTCAAACGATTAGAGACTCTAATGGCTTGGCGTGCCTGCACGTTTCTCGCGGTTTTTGCGGGCCAGAATGTTCAGGAACTCGACAATGCAGGAGAAGGCCATAGCGACATAAACAAAGCCTTTTTCCACATGAACGCCGAAGCCCTCGGCAATCAGGGTCATGCCGATCATCAGCAGGAAGCTGAGCGCCAGCATCACCACCGTCGGGTTTTTCGCCACGAAATTGGCCAGTGGTCCTGCGGCAAACAGCATGACGCCGACAGTGACCAGAACCGCGATGATCATGATCGGCACATGCTGCGTCAGGCCTACAGCCGTGATGATGCTGTCGAGCGAGAACACCAGATCGATGGCGATAATCTGGCCGATGATCGCGGCAAAGCTGGCACCAACGCGGCTGGTATCGAAAACGTCGTGGGTGGGGGCCGGGTCCACATTGTGGTGGATTTCCTTGGTCGCCTTCCAGACCAGGAACAGACCGCCGGCGATCAGGATGAGGTCGCGCCACGAAAAACCCTGGCCGAACAGGCTGAACACCGGCTCGGTCAGCAGAACGATGAAGGCGACAAGGCTTAGCAGTGCCAACCGCAGGATCAACGCGAGGCCAATGCCGATGCGGCGCGCGCGCGGCCGGTCCGCCTCCGGCAGCTTGTTGGTCAGGATTGAGATGAAGATGAGGTTGTCGATCCCGAGGACCACCTCAAGCGCGATCAGGGTTGCGAGAGCAACCCAGGCAGCCGGATCAGAAAACAGGGTAATCAGCGCGTCCATCAAGGCCCCCAACGGTTATAGAGGCCAGCTAGGGGATCAGGCGCATGAACGCAACGGACTTTAAATCCGCCTCAGCCTGATGCGGATTTAAAGTCCTTTGATCTAGAAGCGATAGCCGACGCCTATGCCGACGATCAACGGGTCGAGATCGATGTTGACGCTGTTCCGGGTCGCGCCCTGGTGCAGCGTCACCCGCGTGTCGATGCTGACATACTTGAGGTCAACATTGACGAACCATTTCTTGTTGATTGCGTAATCCAAGCCGGCCTGGACTGCCCAGCCCAGCGAGGAGTCTGCGCTCACATCCACAGGGCCGATCGCATCGACCAGTGTCTGCGATGCATCGACGCTATAGAACACGGTGTAGTTCACACCAGCTCCAACGTAGGGCCGGAACTGACCATCCGGATTGAAGTGATACTGCAGGGTCAGGGTCGGCGGCAGAACGCGGGCATCGATAATCTTGCCGACGCCATTCAGGGCCCCACGACCGATGACATCATGGTTGGAGGTCGCGAGGATGAGCTCGGCACCGATATGCTTGGTGAAGAAATAAGTGAAATCCACTTCCCCGGTGACTGCGCTATCGACTCCAACCGACGCGGTCGGCAAGGCCGGATTGATACCACCCGCCTCCTCCGTTGGTAATACACCAATAGCACGCACCCGAATCTGGAAATCTCCGGCTTCTGCATGTGCGGTACCAGCCAAAGCCAAAGTTGCCATAGCGGTGAATACAATAAGGTCACGTTTCATAGTCTATCCCCTTGAACAAGAATTTGTAAGGGGAGCGATAGCGCAATGTTTTTCGTGTGTTTTTGATATAAAGCAAATTGGCGAATTTTTATTGTGTACTGCCTGTTACACTGTGAAAAAATTTATGCTTGTTTGACTCAGATCAAATCGGGTCGCCTGTCTTTGCGCAAGACTGAGGCATGCGAGAGTCATGGACACCTCTTCTGACCCAGGCATTGCCGCGATACACCAGCTATCCGACGGCAGTGGAATTTCATGAGGGCGTCGGCACTGCCGAGCGTGCCCAGGCGCTGGAGCTGATCAGCCTGTACGAGCCGATCTCTCTTTACGTGCATGTGCCCTTCTGCGCCCAGCTTTGCTGGTATTGCGGCTGTCACATGACTGTCGGCAATAATGCCGAGCGCGTGCAGCGCTACGTTCAGGCATTGCTGGCGGAGATCGTGCGTGTCGGAGAACAGCTCGACGGCCGCGGTCGCGTGGTGAGCGTGCATTTCGGCGGTGGCTCCCCGAACTTCCTGGCCATCGATATGCTGGCGGCGATTCTGGATGCCATTGAGCGCAATATCGGCCTGACGGACGGTGCCGCGATCGCCATCGAGTTGGACCCCCGTCTTTCGGACCCAATCCAGGCCAGGGGACTAGCGGCGCTCGGTGTCAACCGGGTTAGTCTTGGGGTGCAGGATACCGATACCACGGTACAACGGCAGATCAACCGCGTGCAGGCGCTGAGCCACATCGCCGCCGTGACGGGGGCCCTGCGGCAGGCCGGCATAGCGGATGTCGGGTTTGATCTCATCTACGGGTTGCCAGCCCAGACTCCCGAAACGGTCGCCCGAACGGTCGAAAATGTGATTGCCCTTAACCCGGATCGTCTGGCGGTTTTCGGATATGCGCATGTGCCGCATCTGCGCCCGCACCAGCGCATGATTGATGCGCGCCAGCTGGGCGACGCCCGTATGCGTATGGCGCTGGCCGAGCAGATGACCGGGCAGCTGTGTGAGGCCGGCTATCTCGAGATCGGTTTTGATCATTTTGCCCGCCCGCATACGGTTATTGCCAAGGCGATGGCGAGCGGTCGTCTGAACCGCAATTTCCAGGGCTTCACCGAGGATCCGGCTTCAAGCCTGATCGGGTTCGGGGCCTCGGCCATCAGCATGTTCGAGGATACTTATACGCAGAATGAGAAGCATATCGGCCGCTACCGGGAGCAGACCCTGACACTGGGTGCAAGTGTTGCGCGCGGTGTTCTGCTCTCACGCGAGGATCGGCTGCGGCGCGCGATCATCAACGATCTGCTGTGCCGGCTCAGGTGCGACATCAGTGCGCGCTGCGAGGAGTACCGTGTGCCGATAGATCGTCTTGCGGGCTCCTTCGCCCGGCTGGCACCCTTGTTTGACGCCGAAATTATCGAGGATCGCAGCCGCCTGGTGATCATCCGGCCAGAGGCGCGTAAACTCTCCCGCCTGGTTGCGCATGCGTTCGACGCCCGCAGCACGGCAGGCACCCGGCAATTCAGCCCCGCAGTCTGAGCATAAAGGCGTATTGCCGACAGATACCAAATCCCCTAGTTTCTGCTATAATCTGATATGAGGAGTGCCGTGTTGAGCTTTGCAAGCGCTGAGACGTGCGGGCACGGCATGTTGCATGATCCGGTGTGTGATGCGTGCCAGGTGCGCGACCGCTCCATATGCGCCGATCTGAGCAGCATTGAGCTTGAGTCGCTGAAAAACCGCCTGACCCATGTCTCGTTAGAGCGGGAACAGCCGCTCATCGTGGAAGGCGAGCCCAACGACAGCCTGTACGTGATCACCGCAGGATGCCTGCGCCTCACCAAGCTGCTAGCGGACGGGCGCCGGCAGATTACCGGTTTCCTGTTTCCTGGCGACTTCGTTGGCCTGATGCCGACCGGGAGCCTGCCCTTTTCCGCCGAGGCCCTGAGCGCGAGCCGCGCCTGCCGCTTTTCCCATAGTGGTCTTGACGAACTCAGCGCAGAGCATCCCGGTATCAAGGACAGGCTGATCCAGAGTGCTGACACCGAACTTGTGAAAGCGCAGGACCACATGATGTTGCTTGGGCAGAAGACGGCGCTGGAGCGGGTGGCGAGCTTCTTCACCATGCTTAGCCGTCGAACCGCGCTGGAAGACAAGCGCTTTGCCGTTCCCATGTCGCGGCAGGATATTGCTGACTATCTGGCCATCCGTCTGGAAACACTCAGCCGCACGGTCAAACAGCTGAAGGACGACGGGTTGATCGACGAACTCAGTCGCACCGTGTTCAGCATTTCAGACCGCAGGGTCCTGAAAAGTCTCGCCATGAATTAGGCTTTGCGCCAGGCCGCCAGCACCAGATCGACACTGTGTGCAACATGACGGTCGAGATCGTTCGGGGCAACATCCTGGATGCCGAGCAGGACACTCATGTGCGGCCGGGCTTTCAGAAGCGACAACAGGTCCCAGGCGGCGATCTCGACATCGGCAATCTGTAGCTCCCCCCGATCAACATGGTGGGTCAGAAACGCAATAACCTTCGCTTTTGTGTAGAGAATGGCATTCTGGAAAAACAGTCTTGCCAGCCCGGGATTACGCTCGGCCTCCACGCAGAGCACCCGGTGGATCGCCATGCACTCCGGCGCCAGGATCAGGTTCAGGAAGGCACGCCCAACGCTGATCAAGCCCTCACGCAGTGGCAAGGTGCGCGCCTGATCGAGGGTTTCCGGGCCCATCAGCTCATCGCACTTGGTTTTTAGCGCTGCGCCAAACAAGTCCTCCTTGGAACCGAAGTGGCGGTAAAGCGTCAACTTGGATACGCCTGCGCGCGCGGCGATCTGGTCCATGGTCGTGCCGGAAAACCCGTCCGAGATGAACGCGCCGCCAGCAGCATTGATGATCGCTGCCCGCTTTCCCGGATCGACCGGGCGCCCGCGTTTGGCAGGGATGCGCGTCGCGATATCGGCGTCCGCCATATTTACAAAACTTTCAAGTTTACAAATGATTCGATCAGAGTTATTAAACTCAGTAGTTTTGTTTTACCGGGCTTTCCCGTCAGCGGCAAGCCATTCGAGGAGTGGGCGATGCTCAAGGTCGCCATTCGCATGCTCACCGGTGATCGGGCAAAGTACTTCGGTCTGATCTTCGGCATTGCTTTTGCCACATTGATGATGTCGCAGCAGGTGTCGATCTTCGTGAATATCATGAAGCGCACCGCCAACCAGGTGCTGGACGTGCGCGAGACCGACATCTGGGTGATGGACCCGCGGGTCAACTATATCGACGAGGTTGAACCCATGCGCGATACCGAGCTGTACCGGGTTCGCGGTATATCAGGCGTCGGCTGGGCGGCACCGCTCTACAAGGGTCTCGTCATTATGCGGACTCAGGACGGGTTGCTGAACCAGATCAACCTGGTCGGTGTGGACGATAGTTCCCTGGTCGGTGCGCCGAAAACCTGGCTCAAAGGCTCGGTCGAGAGCTTGCGCCAGCCGGACGCTATCGTTTTTGATGTTCAGGGGGCGAATTTCATCTGGCCGGGCCGGGATGTGCCGGTCGGGCGCACGGCGGAAATCAACGATTACCGTGTCAAGATAACCGGGGTTGCCGATGTTTCGGCACCGTTCATCACATTCCCGATCGCTTACATGAAATACTCGGATGTCCTGCGCATTACGCCACCGCAACGGAACAAATTGTCGTTTGTGCTGGTGAAGGCGGCACCGGGAGTCTCTCCAGAGGTATTGGCGCAGCGCATAGCCGAGAAGACCGGGCTGCAAGCGCTGACCACAGATCAATTCATGTGGCGCAGCATCAACTATTACCTGCAACGTACTGGGATTCCGGTGAATTTCTCGATCACAGTCATGCTGGGTTTTATTGTAGGTGCCGCCATCACGGCGCAGACCTTCTACCTCTTCGTCATTGAGAATATCCGCCAGTTCGGTGCCTTGAAAGCCATCGGCACCACCAACCGCCAGATTCTGCACATGGTGCTGGTGCAGGCGGGCATTGTGGGCGCCATCGGCTATGGCCTGGGCATTGGCGCATGCGCTGCCTTCTTCGCCGCGACCAGCCACCTGCCCGCCCTCGAAGGGTTCGGACTGCCCTGGCAGGTGATGGTCGGGACCGGTTTGGTCGTCGCGGTGATCCTCGCGCTCTCCTGCATCGCCAGTGTGCGCCGGGTGTTCGTGGTCGATCCCGCCATCGTGTTCAGAGGGTAGAGGATGCTCGCGGCGGAGACCAATGATATCGTTATGGAATTCCAGGCAGGCGAGCGGATGGTGCGCGTGCTGCACGGGATCGACCTGGCGCTCCACCTCGGCGAGTTGACCATGCTGGTCGGGCCATCGGGATGCGGCAAGACCACCCTGCTCTCGATCCTCTCCGGCATCCTGCGCCCGACTTCCGGGGAAATACGGGTTCTGGGCGAAAGCCTGACCCGTATGCGCGACACAGAACGCGTGCGCTTTCGCAGACGCGCCATCGGCTTCATTTTCCAGCAGTACAATCTGCTGCCCAGCCTGACCGTCGCCGAGAATGCGGCAATCCCCATGGTCGCCGGCGGCCTTAGCCTTGAGGAAGCCGCACGCAAGGCGGCACCGCTGCTCGAGCAGTTGGGGATGAAAGACCATCTACTGAAATATCCGCGCCAGCTCTCGGGCGGGCAGCAACAGCGGGTGGCGATTGCCCGGGCACTGGTCCATGCGCCGGCGCTGGTTGTCTGCGACGAGCCAACCGCCGCCCTGGATGCGGCAACCGGCCTTACCGTCATGACCTTGCTGCGCGACGCATCCGCGGACGTGCGGCGCGCGGTTCTGGTCGTGACCCACGACAACCGCATCTTCAACCTCGCGGATCGCCTGATCTCGATGGAGGACGGACGCATCCTGTCCGATGAACGCGCACAAACCGGAGTGAGACCCCATGAAACCGTTGCTTAAGCGCCTGCGTGGCTGGGTGTTGCCCGCCATCGCGCTGGCGATGTTTGCCTTCGCCACAGTCTCGGTCATCGAGCCGCCGCCTCAGGCCGCGGTGCCCCCCATTACCCCGGCCCATGCTGCCAAGGATGCTATGGTCGGTGCGGTCGGGGTTGTGGAGCCGAGCAGCGAGCTCATCGCAGTGGCCCCGGAACTGCCGGGTATCGTGCGGGAAGTGATGGTCACGGCCGGAGCCGCTGTCACCAAGGGCACGCCGCTGTTCCGCCAGGATGACCGGGCGCAGCGTGCCGCCCGCGAGACGGCGCTGGCGGATGTGCAAGCAGCAATGGCACAAGTGGAGGCCGCACGGGCCGGGCTCGCAGCAGCAACGGTCACAGCAAACGATGAGGCGATGCGCATGACCCTCTACAAAGCCGTGGAGGACCAGCGCGCGATCTCGACCGACGAGAGTGACCGCCAGCGCTTTGCCAGCCAGCGTGCGGCCGCCGCCGCCGGGCAAGCCCGTGCGCAGGTGCAGGTGGCGCAGGCCAATCTCGCCGCTGCCCGGGCCCGGTTGCAGCAGGTCGAGACGGACCTTGGCCGCCTGACCGTGACCGCACCGATCACCGGGCGGGTCTTGCGGGTGAATGTCCGGCCGGGCGAGTATGCCGTCGCCGGCCCGCAGTCCAGCCCGCTGATCGCTATCGGGGCCGATGAGCGGCTGCATGTGCGCGTCGAAATCGCCGAGGAAGACATCGGACGCGTGCGCGTTGGCGCCGCAGCACAGGGCAGCTTCCGGGGCAATGCTACACGTATCCCGCTTGCCTTTGTACGCTTCGAGCCGGAGGCCCGCAGCAAACGCAACCTGACGGGTGGCGGGGAGCGGGTTGACACACGGGTGATCGAGGCCCTGTTCAGCTTCGATCCCAAAGCCAGCCCGGCGTTTGTCGGTCAGCGCATGGATGTCTTCATCGACAGTACGCCACTGCAAACGGCGGGGTCCCGGTAATGCGTTTGCTTGCCCTGGGTCTTGCTGCAACTCTGCTTTGCGCCTGTGCCGTCACACCCCCTGCCCCGCCTGCGCTGCAGACGCCTGACAGCTGGACCCAGACCACAGCAGAAGGGCCAGTCTCCGCAACGGATGGCGCGTGGTGGCGGGATTTCAGCGACCCCGGTTTCCAGTCAGTCGTGGAACGCGCCGGTGATGTCAGCAGCGTGCGGATTGCGCAAGCACGGCTCGACGCTGCCGAGGCCGCACTGGCCGGTGCGCGGGCGGCATTGCTGCCCCAGCTCAGCTATGGGGGCAGCGGCGGTTATGGCCAGCAGGGTGATCGCGCCACGCGTAACTATAGCGGGCGCGCCGCACTGAACCTGCTCTGGGATGTCGACATCTCTGGCGCCGGTCGTGCCCGGCGTCTGGCTGCACTCGCGCAAGCGAAAGCGGCTGGTGCAGACATCGCGGGAGCACGGCTGTCTGCCCGCGCTGCTGCTGCCCGGCTCTACGTCGCCTGGGCCGAGGCCGAGCGTCAGGCCGTAATCGCACAGGGTACCGCCGACTCGCTGATGGCTGCGCGCGATCTGGCTAGTAGCCGCGAGAAAGCCGGTCTTGCGAGCGGACTTGATCCGGTGCAAGCCGATGCGGCGCTTGCGCGTGCACAGGCGCTGGTACCGTTCTTCAAGGGTGTTGCCCGCAGCGCCGCTCTGGCGCTGGAGGCGCTGCTTGGCCTCGACCCCGGCGGGCTGGCCACCCTGCGGGAGCGTTCTGCCCCGATCCCGGTCGGGACCACTGCTCCGACCCTTGGAGCGCCGCTGACGGTGGTCGCCAATCGTCCGGATATAAAGGCGGCAGCCCTGCAACTGGAAGCGAGCGGCTATAGCCTGACAGCCGCGCAGCGCGACCGCTGGCCCAAGGTTTCGCTGGCCGGGATCGTCGGTGCGCAGACTTTTGCGCCGGAAAGCCTGTTTGCCGGGCCGGGCCTCGTGCGCTCGGCAGCGGCTGAATTCACAGCACCGCTGTTCAATTTTGGCCGGACGCGCGCCGCGATCAATGCCGCCAAGGCGCAGCAGGCGATTGCTGCGGAAACCTATGCGCAGGCCGTCGTCGATGCCCTCTCGGAGGTGGAACGCGCGCTCAACGAACTGGCGGCCGCTCAAACAGAGGCCGACGCGCTAGCCACGGCGGTGGCTGCAGCAGCGCAGGAGACTTCTCTCGCGCGCGCACGCTACAGGGCCGGTCTCTCGCCGCTTCTCAATGTCTTGACCGCAGAGCAAGGCCATCTTGATGCTCAGAGCCGGCTCGCCGATGCCCAGGCGCGTGCCGGTAATGCGCTCATCGCCCTCAACACGGCACTGGGGCGCGGCATCTAACAGGCTGCTGAAAAACTCTGAAAGCCGCACGCTAACGCAGCTTTTTCTCCCTTCCCCCCGTTAGCGGGGGAAGGGTGCCCACAGGGCGGGTTGGGGGCATTGGTGCGGCAATAAGAACGCATTTTCACCCACCCCAGCCTTCGGGCCACCCCTCCCTCGCACGCGAAGGAGGGGAGATTATGTGCCAATATCACTTCGCTCTGGAGTTTTTCAGCAGCCTGCTAAATTACTGCGGGGTCGTGCTTTGGACGTTGTAGTTGAACTGCGGCACAATGAGGTTGGCCACACCCATCACAACGGCCATGATGATGACCGCCAGAAGCAGAGATTGCATGATGATTTTCACGGCTTGCTGTCCCCGCTCACCTTTGCGTCCGCCAACAATCGCGAGATACCGCTGAAATTGTAAAGATTCCAGCACAACACCAGGCCAACCAGAATCAGCAGCCAGGCGCGCCGCTTGTTCTGCCCGCGCATCAGCATGTTACCGCCAAGCGCAAAGGCGGCAAAAGCGAACAGCATGCCGATCCCGAGAGCCCATTCCAGTGTTTCGTTCATGACGCTTTTCTAGCCTGCACACTCTGGCGGCTCAATCCCCGGAAAATTGTCTGCGCCCTCCCATTGTTTTACGCAGAATTAACCGCGCCATCCCCAAATAGGCTCGCGACCACAAAGACTCAAATGGTCTTGCAGACATACTTCAGGCGAGTTGGAGAATAACGATGCATCAAGATCAAGCCATTGGAAAAGCGCGTGAAACCATGAATCACATGGCCAGTGAGCTGACCAGCCTGCTGACCGAATTGTCCAAGGTTGAGAAGATTTCCAAGCAGATCGATGCCATCGCCAGCCAGACCAACCTGCTGGCCCTGAACGCCACCATCGAGGCCGCACGTGCCGGCGATGCAGGCCGCGGCTTTGCCGTGGTTGCCGGAGAAGTCAAGGCGCTGGCCGGTCAGACCTCGTCGGCAACCGGTGAAATCGCCGCGACGCTGAAGGCGCTGATGGAGATGACCAACAAGCTGGACCAGTTGGGCCGCGCCGGTGTCGACGCTGTCGAACAGATCGCCCGCACCCAGACATCCATGGCCGCCTAACCCCAGATTAAAGCCTGCCTCAGGTCATCGGCAGGGGCAAAGTTTACAGGCGCGCGCGAAGGCTTTAACCATTCTCCCTGAGCACTTCAGGTGCCCAAAAACATCAGGGGAGAGCGCATGTTAAAGGAATTTCGTGAATTCGCGATCAAGGGCAATGCGCTTGATCTGGCGGTGGGCGTTATCATTGGCGCCGCATTCGGCAAAATTGTCGATTCCGTCGTCAACGATCTGATCATGCCGATCGTGGCCTCGATCGTCGGCAAGCCGGACTTCAGTGACATCATGATTCCCCTGTCGTCCGTCCCGGAGGGGACCGCCGCAACTTTTGCGGCCTACAAGGAAGCCGGAGTCAACTTCATCGGGGTTGGCAGCTTCATCACGATCCTGTTCAACTTCCTCATCCTGGCCTGGGTGGTCTTCCTGATCGTCAAGGCCGTGAACAACATGAAGCGCGCGCCACAGGCCGCAGACGCGGCGCCTCCCCCGCCACCGGAGGACGTCTTGCTGCTCCGGGAAATCCGGGACTCCCTCAAGACGCGCTGAAACAGACGTTTTTTCGGTTTGAACTGGTCTGGCACGTGGATCATGGTCTCCAGCAGAGGCTATGATCCACGGTGGCCTGTAACGATACCCTACGTTGAGGGTGCATAGCCTCTGGATATCCGGGGCCTCCACACTACCAAACCCGGCGCAATGAGACTGGGCAAGGCAGAGAAAATCAAACGAAGCTGTTGATTTAATGGCGCACCCGACTGGATTCGAACCAGTGGCCTTTGCCTTCGGAGGCACAAATATGGCGGCACTTTCTGCACCGCAATAGAACGACGTGCACAAACAATATAATGATATGAAAAGAGAAAATACGTTCTCGAGATTGCAACTCGTTCGCATTTGTTGCACCGCGTTTGGTCACTTTGCACTTACATTTCACTTACGGATCGGCTAGAGTCCGAACGCCACCCCCGTCCCGCAGGTCCCGACGATGAACAACAAGATCGCTCAGCAGGCGCTACCAAAGGCAAAGCCCTATGAGCTGCGCGATGCCAAGCTGAATGGCCTTCTGCTTCGGGTACAGCCATCGGGCGTCAAGACATGGTACCTGGAGTTCGAGCGCGGCAAGCGCATCCGGCTCGGTCGGCTGAGCAGTATGGGTCACAGCGAAGCTGTTGAGGCCGCCAAGAATGCACTGGGCCCATACTGGGCGGGGACGGACCCGCGCATCGAGCGCCAGAAGCGAAAGCAGGTGTCGACCTTCGGCGACTTCATCGACGAGCACTATGCGGATTGGGCTGCTGCGCATCAGAAAACGGCTACCGCTACGATCAAGCGCCTGAAGGTCTCCTTCAGTAAGTTTCTGAACATGCCGATGGCGACTATTTCGCCGCTCGACATGGAGCGCTGGCGCGCCCAGCGAATGAAGGACGGCGTGAAGACCAATACCGTCAATCGCGACATCACCGCCATCAAGGCAGCCCTCAACCGCGCGGTCGAATGGGAGCTCATCGCGGTCAATCCGATCGCCAAGGTGAAAAAGGCGCGAGAGGACAAGGAAGTCCGGGTCCGGTATCTCGATGAGGCAGAAGAGCATCGCTTGCGTTCGCAGCTCAAGAGGCGCGAGCAGGATGCAAGAGACGCGCGGGACCGGACCAACCAGTGGCGGCTGGATCGCAAGATGGAGCCGCTTCCGTGCCTTCATGCGGTTCCCTTCGCCGATCACCTGATGCCGATGGTGCTTCTTTCGATCAACACCGGCATGCGCCGCGGCGAGCTGTTCGATCTCAAATGGTCGCATGTGAACTTCGACCGGCGGATCGTGACGGTTTCAGCGCAGACGGCAAAGTCGCGCAAGACGCGGCATATTCCGCTCAATGCCGAGGCATTCGAAACCCTCAAGGCGTGGCGATCGCAATGCGATCTGGGCAACAGCCGCGTGTTCGAGAGCGAGGATGGGGCGCGCTTCGACAACGTCAACTCGTCGTGGAAGAAGCTCCTCGACGACGCGAAGATCGCCGACTTCCGCTGGCACGATATGCGCCACCATTTCGCCTCACGCCTCGCAATGGGGGCCGTTGACCTTAACACCATCCGTGAGCTGCTGGGTCACAGCGATTATGGGATGACGTTACGCTATGCCCATCTCGCGCCCGAGCATCGGCGCGAGGCGGTGGAGGTGCTCGACAAGCCGAGGCCTCACCTCAAGATTGTGGCGACGAAGTAGTCTGCTTCAGTGCGATCTCCGCTGCGATCTGAGCCCACGGTCGCCAAGCAACGGACGCACTCATGAACAGCTTTCCGGCTTGAGCGCCAGGTTGCGGGCTAGCCGCGCCTGAGGGGAGCAATCTTGCTGCCTATGCCATCAGCGGGCTGGCAACTTGTAACGAATGAGGCCCCCGTTTGAGAAAATGAAGCGTACCACCTCAATGAGAAATCCCACAGGCCGGAGTTGCGGAGGCGAGAGGGTGCTCACCTCCGTGCCTGGCGTTGAACCGCAAAGTGTCCGGTAAGCGATCCCTTTTGGACAGGTGGCGGCTAGGTGCCCTCGCGGGTGTGATGGGCACGCTCGTTGACAGCTGCCAGTCAGCGAGGCGCTAATAGATGTTTCGACCGCATGAGATTTGATGTGTCACCTGTGACAAGCCGTACCTCAGTTTGGAATTTGTTGAAATTCGGGAGCAGTATGGTTAGAGCCCCTTTCTCAGCTAAGATCATAGGAATCGGAGCGCGAATGACAGTTCAAGTCAACATCACGCCCAATGGGCGGATGAGCCTGCCCGCTGACATCCGTAAGCGGCTCGGGCTGGTCGGTGGCGGTGCGGTTTATCTGGATGAGACGCCTGATGGTCTGGTGCTGCGAACGGCCGCTCAGGCTGTTGCGCGCGCGCAGGCCTTGGCGAAGCAATACACCGAAGGAAACCCGGATGCGTCGGTCGACGCTTTCCTCGCCAAGCGCCGCGAGGAAAGCGGAGAGTGAGCGAGATCGTATTGGATGCCTCCGCCCTCATCGCCATGCTGAAGGGGGAGAAGGGTGCTGACAAGGTCGCCGCGGCGATCGCAGACGCCCGGATATGCACCATCAACTATGCCGAGGTGGTCACCCACTTCATTCATCTCGGCATGCCCGAGCGCGAGGTTGACGCCATGCTCGATCCTCTGCCGATGACGATTGTGCCGACCGACAAGGCCCTGGCGCAATTGGCTGGGCGGTTGAGAGCTGTCACGGCCGGTCACGGTCTATCGCTCGGCGATCGATTCTGTCTTGCTCTAGCGCAGCGGGACGGTTTGTCGGCTTGGACCAGCGATCGTAGCTGGAAGGCAGTCGCCGACGCGGCCAAAGCCAAGGTCGTTGCTATTCGATGATGTCCAGCGGGAAGGGCAGGGCGGTTGCCATCTCAATGCTATTGAGCCGCCATAATCCTGCCTGGCAGCTTCGACGGCGTTCGTCCCCAAAAGCGGAAATTCGCTAACCGACTCAAAGTCGTCATTCTGGCGAGACAGCTTTTGACCCAGAAAGGGCATTTGCCAAATCGCGCGCGGTCCTGGCGGCGCCCATCAAAGTTGCTGACCCCGGTCCCGTCCAGTCGCCATAACCAGCAAGCCAAAGGCGTTGCTCCTTACTTGCACGCTGGCCTTCGACAAGGACACGACCATCCTCCTCGATCACACCGAGGCCGCGCAGATGATCCAGCGCAGGGCGAAAGCCGGTGCACCAGATGATCGCATCGACCGCCTTTGCAGAACCATCGGGCCAGATCACGCCTTCGGTTGTCAGCCGCTCGAACTGCCTGACGGAGGACAAATCGCCGCGATCGCGCGCTGCCTTCACTGGTGGGACCATCACGATGTCACCGATGCCGCCGACCGGGGTGTCGCCGGGACCAGCCTTCATTCGGGCAACAGCGCGTTCGAACAGAACGAGCCCATCGACATCGTCCGGCAGAAACAACGGTTCCTGGAGCGTGACCCACAATGCACGAGCAATCGGGGCCACTTCGGCCATAATCTGCGCGCCGCTGTTGCCGCCGCCAACAACGAGCACGGTTTGACCAGCAAAATCCTCCGGTCGCTCGTAGTGGGCAGAATGAACTTGGCGACCCTTGAATAGGTCGCGCCCTGCGACTTCCGGAATGTAGGGTTTCGACCAAGTGCCGGTGGCGCTGACGACATTGCGCGCGGCGAAATCGCCGGCATCGGTGCGCACCAGTAGATGCGGATCGCCGCGCTCAACCCCTTGCACGCACACCGGACGAAGGATCGGCAGCTGATAGCGTTCCTCGTATCGGGTGAGGTAATCGAGCACGTCGTCGCGCGTGGGATAGCCCTTGTGATCAGGCGGCGCATCAGCCACCCCGGCAACGAGCTATATCCGGCGGGTGAGAACAACCGCAGCGAATCCCACCCGTGCCGCCACGCTCCCCCTGGACCATCTTCGGCATCGAGGATCAGGAAGTCTGCCTGGGCCCTTCGCAGGTAGTAACCCAAAGAGATCCCCATCTGGCCGCCGCCGATGATGACAATGTCGTGGCGTTCCATGTTCGATTCCTCAGGCGAGCCTCGGTGACAGTCCGGCGTTAATTAGGGTCATGAGCCCAACCCACGCGCAATTATGGTTTGCATTGAGGTCCATGGTCTTTGGCACAGATCAAAGCCAGAGCAATCGTTCGATAATTTTGGAATTGTCGATTGACTGCATTGAGGCACTGGCTATTTCCATGTCTATCGAAAGGGCACGATGATAGACGATCTCAACGCACAAGTCTGGGCGGTAGATGCGCTCGGAGCGCTGGCACATGAAACCCGCTTGTCGGTGTTCCGCGCACTGGTGAAGGCAGGCGCAGATGGCATGATCGCCGGCGCAATCGCCGAGCATCAGGGCGTGCCGCCGTCTACGATGTCGCATCATCTGGCGACGCTGGAGCGCGCGGGCCTTGTCCAGTCGGAGCGCGAGAGCCGGCTGATCCATTACCGTGCCGACTTCGCAGGCATGCGGCGCCTGCTGACTTTCCTGATGCAGGATTGCTGCCAAGGCGCTCCAGAGATGTGCGGCGACTTGCTGGCTGAACTCTCCTGCAACGCTGATCAACCCGTGAACGCCTGAGGCTTTAGATGGCAGACAAGATCTACAACGTCCTGTTTCTGTGCACCGGCAACAGCGCTCGCTCCATCCTGGGCGAAGCGCTGATGAACAAGCTGGGGGAAGGCCACTTCGCCGCTTACAGCGCCGGGAGTCAGCCCAAGGGGGATGTCCACCCGATGGCGATCGAGGTGCTCGAAGGCTTCGGCTTTGCGACCGATGGCCTGCGGTCAAAAAGTTGGGATGAGTTCACCCGTCCCGGTGCGCCCGAATTCGATTTCATCTTCACCGTGTGCGACAATGCCGCCGGGGAAAGCTGCCCGGTGTTTCCAGGCAAGGCGATCACCGCCCATTGGGGCGTCGAAGATCCCGCCGCCGTTGAAGGGGACGGTCAACGCAAGGCATTTCAGGATGCGTTGAGCTACCTCAAGCGCCGGATCGATCTGTTCCTGATGCTTCCCCTCAAGAGCATCGACGAATTGGCCATGCGGCGCAAACTGGCTGAAATCGGGCGCGAGGAAGGCGCCAGCATCCGGGCAAAGGACACCCAATGAACACCGACATCGTCATCTACCACAATCCTGAATGTGGGACGTCGCGCAACACGCTGGCGATGATCCGCAATGCCGGGATCGAGCCGCATGTAGTGGAATACCTCAAAACCCCGCCCTCGCGCCCACTGCTGGAAAGCCTGATTGACCGCGCGGGCATGACGCCCCGTGCCTTGCTGCGCGAGAAGGGCACGCCGTTTGCGGAGCTCGGCCTGGATGATCCTGCACTGACCGATGCGCAGCTGATCGACGCGATGATGGCCCACCCGATCCTCATCAACCGTCCGCTGGTAGTCTCGCCGCTGGGAGTGAAGCTGTGCCGCCCATCGGAAGAAGTGCTCGACCTGATCCCTGCCGATCAGCGCGGCGCTTTCACCAAGGAAGACGGCGAACAGGTGGTCGATGCATCGGGGCAGCGCGTCAAATGACCCAGACCCTCGCCAATCCCGCCCCGGCTGCTTCGCCGCTCGGCACTTTCGAACGCTATCTTTCGGTGTGGGTGCTGCTCGCCATTCTAGCGGGGCTTGGCCTGGGGCTGGCCGCACCCGATGCGGTCGGGGTGCTCGCAGGGCTTGAATATGCCTCGGTCAATCTCGTGGTCGCAGTGCTGATCTGGGCGATGATCTTCCCGATGATGGTCGGCGTCGATTTCGGCAGCATCAAGGACATCGGCCGCAAGCCCAAAGGGTTGGTCATCACGCTAGTGGTGAACTGGTTGGTGAAGCCGTTCACAATGGCAGCGCTAGCGGTGCTGTTCTTCGACTATTTCTACGCCGGATTGATGAGCGAAGGCGATGCCGATCAATACATTGCGGGCCTGATACTGCTGGGCACGGCGCCGTGCACGGCGATGGTGTTCGTGTGGTCGCAGATGACCAAGGGCGATCCGGCCTACACGCTGGTGCAAGTCTCGTTGAACGATCTGGTGATGATCGTTGCCTTTGCGCCGATCGTGGCGTTGCTGCTGGGAGTGACCGACATCGTGGTGCCATGGGATACTTTGCTGCTGTCGGTGGTGCTTTATGTGGTGGTGCCATTGGTGGCAGGGGCGCTGACCCGTAGCCGGGTAATCGCATCGCATGGCGGTGATGAAGCGGCGGTCGATGCCTTGACCGGGCGATTGAAGCCGTGGTCGATCATCGGCCTGCTGGCAACAGTGGTGCTGTTGTTTGCATTCCAGGCCGGCACGATCATATCCAATCCGCTGCTGATCGTGTTGATCGCGATTCCGATCATCATCCAGTCATACGCCATCTTTGCGGTCGCCTATGCCGCTGCAATGGCGTGGAAGGTGCCGCACAATATCGCCGCCCCTTGCGCGCTGATCGGCACATCGAACTTCTTCGAGCTGGCCGTAGCGGTGGCTATCGGTCTGTTCGGCCTCAGCAGCGGGGCGGCTCTGGCCACTGTTGTCGGCGTGCTGGTCGAAGTGCCGGTGATGCTATCGTTGGTCGCCTTCACCAATCGCACCCGCGACCGATTCCCCGCCGCATGATCGAAAGCACGCCGATGAACCGCCTGCGCACGCTGCCCGACCCGGCGCACCTGCCCGCGCTGAAGCCAGAATATGTCCACCAGCGCCCCGCGCTCGGCCTTGGCCCAATGAACCCGCCGCCCCGCGTGCTGCTGCTCTATGGCTCTCTGCGGGAGCGCTCCTTCTCGCGCCTTGCCGTGGAGGAAGCGGCGCGGCTGCTGCAATTCTTCGGCTGCGAGACGCGCATTTTCGATCCTTCCGACCTGCCGCTGCCCGATCAAGTGTCCGGCGACGATCACCCGGCGGTGCACGAGCTGCGCGAGCATTCTTTGTGGTCGGAAGCCCAGGTGTGGTGCAGCCCGGAACGTCACGGCACGATCACCGGGATCATGAAGGCGCAGATCGATCACCTGCCGCTCGCCTACAAGGGCTTGCGCCCGACGCAGGGACGCACGCTGGCGGTGATGCAGGTTAACGCCGGGTCGCAGAGCTTCAACACGGTCAACACCCTGCGGGTTCTGGGCCGGTGGATGCGGATGTTCACCATCCCCAACCAGTCATCGGTCGCCAAAGCTTACGAGGAATTCGACGAGGCCGGACGGATGAAGCCGTCCGCCTATTACGACCGGATCGTCGATGTGATGGAGGAACTGGTGCGCCTCACAGTGCTGCTGCGCCCGCACGCAGAGCAGTTGGTCGATCGCTACTCCGAGCGGGTTGAGCGCGACTTGCCGGTCGTAACTCCGGTTGAGGCAGCCGGGCTTGCAGCAAAATCGTAGCAATCGCGATGGCGCGGACGCCAGCAGCAAGGGGGCTAAATGAGGAAGGCATTTTCAGCAAGTGGCCAGCGCGGTCACCTCCGGCCTGTTCTTGCAGCTTCGCTGCTCGGACTGGTGCCGGGTCCGCTTGCCGCGCAGGATCATGACCTTCAGCAATGGACGTTGCTGGTCGCGCAAGGACCCATCAGTGATAACTTGCTGGTGCAGGCGGAAATTCAGCCGCGCATGACCAACGACGCGAGCCGATTGGGGCAGTTCCAGATCAGCCCTGCAATCGGTTATCGGGTGAGCAAGAAGGCCACAGTGTTCGTCGGCTACATGTTCGTCCACACCGATCCGGTGGACCGCCCCGCGTTCGACGAAAACCGGTTCTATCAGCACATCGTGTTCCCCCTCGGCAAGGTAGGTGACGTGACGGTCACGGCGCGAACCCGGATGGAAGCCCGAACGGTCGTAGGTGCCGAAGATCTCGCGTGGCGATTCCGCCAGCAGGTGCGGGCGCAGATGCCCCTGAAAGAGGACAAGGGACCGCTTCTGGTCGCTTGGAGCGAAGTGTTTGTAAACCTCAATGATGCCGACTGGGGACCGCGCGAGGGCATGGACCGCTGGCGCAATTTCGTGGGAGTGTCGGTGCCCGTAGCAAAGGGCGTCGTGCTTGAGCCGGGATATCTCAATCAGGCGGTGTTCCGCCGGGGGGAGGATCGGTTTGACCATATCGCGAGCGTGACGATGTTCTACCGGTTCTAGCTGAACGCCTTTTTGGCGGAGCTTGAGGCCGCCCTCATGGAGAAACCCAGACATAGCCGAAGCTTAGGAGCGAAGTGACGCATCACGCTCACAGCAACACTGATGGTCTCGGCTTTCGACATCGGCAATGTGGCGCGGGGGTTCGACACGGCCCGCATGTGAGTGCTCAACCGCACGCTGCGGCAGTGTGGGGTTGAGGCCTCGCTGGTCGCGCCCATCGGCTAGGTGGAGGTAGTGGCTGGGGCGCGCTATCTCGATGCGCTTATTACCGAAGCGAGCGGCCTCAGCGCCGAGATCGTGAACCAACCGCGCTGGCATGGGTGAATGAACGCGCGGCAGGGCGCCCGCTTTTCAGTAATGGGGTTTGAGTAGCAACGGAACAGAAAACCTACATAAGCCAAGCAGCCGCTTATC
>CAYOMD010000018.1:0-50781 GCA_964404985.1 uncultured Sphingomonadaceae bacterium
GCGAATTTTTCCTTCGGCCGCCGGTGTTCAGCACGACGAGATTGCAGGTATGGCCGACTTGATAAGGCAGCGGACACCTGCCTTGCTGCGTTGCTTGACCCAGCGACTAACTTGGAAAGCGGAGTTGCGCGATCCCATCGCGGCGGCCACGCTTCACCCGTCCGTCGAGGAAAGGTTTGGGCTTGAAAGCGTAGTTAGGCAAGGCGGAGAGGGCCCCTATCGGCCCGAAGCACTTCGAAGTCACGAACGCTTCCGCCACCTCTATAAGTAACAACAGTTGGTCGGTCCGGTGCCGTTCGATCGAGGAGATGACTGAAGGACGGACGCTCAGATGATCTATGAGTCAGGTCAACGCCAACTTTGGAGATGCTAGGCCGCGTTGACAAAAGAGGGATTCCCAAACTGTCCGAGTTCTGATTCAAGGCTGCTCTTTGGGGAGCAGTTATGGGTCGTGGCGACTTGTCAGATGCGGAATGGGAACTGATCGGACCGCTTTTGCCATCTGAGCGCGGGCGCTGGGCACGACCTGCAGGTGATAATCGCCTTTTTCTCAATGGTATGCTTCATGTGCTGCGGGTTGGTTGTCCCTGGCGCGATATGCACGAGAGGTATGGCAAGTGGAACTCGGTCTATGTTCGGTTCCGGCGCTGGGCTGAACAAGGCGTCTGGGATGCCCTGCTGCAAACGCTGGTCGATCTTGGACTGACTGACGACTGGCAGCACATGATCGATAGCACCACGGTTCGCGGCCATGTTTCGGCAGTGGGCGGAAAAGGGGGGCTTGTGCGCAGGCTTTTGGTCGATCACGCGGCGGTTTTACGAGCAAAGTCCACGCTCGGTGCGACAATCAGGGACTCCCTATCGGCTTCATCCTGACCGGTGGCGAGGCATCAGATTATACCGCAGCTGACGACCTGATGAATCTGCCGCTGCCCACGCCCAAGGGTCTGCTCGCAGACAAGGGCTATGACGGTGACAGGTTCCGGGAAAACCTGCTGATGCGCGGCATTCTTCCCGTCATTCCACCCCGCTCAAACCGAAAAGTGCCAGCACATCCAGACTACCGGCGATACAAGGATCGCAACCGCGTCGAGCGTATGTTCGGCAAGCTGAAACAACAACGCCGCATCGCCACGCGCTATGATAAGACCGTCCTGTCGTTCGAGATCCTCGAAGACGAAGACAGTGCCGAAGAGGCTGTGGCGGCGGCCGAAGCGGCAATCGAGGCCATCGAACGCGAATGCCAGGAAATCCGGGCCCGTCCGCCCGTCATCGCGGCCGAACTCAAGGCCGAAGCAGGTATGATCCTGGTGCTCTCGCGCGATGGCACGCCGGTTCTCCAGCCGGTGTTCTACGGCGAGCGTCAGGCTGAACCCGCCGAAGCCGACGGCGGGATCGAAGTCATTCCGGGCGATGACGGTTCGGACAGGCGCCGGGCCACCTTGTCCAAGCGTCTGGTCGACGAACTGGCCATGCAGCGCCGCGATGTTCTGGCACTGCATGTTGCCTCTGATCCCGGGCTGGCGCTCGACGTCATGGTCTTCACGCTGGCTGATGCCGATAAATGGATCGACTCTGACGTATGCCGACCCTATGAACAGTCGTGGAAGACCACCTCACCCCGATATCCTGACCCCGGCGGAATGGCGGGTAGTGGAAGGCGTACGGCACGGACTGACGAACCCGGCGATCGCCAGACTCTGCGGCCTTTCGTCAGATGCGGTCAAGTTTCACGTGAGCAATGTGCTGGGCAAGCTCGGGCTTCAGTCTCGCAGCGAGTTGCGACGATGGCAGGGCGTACGGGCCGATAGCGCTATGGCGACCAGAACACCGAGCAACGATTTAGGCGGCTTGTCGCTGGGGCAGGTGTCCCGAACCGCGCGCGATCTCGAGGCCACCGCCGATTGGTTCCGCGACGTCGTCGGCCTTGCGGAGCTCATGCGTTTCCCCAACGCCGCGTTCTTCGATTGTGGCGGCGTACGCCTCTATCTGTCAGCCGCCGCGGCTGGGCCCAACGCGATCCTTTATTTCCTCGTGCCCGACATTGCTGCCGAAATCGAGCGATTGAAGGCAGCAGGCGTCGTCATCCTTAGCGCGCCGCACCGCATCCACGTCCATCCCGACGGACGCGAGGAATGGATGGCGTTCTTCGCCGATCCCGACGGCGGCAGCCTCGGGCTGATGAGCGTGGTGGCTCCCAACACAGGAGAAAATCAATGATGAAGTGGATGACCCTGCTGGCTCTGGCCGCGACCCCGATGGCCGCGGAGGCACGGGACGTGTCCGCTTCCGTGCTTGCCAAAGCGCAGTTCGAGCAGGTTGCACTCACGGTCACCGATCTCGACGCGGCGCGCGCCTTTTATCGCGACCGGCTCGGATTGCCGCTGATGTTCGAAGCGGGCGATATGCTGTTCTTCGACGTCGCCGGCACGCGCCTTATGCTGGCGCGCGACGGGGCGCGAAAGCCGCCCGAACGACCGGCAGGAATTCTGTATTTTCACGTGGACGACTTCGCCGCCGCGCGCATTCGTCTCGAGGCGAGCGATGCGGTCCTCGTTGGAGATGTGGAGACGGTTCAATCCAGCCCCGCAGGCTTCCTGCGGCTTCAGCAATTTGCCGATCCCGATGGCAACATGCTTGCGATCATGGGCTTCGTCCCGCGCTGACGACCGGCGGCATTCAGCTGAGCGGGATCCCCAGCTCTTCGGCAAAGATTCGGTCCACGCCATTGCGGATCGGATCCCCGTTCGTCTTCAGGCGGCGGTACTGGTTCGGCGTGAGCTGCCCGTAGCGCTGGAACGCACGCGTCAGATGCGCCTGATCGGCGAAGAGCGCGCTGGCCTGGCTGATCGATCCGGTGCGGAACAGCGTGGCCCAGGCGTGTTCGAAGCGGGCGTGTCCGAGCAGGGCCTTCGGGCTCATCCCGAATTCGTCGCGCATGATTGTGCGAAGCTGCCGGGCGCCGATGTCAAGCTGAGCGGCGATCGCGCCGACCGCAGTTCTCGGTCGGTTCAGCATGACCGCGTGAACCCGCGACAATGCACCGTGCCGGCTTCCTGTCGCGGCACTGTCGAGCCGCGCCATCGCCCACTCTTCGACAATCCGCAGGCGTGTGGCGAATTGCGGTGCTGCGGCGATCTGTTCGGCGAGCATTGCAGCCCGGGGCGCGACTGCGGTGAGATCGTGATCGGCATCGACCAGTGCGGCGAGCGGGCAACCGAGCAGGTCGCGCACGCCGAGCGGGGTCAGTTGCAGCAGGAACCAGTCCGAGCGCGCGCCGGTCGCGTGGTCATAGGACCGGGTCTTTGGCCCGAACACGCTGGCCAGGAGCAAAGGGCAAAGCGGATCGCCAGCCCGTGCATTGGCGAGATGCGCGCCGCAATTGACGAAGATCTCGCAGTTCATGTTGGGGAAGATGCGATACAGCTTCGGCGGGGCGACGGTGCGGCGCTGGATGGCCATGCGGATCCACGGGCGCAGCGCGGCGGGCAGCTGGCTGCTCCAATTGGTTGCAGGCTCTTCCGTTTCGTTCAAGACGGGTGTCTCTCGCGCTCACTATGGAGGGAGCATAGATGTTTGCGATGAGGCCCGCCACAATGTTCTCGAGCCTGCTCCTTGCCACGGCGACGCCGCTCGTTGCCGCGCCTCTGATCCCGTTCGACATTCTGGCAAAGGCACCGGCGATTTCCGCCGCGGTTGTATCGCCGGACGGTACACGTGTGGCGACAATCGAGACCGTCGACGGGCGCGGCGCGGTGCTTGCCGGTCCGGTCGATGGCCCGCGCCGGCTAGTGCTGCGCAACCCGGAACGCTCGATCGACAATGTGCGCTGGTCGGCGGACGGGCGCTGGCTGCTGGTCCTGCAGGATAGCGGCGGCGACGAGGGCTACCACCTGTTCCGAATCGATCCCGACGCTCCCGGCAGCACGCGCGACCTGACCCCGTTTGCCGGCGCGAATGCCGAGATCGTCCGCACACCGGCAGGGCAGGCCGGACCGCTGCTCCTTACGATCAACCGGCGCGACCCCGAATACGCCGATGTCTACGCTGTAGACCCCGAGGCGGGGACGGTGCGCGAAGTGCTGCGCAATGATGCGGGCTATACCGAGTTCTTCGCTGACCGCTCGGGGGTTGTGCGTGCGGCTGGGCGGATCATGCCGGACGGATCGCTCGAGCTGTGGGGGCGTGTGGAGGCGGACGGTGGCTTCGTGCGCCTCTATGCCGCGCCCGCGACAGAGCGCTTCAAGATCCTCGGCATCCATGCCGACGGGCAGTCCGTGATCTTGCGGAGCAATCGCGAGGGCGATATCGAGCGCGCGATGTTGATCGGCTTTGACGGCGGCAAGGCCCGGCGGCTCAAGGGTGCCGATTGCGGCAGTTTCGATGTCGACGATGTCCTGCAGGACGCGTCAGGTCCGATCGCGGCCGCGTGTACGCGTATCGCGAGCGATCTCGCGCCATTGGACGGCGACTTTGCCAAGGCAGTCCGACTGGCTCGCCGGGTAGCACCCGGTGACAGCCTAAGCCTCGAATCCCGATCGGCTGATGGACAGATCTCGCTGTTCTACACCGATGCCGGACATCGGCCCGGGCGCTTCATCCTGGTGCGCGGCGACAAGGCCTCGGTCTTTGCCGAAACGCGCCCCGAGCTCGCCGGCTATGTCTTTGCGCCGACCGAGCCGTTCCGGTTGCGCGCCCGCGACGGCCTGCCGCTGCTCGGCTATGTCACCCGCCCGCTTGGGAGCCACGGGCCGGGGCCGACCATCGTCGCGGTCCATGGCGGCCCCTGGACCCGCGATGCGGCCACCTTCGAGCGGGAAACGCAATTCTACGCCAATCGCGGATACACCGTCATACAGGTCAATTTCCGGGGATCGACCGGCCTCGGCAAGCGGGTATTCGATGGCGGTGTCGGCGAATTCGGGGCGCGGATGTCCGACGATGTCGACGATGCGGTCAGGCTCGCCGTCCGCCAGGGCTGGGCCGATCCGGCGCGGGTGTGCATCATGGGCGGATCCTATGGCGGCTTCGCAGCGCTCACCGGCATCTCGCGCGAAGGCGGCTTTGCCTATCGCTGCGCGGTGGACTTTGCCGGGCCGGCAGATCTGGAGACCCTCGTTCGCGCCTTCCCGCCGAGCTGGCAACCCTTCCTGCCGCGCTCGTGGCATCGCTTCGTCGGCAACCCCGACCGGCCGGAAGATGCCGCAAGGATGCGCGAACGCTCGCCGCTCACCCATGCCGGGGCGATGCGTGCGCCGCTGCTGATCTTTCAGGGGGCCAATGATCCCCGCGTGCGGCAGGACCAGTCGGACCGCATCGTCTGCTCGCTGCGGGCGCGGGGCATAGATGTCGATTACCTGCTGGCCGCAAACGAAGGCCACAGCTTCGCCAACGAAGAGACCTCGCTCGCAATCACCCGCGCGACCGAAGTGTTCTTCGCGCGCCATCTGGGCGGGCAGGTCGGCGCCGAACCGCCCGCCGCGGCCACCCGGGCGCTGGATGTGTTTCGCGCCGCGGGCAGGGCTATCGGTTGCTGAGTGCCCTTGCCGCTCAGGCGCCGATTGCGGCGCGCAAATCGGGCTCCATCCGCGCCGCAAGCACCGTCAGAGCCCTGAGCTGCGCGAACACCGCGTCATCCGCCTTCTTCACGTTGAAGCAGGTCTTGCCCTGCCGCCGCTTGGCGAGCCCCTCGGGCACCGCAGCTTCCAGCGCGGGGAGCGTGTAGAGCGGCATGATGTGATAGGCGACATAGGACTTCTTGATCGCGATCCACCCGAACCATGCCGGCTGCTTGGTGCGCGCCTCGATCCAGTGGGTCTTGAGTGTCAGGTTGCTTGGCGAGTCCTCGGCAACCGCCATCCCCGGTGCCGCCTCGAGCATGATCGCCCGCAGCTCGGCGAAAATATCGAGAAACAACGCACTCATTCCGATTGCCCTCCCCTGCGCATAACCAACGTGGCGATGACAGTGACGGCCATGCCCACCACGAGCGACCCCATGATCACCGCAGCCAGCTGCGACGGCACGTCGACCGCTGCCCCGCGCGCCTGCATCACCGCCACGAACTCGGGATTGATGATGGTATAGTAAGCCGCGAAGAAGGCGAGCCCGATGGCGGCGCTGATCGCAGAAACCCCCAACCCGGTGGCCAGCGCACTTCGCCACCTCAATTGCCCGCCCCCCGCCTGCCGCGCCCGGTGCAAAGCCCAGACGATGGCGACAACCGGGAAAATCACCGCGACGAAGCCGGTCTTGGCACCCACATCGAGATGCTGGTTGTGCCAGCCCATCGCAAACTCGAACAGCGTCCATGCCATAGCGCCGCCGCCCGACAGCAGCCCGGCCAGCAAGATCGTTCTGGGATCAGGCATGATGACCTCCATCTGGGGGACAGGCGACAGGCACGCGGCATTCGAGATCGAACGCGTCCCATCCGATGTCCTCGGGCAATTGCAGATAGGCCTCTTCGGCCGGGGCATCGCGCAGGTCGAGCCCGGAGGCGGGAAGCCAACTTTTGAACAGCGCCGACCACGCACGATCGACAGCGGCAAGATCGCCCTTCACCCGCGTGACCGCCCATAAGCCCGCGTCCCGCTCGGCCACGGCGAAGCGCGGTGGCGGGATAAGGCCATCGGGAATCTCGATCATGAAATCGTAGCGGCATCGCGACAGCGGCGTCAGATCGGGATCGTCACGCGAGGCGCCGACAATCCTGCCGCCGCGCGTTTCAAGCTCCTGTTGTTCGGCCCAGGCGCGCAAGCCTTGATAGGCCGCAACAAGTTTGTCCGGCGCGAGATAGCCGCCCCACACGCGTGCAACCACCAGCCGGGCCACGGGGCGGTGCTCCAGTATCACCGTGAAATCGGGATCGAGCGGTGGCGCCGGACGCATGAAGAACCCCGACACCCCTTCGGCTTCGGTCCGGTCCGGCCGCGCGTCCCACCACGCTTCGCAATCGAAGGCGGAGGGCGGCACGCCATAGACCCGCTTGAAGGCCCGCGCGAAGCTCGCCGGCGAGGCAAAACCGCAAGAGGCGGAAGCAACTTTCCACGATTGTCCGCGCCGGGAGAGAAGGATCGCCCGTTCGAGCCTGCGCCGTTCGGCAAAGCTGCGCAGGCTTTCGCCCGTGAGCGAACGGAACACGCGGTGGAAGTGATAAGGCGAAAGGCAGGCGATTGCGGCGACACGTTCGAGCGTCAGCGGTTCGTCGGGGTGCGCTTCGACGTGGGCGATGGCACGCGCGATCCGCGCTTCATATCGCTCGCCGTGGACGCCAGCTTCGGTCACGTTTGCCCCATCTGATTGCCGCCATACGCCTCGCAGCCGAAAGCGCGGCAGTCAAACGCGGCGACCACACACTTCTTGCGCAAATGCTCAACGCAGGACCCGGCGCAGGAAGGCGAACTTTGCCTCACAAGTTGTGGATTCGGCAGCACATTGCATCGATGGCGAGCGCGTAGGAGGAGGCACTATCTTCCTGCCACGCGCGGTGGGGAAAAAGACCGTCACCGCACAGGAAATGGCAGGCCGTGTGCGATACGAGGGCTTCCACCTGCCTGCCACTTCCGGCCGCATCCATCGCATTGACGAGGCTGCGGACCATGGCCCCGCTCGACCATGTGCGGTCGCGCTCGCCGCCGATCAGGAACAGCGCGGCCCCGGTCTGCTTGGAGGATGCGAGGGCCAGGGTCAGGCGCTGATCTGGTTGCCGGACCGCATACCGGTTGGGCTTTGCATGGCACGGGAACAGAAAACCGACACAAGCTCGGTTCCAGAAAGGCTGTTCAGAGACTGCGCACTGCGTCGAGGTAGCTTCGGCCGATGCGGAGCATCGTGTCGTCGGCCAGTGCGATCGACCAAACGCCACCGCCCTCATGTCGCAGCTCGCGTACCAGGTCACGCCGAATGATCGTCGACCGGTGGATGCGGATGAAGCAGTCAGACGGCAAACGATTGGCCATGCCTTCCATCGTCTCGCGAAGGAGGTGGGAGCGACCGCCGACCACAACGCGCACGTAGTCGCGCTCGGCCTCAACGCGTTCGACCGCCGCGACTTCGACCCTCACAAGGTCGGAGCGGTGGGGCACCCAGAGGTGATCAGCAGGGGAGGGGGCATCGCCACGCCGCCCGCCCAGCGCGGCACGAACGCGCTCGATCGCGAGCGCGAAGCGCGCCGTGTCGATGGGCTTGAGCAGGTAGTCGACCGCGCCGACGTCGAAGGCGGCGAGCGCGTGTTTAGCGAATGCGGTGGTGAACACGACCGCAGGCACGGACCCCGTATTGCCGCCCCGCGGGATGCGGCGCGCCGTCTCCATGCCATCAATGCCGGGCATGGCGATGTCGAGGAAGACGATGTCGACAGGCATGTCGTGAAGCAGTGCCAGTGCCGCGTCGCCGTTGTCGGCTTCCCCTGCGACGACTATTCCGGTTTCATTGCACAGCATCCGCAGCAAGCGCCGAGCGGGCGCTTCGTCATCGACGACCAGCGCGCAGAGCGGCCGCTCAGCCACGTCCCGCCTCCGGCTCGAGCGGCAGGGTGATTGTGCTGCTCCAGCCATCCTGTATAGGGCGTGCCGTCAGTGTCGCGGTCGGCCCGAACCGCGCAGCCAGCCTGGCGCGGACGTTGGCGAGGCCGATTCCGGTTGAAGGCCGCCGCGCGTCCGGCATCGCGAGCCGACCGTGAGAGCAGTCGGTGACGTTCAAGTGGAGCATGGCGCCATCCTGCCACGCACGTACCTTAATCAGGACAGGCGCGGTCGTGCCGCCGAGACCATGCTTCACCGCGTTCTCGATGAGCGGCTGCAGCAGCAACGACGGAAGCTTCACAGCGTGCAGCTTTGCCGGAACATCGACGGCGACGCGCAGCCGTTCGCCGTAGCGCGCCTGCTCGATCGCAAGGTAGAGGCGCTGGAATTCCACCTCGTCGGCAAGGTTGACGTCGGCTGCAGGGTCCTCCACGAGGCCGGTGCGGAAGAAGGCAGCGAGGTCGCGGATCATCGCGCCTGCCGCCTTGGTTTCGCCGCAGGCGACCATCGAGGACAGCGCGTTAAGCGCATTGAAGAGGAAGTGCGGATCGACCTGGAGGCGCAGCATGGCGAGCCGTGCGTCACGCGCGGCGGCCTCGGCTTCGCCGCGCGCGCGCTCGGCCATACGCACCTCACCGACCACGCCGAGCGCGAGCAGGAAAGCGGCCCAGGCGGCGAAGAAGAAGTACCAGGTCACAAAGCCGTCGGCGACGGCGGTGCGCAGCACGGCGCCTTCCTCCCAGCGTGCGAGGTCAGGCAGCACTGAAGGCACCGGAAACCAGCGGTAGAACACAAAGCTGTTGAGCGCCGCGAACAGCAGCGCCGCGGGGATGCACGCTGTGAATGCCGCAGTAACGCGCAGCGCCAGGCGCTGGCGCGCGACCCGCATGAGACAAAGGTGAATGATCCAGGCCAGTGCAGCGCCAACCGCCGCCATGCCGAGGCGTCGAACGAGCATGCCGCCCTGGTCGGACCAGTCCATCACCAGTGCGCGGCCGGTCACAAGCACGAGCCACACCGCCCAAAAGCTGGCGATGCTCGCAAGCGCGAGCCGCGCCGGGACGAGGGCAGCGCCAGACATGACGATCGGACTTTTCATCGTCCTCCTGCGTAGCAGCTTCCGCCACGCTGCAACATGGATCGTGACGACGCCGGTCGCGGCAGGGCAACACCGGTCGCGCGACCGGCGACAGCCCATCTGCGTCGCGTCATGGCTTCATCATCATCATGAACGAGGAGCTGATGATGGGATTGAAAATGAAAAGACGGGTGCTGCTGCTGACAGTGTTGTGCGCCGCTGCACCGGGCCAAGCCGAGCCCTCAATCCCCGGCACAGCACCCCCGCTCGAAGCAGCTTTCAACCGCGCCTCGGCCGTGCTGAGCAGGGCGCGGCTTCCTGGCGAACTTGTTGTGGCGGATGCAAACGGGGCCGAGCGCGCCGTCGCTTACGGCCTTGCCGACCGCGAGGCGCGCAAGGCCAATAGGGTTGGTCAGCGCTGGGTCTGGGCGAGCATCACGAAGCAGGTGACGGCGTCGCTGGTCATGCAGGAGGTCGACCGCGGGCGGATTTCGCTCGACGCAGCCATTGGCACCTTCCTGCCCGGCTTCGGCGGCGACCGTGCCATAACCATCCGTCAGCTGCTCCAGCACCGCTCGGGCCTGCCGAACCCGGCTGACACGCCGGCAGTCGACGGCGTGCCTACCTTTTACCGCGAGACTGGCAGCGGCATCGGAAATGCGGCCCGTGCGGCCGGCTTCTGCGCCGGGGCAGCAAAGCGGCCGCGCGGCGGCGACTGGGAATACAACAACTGCGACTATCTCGTGCTCGGCGCTGTGCTAGAGGCGGTAACCGGCCTGCCCTACGGCCGGCTTGTCGATGAACGTATCGCCCGGCCGCTCGGGCTCCGATCCCTGCGCCTTGCGCCCGACGGCGCGACGCGCGGCGGTGCCGCTGCAGTGGGCTATGACGGGGCCGCGCGCGTGGCCGCCGTTAACGTCGCCACGGGCGGCGCGTCCCACGCGCTGACCGGCAGCGCTCGTGATCTAGCGAAGCTCGACCGCGCGCTGATGGCTGGTCGTCTGTTGTCTCCTCAGGCCCGCGCGACCGCCTGGGCCGGCGACGCGCAGCTCGGGTTCATGGCGCTCGGCGTCTGGTCATTCCCTGCGCGTCTGGAGGGTTGCGCCGCGCCGGTGCAGATCGTGGAGCGGCGCGGCGACTTCGCGGGCACGCAAGTGCGCAACATCATCGCCCCTGGGCTCGATCGCGCGGTAATCCTGTTCACCAACGACCAGTCGGTCGAGTTCGGCGAGGTGTGGCAGGGCAAGGGTCTGACCTTCGACCTGCTGTCGGCCGCGCTGTGCCCGGCCAATCCCTGAACCCTGTAAGGAGAAGACCCAATGCATCCTGTCGCCAATGCCGCTCTGCTCGGCGTCGCGCTTTGTGCTGCTACAGTTCCCGCGCTCGCGCAGGACAAGTCGACGCTAGCCGGCAACTGGACCGCCGACCTGCGACCTGAACCGCAGGCACCCGCCTACCCCAAGGCAATGACGCTCACGGTCGCAGCCGATGGCACGCTGACCGGCAGCTTCTACGAGCACCAGATAGAACGTGGACGCGTCGGCGCGACCAACGGCCGTCCATGCTTTGCATTTCGCACGCAGGACGGAACCGGCCCGTATCATAGCTCCGGTTGTCTTATGGGCGACCGCATCGAGGGGCAGACGTGGTCGGAAGGGCGGAACTTCATCCTGATGTGGACGGCCACCCGGAACGTCTTACCTAAGTGAAGGGTGCTGTCGGCGCAGGATCATGTGCGTACGCCGCCAGTGGCCCTCCAGCTTTGCGCCATCCGCTTACGAAGGGTCCAGCCAGTCATTCCTTGTCCTGATGACCGGCCTGTTGCTTGTCACACGTCAGCGAGGAGCGCCGATGGCATCCAATATCGGGTCTTGCTCCGATGGCAGAGCGTGTTCAGCCGATATCGCGCCTACCACTGACTGGCCCCCGCGGGCTCCCTCGATTTGATGTAGAGTCTGCCCCACGCTGCATGGATCCCTCGGCCATCCTGGTTCACAATCGCGAGGGATGGGGTCCTGACCCATAGCTACCTAGAAAGCTACCTAGAGCTCTGAGTGATCAGCCCAGTGCAGTAGAGTATGATCCTAAGACCTTGTATTTATTCGAGAATTTGGTGGACGCACTAGGGCTCGAACCTAGGACCCGCTGATTAAGAGTCAGCTGCTCTACCGACTGAGCTATGCGTCCATCGCCATGCGGGTGCCGCGCATCACGGGCAGCGCATCCGTCAAGAGGCGAGGCGGTTAACAGAGTCAGGATGCGCTGTCCAGCGGTATTTGCGCGCGCATAGCTGAGGAATTGGCGGCAGGCAGCTTGGGGGAATGCCTGAACTTGCCCACCCCGGTGCTGCGCACCACCCCTCCCGCAAGCGGGAGGGGAGAGAGAAGGAATGAGCCCACCCCGGTGCTGCGCACCACCCCTCCCGCCAGCGGGAGGGGAGAGACAGGTCACGCTACGGGCGCGAGTCCTGGTTGAGCGGGTCGTCGCGGTTGAGCGCGATGTTGAGCAGCAGGCCGATCGCGATCATCATGGTCAGCATGGAGGAGCCGCCCCAGGACACCATCGGCAGCGGGATGCCAACCACCGGCAACAGCCCGGTCACCATGCCCATGTTGACGCCGACATAGCTGAAGATCGTGGCGGACAGGCCCGCTGCCGCCAGCCGGCCGAACTGCGACTGCGCGGTGACCGCAACCCACAGGCTCCAGCCGATCAGCACGCCGTAAAGCGCCAGCAGCACCACACCCCCTGCCCACCCCCACTCCTCCACCAGGACGGAAAAAATGAAGTCCGTGTGGATTTCCGGCAGGAACTTCAGGTGGCTTTGCGTGCCCTCCAGATAGCCCTTGCCGAACAGCCCGCCCGAGCCGATGGCGATCTTTGACTGGGTGATATGGTAGCCGGCCCCCAGCGGGTCGCGCTCGGGGTCGAGGAAGGTCAGCACCCGGTTCTTCTGGTGCGGCAGCAGAAACGGCCAGGCCAGCGGCCCGACCGCCGCGACTGCCCCTATGCTGCCGATGAACCACCAGCGGTTGAGGCCGGCCAGAAACATCACAGCCGCACTGGCCGCCAGCATGAGCACCGCCGTGCCGAGGTCCGGCTGCACCAGCACCACCAGGGTCGGCACGAACACCAGCACCAGCGCCGGGGCGAGCCGGTAGATGTCGTTCACATGGACACGCGCGAGCTGGTGGTAATAGCGCGCCAGCGCCAGCACCAGAGCGATCTTGGTGAGCTCGGAGGGTTGCAGCCGGATGAACCCGAGGTCGATCCAGCTCTGCGCGCCGCCTGCCGTGTAGCCGAGCGCCACAACGCCCAGCAGCAGCAGCAGGCAGCCCAGCAGCGCCGGGTAGGCCAGCGTGAACAGCAGGCGCAGATCGAGGGCGGCAATCGCCAGCATCACCGGCAGGATGGCGAGGAACCGCACGCCTTGCGGGCGGGCCCAGGGTGTCCAGCTGCCACCGGCAACTGAAAACAACAGGGTCAGGCCGATACCGGTCAAAGCGGCCAGCACGCCGACAATCGGCCAGGCGATGTGCTGCAACCGGTCCGGGATCGAGCGCGGCGGGCTCATAGCGGCGCGTCCGGGGCTTGCGCTGCGGCCAGTGTTTCAGCGTCGCGCGCGAACAGGAAGTTCATGATGTCGCGCGCAACCGGGGCCGCCACCTTGGAGCCGGAGCCGCCGTGGTCCACAATGATCGCGCAGGCATAGCGTGGCTGGTCGACCGGGGCGAAGCAGACGAACAGCGCATGGTCGCGCTGCTTCCACGGCAGGTCCTCGTTACGGCGTACGCCACTGCGGCGCTCGGCCATGGTGATGCGGCGCACCTGTGCCGTGCCGGTCTTGCCGGCCATGAGAACGCCACTCTCCAGCCGTGCTGCGCGCGCGGTGCCCCCGCCCCGGTTCACGACGTCCGCCATGGCGTTGCGCACGAAGGCCAGATGTTCCGGGTTGATGCCGAGCGGCGGCGGCGCAGAGCGGGACGGATCGCGGACCAGATGCGGCTGCAGTGCGAGGCCGGAGGCCAGGCGCGCCACCATCACGCCCAGTTGCAGCGGGGTTGTCAGCAGATAGCCCTGCCCGATCGAATAGTTGATGGTGTCCCCTGTCTGCCAGGCGGCATCATAGCGCCGGCGCTTCCATGCGGCATCCGGCACCAGGCCGGACTTCTGCGACGGGATCGGCAGGTCGTACGTCTCTCCGAGGCCCAGCTTGCGCGCCATGGCGGCGATAGCCTCCGCGCCGATGCGTCGGCCGGTGACATAGAAGTAGGTGTCGCAACTGCTGTAGATGCCGGATGCCATGTCGACCCGGCCATGGCCGCGCCGCCGCCAGCAGTGAAACGTGTGGCGACCGAGCCGGTAGCGCCCGTTGCAGACCACGCTGTCGGTCGTGGGGACGCCTGCCTCAAGCGCCGCCAGTGCCACCGCCATCTTGAAGGTAGAGCCGGGCGGATATTGCCCCTGCACCGGCTTGTTGAGCAGCGGGTGGCGTTCGTCGCTGAGCAGCGCGCGCCATTCCGTGGTCGAGATGCCGCCGATGAAGCTGTTGGGGTCGAACCCCGGCACTGCGGCGAGCGCCAGAATATCCCCGGTCGGCGCATCGACCACGATCACCGAGGCGGACTCGCCGGCCAGCCGTTCCTGCACGAAGCGTTGCAGGTCGCGGTCGATGGTCAGGGTCAACGGTGGCGGGATTTTGCTGTCGGTGCGTGCCAGATCGCGGATGATGCGGCCACGGGCATTCACCTCGACCTTGGCGACACCGGCAGTGCCGCGCAGGCGCTCCTCCAGTGCCTCCTCCATGCCGCCTTTGCCAACCGCAAAGCCCGGCGCGCGGAACACCGGGTCGTCCGCCGCCTCGATCTGCGCCTCGGTCGGCGGGCCGACATAGCCGAGCAGGTGCGCAAACGCTGCCCCTTCGGGGTAGCTGCGGGTGAACAGTTGCACCGGCTGAATGCCGGGCAGCTCTGGCAGGCGCACGCTGATGGCGGCAAAGGCCTCCCAGTCGAGATCGGCTGCGATTTCAACCGGCTGGAAACCGGCCTGGCGACCCGCAGCGCGCTTGATGCGGGCGCGCTCCTCGTCCGTCACCGGGTAGATCGCTGCCAGCCGGTCGAGTGCTGCGTCGATGTCGCCGGCCTCCTCCGGGATCATGGTGAGGCGAAAGGCATTGCGGTTGAGCGCCAGCGGCTTGCCCGCGCGGTCGTAGATCACGGCGCGCGACGGCGGGATCAGCCGGAGTGCCACCCGGTTGTCCTCGGCCAGCAGTTTGTATTCATCGGTCTTGAACAGCGAGAGATAGGCCAGCCGCCCTGCCAGCGAGAGACCAAACAGCCCCTGCGCGCCGGCGATCAGCAGGGCGCGGCGGTGAAACAGGCGCAGGCGGTCTGCTTCGGTCTGCATCGGTCAGTTGGTGTCCAGCGGTGGTATCCAGCGATCTATAGCCCAACGCTGGACGGGCGCACACAGCCCACTGACCAGCGGGTACGCCAGCGCGCTCGAGAGAGTCTGGAACAGAAACGGCTGCGGATCGAGGGCATAGCCAGCAAGGGACAACAATGACCAGGTCATCGCCGCAAACAGCGCCAGCGTAGGGATCGCAACCGCCCAGGCGAAAATGAACGGACGGGCCGCAAAGGCCGCATACTGGGAACCAACCAGTGCTGCCATCACCAGGAGCAGCGTTGCGTTCAACCCGAACGGCGTGCCCATCCAGACATCGAGTACCAGCCCGAAGGCAAAGGCCAGTGGTGGTGGCATCAGGTCCGGGCGGTGCGTGCTCCAGTGATAGACGCACAGCGCGCCCCAGTGCGGCCAGAACGGCCCGGAGACAAACAACGGCACAGCAACCAGCGTTGAGATGCCCAGCGACACGATGACCGGGATGCTGGCACGTACCCGGCGGGCATACTCGGCGAGCTGCTCTTCCCGGGTGCGCAGTGCGCGTGGCGCGGTCATTGCGGCGTCTCCACCGGCCTGTCGGTTGGTGGAGTGCCGTCCGTCACAGGCTCAGGCAGGCTCGGGCATATCTTGACCGGCGGACAGATGGCCAGGTCCAGCGGCCGGCTGATGAAGGGCGACGGCACAAGGCCTTGCGGAGCGGCTGCAGGGCCGCGCGCGTGCGCCTCAGGCAGGTAAGGCGCGTAGACCATTACGAGATCAAGCCCGTTCGGATTGGCAAGCGGCTGTGCCCGGGCCTCCAGCGGACCGGCGGTGGTGACGACCCCAACCGGGATTCCGGGAGGAAACACCCCGCCCTGCCCGCTCGTCACCAGCCGATCCCCTGGCTGCAGCGGCGTGGTGCCGGATATGTAGCGGACAGAGAGTTCGATATCGCTCAAACCCTCGGCCATCGCCGTCTGTCCGGTGCGTTGCACCAGCACAGGCACGCGGCTGTCCGCATCAGTGATCAGCAGCACGCGCGCAGACGTCCCCCCGACCTCGATAATCCGCCCGACGAGACCGCGCGCATCACGGGCCGGCTGCCCCACCCGCAAGCCGCGCCCCACGCCGCCGGCAATAATGGCCAGCCGCGCCGGCGCGCTGGGGCTGGCACCGACGATGCGGAACGCCCCGATCCGGCGCACCGGAATATCCTGCAGGCCGGTCAGCGCACGCAGCTCGGCATTCTCGCGCTTCAGGGTGTTGAACTGCTCGACGACCTCGCGGCTGCGGGCAACTTCCTGTTCCAGCGCACGGTTCTGGGTGCGCACCGCCAGGTAGCTCTGCACCCACTGGCTGGCTGTATTGACGGCCTCGAACGGCGCACGGGCCAGAGACAGCATCGGCCCCAGCGAGTCGATGGCAAGGCCGCGCAACTGGCGTGCCCCCGGAAAGTCACGCCCGCCGGAGAACAGGAGTCCCAGGCCGATCAGCAGCAGGGCCGCAAGGGTCCCGCGCTGGATCAGCCAGCTCCACCGCTGGCGCGGGGACCCGCTCTGGCGCTGCCCGTAGGTCGGCATGAATGTGCAAGCTCTTGGGCGTAATGAGGCCCTGTGTCGGGCGATTGTGCGGCGCGGTCAAGGCCCGCCGTCAGTAAGCCGTGGTCAGCACGCCGCGATACAGCGGGTTTTCCAGCGCAATGCCGGTCCCCATGGCGACGCAGATCAGCGGGTCCTCAGCGACGGTCACCGGAAGCCCGGTCGCCTCCCGCAGAACACGGTCCATGTCACCCAGCAGCGCGCCGCCGCCGGTCAGCACGATACCGGTGTCCACGATGTCGGCAGCCAGCTCCGGCGCGGTGTTCTCCAGCGCGACCTTCACGCCCTCGATAATCTGGGCAACCGGCTCGGCGATCGCCTCGGCAATCTGACCCTGGTTGATGATGATCTCCTTGGGTACGCCGTTCATCAGGTCGCGGCCCCGGATCTCCAGCGATGCGCCGTGCCCGTCGGCCGGCGCGCAGGCGATGCCGATTTCCTTCTTGATGCGCTCGGCCATGGTCTCGCCGATCAGCAGGTTATGGTTGCGGCGCACATAGTTGATGATGGCTTCGTCCATCTTGTCGCCGCCAACCCGCACCGAGTTGGCGTAGGCCACCCCATTGAGCGACAACACGCCGACCTCGGTGGTGCCGCCACCGATATCGACCACCATCGAGCCGGTCGGCTCGGTCACCGGCAGGCCGGCACCGATCGCTGCGGCCATCGGCTCCTCGATCAGATAGACTTGGCTGGCACCGGCGTTGTTGGCGGCATCCCGGATCGCGCGGCGCTCAACCGACGTCGAGCCTGACGGGACACAGATCACGATCTCCGGCGAGGTGAAGGAGCGACGGTTATGCACCTTGCGGATGAAGTGCTTGATCATCTCCTCGGCAACGTAAATATCAGCGATCACACCGTCACGCAGCGGGCGAATTGCCTCGATGTTGCCCGGCGTGCGCCCGAGCATCAGCTTGGCCTCTGCGCCGACCGCCACCACCTGCTGGCGGTCAGAGCGCGGGTTCTTGATCGCCACGACCGACGGCTCATTGAGCACAATGCCACGGCCACGCACATAGACCAGCGTGTTCGCCGTCCCGAGGTCGATCGCCATGTCAGAGGACATCATGTTGAGAAAACGACTGAGAAGACCGGCCATGGGACTCGCTTGCACTGGGGGTGGTTGGGGCGCTGCGCCGCCGTGCGGGCACCCGGCGCGACTCGCAGCAATGGCGCGGGAGAATGGCGATTGATCCGGGTTCCGCCAAGAGGATTCTATCATGCGAGCGCAAAGTTTCCTTCAAGGCTTGTCATGAATGCCCCAGATGTATATCCAAAATGTATATACGGATGATCGGCATGACGCGAACCACACTTTTCCAGTCCAACAAGACGCAGGCCGTGCGGCTGCCCAAGGCGGTCGCCTTTCCCGAGGGAACGGACGAGGTCGTGATCCTGGTCGATGGCAAGACCCGTATCCTGGTGCCAGCCGAGGCACTATGGGATGATTTCTTCGCGGGCAGTGGTGTCGACCTAGGGCTGCGCCTGCAGCCTGCGATCCAGATGCGCGAAGGGTTCTGATGCTTCGGTACATGCTTGACACGGATGTGTGCATCCGGGTGCTTCGCGATCGTCCGGCGTCCGCGCGCGCGCGCTTCAACCAGGAGGCGCGCGGCTTGTGCATCTCAAGCATCTCACTCTATGAGCTGTTCTATGGTGCCGAGCGTTCAGCCCGCCCGGACCACCACCGGCTGGAGGTTGAGCGTTTTGCTGCCCGATTGCAGGTTCTCCCGTTTGACTCGGATGCCGCGGCGCATGCCGCAGATATCCGTGCCCGACTGGACGAGCAGGGCCAACCAATTGGCAGTTATGATGTGCTGATCGCCGGACACGCGCGTAGTCGCGGATTGGTGGTGGTCAGCGGGAATCTGCGCGAATTCTCACGGGTCGATGGCTTGCGCTGCGAGGACTGGCTGACATGATCATCCGCCGCCTGCCCGACACCCTGATCAACCAGATCGCCGCCGGCGAGGTGGTTGAGCGCCCGTCCAGCGCCCTCAAGGAACTGGTCGAGAATGCTGTTGATGCCGGGGCAAGGCGCATCGAGGTGCAGCTTGAGGCAGGCGGGATCACCCGTTTGCAGGTGGTTGACGACGGCTGCGGCATGACGCCGGACGAGCTGGGCCTGGCCGTTGAGCGCCATGCAACCTCCAAGCTGCTAGACAACGACCTGATGGGTATCGCGACCCTGGGTTTTCGCGGCGAGGCCCTGCCCTCGATTGCCTCGGTTGCCCGGCTGGAGCTGACCAGCCGCACGGCTGACGGCCCCGGCTGGCGGTTGCTGATCGACCACGGCGAGCGGCTGGCAAACGAGCCGGCATCTGCCACCCCCGGCACCCGGGTTGCCGTCAGCCAGCTGTTCCAGAGGGTGCCGGCGCGGCTCAAGTTCCTGAAGTCGGAGCGGAGCGAATATGCCGCCTGCCTGGATGTGGTCCGGCGGATCGCCATGGCGCATCCGCAGGTGGCCTTCGCGCTCAGCCACGACGGTCGCATCACCTATCGCAGCGCCGCGCAAACCGGTGACCTTTTCGCGGCGAGCGGCGGGCGGCTGGCCGACACGCTGGGCCTGGATTTCATCGACAATGCCCTGCCCATAGAGCTCGCCCGCGAAGGCCTTGCGTTGACCGGCTATGCCGGACTGCCGACCCACAGCCGGGGCAGCGGCGACTGGCAGTTCCTGTTCGTTGACGGCCGCCCGGTCAAGGACCGGCAGCTGACCGGTGCAGTGCGCGCCGCCTATCAGGATGTGCTGGCGCGTGATCGCTTTCCCGTCGTGGTGCTGTTCCTGACGACCCCAAAAGGCTTCACAGACGTCAATGTGCATCCGGCCAAGGCCGAGGTCCGCTTTTCAGATGCCGGGCTGGTACGTGGTCTGATAGTCGGCGGGCTGAAGCGGGCACTGGAGTCGGCCGGCCAGCGGACCTCCAGCCAGATCGGCCTGGCGGCGCTCGGCGCGTTTACCCCGAGCCATGCGCCATCATCCGGTGTGGCGCGGGAGACGCCGCGCGCCTGGTCACCGCAGCCCGCACTCGGCCCCCTGCCCCCGCTGGCCCGCAGCCATGCGCCGGACCCGGAGCCCGGCTCTGGCGACTACCCGCTGGGGGCGGCGCGTGCGCAGATCCACAACACCTATATCCTGGCAGAGACCGCAGACGGCCTGGTGCTCGTGGACCAGCACGCAGCGCACGAACGACTGGTTTATGAGCGACTGAAGGCAGCGCTGGAGCGCGAGGGCGTCACACGCCAGGCGCTGCTGCTGCCGGAGGTCGTCGAGCTGGACGAGCCCTCCTGCGACCGGCTGGAGGCAGCGGCCGGCGCGCTGGCACAACTGGGCCTGATGACCGAGCGCTTCGGGCGGCAGGCGATGCTGGTGCGCGAGACCCCGGCCCTGCTCGGGCAGGTAGATGTCCACGCTCTGCTGCGCGACCTGGCGGACGACATTGCCGAACATGGCAGCGCGCTCCTGCTGACCGAACGCCTGCATGCAGTTTGCTCGTCCATGGCGTGCCATGGGTCAGTCCGCGCCGGTCGCGCGCTCTCAACCGTGGAGATGAACGCCTTGCTGCGCGAAATGGAGGCAACACCCAACGCCAGCCAATGCAACCATGGCCGGCCGACCCTGGTCCATCTTGCCCGCGCCGACATCGAACGGCTGTTCGGCAGGCGTTAAACCGACTGGCTTTAAAACGCCGCTTCCAGACGCGAGAGCAGCGCCCTGGCCGGACTTGCGGTATCCTGACTGTCCTGGCCGACTTGCTGCTCCAGGCGGCAAACGCGGTCAAACAGGTCCTGGCTGCGCGCGACCAATTCGCAGGCAGCAGCCGGGAGCATGGTCAGGCGCTCGTCCTGCGCGACCGGCACGCCGACCTGCCCGAGGCCCAGCCGGCGGTCGCTCCGGTTGGCCTCCTCCGGCGTCATCTCGCCCGCCGATACCGCCTTCTGGATCAGCAGCCAGGAAATCGCGTGCATCAGACGCGTGGTGATCTTCAGGGACTCGCAGGAGAACACAACCCGCGCCATCGGTGCCAGCAACCGGCGCTCATCCTGCCCCATGGAATCGAAGTAGGTGCGGGTTTCCTCAGCCATATCCATAGCCTCGAGGTAAAGCTGGTCGACCAGACGGGTGGTCAATGCGGCAGGAGCCTGTTCCATGGACGCCTTATGCCTGCACTGCTGTTCCTGCGCAATGACCTCTTGAAAGAAAGAGGGTTAATAACCAGATCGCTCAGGCAGGGATGCAGAAGCACTCTGATCCCTGCATATAGTAAGCCTGGCCTTCATGGCGGGCACACCACAAGTCTTGCTTAGATAAGGAGACAAAAAATGCGCACACTAGACTTTGCACCATTACTGCGCTCATCAATCGGGTATGAGAATCTCAATCGCCTGGTTGATTTTGCCACCCGCCTTGATGGCGGTGATGGCACTTACCCGCCCTACAACATCGAGAAACTTGGCGAAGATCGGTACCGCGTGACTTTGGCGTTGGCCGGATTCAAGCCCGATGAACTGGATATCACCGTGCAGGATAATCTGCTGACTATCGCTGGCAGGGCACAGCCCGAGCCGGAGGGCGACCCGCGTGTGTTCCTGCACCGTGGCATCGCCAAGCGCGGCTTCGAGCGGCGCTTCCAGATGGCTGACGTTGTACGCGTTACGCAGGCCAGCTTCAGCGACGGCCTGCTGCACGTCGATCTGGTCCGTGAAATCCCGGAGCACAAGAAACCCCGCAAGATCGCCATTAACGGCGGCGAGACTGCCGCACTGATTGAGGCAGACATTTAGTATTTCCCGCACTGAGGCGGAGCGCGCCAGTCAAGACTGGCGCGCTTTCGGCTGCGTAATTGAATTTTTCATGACGTTTGTGCGATTGATTGACGCGCGCCAAGTACAAGCGATACCCACTCCTGAGCAAATTACAGCAGGAGTGAGCGATGCCCGCAGGGTCAGTGACATATACCGGCAACCCGTTGATCGACGGTGTGCTCGGCTCCACCCGCTGGACGCAATCGACCCTCCTCTACAGCATTCCGACGGCTGCGGGTGACTACGGCAGCAATTACGCCATCCTGGTCGATGCGGACGGCAACCCCAGCACGCCCCCCGTCTCTGTGAACGAAACCAACGGCCTGAGCAGCCTGACCGCCGCGCAGGCCGAGGCAAGCCGGGCAGCCCTGAACAGCGTGGCTCAGTTCACCAACCTCAATATCGCCGAGGCGACGACTCCCGGCGGAGGTGACCTGCGCCTGGCAAATACCACGACGCCGTATCCTGGCTCCACCACGGCTTATGCCTTCTTCCCGAGCAATTCGGCGCGCGGTGGTGACATCTGGTTCGTCACCGGTTTCTTTGATTACAGCAGCCCGACACTGGGCAGCTATGCCTACCTGACCTTCTTTCACGAGATTGGCCATGCGCTGGGCCTGAAGCACGGGCATGAAGCGACCGGCGGCAATGCTGCGGTGCTGCCGACAAACTTCGATTCACTCGAATTCTCGGTGATGACCTACCGCACCTATGTGAACGCACCGCTCACGGGTTACACAGCACCGGACGGCAGCTACCCGCAGACCTTCATGATCGCCGATATCGCCGGGTTGCAGCAGCTCTATGGCGCAGACTTCACCGCCAACGCAGGCAACACCACCTATACGTTTGATCCGAACACCGGGCAGACCCTGATCGACGGTGTCAGCCAGGGGCAGCCACGCAGCAATGCGAACACGGCTGTGAATATCATCTTCCGCACCATCTGGGACGGCAATGGCATCGATACCTACGACTTCTCCGGCTACGGATCGACCCGGCAGCTGCAGATCGACCTGACACCCGGCGGCTGGACCGATGTCGATGCCGACAGCACCTTCCAAGCGGCCTTCCTCGGCAACGGTAACTATGCCCGGGGCCAAGTGTTCAACGCCCTGCAATACCGGGGCGATGCCCGCAGCCTGATCGAGAATGCAATCGGCGGCGCAGGCAATGACAGCATTATCGGCAACGCGGCTGACAATCGACTGGACGGCGGCGGCGGCGCGGACACCTTGCGCGGAGGGGTCGGCAACGACACCTATGTCGTCGACCAGGCTGGCGATACAGTGAATGAAAACCTCAATGCCGGCACAGACCTCGTTCAGGCTGCACTCAACTGGACGCTTGGGGCTAATCTCGAAAATCTGCTGCTGGTGGGTGGCGACCTGACCGGTACCGGCAATGCCCTCGATAACACGCTGACCGGCTCGGCAGGCGCCAACCGCCTGTCCGGCCTCGATGGCAATGACCGTCTGGATGGGCTTGGCGGCAACGATACCCTTGCTGGAGGGCTTGGCAACGACACACTCAACGGCGGCAACAACAATGACAGCCTGTTTGGTGGTGACGGCAACGACATCCTGAACGGTGGTGCCAGCAACGACACGCTGTTTGGCGGCCTGGGTGCAGACCAATTCACCGGCGGCACCGGCACCGACACTGTGGATTATTTCTATCTGGATGACGGCGTGGTCAACACAGTCGGCGTCCGGGCTGCGCTGCGCGATCCGGCGCTGAACACCAATTCCGCGCTGGCCGACACCTTCTTCGAGATCGAGAATCTCGCGGGCACAGACGTGCGCGACACGCTGATCGGCGATGTCCTTGACAATACGCTGATCGGCCGTGGTGGTAATGACCGCCTGGAAGGGGATGGCGGCAACGATACCCTGCTCGGCGATAGCGGCGAGGATCTTCTGGCTGGCGGCTCTGGCAACGACCTGCTGGAAGGTGCCCTGGGCAACGACGTGATTGACGGCGGCGGCAACCAGGATACGGCGCGCTTTATCGGCAATGTGACCGACTACGACTTCAACCGGGTGAACGGCACATTTGTCGTCACGGCACTCAGCACAAATGAGGGCATCGATACCCTGATCAGTATCGAGCGCATCCTGTTCGGCAACACCCAGTTCACCCTTACCGACACGCGCATCGCCTTTGCCCAGGGCGACAGCTACACGATCGGGCTTGGGAGTACCTTCTCCGTCGATGCCGCGAGCGGCGTACTGGCGAATGACGTTGCGATCGGTGATTTCTCCCTGACAGCCAGTCTGGTCAGTGGCCCGTCGGAAGGCCTGCTCAGCTTCAACACCGATGGCAGCTTCTCCTATACTCCGGGCACCAACTTCGACGGGCTGGACAGCTTTACCTATCTGGTCTCCAACGGTGTGAGTTCCAACAGCCGCTTCACGGTGACCCTGACCACTGGCCCCTCGCTCATCATCGATCCGGAAGGTGTCAGCCGGTTGGAGCCGGCACAACGCAACATCGAGAGCGAGCCGCTATTGAGTGCGGACGATATTCTGGCAGCGCCTGTTGTTCCAGCAACACAGGCTGCGCAGGACAGCCCCATCACGACGCAAGACACCGCACCTATCTTGATCGATAGCCCAATCGCGCAGACGGAGCTGTTCTTGGTCGCCGACGATGAGATTATCTGGACGGATGAAGACTTCCACTCCATCCCGGCGCCTGTCTTCTCGATCAAGGATGCAATCCCGCTCGAGCTAGGGTATCATCATTACACACCAATCGGTTTCGATGGCGGGCAGGTGAATATCGCTTAATTGACGGCCGCTCTAGAGTCGGATGACTTTACGCAGAATCAAGACCCTCACCGTTCGTGTCGAGCCATGTCGAGACACGTCCAGATTACGCTGGAGCCGCCCCTCGACTTGGCTCGGGGCGAACGGGTTCATGTAAAGTCATTAGACCCTACCCCTTGTCGCGCATGAGGCGGGCCTTGTCGCGCTGCCACTCCCGGTCTTTGGTGGCGGCCCGCTTGTCGTGAAGCTGCTTGCCCTTGGCGATCGCCAGTTCGACCTTGGCGCGGTTGCGGTCGTTGAAGAAGATGCTGAGCGGCACGAGCGTCATGCCCTTGCGCGCGATGGCCCCGTGAAACTTGGCGATCTCGCGCGCCTTCAGCAGAAGCTTGCGCGGCCGCTTCGGCTCATGGTTGAAGCGGTTGCCGTGGCTGAATTCCGGGATGTTGGCGTTGACCAGCCAGACCTCCCCATTGCGGACTTCGGCATAGGAGTCGGCGATTGACCCCTCGCCGGCACGCAGCGCCTTCACCTCGGTGCCCTGGAGCACGATGCCAGCCTCGTACACGTCGTCGATGGCATATTCGTAGCGTGCACGCCGGTTTTCGGCGACGACTTTGATCTTGGTGAGGGCGGCGGAGAGTTGGGGGCGGGCCATGAGCTTGCCGACATGGGACTTTATCGGACGACACGCAACCCTGCATGCGATAATGCCGCCTCCACCTGCGCCTTGGCTGCCGCCGAAGGGGCGACCAGCGGCAGCCGCATCTCCATGGAGGGCAGTAGGCCGAGTTTGAACATGGCGTATTTGGTCGGCCCGGGGCTGGCATCGCTGAACAGCGCCAGATGCAGCGGCAGAAGCTGGTCGTTCAGCTCCCGCGCGGTCGTATAATCGCCGGCCAGACACGCTGCCTGGAACTGTGCGCACAGCGCCGGCGCGACGTTGGCCGTGACCGAAATGCAGCCGGTACCGCCGGTCGCGTTGAACGCCAGTGCCGTCTCGTCATTGCCGGAGAGTTGCACAAAGTCCGGCCCGCAGGCGGCGCGCTGCTGGCTGACCCTGACGATGCTGCCGGTCGCATCCTTGACGCCGATGATGTTCGACAACCGGGCAAGCGCCGCCATGGTCTCGACGCTCATGTCGACCACGCTGCGGCCGGGAATGTTATAGATGAGGATCGGCAGGGTCGTGGCCTCGGCAAGCGCCGTGAAATGCGCGAGCAGCCCGGCCTGGCTCGGCTTGTTGTAATAAGGGCAGACGACCAGTGCGGCATCGGCGCCGGCCCCCTCTGCATGTTGCAGCAGGCTGATCGCCTCAAGCGTGGAATTGGAGCCGCAGCCAGCGATCACCGGGACCCGGCCAGCCACAACCTCGATGCACAGCTCCGTCACACGCTGGTGCTCTGTGTGGGTGAGTGTTGCAGACTCGCCGGTCGTGCCAACCGGCACAACGGCCCCTGAGCCACAGGATATCTGCCGCTCGACCAGTGCGGCAAAAGTCTGTTCGTCGACCATACCATCTCGGAATGGCGTAATCAGAGCGGGTATCGAACCCTCGACCATTGAGGCTGTCCCGTAGAAATGCGATGAAAGAGAAATGAAGTTGCGCAACCCTAATATCAGCATCCGCGCCACGCAAGCGGCGAGCCGCGCGGGGATCGCCCTGTGTGCATTCTCGCTTGCGTGTGCGCTCCCCCTGACCGTCCACGCACTCGATGCCGCGCAGAGTGCCTGGTATCGCCAGCGCCTTGCCGATATTGCCGCCGGTCGGGTGGATCAGACCCCGGCACCAACAGCGGTACCATCCCTGCCCGACCCTCTGGCGGAGGCGTTGGTGCGCTGGGCGGAATTGCGTAGCGAGAACGCCAGACCCTCGTTCGATGCGCTCAGCAGCTTCCTCATGGCCAATCCCGGCTGGCCGCAGGAGCAGACCCTGCGCCGCAAGGCAGAGGCTGCCATCACGCCGGAGACTCCGGTCGAGCAGCAGCGCCAGTACTTCGCCCGGCTGCCGGCCCTGTCGTCCGCAGGGCGCGCCTGGCAGGCTTTGGCCGAGCCACAGCCTGACAAGGCGCAGGCACTCGCTCGCGCTGCCTGGGTCTCCTCAGGGCTAGGGCCTGAAGATGAGGCACGGCTGCAGGCGCGCTTCACCTTCACGCCCGCAGACCATGACGCCCGTGCCAATGCCTTGCTTTGGGCGGGGCGGGTCTCCGGCGCTCAGCGGCTGCTGGCGCTGCTGGCACCTGACCGGCGTGCAGCAGTCGAGGCCAGGATTGCGCTGATCCAGAGCCAGAACGACGCCATCGCGAAGTACGACAGGCTACCCGCTGCCCAGCGTGCCGAGGCCGGGCTGATTTATGATCTGGCGCGCTATTCCCGGCGCGCCAAACAGAACGCAACGCTGGCCCGCCAGACCCTGCTGCGGGCACGCCTGGCCGATACGGACATCCTCGATCCGCGTGGCTGGGCAAAGGAGCTGATCTTGCTGGCCGACCAGGCGCTGGAGACTGGCCTCAACGAAGAGGCCTACCGGCTGCTCGCCAGTGAACCGCTGCACAACACCCCGCGCAGTGCTGACCTGATGTCGCTCGACCAGCGGGTCGCTGCGACCGACATCGCCTGGCGGGCCGGCTGGATTGCGTTCCATAGCCTCAACCGCCCTGCCGATGCCTTGCGGGAGTTCGATGCGATCTCGCGCATCGCCCAGCATCCGGTCACCCTGTCCCGCGCCGCCTACTGGGCCGGGCGCGCGGCAGAGGCCATCGGTGACACGGCATTAAGCCTGCGCCGCTACCAGCAGGCCGGGCAGTTTCCCGGCACCTTTTACGGTCAGCTGGCAGCGGATCGTGGGCGTATCCCCGTGTTCGCTGTCAGCGTTGATATCGCACCACCCGGCGAGGCCGCCCGCACCGCCTTTCTGGCCGAACCGCAGGTGCGTGCCGCGCGCACCTTGCGCGATCTGGACCAGGAACGGCTCGGCTCCGTGTTCATCCGCCACCTGGCCGAGACAGCGCGCACCATCGAGCGCCGCCAGCTGGTCGCCAGCCTGGGGCAAACTCTGGGCGAGCCGGAGGCCGGCGTGCTGATCGCCCGCCAGCCGGGCGGCCGCAGCCCGTTCATCGAGCAGGCCGGCTACCCGCGGCTGACGCTCGCCAGCGACCTCACACCGGCCAGCGTCATCATCCATGCGATCACCCGGCAGGAGAGCCACTTCAACACCCGGGCTGTCAGCAGTGCTGGTGCGCGCGGCCTGATGCAGCTGATGCCGGCCACTGCCCGGGAGACGGCGGGCAAACTTGGCCTCACCTATGATCCCGCCAGCCTGACCGGAGAGCCGCAGTACAACATCCGGCTGGGCCATGGCTATTTTCAGCGTCTGCTGAACAATTATGACGGCAACCATGTGATGGCAGTCGCCGCCTACAACGCCGGGCCGGGCCGGGTGCGCCAGTGGGTGCAGCGCTTTGGCGACCCGCGCGACCCCAATGTCGACACCCTGCAATGGATTGAGAAAATCCCCATCCCCGAGACGCGGGACTATGTCCAGCGGGTGCTGGAAAATGCCGTCGTCTATGCGTCGCGGCAAAACGCCGGGACAGCGGCGGTGCGCCCGAACCTGATCTGGCGCTACCTTGATCGCGGCGGCAAAGGATCGACCAATTGAGCAAGGCTTTTGCGCCGGAGTCCGACGACGCCGATGAGGACGACGCCCCGCCCCCACCACCACCCGGCGGCGGCAAGCATTATATCACTCCGGCCGGCTTCACCCGGCTGCGCGACGAATATCAGCAGCTGTTCGCGGTCGAGCGCCCGGCGGTCGTCGAGGTGGTGTCATGGGCGGCCGGCAATGGCGACCGCTCCGAGAACGGCGATTACCTCTACGGCAAAAAGCGCCTGCGCGAGATCGACCGGCGCCTGCGCTTTCTCGGACGGCGCTTGCGAGACCTGACGGTCGTCGACCCCAGCCAGCAGACCGACAAAGCCCGCACTTACTTCGGCGCGCGCGTCACCTACGTCGACGAGACTGAGCGCGAACGCACGGTGACCATTGTCGGGGAGGACGAGGTGGATCCGACCAACGGCCGGGTCTCCTTCGTGTCTCCGATCGCACGCGCCTTGATGCGCACCCGCGTCGGCGATGTCGTCACCCTGCATACGCCGCGTGGGCCGCAGGAGATCGAGGTCCTGGCGATCCGCTACGACTGATCCGGTGCCCGGCACGGCGCGTAATGATCAGCGTAGTGTCCCAGTGGAACTCTTCCTCATGATCAAGATTGCCAGCCTCTATGGTCTCACCGCCCTCATTTTCCTGGCGATTGATGCGGTCTGGCTCAGCAAGATGACCACAGCCTTCTACCGGCCGGAAATGGGCGCATTGCTGCGTGCGCGCCCGGACTTCGCGGTCGCGATTGCCTTCTACCTGCTGTACGTGGTGGGGATTGTGGTGTTTGCCGGGCTGCCGGCGCTGGAGGCCGGGTCGCCAATGCGGGCGCTTCTGGCCGGGGCGCTGTTCGGCCTGGTGGCCTATGCCACCTATGATCTCACCAACCTTGCGACCATCAATGGCTTCCCGTGGCGGGTCGCGGTGGTGGACATGGTCTGGGGCGCGTGTGTCACCGGCGTGTCCGCCTGTGCCGCCGTCTGGCTGATGCTGAAACTCGGCGGGCACCCGGCGACTTGAGCGCTGGAGGCGCGCGGCGGATCCATTGCTAACCTGGTGCTCATGGGCACTGGCGCGCCTTGAAAGGGGCTCAACACTTCAGAAAGATAACAGCCGTCCGTCCCTGGGGACGAACGGCTGCCATTCAAGCCTTAACGATGCTGAGAGGCTCAGTCGTCGCTGCGCGGACGGCGGCGGCGCGGTCCACGACGGTCACCGCCGCGGTCGTCGCCATCGTCACCACGCTCGGGACGCTCGCTGCGCTCCGGCTTGGCAGGACGATCGTCCGGCAGTTCCTCGCCGGTTTCCTGGTTGACGATACGCATCGACAGCCGGACCTTGCCGCGATCGTCGATGCCGAGCACCTTGACCTTGACCAACTGACCCTCGGTCAGCACGTCGCTGACCTTGGCGATCCGCTCGTTCTGGATTTCCGAGATGTGCACCAGGCCGTCACGCGCACCGAGGAAGTTCACGAACGCCCCGAAGTCAACCATCGAGACGACCTTGCCGTCGTAGATGCGACCGACTTCCGGCTCGGCGACGATTCCCTCGATCCAGCGCTTGGCCGCCTTGATCGCGTCCAGGCTGGCGGAGGCGATCTTGATGGTGCCATCGTCTTCGATGTCGACCTTGGCACCGGTCTCCTCGACGATCTGGCGGATCACCTTGCCGCCAGTCCCGATGACTTCGCGGATCTTTTCCTTGTTGATCTTCATGGTCTCGATACGCGGCGCATGCGCCGACATCTCGGTGCGGGCACCGCCGAGTGCTGCGGTCATCTTGTCGAGGATGTACGCACGGCCGGCATGCGCCTGGGTCAGCGCCACCCGCATGATTTCCTCGGTAATGCCGGTGACCTTGATGTCCATCTGCAGCGAGGTGATGCCCTCGGATGTGCCGGCGACCTTGAAGTCCATGTCGCCCAGGTGATCTTCATCACCCAGGATGTCGGAAAGGACCGCAAACTCCTTGCCTTCCAGGATCAGGCCCATGGCGATGCCCGAGCACGGACGCTTGAGCGGCACCCCGGCATCCATCAGCGCCAGTGCGCCACCACAGACCGACGCCATGGAGGAGGACCCGTTCGACTCGGTGATGTCCGAGACGACACGCACGGTGTAGGGGAACTCCGCCTTGGAGGGCAGCAGCGGGTGCAAGGCGCGCCACGCCAGCTTGCCGTGGCCGACTTCGCGGCGACCCTGCGGACCAAACCGGCCGACTTCCCCGACCGAATACGGCGGGAAGTTATAGTGCAGCATGAAGTTTTCGTAGTGCGAGCCATCCAGGCCGTCGATCATCTGCTCATCATCGCCGGTGCCGAGCGTGGTGGTGACCAGCGCCTGGGTTTCCCCGCGGGTGAACAGCGACGAGCCGTGGGTGCGCGGCAGAACGGAGACCTGGCAGTCGATCTGGCGCACATCGGCCAGGCCGCGACCATCGATACGCTTGCCGTTCTTGACGATGTCGGTGCGTACGATGTCCTGCTCGATCTTCTTCAGCAGCTTGCCAACCGTGAGTTTGCCGTGCTCCTCGCCAAAGGCGGCCTGCGCCTTGGTCTTGGCGGCGTCCAGCAGGTCACGGCGCTCGGACTTGAGCGTGGTGGCGTAGGCTGCCCGCAGATCACCCTCGACCAGGTCGCGGATGCTCTTTTCCAGTGCGGCGGTATCCGGCTTGGCTGGCAGGTCCCAGGGGTCCTTGGCCGCGCGTTCCGCCAGCTTGATGATCGCCTCGATCACGGCCACGCCTTCGCGCTGACCGTGCATGACCGCACCGAGCATGATGTCTTCGCTCAGTTCCTGCGCTTCCGACTCCACCATCAGCACAGCGTCTGTGGTACCGGCGAACACCAGATCGAGCGCGGAGACCTGCATCTGCTCACGGGTCGGGTTGAGGATGTACTGCCCGTCGATATAGCCGACGCGCGCGGCGCTGATCGGCCCGAGGAACGGGATGCCGGAGATGGTGAGCGCCGCCGAGGCACCGACCAGGGCCACGATGTCCGGATCATTCTCGCCGTCGTAGGAGACGGTCTGGCAGATCACCAGCACTTCGTTGTAGAAGCCTTCCGGGAACAGCGGGCGGATCGGCCGGTCGATCAGGCGGGAGACCAGAGTCTCCTTCTCGGTCGGGCGACCTTCGCGCTTGAAGAAGCCGCCGGGAATGCGGCCGGCTGCGAAGAATTTTTCCTGATAGTGGACGGTGAGCGGAAAGAAGTCCTGGCCTTCCTTGACCGACTTGGCACCGACAACGGTACACAGCACGGCGGTCTCGCCGTAGGTCGCCAGCACCGCCCCGTCCGCCTGACGGGCGATACGCCCGGTCTCGAGCGTCAGCTTGCGCCCGCCCCAAATGATTTCCTGCTTATGCATGTCAAACATGATGTGACTTTCTCTAACCCGCACCAGCCCTATTGCCGGTGCGACCTCTCCGCCGCGTGGACCAGAGACCGCAGCGACCGACGGAACGTCGCCACGGACCACCCGAGTGAATGAAAAAGCAAAACCCCGCTCGGGCTCGTGTCGGGGTAAGCAGAGTTCGCTGTAACGCTATGTCGAGCTCTTGAGCGAACTCTGCTTCACGAAACGACACGAAAATTATGCGTTGCTTGTGTCCTTTTCGAATCTGAAATCCAACCGAGCGCGATATCGGGTGTGGCGGATTTCAGATTCGGGACACAAGCGGGGTTCGCTAAAAACCAAGGTACATTAATGAAAACTCAAATAAACGTGGTCACCCCGGCGTAGGCCGGGGTCCATGAACGCTGTATTTTCACAGAGTTCTCACACGTTTGTGTTCCTGGATTCCGGCCTTCGCCGGAATGACGGCATGAGTCACGATCAATACACCTTGGTATTAGACATCTGAGGCTGGGCGAGCGCCCCGGCATTACTTGCGCAGGCCGAGCTTTGCGATCAGCGCGGTGTAGCTGTCCAGATTGGTGCGCTTCAGATAATCCAGCAGGCTGCGGCGCTTGTTGACCAGCATCAGCAGGCCGCGGCGACTGTGGTTGTCCTTGGCGTGAACCTTGAAGTGCTGGGTCAGGTTGGCAATGCGCTCGGAGAGGATCGCGATCTGCACTTCCGGCGAGCCGGTATCGTTTGCAGCGCGGGCGTTGTCCTTGATAATCTCTTGCTTGCGTTCAGCGGTAACAGTCATATGGTCTCCATCGCGACATCGTGAAAACCCCCGAGAGCCTCATCGGTCGAGGTTGAACCCGCGCGTCACCGAAACCGTCGCACGCCCGTCAGGCGTGCCTACGGCCTCCACCAGCGCAACCGGCACTTGCGTATCGATCGCGACATAGTTTCCCGGTGCCACGGGGAACCCGACGAGCCTTAGCCCACGGCGGAGCAGTGCGGCCTGTTCGGGGGTTACGGCCAACGCCGGGATGTCGTCCAGCGCGGTCGTGAGCGGCACGAGAAACTCGGCCGATGGGCGCGTCTGCACCAATTCGCGCAATTTGTCCAGGGTAATCGCATGCTCCAGCGTGAACGGCCCGGCCAGTGTCCGGCGCAGCATGGTGACATGCCCCAGCGTGCCCAGCGCCTGTGCAAGATCCCGCGCCAGAGCACGCACATAGGTGCCTTTCGAGCAGTGTACACGGAAAGTGGCACTCTCGAGCAGACCTTCTGCAGGCACGGTTGCCTCCAGCATCAGCGCATGGATTGTCACCCGGCGTGCGGCCAGTGTCACCGTCTCCCCGGCACGCGCGAGATCGTAGGCGCGGGCACCGTCGACCTTGAGCGCCGAATAGGCCGGTGGCGTCTGTTCGATCTCGCCGCAGAACCGGGGCAGCGCGGCGAGAATGTCGGCGTGCGCGGGCCGGTGCGCGCTGGTGGCGGCAACCTCGCCTTCCAGGTCGTCGGTCTGCGTGGATGCTCCGAATGTGACCGTGAAACGATAGCCCTTGTCCCCGTTGAGCATGCGCCCGGTCAGCTTGGTCGCCTCGCCGAGCGCAATCGGCAACACGCCGGTCGCCAGCGGATCGAGCGTGCCGCCATGCCCGACCTTGACCGCGCGCGGCAGCTTCAGCAGGCGCTTGATCGCCGCAACACCTTGCGCCGAGGTCAGACCAAGCGGCTTGTCGAGGATGATCCAGCCGTGCACGTCGCCCTTTCAACGGTTTGTCGCATTCTTTGTAACCCGACCATGCGCCGGTACGTAAGACGATTGCAGCGTTGTAATGCCGAGCGTTCCCCTCACGCCCGTCATTTTGCCCTCTTCGCTGCTAGGCGCGGGGGTTTCGGTCCCCGCGCCTATAAATCTCTAGGCCCTCAGAAACGACATGGTACGCGATGAGTGTGCAAGGCACTCATTCGTCGGGATCGTTCGATGCAAGATCCTGACGGACCTTGTCCGAGCGCAGGATTGCATCGATACGGCTAGCCTCATTGAAGCTGTCGTCCAGGCGAAACACCAAGTCTGGCACGTATTTCAGCCGCACCCGCTTACCCACCTCGCCCTTCATACTGCGGGCATGGTTCTTGAGCGCCGTGAGCACCCCCTGCTCATCAATGCCGCCCAGCGGTTCGATGAACACCGTGGCATGGCGCAGGTCCGGCGACACACGCACCTGCGACACCGTGATCGGATTGTTGGTCAAGATCGGCTCGTGGACATCCCCGCGTATGAGCAGTTCGGCAATGATATGGCGAATCTGCTCCCCGACCCGAAGCAGGCGCACCGAGCGCCCTGCGTCGTTCTGCTGGTGTTTCATCGCGCTCTCCTGCGGTGTGCGCCTTACAGCGTGCGGGTGCGTTCCTCGAGCTGGAACACCTCGACGATATCGTTCTGCTTGAGCTCGGTGAACCCTTCGAAGGTCATGCCGCACTCGAGGCCCGAGCGGACTTCCGTGACGTCATCCTTGAACCGGCGCAGGTTGGTAATTTGGCCGGTGTAGACGATGACATCATCGCGCAGGATACGTGCCTTGAGGTTGCGGCGGATGAACCCGTCGTTGACGAAGCACCCGGCAGCCTTGCCCGCCTTGCCCGCCTGGAACACGTCCCGCACTGTCGCGCGGCCAACCACATTCTCGAACACTTCCGGCCCCAGGTGGCCCGCCATGCCCGCCTTGATGTCATCGATCAGGTTGTAGATGATATCATAGTATTTCAGCGCCACGCCTTCGCGTTCCGCCACCTCGCGCGCCTTGGCGTTGGCACGCACGTTGAAGCCGAAAATCGGCGCGTTTGAGGCTTTCGCCAGCGCGACATCGGACTCTGTGATACCGCCGACTCCGGAATGCAGAACCCGCGCCTTGATCTCGCTGGTCGACAGCTGGCCAATGGCCGACGCAATCGCCTCGACCGATCCATGCACATCGCCCTTGAGGATGATCGGGAATTCCTTCGCCCGGTCCGCACGCAGCGAGGAGAACATCGACTCTAGCGTCGCGGGTGCCGCTGTCGTGCGCTTGCGCGCGGCAATGCCCTGGCGGTATTCGGTAATCTCGCGGGCACGGGCTTCGTCCGCCACCACAGAGAGTTCGTCGCCTGCTGCCGGCACGCCGGTCAGGCCCAGCACCTCGACGGGGACTGTCGGCCCCGCCTGCTTGACCTGACGCCCCTTGTCGTCGATCAGCGCACGCACCTTGCCCCACTCCATGCCGACGACAAAGATGTCGCCGACCTTGAGGGTCCCGCGCCGCACCAGCACCGTCGCGACCGGGCCACGCCCCTTGTCGAGCTTCGACTCGATGACATTGCCCTCGGCCGAGCGGTCCGGGTTGGACTTCAGCTCCAGGATTTCCGCCTGAAGCGTGATCTTCTCGGTCAGGTCTTCCAGGCCCGTCTTCTTGAGGGCCGAGACCATGACGTCCTGCACTTCGCCGCCGTACTTTTCGACCTGCACATTGTGCTGAAGCAGCGCCTCGCGAATGCGGTCTGGCTGAGCGTCCGGCTTGTCGCACTTGTTGATGGCGACGATCATCGGCACATTGGCTGCACGAGCGTGATTAATCGCCTCGATCGTCTGCGGCATGATGCCGTCGTCAGCAGCCACCACCAGCACGACGATATCGGTGACATTCGCCCCGCGTGCGCGCATTTGCGAGAAGGCGGCGTGGCCCGGCGTATCGAGGAAAGTGATACGGTCGCCTGACTTCAGCGTCACCTGGTAGGCGCCAATGTGCTGGGTGATGCCCCCAGCCTCGCCCGCCACGATATCCGTTCCCCGCAGAGCATCGAGCAGCGAGGTCTTGCCGTGGTCGACGTGGCCCATGATGGTCACGACCGGTGGGCGCGACTGCAGCGCCTCCTCGATATCCTGCTCGCCGATCACGCCGATTTCGACGTCAGACTCCGCCACACGCTTGATGGTGTGGCCAAATTCCGTGACGATCAGTTCCGCGGTATCGGGATCGATAGTCTCGGTCAGCTTGGCGATCACCCCCATTTTGAACAGGGCCTTGATGACATCGTTGGCACGCTCCGCCATGCGGTTGGCCAGATCCTGAACCGTGATGCTCTCCGGCACCACGACTTCACGCGCCTGCTTCACCTGCGTCTGCGCACCTTGATTGAGACGCTTTTCCTTCTCACGGGCACGCTTGAGCGCGGCCATGGACCGCACGCGCCCGCCATCCTCCCCGTCGAGTACTTTATGGACTGTCAGCTTGCCGGTGGTGCGGCGCTCATCGCCGCGTGTGCGGCTGGGCTTGGCCACTTCCACTTTGCGCTTGGCAGCGTCTGGTACTGCGGAGGTTGGCCGCGGCCGCTCGGTGCGGGATGCCGGCTGCGCATCTGATGTCGCAGGCTTCGGCTGGGCCGCCTGAGCGGCTTGCGCCGCTGCGACCTGGGCCTGAGCCTGCTCGGCCGCCGCACTATCCTCCTCGGCTTTGCGCTTGGCCTCACGGGCCAGCTTTTCAGCCTCCTGCGCGTCGATGCGCCCTTGCTCCATGCGCCTGCGCGCTTCCTCAAGCGCGACCATGCGCTCCTCTTCCACCAGGCGCAGTTGGGCCTGCAGGGCTTCCTGCCGGCTCAGGCGGTCGGTTGCCATCGGTCGGCGCGGCTGCGGCGCCGGGGCCTGCCGGGGCGGCGGCGCTGCAGGACGCGCAGCCGTGCGCGCGGGCGCAGCAGGCGTGGCAGGTGTGGCAGGCGTTGGGGCTGCGGGCGGCGGTGCAATCTCTGCAACCGGCTCAGGAGCCGACTCGGGAACCGGTTCTGGTTCCGGTTCCGGGACCATGGCGGGCACTTCCGGCTTCGGTGAAGTGATCGTCGGCGGCACCCCGCGCGAGCGGATCGGCTGCTCCAGCGGCTGCACCACCACACGCACCGGTGCCTGCGGCAGCGGCGGTGCCGGGGCGACCACGGGTGCCGGGGCAGGCACAGGCTCCACCTCAACCTCATGGCCACCCTGTGGCTTAAGGTTCCGGCGCTTCTTGACCTCGACCGCCACAGTATTGGAGCGGCCATGGCTGAAGGTCTGCTTCACGTTACCCGCATCGACCGTCTTCTTCAGGCCCAGCGGGGCGCGCGCGCCCAGGGTCAATTTCTTCTCGTCACTCATTCAGTCACATCACCTTCGTGTCGCCCCCAGCCAACTGGCCGGGAGCCGAATCGCCCCAATAGGACCGCCAGCGCGCAGCATCGCGCTTCAAGCGTTCAGCAGCTTCGGAATCAATGGCCGCGATATGTACAACATTGTCACGGCCGAGCGCCAAGCTCAATTCTGCTCGACTAACAGGCAAACTCATACAGTAAGAGTCCGGGTCGATCCGCGCAAGCGCGTTATCGAGCCACCGCACCCCATCATCAGCCGCATCGCCGGCATGCAGCAGCCCGTAGACCTTGCCGGCACCGATCGCATCCGCGATTTTCTCGGCCCCGAAGATCACGTGGCCGGCCTTGCGCTCCAGCCCAAGCCGGTCGAGCGCGCGGCGCGCCAGACCTGCATCCAGCAGGGCGATCAGGCCCGGCTCGACCAGAATCTCACCGGTTTTGAACGCCCTGGCACAGGCCGCCTTGAGCTTGCCGTTCTGCAGCGCCTTGACGATCAGCGCCCGATCCGGGGACAGCCAGGCGCCGCGCCCGGGCAGCTTGGCACCGAGGTCCGGCAGAATCTGGCCGTCGGGTGCGCGCACCAGTCGGATCAGCGCCACGCGCTCGTCATGCACGCCACTCAGGATGCAGCGGCGCTCCGGTCCGGTCTCGTCCGGGGTTAGCGGCGTATCATCGCATGTGCTCTCGGCCATGGCAGGTCGTCCTCATGGCTATCACGCGAACCAGTGCTTGCGCGCCGCCATGATGATGGCGTTCGCTTCATCTTCGGACAGCCCGAACTCTTTGAGCAGGCCGTCCTTGCGGGAAATCAGCTCGTCGGTCGCCAGATCGCCCAGATCGTCGAGCGTCTTGACGCCTGACTTGCCGAGGACGACCAGCATCTGCTCGGTCAAGCCCTCGATCTCGGCCAACGCATCCTCGACGCCGAGCGCCGTACGCTCCTCGCGCGCCTTGACCTCGCGGCGCTCCATCGCCTCCTGGGCCCGATTTTGCAGCTCCTCGGCGAGATCCTCGTCGAAGCCTTCGATCTCGGCCAGTTCACTGATCTCAACCAGCGCAATTTCGCTGATTTCCGAGAAACCTTCAGCGACCAGCAGCTGCGCCAGCGTCTCGTCGACATCAAGTTCGGTGATGAACATTTCCGAGCGCTCCTGGAATTCCTTCTGGCGGCGCTCCGACTCTTCGGCTTCGGTCAGGATGTCGATGGTCCAGCCGGTCAGCTGGCTGGCCAGCCGCACATTCTGGCCACGCCGGCCGATGGCAAGCGAGAGCTGATCATCCGGCACCACGACCTCAATCCGGCCGTCTTCCTCATCGAGCACCACTTTGGCGACCTGCGCCGGCTGCAGCGCGTTCACGATGAAGGTGGCCGGGTCCGGCGACCAGGGGATGATGTCGATCTTCTCGCCCTGCAGTTCCTGCACGACGGCCTGTACCCGGCTGCCCTTCATGCCGACGCAGGCGCCGACCGGATCGATGGAGCCGTCGTTGGAGATCACGGCGATCTTGGCGCGGCTGCCGGGGTCGCGCGAACAGGCCTTGATTTCAATGACACTGTCATAGATTTCCGGGACTTCCTGCGCGAACAGCTTTTTCATGTACTCGGGATGTGCGCGGGAGAGGAAAATCTGCGGACCACGATTTTCCCGGCGCACATTGAGGATCAGCGCACGCACCCGGTCACCAAGGCGCAGATTCTCGCGCGGGATCTGCTGGTCGCGACGGATGACCGCTTCCGCCCGGCCGAGATCAACGACCACGTGGCCGAACTCGGCGCGCTTGACCACGCCGGTGATGATCTCGTTCACCCGGCCGGAGAATTCCTCATACTGACGAGCACGCTCGGCGTCGCGTACCTTCTGGACGATCACCTGCTTGGCGGTCTGCGCGGCGATCCGGCCGAACTCGATGGGCGGCAGGTTATCGGCAATCACGTCGCCGACCTGCGCGCCGGGCTTGCGCGACTGCGCGTCGATCACGGAAATCTGCTTGAACGGATCTTCCGGGGCCTCGACAACCTCGACCACGCGCCAGAGTCGGGTATCGCCGGTCTTCGGGTCGATCTTGGCGATGATATCATTCTCCGCACCGTAGCGGGCACGGGCTGCACGCTGGATCGCCTCCTCCATCGCCTCCAGCACGATCTCCCGCTCGATCGACTTTTCACGCGCCACCGCGTCCGCGATGGACAGCAGTTCGGTCTTGTTGGCGCTGATCACACTCGACATCGGTTCAGTCCTTTTCTTCTACCGGCTCATCCAGAGCCCCCGGCGTGTCGCCAGTCTCGTCTTCCATTTCCAGATCGACATCATCGCCCATATCATCGGCAAGCGATGCGCCTTGCGCCTTCAATGCGGCGCGGATCAGATCGTCGGTCAGCACCAGCTTGGCGCTGTCGATTCTATCCAGCGGCAAGGCCACCGGTCCGTCTTCCGTCACCAGGGTCACCATCCCGTCGGCAAGGCCATCGAGGCGACCCTGAAAGCGCTTGCGGCCATCCAGCAGCTCAGCGAGCGATACTTTCGCCTCGAACCCGCGCCAGCGTTCATAGTCTTTCGGGCGGGTCAACGGGCGGTCAATCCCGGGCGAGGACACCTCCAGACTATACTCGCCGGGGATCGGATCCTCGGCATCCAGCACGTCGGAGAGCGCACGGCTCAGAGTGGCGCAATCGTCTACCGACATACTGCCGTCCGGCCGCTCCGCCATCACCTGCAGCACCGGCCGGCCACCGCCATAGCTGAGGCGCACCAGCTCGAACCCGAGACGGGCGATCTCCGGTTCAACCAGACTGTGCAGACGTTCGATCAGTGTCGCCATTCGTATGCCACAAATGCGCGTCGCCAGCCGCTGAGGTTGCCCCCGGCGATTCCGTCAACGAACAAGTTATAAGGAATTACACACGTCATAGCAGCGCTTGGCGAAGGGAACAAGCAAAACTGCGGATATGCCGTGAAATAGGGCCTGCACCGGTGTGCCTATTCGAACACCACACCGGCCTGCGGCGCGGTGTTGACCCGCAATTCGAAGATGTCCGGCCGCGAGTAATGGCCATCGGTATCCAGCGCCACCAGTTCGCCGCCGATTTCATCCAGATCCAGTGGCGCCACCAGGATTTCCGCCTGCATGCCGGCCGGCCCGGCCAGCAGCCGCGCATCCGGCGCGATGATAGCACTGCCGCCGGTCTGCAGCACACCCTCCGGGACATCCCGCAAAAGCGCCTCGGCCTCCGCATGGCCGCCGACACGGGCCAGCCCCTCCAGTACGTCATCCCGGTGCTGCACGGTGCCGCAGGCGAGCACAAAGCAGCGCCCCTCGAATGCGTAATGCCGGGATGCGATCAGATAGGTGTCGCGCACAGTCGGCCACTGGGCGACGTGGACGGTCTCGGCCTGGGCATGCATGGCCGCACGCGCCAGCGGCATCCAGTGTTCCCAGCAGATCAGCCCGCCGACGCGGCCCCAGGGCTGCTCGACAACGCCCAAGGTCGAGCCGTCGCCCCGCCCCCAGATCAGCCGCTCGCCATGGGTCGGCACCAGTTTGCGGCGGATAGCCGGCTGCCCGGCCCCCGGCACGAAGGTCATCTGCGCATTATAGAGGCTCGAGCGCACCCGCTCGTGTGCGCCGATCGAGATCACGGCACCGGTCTGGTCCGCTGCGGCCTGCAACGCTGCCAGCCGTGGATCGCCGGAGTGGATCGCCTGCTCCATCAGAATACGGTGCAGCGCTTTTGCCCCCGGATGGTCCCAGAGGGCCGCGCCCGGCGCTTCATCGAGCCAGAGCGGGTAGCCGCCGAGGAAGGTCTCGCCGAAGCCGATCACTCTGGCTCCGCTGTCCGCCGCCTGATGGATCAACCCGACGGCCTGCGCGATCCCTGCGCCGATATCGAGCGGGATCGGTGCGGCCTGCACGACAGCGGCAGTGATCTGGGTCATCGGGTACTCCTTCGTTTCCAGTTACGGCAGGCCGAAGCCCGCGCGGGCGAATGCGGCCCGACCAATCGGGCCGGTTGCGAAGACCAGAAAAGCCGCCGCCTCGGGGCGTCCGGTCACGACAGCTGCGGGATAGCGGATGGGCGGATGACTGTCAGCCGGAAACAGCGCCAACACCCGCACGCGGGGATCGGCCCGGGCATCGGTTGCGTAGACGACGCCGATCGGCGCGTCGCCGCGCGCCACATACAACAGCGCATCGCGCACATTCTGGGCCGGCGCCAGGCGGGACTTGAGCCCATCCCATGCGCCGTACTTACGCAGTGCAGCCGCAGCGTAACGCCCGGCCGGCACCGCCTGCGGGTCAGCGATCGCCAGGCGACCGCGTGGCCCGAGAATGGGACTCAGATCGAGACCCGGCCCAAGCGTGAGCCTTGCCGTGCTCTCCTTGGGCACCACGAGTACCAGGCGATTGAGGGCAAGAGTCTGCCGGGCGCGCAAGGGCAACCGGGACGCGAGATACGCCATCCATGCGTCATCCGCTGAGACAAACACATCAGCACGCGCACCGGCCTCAATCTGGCGGGCAAGCAGAGACGAGGCAGCAAAACTGAAGCGGACCGGCACGCCGGTGCGCTGTGTGAATTCACGCGCGATCACGGGCAGAACACCGGCCATCGAGGCCGCAGCGAACACAGTGATCGGCTCCGGCCGGGCAGTGGCCGGCCAGGGGAAAGCCGCCGCCGCCAGCGCGAGAAGCAGCCAGCGACGGCATAGAAGGAACGACAGTGCGCGCTCAGGCAAACAGCTTTGCCCAGCCGCGCTTCTGGCGGGTGCGCCAGTGGCCGCGGTGGTAGGCATCCGACGCCAGCAGCGGCATCACAGAGCCAGCCTCGGCGAACACCATCTGCTCCAGTGTGGTATCAACCTTGCCCCAGCTCGCCGCCTCCTTCAGCGTCGAGGACGAGCAGGCCCCGTCCCGCACGTCGGCAACCGTGATCTGCACCGCATATTTGTGCATCTCGACGTCTTCGTGGCCAAGGATTTCGGCGCAGACCACGGTATCCTGGATGAAGTTTTTCGGCACGCCGCCACCGATCATCAGCAGGCCCGTGGTGCCGGCCTTGATCTTGATTTCGGTCAGCTCGCGGAAGTCCGCAATCGCATCCAGCATCATATACGGCTTGCCCTCCTTCGCGCGGTCGACCTGGTGCTTGACCAGGCCGAAGCCGGCGGACGAGTCGACAAACGCAGGGCAGAAAATCGGCACATCATGCTCGTAGGCGAGCTTGACCAGGCTGTTGTCCTTCTTGCCGTGCTCGCTCAGGTATTTGCCCATCTCACGGATGAAGGCGCGGCTGGAATAACCCTTCGGCTCCAGGCTGTTGGCGATTGCGTTGATCGTATGGTCGCAGGCCTGAAGCTGTTCTTCGTCGATGTAGGTGTCGTAGATGCGATCAATGTATAGCGAGCGCAGGACGTTGTCGTCCGGGATTTCCAGTGCCTGATAATGCTTGAAGCCCAGACCCTCGAAGAAATCCATATCGACGATCGACGCACCGGTCGCGACCACGCCGTCGATCATGTTGGAGCGCAGCAACTCGGCATAAAGGTCCATGCAGCCGCCGGCGCTGGTCGAGCCGGCGATCACCAGGAAGATCGAGCAGTCAGGGTCCGCCAGCATCTGGTTATAGATGCCGGTCGCCCGTGCCAGATCGCGCGAGGTAAAGGACATGTTGGCCATCTGGTCGATGATCGGGCGAGCATCGAAGCTCGTGATGTCGATGTGCTGGACGGTTGTCGACAGCAGTTCCTGCTTGCGACTGTCATTGAGGAGAGTTTCGCTCATGTGTGGTCCTTATGTTTGTTGCACCAGGACCCCGAGCCGCGTCGCGATCCTGACAAAACAAGGCACCCCCGGCATGCGGGCTTCAGCCGGGGCCTGAAAAAAGATGGGTGGCCCGAGCCGCCGGCCCGGGCCTCACTATCTGTCGACGCTTTTTAACGCGCTTCGCGGATCAGCGTAACCACATTGTGTGACGGTTGTGCGTCAACGTAGGCCGAGGCCATGGGCTCATCTTCAACGATGACCGTCAGGTCCGACTGGAAGCCGTTGAAATCGGTGCGCATGGCTGCACCATACGCACCCAGCATGCCGATTTCCACATAGTCGCCCGGCTGGATATCCGCCGGCAGCTCGAACGGCCCGCGCATGAAGTCCATGTCGTCACAGGTCGGCCCGTAGAAGCTGAACGGCATCGTCTTGGCCGATGAGCCGCGCAGCAGCTTGACCGGGAAGCGCCAGTCCACATGCGCTGCATCGAACAACGATCCATAGGCACCGTCGTTGATGTAAAGCACGTCCCCGCGCCGGCGCTCAACGCGCACGACAACCGAGGCATATTCCGCACACAGCGCCCGACCCGGCTCACACCAGAGTTCGGCCGAGTAGGAAATCGGCAGCGCTTCGTAATGGGTCTTGATTACCTGGAAGTAGCTGCCGAGGTCCGGCGGCACCATGCCCGGGTAGATGGAGGGGAAACCACCACCCACATCGACCACGTCCACGGTAACTCCGGCCTGCACGATTGCCGCGCGCACCAGCGCCATGGCCTCCGCATAGGCCTGCGGGCTCATGGCCTGGCTGCCGACGTGGAAGCAGATGCCCAGCGCATCGGCCGCCTGACGGGTTGCCATGAGCAGGGGAGCAGAATCCTCCACCGACACGCCGAACTTGGACGCCAGCGACAGTTTCGAGTGCCCGGAGGATACGCGCAAACGCACGCACAGGGTCAGATCGGTTGCGCCCTTGGTGGCGGCAACGATCTTGGCCAGTTCCTCATGGCTGTCGAGGCTGAAGGTGCGCACGCCGTGCTCAAAATAAGCCTCGGCAATGGCCTCCGGCGCTTTGACCGGATGCATGAAACACAGGGTCGCCTGCGGAGCATTGGCACGCACCAGGCGCACCTCCTTCAGCGAGGCGACATCGAAGTGTGTAATGCCGCTCTCCCAGAGCAGACGGATCAGCTCAGGAGACGGATTCGACTTGACGGCATACAGCGCCTTGCCCGGAAACTTCTCGCAGAAGTACTTGGCGGCGCGGCGTGCCGCGTGCGGTCGAAGCAGAGTGACAGGTTGCGAAGGCCGAACTTCGGCCGCTAACCCCAGCGCGCTATGGTATTTGAGCATCTCATGGGACCTCCAGAGCATTGTTGACACAAGGGAGGAGGCAACCTTGCAGCGACAGGCTCTGATCCCCTGGAGGAGGACACATCACCGAAGTCGCTTGGGGCTGACGCCTCAAGCTGCCTTGCGGTGGAAGTCCCATGGGGCAGCAGCGATGTCATTATGAGCGACGTGGCGGCCTGTAAAGTATTTTTGTGTGAATTTCTGTTAACGCTTTGTTCTCGGATAGTGATCGATGACGGTACAAATACGCACAGCCATGCAAGCAATGGCTTGCCAGCCGTCGACGGAGCCGCTAACGGCTCAAGATGCTTACCCACCTGCTTACAGACGCTCCGGCGGTTATGCTTGACGATGTGCAAGCTGCCGCCGGACGTTTGCAGGGCCAAGCCATCAAAACACCTCTGCTCTCGAATCATGCACTCGATGAACGTGTCGGCGCACGGATATTCCTGAAGCCTGAGTGCCTGCAGCGCACCGGGTCGTTCAAGTTTCGCGGTGCCTATAACCGGCTGAGCCAGATGACCCCGGAGGAACGCCGCGCCGGCGTTGTCGCCTTCTCCTCCGGCAACCATGCGCAAGGCGTCGCGCTGGCAGCAAAACTGCTGGGTATGCCGGCCACCATCGTCATGCCGTCCGATGCGCCGGTGCTCAAAATCGAGGGCACCCGCAAGCTCGGGGGAGAAATCATTCTCTACGACCGTGCGACACAGAGTCGCGAAATGATTGCACAGCAGATCGCCGAGGCCCGAGGGGCCACGCTTGTGCCCTCCTTTGATGACCCGGCCATCATCGCTGGCCAAGGAACGGCGGGGCTGGAAATTGCCCAGGACCTGAAGGCACGGGACATCACGCCGGACCATTATGTGTGTTGTCTGGGCGGTGGCGGGCTTGCCGGCGGCACCGCGCTGGCGATGAAGGCGTATTTTCCGGCCCTTCAGGTGACCACCGTTGAGCCGGAACACTATGATGACGGTGCGCGCTCGCTGGCGACCGGCATACGCGTCGGGATAGGCGGTTATGTACCCACGGTCTGTGACGCGCTGCAGACGCCAATGATCGGCGCGATGACATATCCCCTGCTGAGAGCTGCTGGTGCAACCGGTCTCTGGGTTACCGATGCCGAGGCGCTTGACGCTGTTCGCTATGCCGCGGCAACGCTGAAACTGGTGCTGGAGCCTGGCGGTGCCGTGGCGCTGGCAGCCCTGCTATCCGGCCGGCTTTCCTGCGAGGGACAGACTGTCGTCGTCATGCTGTCCGGCGGGAACATCGATCCGGCTGTGCTGGCAGAAGCACTGGCAACCCGCTGAGTGTCGGCACACCCTGCGACGAATTGTGCCTAAAGCGCGTTAGTCATAACGCTGTAACAATACTCCTCTAAATACTAAAGCTCTCGTTGGTATTGCTTGGCTGGTGCCGTGCATTTTTTTGTATAATTACAGGGGGTTCTCATGAAATCGCTCAATCGCGCTGCGAAATCGCTCAGCGTTGTCGCCGCAACCTTTGCACTTTTGGCACAGGCAAGCGCACCGGCGCTTGCCGCGTCGCTCACCATTCTTCACAACAACGACGGGGAGACCAGGCTCCTGCCGCTCACCATCAGCGGCCAGAGTTTCGCTGGTGCTTCGCGCTTCGTGACCGCCGTCAACACGCTTCGCAATGACCGCACTGCTGCAGGTCGCGATGTGTTGACCATCTCGTCCGGCGACAACTTCCTCGCCAGCCCGATTTTTGCCAACAATTTACAGACCGGCACATTTTTTGACGCGCAAGTGTTGAGCGCAATCAATTATGACGTCATCACGCTGGGCAACCACGACTTTGACTTCGGCCCTAACGTGCTGTCGCAAGTGATCTCTCAGACCACCACCGGCACCTTCCTCTCGGCCAACCTGAACTTCTCGGCAGAAGCCAACCTGAACGCACTGGTGGCATCCGGTCGCCTCGCCAAATCAACTGTCATCGATCGCAACGGCGAGAAATACGGTGTGGTCGGTGCCACCACCACCCTGCTCGGCAACATCTCGAGCCCAGGCCCGAACGTCGGCATCAACCCGGTGGTCGCAGCCGTGCAAGCCGAGATTGACGCCCTGGAAGCTGCCGGCGTCAACAAGATCGTCTTCACCAGCCACCTTCAGGCCGTAAACGAAGATATCGCGACCCTCGCACAGCTGCGCGGCGTTGACATCGCGATCGTCGGCGGCGCCGACCCGCTGCTGATCAACACCATCACCCCGCCGGCACGCGATGTGTTCGGCCTGAACCCCATCGGCCCCTATGCCCTGACCCAGTGGAACGGCACGAACGGCTACAGCGGCCCGGCCATCGTCGGCTCGGATGGCAACCCGATCCCGGTCGTCTCGACGGCTGGTGAATATCGCTACCTCGGCGTGCTCGACGTCGACTTCGACGCGTCTGGCCGTGTGACCAACATCCTGAACACCAGCGGCCCGGTTCGCATCGACAGCGCATTCGCCCAGGATGCCAACATCGAAACCAATGTGATCGCGCCGAGCCAGGCGATTATCAACGGTCTGGCCGCCAACATCATCGGGACCTCGGATGTTGCCCTCGACGGTCGCCGCAACAGTGTGCGCACCCGCCAGACCAACCAGGGCACCCTGGTCGCTGACGCCCTGCGCTGGCAGGCCGAGCAGCTCGATGCGGCCGACGACTCGGTCCTGAATGACCAGAATCCGCTGGTTGGCCTGCAAAACGCCGGTGGCATGCGTCGCGACTCAGTTCTGGCGGCTGGCGACATCAACGAGTTGAACACCTTTGAAATCTTGCCGTTCGACAACTTCCTGGCGGTGGTGAAGGATGTCTCGGTCACCCAGCTGCGAGCCATTCTGGAAAACGCCGTATCGCGCGTCGAGTTCATCGATGGCCGCTTCGCCCAGATCTCGGGCATCACCTTCGAGTATGATCGCAACCGTGCTTCAGGCGACCGGGTGCTGCGCATCGAACTCGAAGACGGCACGGTGCTGTTCGACTCGGGTTTTGTGATCACCGACATCAAGGTGGATATCGCCACGATCAACTTCCTGGCCAACGGTCAGGACGGCTATCCGTTCCCGGGCCTTGGTCTCGGGTTCGACTCGCTCGGCGTGTCTTACCAGCAGGCCCTGTTCAACTACATCACGGACGGTCTGAATGGCGTCGTGGGTGGTCCGCGCTACTCGGAAGCCTTTGCCAACAGCCAAATCGTGCAAACCCCGGAACCGGGCAGCCTTGCCATCCTCGGCCTCGGTGGTCTGGCCTTGTTCGTGAGCCGCAAGCGTCGTAAAGCTGCTTAATGCGCTTTACTTTCCCGGCGTGCATGCGCGCCTGTATGATCAGCCTGCTGCTGTCGGGAGCTTTCATGCTCCCGGCGGCAGCCGCTGATTCCAAGGGTAATTTTGCCGTAAAGGGGGCCGGTGCCGCCCCCTGCTCCGTTTATCTGGATGCCGCGGCGAAGAAGGATCAACGCTTCTTCATGTTTGCAGGCTGGATGGAGGGTCTGCTCTCCGGCCTCAATGTCTACCAGACCGACACCTTCGACATGGTGCCCTGGCAGTCGACAGACCTGCTGGCACTGGCGACTGCTGAGGCCTGCAAGCGCGATCCCAAGGCGAGTTTCCACACCGCCGTGCTCTCGGTCTCGCGATCCCTGTACAACGGCCGTCTGCGTGAGCGCTCTGACCGTGTGGTGGTTGGCAAAGCCCCGCAGCAGACGGCACTCTACACCGCTGTCCTTGCACAGGCACAAGCCCGGCTCGTCGCCCTGAAGTTTCTCAAGGAAAAGCCGACCGGCAAGATGTCCCCAGCGACGACAGCCGCGCTCAAGGCATTCCAGAAGTCCAGGAAGCTGCCCGAGAGCGGCCTGCCTGACCAGATCACCCTCTACCGCCTGCTGGTCAGCTAATGCGGCTCGTGTCGCCCTGGCGCTGATCTCCCTCGTCCTGTCGTGTGTGCTGCGATGAGACGAAGGAAAACCCGCCCCTCGAACGTTCTCTCATCAGATGCAACGTTCAGAGGATTGTTCCATGACCGCACCCCGCCTGCTGATGGCGCTGATGACCGGCCTGCTGCTGGCCGGCCCGGCCGCCGCCCAAGATACGCCGCCGCCGCACAAGGGCCTTCACCGCCATATCGATGCCAATGGCGACGGCCAGATCGACCGCACCGAAAACGATGCCTTGGAGGCGCGCCTGTTCCAGCGCCTCGACCGCAATCAGGATGGCGTGCTGAATAATGCGGATACGCCGCCACCGGTGCCCTCGCCGCAGGAACGCTTCGCCCAGATGGTGAAAGACGCGGATACCGACGGCGACGGAGTGGTTTCGCTGAACGAATTCAAAGCCAAGGGCAATGCCCGCTTCGAGAGCCTGGATGCCGATAAAAACGGCGTTCTCTCGGCGGATGAGCGCCCGAAGTGGGAAAACGCCCGCACCAAGCATGCCCAGTGGCGCCGCGCCAAGGATCTGAAGGAAAGTCAGACGCATCAGTAGTGTTCTGCTTTTCCGGGTTTCTCTCGACTCCCCCCACCTTGACCCTCGCCTTGGCGGGGGTTCTTTTTTGGGGCCTATGGCCGCAGAGTTATACGGTATGATGCTATTTGATTGGCGCCAATTCCCGTCGGGGACCGGGATAATTCAGCGCTCGCCAGCAGATCAGTCTCGACATGTGTAACCCTGGTACGGCTGGCTACCCGATAGGGCGCACCGAAAAACAAATTTATCGGGCTGTCGAGTGATGACTGGTTCCAAACCCGTACAACGATACCTTTATCGATGCCATCGTCGTGTGGCTTGAGCGCCCAGACAACATGATTTGGATTACCAACACCCATGAAAGACCAATTGCTGGACGGATAGCGCACACCCGTCGCGGTTCCAGTGACTGCGCCGGTTAGAAACGGATTTTGGTGCGCCAATGCCGCGCGCATGGCCGCTCCCTGATCATAGGCGCTATGCGGTATGAGCGAGAAACGGTAGACGAAAGCGCTGTCGCCGCCCTGATTAAAAACCAGGCCGATATTGTTGCCAACGGCACGCCCGCCTGCAAGCACATCGATGCGCGGCGTACTGCTATCAAGGTTGGTAATGGAGGAACGACCGACCTTCATGAAGTAGGCGTCAGCATTGGAGAGGGTTATGCCGTAGGTGTCATCGCCCGTACTGATATCGGCAAAATGGTTTAGAGTCTGCCAGTCGTAACGACTGTTGATGCCACGTGGACTATAGTCGCCAGCAGGTGCCAACTTTGCAGTGATCACAGCGCCGACTTCCTCATGACGAATAATTGGCTGGTCGATATTGAAATTGAAGCTGTATGTCTGGATAGAATCAAAATTCTGGTTGATCCTGTTTTCGATATCCACGCGCTGCAGCTCTTTGTAAATCGTGATGCGTGTCGTACGATTAACCGGTGTTGGGACTTCGACACGGTAGGTTGCAGAAACTGGGCCATTGTCTTCAAGCTGCAAGACCCCGCCCAGTGCGGTGCCCGTATCATTAATGAACTTACGGTCAATAGCACGAACCAACTGGCGATTGCCGTTTAGACGATCACGGAAGTTAGTTATGGCACCTGAATTGTCTATATCCAGTCGAAATTGAGGGTTCTGGAAATATCCCGTGCCTACACGCGCAGTTACGGGGAAGTTACGCGGCACATTGACGGTTCGCAAGCCAAACACTTTATAGCCAAATGGAGGCACGTTACGGGCGGTCAACTGGATGAAGGTATTACCACTACGCTGTATGATTTGAGACGGCACCACCTGACCCGTAGTCAGATCCACGACGTCATAAGCTTGGTTGGCTGCAACCGGGTACTCCGCAATGTCTGTACGCCGTATGCCCAATTGGTTAAAAACGTAGAAGCGGGGAATGTTCGCTGACGGCAGATCGATGCGTGCGCCGAGTGCTATACGTGCATCCTCCAGATATCCATTAACATAGTTCTCTATGGCTTGGGCAGTTCGCTCCTGGAAATTGACACGCTCATCGGTCGTGACACCAGGACCACCACCACAGACATTATGTTCAAAGTATAGGGCCATGCGCGTATAGGCATCGTCGCGCGCCGCTTGGCGGCCATTGAGAAAACTCGGATTGGCGAGCGCTTCCAGGGTCGCGGCCGCTTCCGCAGCCCGAAGGCGCTCAATCGCCTGTTTCACGCGCTGGCTCTTGGCTGCATATTGTGCGGTGCAAAGTTCCCACTCGTTGCCAAAGGTTACGTTTTGGCTCGGCAACTGGCTTCCGTACGATGATTCGAAATCCTTGAAGAAATCGCTTATGTTAGACACGACAACACGACGGTTCGGCGTGCTAAGCTGCCGAGAAATTGATGGGAAGCTTCGACCGTCATTCAAGGGAACAAAGTAGTCCGGATCATCCCAACCTGCACCAAACAATCCAATCGTACCATAAGGCCACTTGGACTGGAAGGTCGCGTCCTGATCGGCATACAAGACGGCATCCCTCGCGAAGCGCGCTTCTGCATAACCACCCGGCCCCTGGTTACGATCCACCGCACCCGGCAAAAACACCTGCAGGGACTGCCATTTGGTGAGGATACGCGAGTTGTCCTTGCCCGTTGCCCAATAGGCCTCGGTCTCCCGGTTGCCCGAGTCAGCTACGCTGGTACACCCAGGGTGAAAGGCACAAACACCTTTCCAGCTATACTTCGCGCCGGCACCGGCCCAAAGCGAAGGCAACCCAAATGATGCCACCTGGTTTTCCATGGCAATTGCGAGGTCGAACTTCACGTTGAAGCGGCGTTCCAGGCGGCCGGCGTAATACATGTCACGAAGCACCACCTCCAACGGTGAGCCGCCGTGTACCGACACCAAGGTATTCATCGGTGAATTGAGCCGCCCCTCCCGGAAACGATCCATCAAAGCAGAGAATTCAGCAGCGGTGTGATTTTTTTCATAGGTCGAAAGCCACAAAGTACCGTCGGTGTTCCAGCGCATACGCTGATCTTTGGGCGCGCCATCCGTATCGGTCATTTGTTGAAGATAGTACTCCAGGCCTGTTGAGAAATAATTCTCGTAAAATGCCTCGTTTGCGCTCCACAAATAGTCTGTGTGATCGTCGGGTGCAATGTAAATTGTTTTAGATTCTTGCGCATATACTGGATAATATGCACTCAAAATAAAAAAAATAGCTAAAGTTAGCAATTTTGAAAAAGTCATAACTTTACCCTGATTTTTCTTAGCATAACATATAGACATGTACCATTTGTGACAACAACGTTTGCTCATTCCGTACCACCAAGTCCGATGTTAACCTTCCGTTTGCCATAGGCGTTTAGTTTCGGGCCTCAAGGTTGGAGCTTATGCGCCTCAAA
>CAYOMD010000019.1:0-45775 GCA_964404985.1 uncultured Sphingomonadaceae bacterium
TCTAAAGCATCGCGCCTTAAATGTGACCCACATCCGGGATAGAGTGGTTTGTCACATTTAAGGGGCAAAGATGCTTTAGATTTATGGGTTTATAGAGCAACTTTGGACTTTAAATCCGCGTTGAGCATGCCATCAGGCTGATGCGGATTTAAAGCCCGTTGCTCTAGAAATGCGATGACCCCCGGAGGCCGCCATGCTCGATACCGACAACCTGACCACGGACCGCCCGACCTTCGTCACGCATCTGGAATGCGCCATGACGGGCGAGCAGTATCCGGCAGACCAGCGCCATGGCCTCTCGCGTGTCGGGCGGCCCTTGCTGGTGCGCTACGACCTTGGGGGCGTTGCCCGCCACCTGACCCGGGAGGCGCTCGCGCAGCGCCCGGCCGACCTCTGGCGCTACCGGGAGCTGCTGCCGGTGCGCCACACGGCAAACATCGTCAGCCTGGGTGAGGCGCGCACGCCGCTGGTCCCGCTGACCACGCTGGCGGCAGAGCTCGGCGTGGCGGCGCTCTGGGTCAAGGATGAGGGCAGGCTGCCGACCGCCAGCTTCAAGGCGCGCGGGCTGGTGATGGCGATCTCCATGGCCCGGGAACTTGGCGTCAGGGCGATCGCCATGCCGACCAACGGCAACGCCGGGGCGGCTGCGGCGGCCTATGCGGCGCGCGCCGGCATCGCCGCGCATATCTTCTGCCCCGATGACACGCCGGAGATCAACGTGCGGGAGATCGCCGCGCAAGGGGCGCGGGTTTACCGGGTCAACGGATTGATCGATGATTGCGGCAAGCTGGTCGCTGCCGGCTGCAAGGAAAACGGCTGGTTCGATCTCTCGACCCTGAAGGAGCCCTATCGTATCGAGGGCAAGAAGACGATGGGGCTCGAACTGGCCGAGCAACTGGGCTGGGATGTGCCGGATGTCATCATGTACCCGACCGGCGGCGGCACAGGGCTGATCGGCATGTGGAAAGCGTTCGGCGAGCTTGCAGCTCTGGGCTTCCTTGGTGCCAAGCGCCCGCGCATGGTGGCCGTGCAGGCGTCGGGGTGTGCGCCGATGGTGCGCGCGTTCGCCGCCGGGGAACGCCACGCGACCCGGTGGGAGAATGCGGCGACGATCGCTGCCGGCATCCGGGTGCCGCAGGCGGTCGGCGATTTCTTGATCCTTGACGCCGTGCGGGAGAGCGGCGGCTTTGCCATTGCGGTGGATGATGCCACCATTGCCGATGCGGTAGAGACGGTTGCGGCCCGGGAAGGTCTGCTCCTGTGCCCTGAAGGCGGTGCGACCTATGCGGCCTACCGGGAGGCGTTGCGCGATGGGCGCATCCGGCCCGAGGAGCGCACGGTGCTGTTCAACTGCGCCAGCGGTTTGAAATATCCGCTGCCCGACCGCGCACAGACGCTGGATCGCCATGCGCCCATCGACTGGTCGGCTTTTTAGATCTGCTGACGATATGCTTGACCAATTCGCCTAATACACCCGGGCTTTGGGCTTGATGTACTCGACGTCGGTGGACAGCGTGTAGGTGTGGACCGGGCGGTAGTCGAGGGTGATAGCGCCGTCCTTGAACCAGGAGATTGTGTGCTTCATCCAACTGTCGTCGTTGCGGCTCACATAGTCCTCGTGCATGTGCGCGCCGCGGCTCTCCTGACGGTTGGCTGCTGAATAGACCGTTGCGACCGCCTGGCCAATCATGTTGTCCAGCTCCAGCGTCTCAATCAGGTCGGTGTTCCACACCAGCCCGCGATCGGTCACGCCGAGGTCTGCCATCGACTGGTAGACCGCATCGATCTTGCGCTTGCCCTCGTCCAGGATTTCGGTGCTGCGGAACACGCCGCAGTTGGCTTGCATAGTGCGCTGCATGGCCAGGCGCACCTGCGCGGTCGGCGTGCCACCCTTGGCGTAGCGGAAATGATCGAGCCGGGTCAGCGCCAGGTCGGCGGAGTCGGCAGGCAGCGGGGCCTGCTTCATGCCGGGGCGGTACAATTCGTTGATGCGGTGGCCAGTCGCGCGGCCAAACACCACGAGGTCGATAAGGCTGTTGGAGCCGAGGCGGTTCGCACCGTGCACCGAGACGCATGCCGCCTCTCCGACCGCGAACAAGCCGGGGACAATCGAATCCGGATCGCCATCCTTCAGGGTCACAACCTCGCCGTGATAGTTGGTCGGGATGCCGCCCATGTTATAATGGACTGTAGGCACGACCGGGATCGCGTCTTTTCGCATATCGACGCCGGCGAACACCTTGGCCGTCTCGGTGATGCCGGGCAGGCGCTCGGCCAGCACCGCCGGATCGATGTGGTTGAGGTGCAGGTGGATGTGGTCGGCTTCCTTGCCGACGCCACGGCCTTCGCGGATTTCCTGGGACATGGCACGCGCCACAACGTCGCGGCTGGCCAGATCCTTGGCGGACGGCGCATACCGCTCCATGAAGCGCTCGCCGCTAGCATTGGTCAGGTAGCCGCCTTCACCGCGTGCGCCCTCGGTAATCAGCACTCCGGCCCCATAAATGCCGGTCGGGTGGAACTGCACGAACTCCATATCCTGCATCGGGATGCCGGCACGCAGGGCCATGCCGCCGCCATCACCCGTACAGGTGTGCGCCGAGGTCGCCGAGAAGTACGCGCGGCCATAGCCGCCCGTTGCCAGCACCACGGAATGCGCGCGGAACCGGTGGATGGTGCCATCCTCCATGTTCATGGCGACGACACCGCGACAGGCCCCGTTTTCCATGATCAGGTCGATAGCGAAATATTCGATATAGAAGTCAGTCGCGTACTTGAGGCTCTGCTGGTACAGCGCGTGCAGCATCGCGTGGCCGGTGCGGTCGGCGGCGGCGCAAGTACGTTGTGCAGAGGGACCGGCCCCCATGTTCTGGGTCATGCCGCCGAACGCGCGCTGGTAGATGCGCCCGTCCTCCGTGCGGCTGAACGGCACGCCGAAATGCTCCAGCTCATAGACTGCGGCCGGGGCCTCACGGCAGAGATATTCGATAGCGTCCTGGTCGCCGAGCCAGTCAGAGCCCTTGACCGTGTCATACATGTGCCAGGTCCAGTGATCCGGCCCCATGTTGCCGAGCGAGGCGGCAATACCGCCCTGGGCGGCGACCGTATGGCTGCGGGTCGGGAACACCTTGGTGATGCAGGCGGTCTTGAGGCCGGACTCGGCGATCCCCATGGCGGCGCGCAGGCCGGAACCACCGGCCCCGACAACGACGGCATCATAGGTATGGTCGGTAATGGGATAAGCGGTGTTCATGCCAGAAGGCTCCTCAAGGGCGGGGCAGCCCCGCGCGTGACGTTAGAAACCGGTCGTGCCGAGCGAGAGCTTGGCGACTGCGAAGATGCAGGCGACGGCACAGGCAACGCATGCCAGATTGACCGCGATCAACAGGGTGAACTTGGCACCCGGCGCATGCAGATAGTCCTCAATCGCAACCTGGGCACCAAGCGCGATGTGGTAGAAAATGTTGATCGCGAACAGGATCAGCAGCACCGCAACCAGCGGCTGGGAAACCCAGGTGGTGAAGGCGAAGTGGTCACCTGCGACGCCGAGCGCCAGCGAGACGATCAGCCAGAGGCCAAGCGGCACGTTGGCGATTGCGGTCACCCGCTGCATCCACCAGTGGTGGGTGCCACCCTTTGCAGCCCCGAGGCCGCGAACCTTGCCCAGTTCCGAGCGCATTGCCATGGTTCAATCCCCTCAGAGTGCCAGAACGTAAACCCAGACCGCCAGCGTAAGCAGGGTCGAGGCGATGAAGGTGACGGTCGCGGTTTTGCGGCTGAACGCCGGATCGTAGCCCGCGCCGGTGTCCATAAACAGGTGGCGCAGCCCCGAGCACAGGTGCTGGAAGAAGCTCCAGGTCAGGCCGATCAGCACCAGCAGGCCGAGCGGCGAGCCGATGAGCCCGAGGAACTGCATGTAAGCACCTTCCCCGGATGCGGCGGCACTGAGCCACCAGGCCAGCACAATCCCGCCAACCAGCGCCATGCCGAGGCCGGTTGCGCGGTGCAGGATGGAGACAGCCATGTTGGGCTGCCATTCGTACACCTCAAGGTGCGGGGAGAGCGGGCGGGCGCGGGTCTTGGCCATAGGGTCCTCAAGATACTGATCTACCTGCGCGACCTTAGAAACGAATGCGCGGACAGGAAAGACAAGTTTTTACCTATATGCCTCCAATCCGTCGCTTTGCCACTGTGCAACGCGGTCGCAGGCGGGCTTGTGCGCTACCGGCGGCTCGGGCAGGATGCAGCACGTCTTGGGAGAGATTCATGAACAACACCGCCGTTCGTCTGGTTCAGCGCCCGGTCGGCCTGCCTGGGCCTGAATGCTTCTCGGTCAGCGAGGAGGCGCCCGCAACGCCCGGTGACGGGGAAATTCTGGTTGCAGTCCGTCACATATCCATCGACCCGGCGATGCGCGGCTGGATGAACGAGGGCAAATCCTACATCCCGCCGGTCCCGCTGGGGGACGTGATGCGCGCCCTGGCGGTCGGCGAGGTTCTTGAGTCGCGGGCACCCGGTTTTGCGCCTGGCGACTGGGTTCGCGGTCCGTTCGGCATCCAGTCGCACGCGGTGGCTGCGGCCAAGGCGGTGAGCAGAATTGACCTCGCACTGGCCCCGTCGGAACGCTGGCTGGGTGGTCTCGGCATGCCGGGCATGACCGCCTATTTCGGCCTGCTGGATGTCTGCGCCCACAAGGCGGGCGACGTTGTGCTGGTCTCTGCGGCCAACGGTGCCGTAGGTTCAGTGGTCGGGCAGCTTGCCAAGGCACGCGGCTCGCAGGTGATCGGTATTGCCGGCGGGCCGGAGAAGTGCCGCCATGTCGTCGAATACTACGGCTTCGACGCCTGCATCGATTACAAATCCGAGGTCGTGGGGCGGCGTATCCGCGAACTCGCACCCGGCGGCATTGACGTGTATTTCGACAATGTCGGCGGCGAGACCCTTGAGGCCGCGCTCGGCAATCTGCGCAAGGGTGCGCGCATCGCGATTTGCGGCGCGATCGGCGACTATAACGACATGGCGAGCATGAAAGGGCCACGCAATTACCTGAGCCTCTTGGTCAACAGCGCACGCATGCAGGGCTTCGTGATATTTGACTATGTGGCACGCTACGCCGAGGCGGAGGCAGCGCTGACCGCGCACTACCGCGACGGTCAGCTCAAGCTTGCCGAGCATGTGGAGAAGGGGCTGTCCCGCTTCCCGGATGTGCTTGCCATGCTGTTTGACGGGCGCAATACCGCCAAGCTTGTGCTGGAGGTATAGCAGCGGTCAGCCCTTATCGCGACGGCGTTTAACCCGCTCGCACCGGTATCAGCTTTTGCCTGCCGTTATCCCGGCGTAAGCCGGGATGTGGTATCATGGTCGTTTGCCATTGAATCGACCCCCAACGTGGGACATGGTCTGTGGTGTTGGCGGTGCAACCGGGGAGATACGGCACGTGAGCGCTGAGATCGGGCGTGGTGATCGATCCTGGATCATTGGCCTGGTCATTCTGCTGGTGCTGGTGGGCCTGGTTGACCCGCCGCCGCTCGCAATGCTGCGACATGCCGGGTTTGATCTGCATCAGCGGCTCAGCCCTGCCAACCCCAGCACGTCGCAAACGGTCGCGATTGTCGACATCGACGAGCGCAGCCTCGCGGCCTACGGTCAATGGCCCTGGCCGCGCGACCTGCTCGCGCAGCTGACGACGGCGGCGCACACAGCGGGTGCGCGGGTGGTTGGCCTCGACATCCTGTTTCCCGAACCGGATCGCGCATCTCCGGCACAAATTCTGGCGCAGTGGCGTCGCACGGTGCCTTCCGGAATAGACGCAGCGCTGCTGCACCGGCTTGGAACGCCAAACGACACGGATGCCCAGCTGGCAGCGGCACTTGACAGGTCATCGACGGTGCTGGCGCGCAGCCTGACACCGTTACCAGACGGAAGCCAGCGGCTGGTGCGCAATCTGCCGGCATTGGAGGCCGCCGCCAGTGGTATCGGCCTGGTGTCGCTGGCGCCGGACCGCGACGGCGTCTACCGAAGCGTGCCGTTGCTGCAGACCATCGAGGGTGAGGAACAGAGCGCCTTCGCGCTGGAACTGCTGCGTGTCGCCAGGCAGCCGAACAGCGCTATCATGGTGCGGTCCACGCGGACGGGTGTGAACATTGTCGCCGGCGGGCATGTCATCCGGGCGGACAGCCGGGCGCGGGTCTGGCTGCGCGTGCTGGGCAGCGACGCCTTCATGCGGATTTCCGCAGCAGACCTTCTGCGTGACCCGCCGCCCAACCTGCGCGGCAGTATTGTCGTGATCGGCAGTAGTGCCGCCGGGCTGGCCTCATCCTTCCCGGTCGCAACCGGCGTCGCACAGTCTACCATCGCGCTCCAGGCGCAAATTACCGGCAATCTGATGTCCGGGCAGGCGCTCCTGCGTCCTGACTGGAGTCCGCTACTGGAACTTGGCCTCAGCCTGCTGTGCTGCCTGGTGCTGATCCGTACGGAGCTGCGGGGGCGGCTGGCGCAGCTTCCGGCAGTCTTTGCCATGCTGGCAGGGGGGCTGGCCCTGGGCACGCATGCGGCGTTCCTTTGGGGGCAGGTCCTGATCGACTGGACCGCGCCCTTGTTGCTCGCGGCCCTGCTGACCCTGGCGCTGCTCGTGGCCAATCTGGTGCAGGCGCAACGTCTGAAACGCGAGGCCCGGCAGGAGCATGACATGGCTCTGGCGCTGGTGGGGCTGGCACAGAAAGCCCGGAACAGTTTCCTCGCCAACCTCAGCCACGAGTTCCGCACGCCGCTGAATATCGTGATCGGCGGGGCGGAAATCATCACCAGTCAAGCACTTGGGCCCATCGAGCCACAACGCTACCGGGATTACGGGCGGGCGATCTACGATGGCGGCCTGACCTTGCTTGGCATGGTCAACAGAACCATGGCCCTGGCGTCGGCAGAGACGGCCCACAGCACACCCAGTGACGAACTGATTGATGTGCACGCCGCCGTCGAATCTGCGGTGGCACGCAATTTCCCTCCTGAAGACCGCTCGCTCTGGACGATCCGGCTAGATGAGCCCGACACCTGGCCAAGCCTTCTCGCAGACTCCCAGATGCTGGGCACCATGCTCGATAGCCTGTTGTCGAATGCACGTAAATTTGCAGCAGCCACGCCAAAGCTGGACATAAGCTGCACGATGAACAGGCAGCGCGACGTCGTGATCAGCATCGCCGACTATGGGCCGGGCATGGACGGTGCACAGATCGTCGCCATCATGGCTCCCTTCCAGCGTATGGATTTCCAGGCCTCGGCGGTACTGCAGGGCATCGGGTTCGGCCTGCCGCTCACACGCGCCATGGTGCAGCTTCACGGAGGGCGACTGGAGATCGTGCGCAGACCAGAGGGCGGCACGATTGTTCGCCTGGCGTTTCCACAATGGCGAGCCCGAACAAAATCGATTACACGTCATTGATGCCAGCGGGAAAAGGTATCGATGAGGGCGTTATGAAGGCTATCGCTATCGCCATCCTTGTCTGTGCCGGGTGTTATACCACGGCTTTCGCGCAGCCGGGGGCCCAGCCTGTTGCGCGGGTGAAGATCGTCCGTGGTGAGGCACAGATCGTCAACCGTACACCGCCAGAGATCGTGCGGGTTGGCGATGCGCTGTTTCTGGGCGACATCGTGGCAACGCGCAAAGGGGCCCTCGGGTTCACCATGGAGGATGGTACGCGCATCTCCATGGGCGCGAATGCCAGGGTGCAGATCGCGCGCTTTTCTTACAAGCCTGCTGAGAACAACCTTGCTCTGGCACTTCGGTTTCTGGCCGGTCCTATTCAATATGTGTCTGGTGTCATCGCCAAGCTGGCCCCGGAGTCAGTGTCAATCGAGACGCCGACTTCGACTGTGGCTGTGCGCGGCACAACCTTCGTCGCGGAGGTCGAGGCCCCATGAAACAGCACACCTGGACGCTCTGGGTTACGCTGCTGGTGGCAGGATGCGCCAGTGGCGACCGCTTTGCCTTGCTGCCGGACGAAGATGGCAAGGTCGGCCGCATCGAGGTGCGCAGCCGCACTGCTAGCCAGACACTGACCCAGGCCGCCACCCAGACCCGTGTTCGCAAGCCAGTTGCCGCACCGACACCAGCCACACTCTTGACGCGGGATGACCTTGAGGACACCTGGGGTGCGGCGCGTGCATCCACACCGCGCGCGCCGGCCAGCATTCTGCTGTACTTCGAGACTGGCGGCACTGTTTTGACCGCCGCGTCCATGGCACTCATCCCCACCCTGACGCAGGTCGTCGCGCAGTATCCAGCGCCTGAAATCGCGGTGATTGGCCACTCCGACACCGTGGGGGCCGCTAACAGCAACGCCGCACTGTCTCAGACGCGGGCACAATCCGTGCAGGCGTTGCTGGTCGCCGCGGGCATCGACCCCGCCATTATCACGGTCAGCTCTCACGGCGAGGCCAACCTGCTGGTCCAGACCCCAGACAATAGCGATGAGCCCCTTAACCGTCGGGTCGAAATTATCGTGCGCTAACAGGACTTGCACATCCTGCCCGGGTCAGCCGTCGTTGAAGCCGAGCAGGGAGTTTAGGGCCTCAGGGCTTGCGCCCTTCACATGCAGCGTGCGTTGCGGGTAGGGAATCTCGATGCCGTCCGCCTCGAAGCGTTCCTTCAGCAGCCGGTTGAAGGCGCGGCTCACGTCCCACTTCGCTTGCGGTGCCGTCTTGATGCGGGCCTTGATGACGACGGCATTGTCACCAAACTGGTCCACCCCAAGAATGGACAGCGGCTCGAGGATCTTCTGCGCGAAAGATTGATCGGCCTGCAATTTGGCCCCGGTTTGGGTAAACGCATGAAACACGGTGTCGAGATTACTGCCGTAGGCGACCCCGACATCGAACACCGCGTAGGCATGGCCGCGCGTCATATTCTCGATCGTGCCGATCTCGCTGTAGGGGATGATGTGCAGCGTCCCTTCCAGGTCGCGCAGCCGGACCGTGCGCACACTCATGCTCTCGACGGTGCCGGCATGCGTGCCGACCCTGACCACATCACCGAGGTCCATGGAGTTCTCCAGCAGGATCATCAGGCCGGTGAGAAAGTCCTTGACGAGGGTCTGCGCCCCGAAGCCGACGGCCAGTCCGACGATCCCGGCACCGGCCAGCAAAGGCGTAATATCAAGCCCGACTTCGGCAAGGATCAACAGGACCGCCATGCCGGCGATCAGCACGCGCAGGGTGCCAAATGCCACCGGGATCACGGTACGCAAGCGACGCGAGCCCCCTTCGCCCCCGGGCATCAACAGGAAGCGCAGCAGACGCGGGACCCCGGCCCAGGCAAGGCTTGCCATCAGCAGGATCAGGGCGATCCGCAGTGCGTGCGTCATGATAACGCCGGGGCTGGTCAGCCAGCGGTCAATGCGGAACCCCCAGATGACCAGCACCACCGCACAAGCGAGAATCCACAGGGACAGGATGCTCACCCGCCTTGGGAAGGAAACAGCGGCCTGATCGGTCGACCGGCGCAGGAGCACCATGGGCAGAATACCGACCGCTAGCAGGATTAAACCCGAGGCAACGCTGTTGGTGATCAGTTGTTCGGGCGACAGCGCGACGAGGCGCGTGACGGTCTCCGTCAGCCACTCACGCCAGCTATCGATGGGCAGGGCATCTGGCGTGTCTGCCATACTGGAGCCTCTTTCGCGGATTTCAGAGGTTGCCTCAGCCAACCCCGCCGTCCTAACATAAGCGAGTTCGTTGCCGGCTGCAATCGCGCATGGGGTCATCATGTTGACACTAAAGGGTAAAACGGTGCTTGTCACCGGCGGTTCCCGCGGGATCGGCCGGGCGACCGTGCTGGCACTCGCTGAGCGTGGTGCGCGGGTGATCATCCACTATAACAGCACGCAGGCGGCAGCCGAAGCCGTGCTGGCACAGGCGGGTGGCAACGGCGGGCTGGCCCAGGCCGATCTCGCCCAGCCGCTTGCTGCTCGCAGCCTGTGGAACAAGGCGCTGGGTATAGCCGGCGGACGCATCGACGTGCTGGTCAACAATGCGGCCACCATGCGCCAGAGCGGTGTCGAGGCGGAATGGCAGGACTGGGCGACGGACTGGCAGGCGGTGATGCAGGTCAACCTGCTGGCACCGGCCGATCTGGTGAAGGCCGCAGTCCCGCATTTCCTCGGCAACGGGGGTGGCCGCATCATCAACATTACCAGCCGTGCCGCACACCGGGGCGACGCACCGGACTATATGCACTATGCGGCATCGAAGGCGGCGCTGGCAGCCCTCACCAAATCGGTCGCGCGCGGCTATGCGCGGCAGGGCGTGCTCGCCTTCAATATCGCGCCTGGCTTCACCCGCACCGAAATGGCGCAGGACTGGGTGGAGACCTATGGCGAGGCCTTTGCCACACAGGATATCCCGCTGGGGCGCATGGCCACACCGGAGGAGGTTGGCGCGCTGGCCGCATTTCTGGCCAGTGAGGCCCCGCCGTCGCTGACCGGCGCGACATTGGATGCCAATGGTGCCAGCTATGTGCGCTAGACAGCACCGAGGGTTCGACCCCTTATTGAATACGGCGCATCCGGACGTTATCTGATTTACACCTCACAGAACGGAACCCACCGATGACCACGTTCGACTCCCGAGAAAAAGCCTTTGAGGACAAGTTCGCCCATGACGCGGAACTGATGTTCAAGGTGACGGCGCGCCGGAACAAGCTGCTTGGCATCTGGGCGGCCGACCTGCTCAAGCTGACCCCTGCGGAGTCGGACAGTTACGCCAAGAGCGTGATCGCCGCCGACTTCGAGGAAGCGGGCGACGACGACGTGCTGCGCAAGGTGCACGGCGATCTGACCGCACGCGGGATCACGATCACCGAGGCCGAGGTCCGCCGCGCCATGGACGAGAAAATGACCGAAGCACGTCGGCAATTCATGGAAGACCTCTGAAATGGCGATGGACCCGCGTGACGTCGCCGCGCTGATCAAGGCGGCTATTCCGGATGCGGTGGTCGAGATGGGCCGCTTCGGCGAGGACAACGACCACCTGACCGCCCGGGTCACCTCGGCGGCATTTGCCGGCCTGCCGCGCGTGCGCCAGCATCAACTGGTCTATGCAGCCCTCGGCACCCGCATGGGCGGGGAACTGCATGCCCTGGCGCTCACGACCCTGACACCGGATGCGTGATTGCATGGCGCACTCCGGTTGAACATTTCGCCATATGCCCCCATCTCAGGGGAAAATAGTCATCCAGGAGACCCTCATGACCTTGCCGATCACCGAGCGCATCCGCGAAACCGTCACCAACCATGATGTCGTGCTGTTCATGAAGGGCACGCATCTGTTCCCGCAGTGCGGTTTCTCCGCGCGTGCAGTCTCGATCCTCGAGCATTTCGGCGTTGAATTTACCGGCCTCGACGTGCTGCAGGACGCAGAGCTGCGCCAAGGCATCAAGGATTACTCAAGCTGGCCGACCATCCCGCAACTCTACATCAAGGGCGAGTTTGTCGGCGGCTCCGACATCATGATGGAAATGGCGCAGTCCGGCGAGCTGGAGCAACTGCTGCGCGACAAGGGCCTGGTCACCGCCTGAGGCCATTCTGCAGCGCTAGGGGTCTACTGTCTACAAAGCGTGATGACATTGGATTGGCTCAGAGCATCAGAATAACTCCGTCACCCTGAACTTGACTCAAGGGCAAGATGACATTTGGCACCTGCGCGGCGTTCACATTGAGGATGCTGAGGCAAGTTCAGTATGACGGAAATCGGCTCTGGGCGAACGGTTCAGTCTTAGGTTATACCGGTTTAACTTTCCGCTCGTGGTGAGCTTGACGAACCACGAGCCGCTCATCCCTTCGACAAGCTCAGGGTGAGCGGCATGTGCACCGCCTCAGAATGGCGAATATGTAAATGAAGTCATCAGACTCTAGTCGCCGGGTGCGATGGTGACCCGGAGTCCGTCCAGCCCGTCGTGCATTTCGATCTGGCAGGAAAGGCGCGAGTTCGATTCCCGGTAGTCGCTGGTGTCGAGCAGTTCGTTTTCGTCTGCTTCCATCGGGTCGAGTTTTGCCAGCCACTCTTCGTCCACATAGACGTGGCACGTGGCGCAAGAGCAAGATCCGCCGCAAAGCGCCAGGAGCTCATCGAAACCGGTGTCCCGGATGATCTCCATAACGGAGAGACCGACTTCGGCCTCGACTTCGGATTCTTCGGCATCCCTGTTGGTGACGATGATCTTTGCCATTGCAAACCCCTACGATTCTCTCTCTTTCTTCTAGCTTGTGAGGCTTGCATTGCAAGGCGTTGCGGAGGGGCAATGGGACTGACTGCAGAACAGCTTGACCTAAGCCTGCGCGCCGTGGCTGCGCAGGACCCGGCGGTGCGCGAGGCGCTGGCGACCGTTGGCCTGCCTGCCCCGCGGGTCGCAGCGCGTGGCTATGCCGCGCTGTTGCGCGCACTGGTGGCGCAGCAGCTCTCGGTCAAGGCGGCGGCATCGATCCACGGGCAGCTGGCGGCGCTCATCCCGCTTGACGATCCCCATGCCTTGCTGGCGCAGGATGACGAGACCTTGCGCGCCTGCGGGCTCAGCCGGCCCAAGATCGTCTATGCGCGCGCCCTGGCGCAGGCCGTTATTTCTGGGCAGCTGGCGTTGCACGCCCTACCTGATGATGACGATGCGGCGGTCGCGGCGATCAGCAGCGTCAAGGGTTTTGGTCGCTGGAGCGCTGAGGTGTACCTACTGTTTGCCGAGGGGCGAGCGGATATCCTGCCAGCCGGAGACCTGGCGCTGCAGGAAGCGGCGCGTCGGCTGCTGCGGCTGGAGGCGCGCCCCACGGACAAGGCCCTTCGGGAGATCGGCACGCGCTGGAGCCCTCACCGTGGGGCCATGGCGATTTTCCTGTGGCACTATTACGCCAACACGGCACCATTGTAACATGGGATAGCTAGGGAGTGATCGAGGTCTCTATGCCCGCCCGCGGCAGGAGAGCGTGTGATGCCAGTCTTCAGCACTGGGTGGGTGGCAAGGCCCCGAGTTTGCCGAGCGTCTCGTTCAATTCCTTCTGGCGACGCCAGGGCAGGAAGTGGTTTTCGCCCGTGATGGTGACGGTCTCGACCGGGGCGGCGACGAACTGCTTCTGCATGAACGGCACATTGGCATAGGGCACGAGCTCATCTTTGGTGCCATGCACGATGAAGATCGGGCAGCGCACCGCGCCCAGCTTCGGCTCCAGGGCTTCCAGATGCGGTTTGAGCGCGATGAGTTCGTCGTTCGCATTGCGCAGTGCGCGCGGCAGGATCGACCGGAACGGCCACCAGGTGCCGACCCACTGGATCGACTGGATTTTCTCCAGCGCCGGGTCGAGTGAACCGGCGGCGATCACCAGTCCGCCCACTTTGTCCGGGTAGTCGGCGGCGACCTGACTCACGATCGGCCCGCCAAGCGAATGCCCGACCAGCAGCGGCCAAGCGCCGTTGCGCTGCACGAGAAGCGGCACCAGGGCGGCAGCCTGGTCGGCCAGCGATGTCACCGCCCGCTTGGGGCCGCTGGCGCCAAAGCCCGGCCGGTCCACGGAGATATATTCAAACCCCGGCGGCGGATTGAGCAGGAACTCTCCCCAGCCTTGTGCATCGCCGGGCGTGCCATGGACGAAAATCACCCTGCGACCGCTCGGGTCGCCACCATAGAGATAACTGACGGTCATGCCCTGCGGGGCGGTGTAGCTCGCGCGCGGCAGCCGCTGGATTGCAGCCTGCAGGGCACTCGGCTGTTCGGAAGGCCCGCACGCAGCAACGGTCAGGCTAAGCCCGACCGTTGCCAGTTTCACGAGTGCGCTGAGCGGGCGCATCAGCTTTGTGCCGGATGTGCTGCCCCCCGGTTCAGGAAGCTGAGAGCGATATCCTTGTTGAGCAGCACCAGAATTGCGCCGGCTACCCACACACCACAGGCCATACCGAACAGCAGGCCACCGTCTGACGTTCCATCCGTATTCACGACGGCAACACCGAGCGGCGTGAACAGGTGGAAGAAGATCGCGCCGCTGATGACACCGACCGACATGGCCGCCCCAACGAGCTGCAGAATGCGCAGCTTTGGTGCCAAACCTAGCAGCAGCAGGGCGCTGGCGATCAGTTCGGCAGTGCCGATGACATATTGCGAGAAAATGCCATCCTTTGCGAACAGGCCGTCAAACCCCAGGCTTGCCGCCCAGGTGTTCAGGGTGCCGAAGATGTAGTCGGTCTCCGGCGATCCGGTGAACTTGTAGAACAAGGACTGGATGAACACGAAGGCGATGTAGATTGTCAGCACGATCGGCAGGTACTTATTGCCCTTGCTCATGGATATATTCCCTCTCTGATGGTTTTATTTGCCCAGAACTTTCGGCCAATTGGCGTTGGCAGACTTGATGTACTCGGTTTGCTTGGAGACCCACTTCTTGCCGATATCGGCATCGTAATTCAGATACAGCTTGCCGTCCACGATCTTCCAGACTTTCGGATCGGACGAGGCGGTGGTGTTCATGGCGACCGCGTAGGCGCAATATCCGCCATATTGCGGGGCGTAGCTGGCGGGCGACTTGGCAAAAGCGTCCCGGTTTTCCGCGCTGGAGAAGCGCCATTCCGTACCCATCCATGTGTGCGTGAACTTCTTGTCGCCTTTGACCGGCATGCCGGCCTTGAAGTAGGCGACCGGGTCGTAACCGCTCACGGCAACCTTGTTGAACAGGCCGGTGTAGATGGGCGCTTCTGCCGCAAACGCCGTTGCGGGGGCCGCAAGCGGGGTCAGGACTGCCAGAGCCAGGATTGTGCGAATCGGTAGGGTCATGATCGTCTCCATCTTGGATGCGCCAACTGCCGGCGCGAGCGTGATGCCCTGTATTCGTGGGCGGTGCCGAAAAGTTACGGCGTGTGGATCATGCTCAGCGAACTCCAAAGGTCCAGCCCTCAGTGTCGGCAATTGCGACGGATAGTGGCGAGGGCGTCCAGAAAGAGTTGTCGCCTGCATATGCGCGCAAAGCCGCTGATGAGACCAGTGCGTCCGTCATGTCATCCGTCAATGGAGCGTGAGCGCCAACTGGCGGGCTGTCAAGTGCAGCGAGAGCATGGTTCAGCGTTGATAGATCACGGATTTTCAGTCCCGCCATCCCTGCGTGCCGGATGAACGCCTGGCAGTAGATTTCCACGACGACACTCTGTCCCGGCACACAGGGCATGAACGGCCAGACGGTGACCTGCGTGCTGAGGCGGTGCAGCAGGCGCATGCCGGCAAAGCTTGCCTTGGCCACCTGAGCCGCGCCGATCGCATCGAACACGCTGGAGGGCTTGCGGCCACCTGTGGCATTATAGCGCCGTTCGCAGGCGCGCAGCCGCATGAAGGGCGCTTTCGGGCCATCGGCAGCCCCGAGATAGAAGTGGCGCCGGTAGTGGTCGGTCACGAAATCGGCGGCCCCCAGGTCTTCAGCGGCACAGAGGGCATCGACATGCGCCCAGAAGCCGGGGCCATCGTCCGCGGTTGCGCTGCCGGGGAGATAGGCACCGCAATCAAGATAGGGGGGCGCAAACGAGAAATCGAAGCCGATAAGCGCGGGCGGTCCGGGGAGAATATCCGTGATCAGCCAGTCCAGCACGTCAGCGCGGCGCCACCCGTGCGCCCGCTCGACCAGCATGGGCGGGCCGCCGTCCGCCGCGCAGACGGCCACCTGAATTTTTCGGCTATAGCCGGTTTTCGCGCCGGACCAGTCGATGCCGATAAACCGTGCAAACCCGCCGCTCATGCGCGCGGCGGCAGAGACGCCAGGGCAAGATAGGTTCGGGTCGCGACCGCATAGGACAGGCCGATTGCGCAGATGGTGACGATGGAGAGGATAAGTGCGGTGGCAAGAGTACGCGGCGGAGGCTGGTCTGGCGGCGTGCCCAGCGCCTGGAAGGCAGTCAGCGCCAGCAGGAATATCCCCAGCACAAGGCCGCTGGTCAGCAGCACCAGGGCCAGCAAGGGCAGCCGTCTGCCCTCTGTCAGGGCATAGGACCGCTTGAGCGCATCTACCAGCGACAATTTCTCGAACAGGGCGGCAGGCGGGGCAACCAGGGTGACGATGGCCACGAAAATCCCCGGCACAAGCAGCATCAGCGACCCGAGCAACACCCCCAGAAAGATCACGAATGACAGGCCGACCAGCGTGCTGACCTGCGGGCCTATCGTCGCCCGGAGGGATGAGAAGCCAGGCTGGCCGCCAGTCGAGTAGGCATGGTACAGGCCGAGGGTGAAAACCCCGAACAGCATCACGCAAATCTCCGTGATGATCCGCGCGAACAGATCGTCGTCTCCTAGGCCGAGCCTTGGCAGCACGACATTGACCATGATCTGCGGCAGGACAACCAGCGGCAGGGCAAGGTTCAGCAGGGGCAGCACACAGGCGCGCAGGCCCAGCAGCGATTCCCGCAGGATCTGCAGAACATCAAGGTCCCTCATTGGCGATCCGGTGCCGGGAGTTGCGGGGCAGCCTCCGGCGCGTCCGCTGCAGCCTTGACGACCGGCTTGTAGAACAGGCGGATGAACAGCAGCGAGAACTCGTAGAGAATGATCAGCGGGATCGCGAGCAGGAACTGGGAGGTCACGTCAGGCGGGGTCAGGACGGCCGCGAGTGCAAATGCGATCACGATTGCGTAGCGGCGACCCTTCTGCAGCGTCTCCAGCGAGATCAGGCCGGCGCGGTTGCTGAGAAGGACGCCGACCGGCATCAGGAAGGCAAAACCGAACGCAAACAGCAACTGACGCACGAACGAGAGGTATTTCTGCACATCCGGCGTTACCGCCAGGTCGAGAGCGCTGTTGCCCTCGACCAGGCTGAACGGGCCGACCAGCAGCGCCTTGAGCGCAACCGGCATCATGACATAGGCAGCCGACACGCCGAGCGAGAACAGCACCGGCGTCATGAACAGGAATGGCAGGAAGGCTTTCTTCTCGTCCCGGTACATGCCCGGCGCAATAAACGCCCAGGCCTGGTTGGCGATGAAGGGAAAGCCGATCATCATGGCAGCGTAGAGTGCGACTTCCACGCGAACCCAGAGCTGACCCGTCACTTCGGTCGAGATCAGCTTGGCGTCCGGCCCCAGAGTCTGGCGCAGCGGGTACGCCAGCCAGTCGTAGATCGTCGCCGAGAACGCAAACGTAACAAGGAAGGCCGCGAGAACGGCCAGCACACAGTAGAGCACACGCCGGCGCAACTCGATCAGATGATCGAGCAGCGGCGCCCGGGACTCATCAATGTCCTGCAGCTTCATGGCTTATCCGTTGTCGGTTCCGACGATTCTTCTATTCGCGCGAAAGACATAGGGGCTGTGGCCGGTGGAGCAGGCACTTCGGGTGTGGGGGCGGACCCCGGCACGTCCGCCGGCGCCGCAACCGGTTCGCCGACATATGGTTCGCCGACATCGCCAGCTGACAGTGGTTGTGGCTCAGGCGGCCGGTCGGGAATATCGCCGAAATCGGGCTTGGGCTGGTACGGGTTGGCTGTCGGCATTTCCATGGCTTTGCGGCGCAATTCCTCAAGCTCGGCCTCGCGCATCATCTGGTCGAAGCCGAAGCGGAACTGGCCGGCGACATCCCCGATCTGACGTCGCCAGCCCGCGAGCGTGCGCAGCAGGCCCGGCAGCTCCTTGGGGCCGACGACGAGCAATGCGACTAGGGCGACGACGCCCATCTCTCCGAGATTGAAATCCAGCATGGCCGGGCCTGTCGCCCGCGGCTCAGGACGACCGGGCGTCTTCGTGCGCCGCGCTCTGCGCCTTCACATCGACCGCCGGATCGGCAAGCTTCGAGGGCTCGGCGGGCTTGGCCGGTGCGGTCTCGTCATCAGCAAGGCCCTTCTTGAAGCTTTTGATCCCCTTTGCCAGGTCGCCCATCACTTCCGAGATGCGGCCGCGGCCAAACAGCAGCACAACGACCAGCAGCAGGATTACCCAATGCCAAACACTTCCCAGGCCCATCGTTCATTCCTTCCATTCGGCGGCGGCAGTTCTTGCACCGCGCACGCATATCTCTGGTTACCACCACCGTGGTGCAATCCGCTAGGCTTCCTCTTCGTCGAGCGGCGCATCAAGTGCAACCGGCATGTTGCCCGCAAAGGCAACTGTCGAGATCTCCAGCAGTCCTGCAGCCCGCAGCTCTTCCATACCCGGCAAATCCTTAAGGCTCGACAACCCGAAATGGGTCAGGAATGCCGGCGTGGTCGCAAAGGTCACCGGGCGGCCCGGCGTCTCCCGGCGACCGGCGATCCGCACCCATCCGGCATCCATCAGCAGATCCAGTGTGCCCTTGGAGACCGAAACGCCGCGGATATCCTCGATTTCTGCGCGTGTCACTGGCTGATGATAGGCGATAATCGCCAAAGTTTCGATCCCGGCACGGGACAACCGTCTCGTCTCGTCCACCGACTGTCGCAACAGATGGGCGAGATCGGGGGCGGTCTGGAACATCCAGCTGCCCCCACGCTCGACGAGAATGACGCCGCGCGGGGCATAGTCTGCCACCAACTGCGCGAGGGCTGCCCGTACGGTGTGACTGTCGCCGAATCGGGGGACGAGCACGCCAAGGGCCACCGGCTCTGCGGACGCGAACAGCACCGCCTCAATCTGCCGGACGAGGTAGGGGTCGCTCATTTGACGTCTCCGGCGTCGTCTCCGGTGTGGCGGCGGCGCAGGCGGATCGGCCCGAACGCCTGCTGCTGATCCAGGTCGGCGCGGCCGGTGCGGGCGAGCTCCAGCGCGGCAACGAAAGTGCTGGCCAGGGCCGAGCGATGAAACACCGGGTCGTCACTCTCCGGCAGGAAGGCGCTGAGCTCTGCCCAGTCGAGCGTATCGCCGACCAGATGCCGCAGGCGCTCCAGCGCGGCCTCCAGGCTGTAGACCGGCGGCAGAGCAGGTGCATAGGCATCCGGGTTGCGACGGCGACCCAGAGCGCCGTACGCGCGCAGCAGTGCGATCAACGTGCATTCCAGGCGGGTGTGCGGGATCAGCGCCAAAGCCTCCGGCATGCCGCGGGCAAAGACATCGCGCCCGAGGTGCGGTCGCTCCATGAGTGCCATGCCGCAGGTGCGCATGCGCTCCAGTTGCACGAGCCGACGCTGCAGCCGGTTCGCCAGGTCCTCGGCGGGGATTTCATCGCCTACTTTTGCCTCGGGCGGCAGCAGCAATCGGGATTTCAGGTAGGCGAGCCAGGCTGCCATCACCAGATAATCGGCGGCAAGGTCCAGATGCAGGCGGCGCGCGGCGGCGATGAAGGTCAGATACTGCTCGACCAGCGCCAATATGGAAATCGCTGCCAGATCGACTTTCTGCGCCCGCGCCAGCTCCAGCAACAGATCGAGTGGCCCTTCATAGCCACCCAGCCGCACCTCCAGGGCGTCCGGCTCCGGGGTCTCCTGGTTCATGCCACGGCCAGCAGGGCGTCGCGCTCCTCGATCAGGTCCGCAAGGGCAAGCCCCTCGGGTCGAGGGGCGGCCCACGCCATGGCGCGCGCCAGGCGTTCTGAGGACTGGGGAGTCATGCCGCTCACAGCGCTTGCAATCTCCTGCATTTCGGCAAAATCCCCCGAGCAGTGCAGCGCGACATCGCACCCGGCGTCCAGCACGGCCTGCGCCCGCGCGGCCATGCTGCCATTCAGGGCTTTCATGCCCAGATCGTCCGACATCAGCCAGCCGTCGAAGCCGATGGTGCGACGGATCACGCCATCGATCACCACAGGCGAGACGCTGGCACAGCGCGCGGAGTCCCAAGCGGTGTAGACCACATGCGCTGTCATCGCCATCGGTGCCTGCGCCAGGGTGCGGAACGGCCGCAAGTCGGTCTCCAGCGCCTCGGCACTGGCGGTGACGACCGGCAGCTCCAGATGGCTGTCGGCCCGTGCACGCCCGTGGCCGGGGATGTGCTTGACCACACCGACCACACCGCTGGCTCGCAGGCCATCCAGCGTCGCGCGCCCGAGGGCCGCCACCTGCAGCGGGTCGTCGCCATAGGCCCGGTCCCCGATGATGTCATGCCCCTCGGCATCCCGCACATCGAGCAGCGGCAGGCAGTTCACCGTGATGCCAAGCTCCGCCAGCGTGTGGCCGATCGCCTGCGCATTCAGGGTTGCAGCGCGCATCGCGGAGATGGGAGCAACCGCATACAGCTCGGCGAAACGGGCTGCCGTCGGGAACGCCGGCCAGTGTGGCGGCCGCAGCCTGGCAACCCGGCCCCCTTCCTGATCGATGAGGATGGGCAGCGTCTCCCGCCCGCACAACGCACGCAGCGAGTCAGTCAGGGCGCGAACCTGCGCTGGTGTATCGCAGTTGCGCGCAAACAGGATGTAGCCCGCCGGGTTGGCCGCCCGGAAGAGTGCTGCCTCATCCGGAGTCAGTGTGAAGCCACTGAGTCCGAAAATGACCGGCTGCATCACGGCGTGACGATCAGGCATGGCTGGCCTGCCGCTTTGAGCTCTGTGCAGATTTGCGCGCCCCGTGCGGATGCGGAGACACCAGCGGCGCGCAGGCGATACATGGTGTTGCTGCCGACTTTTACGGGCACGATGTCCGGCGACAGGCCACGCAGGCCGGCAAACTTGGCAGAGATTTCGCTCCAGCCCTGGTTTGCACGCTCGACGCTCGAAAACGCGCCGACCTGCAACAGCACGCCAGCTTTTGCGGGCTTGGACGATGGAGTGGTAATCGTCTCTGGTGCCGGTTTCTCTGGTGCCGGTTTCTCTGATGCTGGTTTTTCTTGGGTTGGTTTTTCTTGCATAGGTTTCTGGGCTGTCAGCTTGGCAGCGGCAGGCTTGGATTTCACAACCGCCTGGGCGCTTTGCTGAACCGGGGCAGGCGTGCCGCGGCTGGCCTTGACTTCCGGTGCCGAGAGCGCACTGGCGGCCCCTTTGGCCTGGGGCGGTGGTGCGATGTCCCTCGTGTCGGGCGGCGGCAGGTCCGGGGCTTTGCTGGCGGCGGCAGCTTCCCGCGAGGCGGTGCCGAAAATCGTCGCCGGGTCCATCAGGGCTTCCGGCGGTGCGGCCTCTGGTGCCACGTTTGGCGCAGAAGGCTCGGCAGTGCCGGTTGCGACCTTGTCGACCTCATCTTCAGCTAAGGTCGGCGTGCTTCCCTCCGGGCGCTTCTTGAAGGGTGTTTTATCCGCCAGGATCAGGGGCGGCTCACCGACAGGGCCGGTCTGCCGGTTGGGGTCTGCTTGCGTATAGAAGAACCACACGGTGCCGATCAATGCCGCCAGGAACACTGCTCCCCCCAGGAACAGCCACTTGCGATCGAGCACCGGCTGCTCGTCGAAGGCGTCGTCTGCCGTCTGCAGCCAGGGCAGCGAGTCCTTGCCGTCGACTGGATCGCCGGCATTTCGCGTGATACCGCGCGTTCGAGCCATCAATGCATCTCCTCAACCGGTTCCACACCCAACAAGCGCAGGCCGTTGCCGATCACCTGGCCCACGGCCTGGCACAGTGCGGCACGCGCCTGGGTGACAGCCACATCATCGGCCACGATGAATCGGCGTGATGGATTGTCATTACCGCTATTCCACAGCGCATGGAACGCTGCGGCGACATCGCCCAGGAAGAAGGCGCAGCGGTGTGGCTCATGGGCCAGAGCAGCGCCGGCGACCACACGCGGCCACTGGGCCAGCAGCCGCACCAGGGCCAGTTCCTCGCCATTCAACAAGGCAAGCGGCGCGTCTGCTGTCGGGTCGCGCGAAGCGTGGGCCTCCGCCCACTTGCGCAGCACCGACCGCACCCGGGCATGCGCATACTGCACATAGAACACCGGATTGTCTTTGGACTGCTCGACCACCTTGGCGAAGTCGAAGTCGAGTTGGGCGTCAGAGCGGCGCGTCAGCATCATGAAGCGCACCACATCCTTGCCGACTTCCTCGACCACATCGGCAAGGGTGACAAAGCTGCCCGAGCGCTTGGACATCTTGACCGGCTCGCCGGCGCGGAACAGCCGGACCATCTGGCACAACAGCACATCGTGGCTGACGCTGCCGCCGGTCATGGCGGCGACTGCCGCATCCATCCGCTTGACGTACCCGCCGTGGTCCGCCCCCCACACGTTGACCAGCTGGGTGAACCCTCGGCGGATCTTGTCGCGGTGGTAGGCGATGTCGGCCGCGAAATAGGTCCAGGCACCGCTCGATTTCTGCAAGGGCCGGTCCGTATCGTCGCCGTAATCGCTGGCGCGGAACAGGGTCTGCGGGCGCGGTTCCCAGTCGTCGGGCGCTTCGCCCTTTGGTGGCTCGAGGGTGCCCGTGTAGACAAGGCCCTTGGCCTCCAGGTCCGCAAGCGTATCGACGATCGCACCGCTCTCGTGCAGCGCCCGCTCCGAGGAGAACAGGTCGTGATGAATGCCAAGCTGGGCGAGATCGCTTTTGATCAGGTCCATCATGCGCGCCGTGGTCTCGCGCTTGAACAGATCGAGCCATTCGGACTCCGGCGCATCGCGGTATTGATCGCCCAGGGTCTGCGCAAGGGCGGCACCAACCGGCACCAGATAGTCGCCGGGGTACAGCCCGTCCGGGATGGCGCCGATGTCCTCGCCCAGGGCCTCCCGGTAGCGCAGGTGTGCCGAGCGTGCGAGCGTATCGACCTGGCCACCGGCGTCGTTGATGTAATATTCGCGCGTCACCCGGAAGCCCGCGCATTCCAGAACTGCCGCAAGTGCATCGCCGACGACCGCGCCCCGGCAGTGCCCCATATGCATCGGCCCGGTCGGGTTGGCGGAGACAAACTCGACATTGACCGCAGCACCCCCGCCGATTGCGCTGCGCCCGTATTCGGAGCCTTCGCGCAGGATGGTCGAGACCATCTGCCGCCACACATCGTCATGCAGGCGGATGTTGAGGAAACCCGGCCCGGCGACAGCTACACTTGCGACGCGCGGCTCTGCCTGCAGACACATCGCCAGTTCGTCAGCGATGACGCGCGGCGACAGTCCCGCCGGCTTGGCAAGCACCAGGGCGGCGTTGGTTGCCAGGTCGCCGTGGCTGGCATCACGCGGTGGCTCGACGGCAATCGCGTCCGTCTTCAGCCCGGCCGGCAATTTGCCATCGCGCTGAAGCCGGGCGACCGCCGCCAGCACGACATCCTGAAACTCTGCAAAAATATTCATGGCACACTCAATACGGCAGGGGGCATCCCCCCAGGACAGGCGAACTCATTGCGGAATGCCGTGCGTCCGCGCAATGCCCAATCCACGATTAGATCGCCAGCAAGGCACGACCGGTCAACGCCTGATGCTGGCGGATGGCAAAGCGGTCGGTCATTCCCGCCACGAAATCCGCCACCAGCCGAGGCAGCCCATGCGGCGCGGTATTGGCCTGCGCCGCCCATTCCGGCGGCATATGTGACGGATCGTTTATATAGTGCGCGAACAAATCGGTGATGATCTGCTGCCCCGGCCCGGTCAGCGCCAGAACCTGCGGGTGTTTGTAGAGGGCTGCGCGCAGGAACTGCTTGAGCACCAGGATGTCCGCCGCCAGTTCATCGCTGAACCCGACCAGGGGCCTATCAGCAGCGCGAACATCCTCCGGTGCAGAGAGGGCGGCCAGGTCCAGCCGGGCGCGCGTTTCGCAGAGCACGTCGCCGGTAAGGCGGCCGACCAGAATCCGCACCATCTCCGGCACCAGCCGGCTGTGTGCGGCGTCAGGCGCGCGTGCGCTGGCTTCGTCCCACGCTTGCGCGACGATCGGCACGCCAAGCGCCTGATCCAGCGCAAACAGGCCGGAGCGCAGGCCGTCATCCAGATCATGGGTGTTGTAGGCGATATCGTCGGACAGGGCGGCGATCTGGGCTTCGAGACCCGGATAACTGTGCAGCTCCAGGTCATGCCTGGCCTGGTAGTGGCGCAGCGCCCACGGTGGGGCGAGGACCGGGCCATTGTGCTTGGCCAGCCCCTCCAGGGTCTCCCAGCTGAGGTTGAGGCCGTCGAACGCGGCGTAGCGCTGTTCCAGCGCGGTCAGCACCCGGATGGTCTGGGCGTTGTGGTCGAAGCCGTCATGCGCTGCCATGCAGGCGTTGAGCGCCGTCTCGCCCGCATGCCCGAACGCGGGGTGGCCGAGATCATGCGCGAGCGCAAGCGTCTCCGTCAGGTCCTCATCGAGATACAGTTCGCGCGCCAGTGTTCGGGCGATCTGCGCCACCTCGAGGCTGTGGGTCAGGCGTGTGCGGAAATGGTCATCGTAGGCGGCGACGAACACTTGAGTCTTGTGCTTCAAGCGCCGGAATGCAGTGGCGTGGATGATACGGTCCCGGTCACGCTGGAAAGCGGTCCGGGTTGCGCTGGGTGCTTCCGGGTGGAGGCGTCCGCGGCTGCGTGCGGGGTCGCTGGCGTAGGCTGCGCGCGCGGTCATCTCAGCCGCTGCGCCGCCCCGACATCCCGGCGCGCGAGGCTGTCGATCCCGGCGGTGGACAAGGCCGCGCGGCAGGCGGAGACTTGCTCTGCCGTACTGAAGACACCCAGCAGGATCCGATAGCGCCCGCCCGCTGCGGACTCGATGTAGGCGACACTGTCCTGCGTGGCTGCACCGGCCTTGGCGGCAAGAGTGCGCCACTGGGTGCGCGCCTGGTCCGGGCTCAGAACACTGCCGATCTGTACGAATCGCAGGCCGGCTTCTTTCGATGCGCAGGGTTTATCGGCTGGGCGCGGCTTTTGCGGGATTGGCTGCAAAGACACTTCGGGGCTGGCACCTGTGCGCGGGCTGTCTGCCTTTGCCAGCAAGTCCCGGGCCGGTGGCGGCGTGCGAATGTCGACAAAGGACTGTGATTCTGCTGCGCCCTGCCGGGCTGATGCCGGGGCGACTTCGAAGTGCTGTCCGGCCGGAAGATGATTCAGATGCACGGCGGCGGCTTTCTCCTGGGGGGTTAGTGTCGGCAGGCGTGCATAGAAGGGGCGCAAGGCCTTTGCGGTTTGTTCCGGCACAGCCGTGGCCGCAATCCGCACCGCTTCGTCTGTCTCGCCGCTCAGCGCATAGACCAGCGCCAGGGTGCGCCGCACGGGTTCCAGGCCACCGGGATTGTTGGCGACCGTCTGCAATAGTGTCAACGCGGCCCCGAAATCCTGCATAATCGCAAGCGACAGCGCAAGGCGCAGCACGGTGTCCGCCTGGCTGGGGTCAGCAGAGAGCGCGCGGGTGTAGGCCAGTCGTGCCTCCTCATTGCGGCCAAGCAGGTCGAGTGCCAGCCCGCGCTCGGACTCGAGCAGGGCTTTTGGGGCGCCACGCTGCTCGGCCAGTTCCAGCCGCTGAAGGGCCGAATCCGGTTTGACAAGCCTGTTGAGCAGCATGGCGTGCTGGAGCGGCGGGCCGCCGGCCTTGGGTTGAAGCTGCTCCAGCTTGGCGAGTGGGGCCAACGCGGCGACATGGAGGCCAAGTGCGGAGAGGGTGCGCGCCGCCCCTTCCAGTGCGCTGAGATTATCCGGCTCTCGGGACAGCACTGCCTGATAGAGCTCCAGAGCCTGTCGGTTGTCGCCGCGCACCTCCAGCCGTTGCGCGAAGGCAATCTGGGTCTGCGGTTTATCGAGCGTGTTGGCTGCCCCTGCGGTTGCAGAGATTGCGGGGCGCGCGGTGCTGCCGGCAACGACGGCAAAAGCCCATACCACGCACCACGAGAATTTTGCACACCGCTTCAACACCATGTGCTGCTCTCTAGAGCCTGTTCGGGTGCGGTTGAAGTCTTATTCTCAACCGGTGCCCCGAATGAGCGCTACCCGGCATGAGAGACCGCAATCGTTCGAGATTGCGCTGACCCGAAATTAAGCTGGACTTCCGGCTTGGAAAGACTGTGGTATCACCAGCAGAATACTGGAGCGGGGAGAGTGCAGAATGCGTATCGACAGCCACAAAGTGGAATTCCCTGGCAGCCAGGGGTTGCTGGCGGCTCGCCTCGATACTCCCGGCGGCGGCGCGCGCGCTTATGCGATCTTCGCGCACTGCTTCACCTGCTCCAAGGATATCTTTGCCGCCAGCCGGATCGCCGCGCGCCTGGCCGAAAGCGGTATCGCGACGCTGCGGTTCGACTTCACCGGACTGGGGGCAAGCGAGGGCGAATTTGCGAACACCAATTTCTCCTCCAACGTCGACGACCTGGTCGCGGCGGCAGACTGGCTGGCAACGCATCACGGTCCGGCACAACTCATCGTTGGCCACAGTCTTGGCGGAGCAGCGGTGCTGGCGGCAGCCGGGCGCATCCCCGGTTGCCGGGCGGTCGCGACCATCGGGGCACCGTTCGACCCGGCGCATGTGACCCATCAGTTTCACGACGCCATGCATCTGATTGAGGCAGAGGGTGAGGCGCAGGTCACGTTGGCCGGGCGGCAATTCAATATTCGCCGGCAGTTCATCGAGGATGTCTTCGGCCAGCCGCAGGCCCAGCGCATCGCCAGCCTCAGGCGCGCGCTGCTGGTATTGCACGCCCCGCTGGACGACACGGTCTCGGTTGACAACGCCTCTGCGATTTTCAGCACCGCAAAGCACCCGAAGAGCTTTGTCAGCCTTGATACCGCGGACCACCTGCTGCGCGGCAAGGTCGATGCGATGTATGCCGCCGACGTCATCGCGTCCTGGGCGCTGCGTTATCTGAACCTCACCCCGGTGAATGCGCCGCCGCAAACCGCAGCGGGCGAGACGATCGTGCAGGAGTCCGGTCTCGGGCGCTATGCCCAGGCGATCCGGTCGGATGGGCATCTGCTGGCGGCAGACGAGCCGGAGTCGGTCGGTGGAAACGACTTCGGCCCCGATCCTTATGACCTACTGCTCAGTGCACTTGGGGCCTGTACCAGCATGACCATGCGCATGTATGCCGAGCGCAAGGGCCTGGCGCTCCAGCAGGCATCCGTGCGCCTGCGACACCGCAAGATGCACGCCAGCGACTGCGCCGAGTGTGACACGCATGACGGCCTCATCGACGAGATGGTGCGGGAAATCACCCTGGTTGGCGACCTCAGTGACGCAGAGCGCACCAAACTGCTGGAGATTGCCGACAAATGCCCGGTGCACCGCACCCTGCATAACGAAGTCCGGGTCGTGACACGGCTGATTGATTGAAAGCACTGCGCGGAGGAATCAAATGACCCAGGCTTTTCATAAAATGTGGCTGAAGATTACAGCGCTTGTCGTGTTCGGATTTGGCCCGGTTTTTTCCCTGGGTGGCATCCCGGAACTCAGCGAACCAGCACGCTGGTCTTTGGATCTGTTGCGATGGCCTCTTGATGGAGCCACAAGTTATGCATCTGCCGATACGCGGTTTCTTTCGGTAATCACGGGTGGGTTTCTCTTCGGTTGGGGCATGATGATTTTGGCGCTCTCGGCCTGGGTATACGACTCTGCCCCGGAAGGGGTACGCAGAAGTGTTGTTGCGGGATTGCTGTGCTGGTTTACGCTCGACAGTCTGGGTTCCATCGCATCGGGCAACGCGGCGAATGCCTTGATCAATGTTCTGGTGCTTCTGATCGCCGTGGGCCCGCTCTGGCGCCCAGCTCGCCCGGACGTCGCCTGATAGGCAGCGAAACGGCGTTGACTAACCCGTCAGGCTTTACTGACCAGCAGTCGCCAGAATACGTCAGCAAGGCGCTCGACCCGTTCCGGCGTCTCGGGCAGGCGATTGCACAGCAGCGCATGCAGCAGGCTGTCTACCATCACGTCGAGGGCGGCATCGACCGGTGTTGACGGGTCAATCATGCCGGCATCGCCCGCGCGCTCGATGATGCCCCAGAACCGGCCCTTCAATGGCACAATGATGCTGGCGGCAACCAAAGCCCTGGCCTGCGGGCTGTCGTGGGAGTCGATCAGCATGGCGCACAAGGCGGGGCCCGCTGCGGTCTGCGTCCACAGCCTGACCACGCTGGCGATCATAGCCACAAGATCTGCGCGCTCTGCCCCGGCATGCGGCCAGGCGTGATCTTCAGCGACCGCGTGATAGACTTCCCGCATCAGTTCAACGCGGCCGTGCCACCACCGGTAGATTGTAGGCTTGCCTGAAGCCGAGCGGCGGGCGATGGCCTCGATACTGGCAGCGCTTGCGCCGCCTTCCTGCAGGAGATCATTGGCGGCCGACAATATCGCCGTATGCGACTGCGGGTTTCGTGCTCGACCGATCGACCTGCGTCTGGCACTGCTTGACGGATCCGACATTGCACACTCCCCCATGACCCGAAAAGGTATCGGTATGGCTTACGTTAACGATACTCACCGGCATGGCAAGACGACGTTGCGTGCAAATAATGGCATCACGCTGCATTTTTTTGCTGACATGCCCTTGGCTGGCAGCGCTAGGCGGCCCAAGTTTAGAGCCATGCTCACACGTTTGCTGATCCTGCTGCAGGTCTTGTTCATGGCTCCCGCATTTGCGCAAGGGGCAGACCCCAAAGCATTTGCCCAGGAAGAGCATACGCGGATCGAGCTTGTCGCCGAGCAGTCGAGCATCGCCCCCGGCAAGCCACTGACAATCGCGGTTGTGATGACACCGCAGCCCGGCTGGCACACCTACTGGCAGAACCCCGGCGACAGCGGGGCGGCAACCCGGCTGAACTGGACGCTGCCCGCAGGCTGGTCGGCCAGCGCGCCGGCTTATCCGACACCCGGGCGGTTCACAGTCGCGGAGCTGGTCAGCTACGTTTATGACAAGCCATCCCGCCTTTTGGTGACGTTTACAGCGCCAAGTATTCCGCAAGGGGCCGCACGGGTGTCCATTGGCCTGCAGGCTGACTGGCTGGTGTGCGACGACGAGATTTGCGTACCGGAGGCTGCGGAACTGTCTCTGACGCTGCCTGTCGGCGATGGTGCCAACGATCCGGCGCGTACCATGCTGTTTGCGGAAGCGCGTGCGCAGTTGCCGAAGTCCGCGCAGGCCAAGGCGCAATTCTTCCAGGACGCGGAGATGTTCCAGCTTGAGCTGCAGGAGTCCGCGGCACCTGACGGGCTGACGCTCGCCGGGGCAGCAAGCGCCTATTTCTACCCGATTGAAGACGGCGTGCTTGCCTATGGCAAGCCGCAGACCATAGAGCAGGTGAGCCCGGACAAGTGGGTGCTGAGTACCGGCGGCGGCTATGCCGAGCAGAAGCAGGAGCGGGTCTCCGGCGTTCTGACGGTGACGGGGGAGGACGGCGTGACCCGTGGCTGGGCACTGGCTGCCGAGCGCACGCCCAAGCCTTTGCGTGCAGCCGTAACCGTGGCGCCCGCAGGACCTCAGGACGGAGCGGGCTCCCCCACTGCTGCAAAAACCGGCTTGCTGACCTTGCTTGGGTTTGCGCTGCTGGGTGGGTTGATCCTGAATGTCATGCCCTGCGTCTTTCCCATCCTGAGCCTCAAGGCGCTCTCTCTGGTGCAGGCGGGCACGCATGAGGCGCATGCCCGTGCGGAGGCGGTAGCCTACACCACCGGCGTACTGGCGACCTTCGGACTGGCGGGAGCCGCGCTGGCCTGGCTGCGCGCCAGCGGCTTCTCCGTTGGTTGGGGGGTGCATCTGCAAGACCCCCGCGGCGTGGCCGTGCTGGCGCTGGTGATGGTGGTGATCGGGCTCAATCTGCTGGGTGCGTTTGAAATCGGCGGTGGATTGTCCGGTGCCGGCCAGAGCTTGACCGAGAAGCGCGGCTGGGCCGGAGCATTCTGGACCGGGGCGCTGGCAGTTCTGGTTGCCAGCCCCTGCACCGTGCCGTTCATGGGAGCAGCACTGGGTGCGACCCTAGTGTTGCCGCCGGTTGAGGGCCTGTTGCTGTTCCTGGGCGTCGGCCTCGGGATGGCATTGCCCTACCTGTTGATTGCGTTTGTGCCGGCGCTGCGCCGGCTGTTGCCGCGCCCCGGTGCGTGGATGGAGACGTTCCGCCGGTTCATGGCGTTCCCGATGTTTGCAACCGCTGTCTGGCTGAGCTGGGTCGTCGGGCGGCAGGCGGGCATCGACGGCATGGCGCTGGTGCTGGTGGCTGCCTTGCTGCTGTCGCTGGCACTCTGGCTCTACGGGCGGGGCGCGCGCGGGGTGCTGCGGCCGGTTGCGGCTGTTGTCTCGGTGGCGTGCGCGGTTCTGGCCGTCGCGGTCATGGATGCGCCGAAGGTGCAGGCTGAGACAGCCGGGGATGCGGTGCTTGCCGCGCAGACCTTCACCGATGCCAAACTCCGGACGCTGCTGGCAGAGAACAAACCAACCTTCGTCTACTTCACAGCGGACTGGTGCGTGACCTGCAAGGTCAATGAAAAGCTGGCGCTCAACACGACAGTCGTCCGTGAGGCGTTTGCCCGGGCGGGCGTGACCGTGCTGGAGGGGGACTGGACCCGGCAGAACCAGGAAATCACGGCAGTCCTTGCCCGCTACGGCCGCAACGGTGTGCCGCTCTATCTCTACTTTCCACCGGGCACGGATATCGCCCGGCCGCAGATCCTGCCACAGGTGCTGACGACGCAGGTCCTCACCGGGCTTGTGACAGCGTCTGCAGGAGGAACAACCGGTCCGGCCTGAGCGGGCCGGGCCTTACATCACGGCACCACCATGGGAGACTAGACGATGAAGACCTTGCTCAGCTCACTTCTCATCGCGGCGACCATCGCCGCTCCAGCCATCGCACAGCCGCAGGTCGGCAAGCCCGCACCTGAATTTACTGCCACCGACTCCAACGGCAAATCACACAAACTGTCCGACTTCAAAGGCAAGACGGTAGTGCTCGAGTGGACGAACCCGGACTGCCCGTTCGTCCAGAAACATTATACCAGCGGCAACATGCAGGCTCTGCAGGCAGACGCCACCAAGGACGGGATTGTCTGGCTCAGCATCAATTCCGGCGCGCCGGGCAAGCAAGGCCACATGGACGGGGCTGGTGCCAACCGCAGCGTCGCTGCCACAAAGGCCCGGCAGACCGCCTATCTTCTGGATGCCAACGGCCAGGTGGGCAAACTCTATAGCGCCCGCACAACCCCGCACATGTTCGTGATCGATCCCAAGGGCACGCTTGCCTACATGGGCGGGATCGACAGCAACAGCTCGGCTGACCCAGCGACCATCAAGACGTCGACCAACTATGTGAAGGCGGCACTTGCCGATCTCAAGGCCGGCAAGCCGGTAAAGACCGCAACGTCCCAGCCCTACGGCTGCTCCGTGAAGTACGCAGGTTAAAGTAGGTTCAGGCAGCAAGCGCTCACACCTGAGCGCTTGCTGCTGGCCAATCCCGTGCCACCGTGGTAGCCTGCAGCGAAACCATGACGAAAGACAATGCGATGCGCCTTGCCGCCCTATTGATCGCCTTCGCTGTGGCGCATGCGGGCCCGGCCTCTGCGCAAGCGGACTCATCCGTCGCTGCCCCTGCGCTCCCCGCCCCAGTGACGTCTGCCCCAGTGACGCCTGCCCCTGCTGTGCAAGCGCCGGCTCCGGACTTTGGTGCGCTCATTGCGCCTGCGGTGGCCGGCCTCGACACACCGTCTGAAGAGAACAACTACCAGCGCCGCATCCGTCAGGCGATCACGCCCGATGAAGTGCGGCTGGCCTGCCGCGCGCCGGACGGATCGATCACCATCAACAACGAGATTGTTGTGTGTGCCGAGCGCGACCCGGTCTCCCGCTACCGTGTGCCGTCGACGGCCGAGAGCGCTGTGATCAACCCGGAGCGTGACTCTCCGGTTGAGCGCGCACGCGCCATACAGCATGCCGAGCGCGGTGCACCGGCCGGGCTGGGTGCCGACACCTCAGCCCCCGGCAGCATCGCCCGCGGCGGCTCCGGGGCAAACGTGATTGGTCTCGCCAAGAAGATCGAGAAAATCCTCAAGAAAGACACCGAGGAATAAACGGCAGCGGCTAACACTGCCGTTCGATTTTTCATCGCTCGGCCTTTGCTGTTCCTCTGATAACCCGCTCGTGCCAGACTTTGCACAAAGCTTGAGGCGGCCATGGATGGGACACGCGTTGCGATTGTCGTCGGGACCCGGCCTGAGGCCATCAAGATGGCCCCGGTTGTCCAGGCTCTGCGCGCTTTGCCCGGATTGTCGCCGGTGCTTTGCGCGACCGGCCAGCACACCCAACTGCTGGATACGGCGCTTGCCGATTTCGCCCTGACACCGGACGTGCGCTTGCCGCCCATCGCACAAACGGGGATTGCCGCGCGCCTTGGCGCACTGACGGCGCAGTTGGGGGATGCCTTGGCACAGCTCTGCCCGGCGCTGACGTTGGTGCAGGGGGATACCGCGACTGCGCTGGCCGCCTGCCTTGCGGCCTATGCAACGCGCTGCCCGGTGGGGCATGTGGAGGCAGGGCTGCGCACCGGCGACCTCTTGGCGCCCTGGCCGGAGGAGGGCAATCGGCGTGCAATCGCTGCGCTGGCGACACTGCATTTTGCGCCAACACCACGCGCGCGCGATGCCCTGCTGCGCGAGGGGATTGCGCCGGCACACATCCATCTGACCGGTAACCCAGGAATCGATGCCCTGCATCAGATCGCGGCCATGCCCTCGGCCTTGCCAGAGCCGATCGATACAGCCCTGCGGCAAGCGCACGAGCAAGGCCGCCGGCTGTTGCTGGTGACCGGCCACCGGCGGGAGAATTTCGGCGCCGGTCTGGACGGTGTCTGCGCGGCGCTGCGCCGTTTGGCCGAACGTCCGGATGTGCTGATTATTTATCCGGCGCATCTGAACCCGCAGGTCGCGCAGCCGGTGCTCAGAGCGCTGGGCGGGCTCTCCAACGTGATGATAACGCCCCCGCTCGATTACCGCGGGTTCGCCCAGTTGCTCCGGGCATGCTACATCGTGCTGAGTGACTCCGGCGGCGTTCAGGAAGAAGCGCCAGCCCTGGGCAAGCCGGTGCTGGTGCTGCGCACAAAAACCGAGCGACCGGAAGCGGTGGAGGCAGGAGTCGCGCGCCTGGTCGGCACGGACCCGGCGCGTATCCAGGCGGAGACCACGCGCCTGCTGGACGATCCGGCGGCCTACGCAGAAATGGCACGCCCCATCAGCCCCTATGGGGACGGGAAGGCAGCGGTACGGATAGCCCGCATTGTGGAGGCGTTTCTTGCTCAGCCGGAAAATCTGGTAGACGACGCAGTCTAAAGCGGACTGGTCTCGACTTGTTTAATCGCTGCTTCAGGGATTTTTGCAGGGACTTTAGGCCCAGAAGGGTCATGCGGACATCGTTGCAGGCTTAAAAAGCGTATTCTATCGGGCGTTTGTGTGCAATTTCCCTGGGTCGACCAGCAGGGAATATGGTTCTGGTTCAGGGAAATGGACTTAGTTGGTTCTGTGTAGCTGCGACAAGGCGTCCTACAACTTGATACGGTGAGATTGCTGGGCAGCGGATTGACGCCTGGAATCGCGCATGTTATATCAAATGTAATTCTACACTTTATAGGCCTTTTATGGCTTCCGCACCAAAACTTTCCCTGTCATACGGCCAGATGCTGTGGGCAGCATGCTATGGGATGGGGCCAGACCAGCGCACGCGAGATCAGCTGCGTTACCTGCGTGCCCTGGGTATCCCGGAAGGGGCGACGGGAAAAACGCTCGGAAGTGGTAACCAGCTCAATTACGGCTTTGACGACCTTGTAGAACTGGGGCTGGGTCTGACTGCGCTTGGTCTTGGCATGCGCCCGGCTGATATTGGCATGGTTCTGGTGGGCCAACGTGATGACATGCGCCCGCTCTATCGCGAGGCTTGGTCGCAAATCCCGGATGCCGCGCTTACCGCGCCATGGGTCAAGAGCCGTGGCCCGATGGGCGTACTCATCGACAACGAATATTTTATCCGCTTGCACGACCGTTATAGCGACACGCCCGGTACCTTCGAACTGCTTGGACCTAATGGAGCGGAGGACCGGCAGGCGCTCTTCGCGCCCGTCGAGCGCATCGGCGGCCAGCCACCCCGGCGGGTGCTGCCATTGAAGCGCCTCATGATCCAATGGGTGGCCTGGGCGCTCGAAGCCCCCACCATCCGCACGGGCCCCAAAAGCAAAGGTTGAACCCCATGTCCTGTCGTTCATGGCCATCGCCGACTGCCGCTTGTTTAAATGTAATCACGCATCGAAAGGATTGAACATGACCCAGCTATTGCCTGTTTCAACCGCGCCGCCCGGTGACGTAGCCACCGTTCCCCAGCCGCTGTTGATGATAAACTATGTCGACCCGGCGGTGCTCAAGCCCGACCCCAGGAATGCCAGGCGTCATGGCAAGCGCCAGGAGAAGGCGCTGGACCGCTCGATCCGGGAGTTCGGGTTCGTGAACCCCCTTTTGGTGGATGGCAGCGGCAAGGTGATCGCCGGCCATGCGCGGCTCGCATCAGCCAAGCGGCTGAGCCTGGCCCGCGTGCCGGTGGTTCGCCTTGAGCATCTCAATGAGGCGCAGGCGCGGGCGCTGATGATCGCCGACAATCGCCTGACCGACATGTCGGACTGGGACGATGCGCTGCTGGCTGACAATCTGCGCCTGCTGTGCGAGGCGGGCATCGACCCCGAGGTGACCGGCTTTACCATGGGTGAGATCGACCTGAAGATCGAGCTGGCCGAAGGCGCGGAGGCAGAGAACGAGGATGATGCCGATGATGTGCTGGTACCCAATGCGGGACCCGCCGTCTCGGCGGTCGGCGACTATTGGCTGCTGGGCAATGACGGCCGACATCGTCTGATCTGCGGTGATGCACGCGATAGCAAAGCCTATACGCGGCTGATGGACGGCAGACGCGCCCACATGGGCCTGACCGACGTTCCCTATAATGTGCCGGTCCCTGGCCATGTCTCGGGCCTCGGCAAGATCCGGCACCCCGACTTCGTCATGGCGAGCGGCGAGATGAGCAGCGACGAGTTCGTGGGGCTGCTGAGTTCCACCTTCCGCAACATGGCCGCGCACAGCGTGGCGGGATCGCTGCATTACAGCTTCATCGACTGGCGCCACACCGCCGAGATGGACGCGGCCGGCAGTTCCGCCTTCACCGAGAAGCTCAATATCTGCGTCTGGGCCAAGGATCGCGGCGGCATGGGATCGCTTTATCGCTCGGCCCATGAGCTGGTCTTCGTCTGGAAGTCCGGCAAGGGCCGGCATCGCAACAATGTCGAGCTGGGCCGCTATGGCCGCAACCGCAACAATGTCTGGTCCTATCCCGGCGTCGGTACCTTCCGCCATAGCGACGAAGGCGATCTGCTGGCAATGCATTCGACGCCCAAGCCAGTGCGCATGCTGGCCGATGCGATGCTCGATGTGACGGAACGGGGCCAGATCGTCCTCGATCCGTTCATGGGATCGGGTTCGACCCTGATCGCCGCCGAGCGGGTCGGGCGCCGCGCCTTCGGGATCGAGCTCGATCCGCGCTATGCTGATACCATCCTGCGGCGGTTCATGGCCCATAGTGGCGAGGCCGTCATCCATGTCGAAACGGGCATGAGTTTCGCTGAGGTCGAGCGGGTCCGGGTTACCGAGACCCAGGCGGACGCCCGCCATGGCTGATCGGGACGATGCGGCCAGCGCGGCCGGCGACTATAAGGTCGGCTATCGCCGTCCGCCTCTGCACAGCCGGTTCAAGCCCGGTCAATCCGGCAACCCCTCCGGCCGTAAGGTCGGGCCCAAGGCGCCGCGTGAGCTGCTCGATCAGTTGCTGGCCGAGACGATGACCGTGACCGAGCAGGGCCGGCGCAAGCGCGTCTCCAAGCTTGAACTGGTGATGCGCCAGCTGGTCAACCGCGCTGCGAGCGGCGATCCGCGCCTCATGCGCTTGCTACTCGACATGCTGGCCCGTTCAGCGCCGCAGGAAGCCAGCTTGGGACTGGCCCCGGCCGACGAGGCAATCATCGCCGAGTTGATGGCAGAATTCGGTATAGTGGACAGCGACGATGAAGCCTGAGCAATATCATGCCCTGCTGCGCCAGGATCTCTGTCTGTTCATTCGCCGCGGGTTCGCAGAGCTCTGGCCGACAACCACCTATCTGCATAACTTCCATATCGACCTGATCGCCCAGCATCTCGAGGATGTGTTGAAGGGAAAGACCAAGCGGCTCATCATCAATCTGCCGCCGCGCGGCCTCAAATCGCTCTGCGCCTCGATTGCCTTCCCGGCCTATGTGCTGGGTCATGATCCCCATGCCCAGATCATCTGCGCCAGCTACGGGCAGGGCCTTTCAGCGAAGCTGTCAGTCGACACACGGACCATCATGCAGTCGGACTGGTACCGCACCACCTTCTCGACCCGGCTCGCCTCCAGCCGCCCGCCTGTCCATCGCCTTGAGACAACCGGTGGCGGCATGCGCTATGCGACCTCGGTTGGCGGTACGCTGACTGGACGGGGCGCCGACATCCTCATCATCGACGATCCCCTCAAACCGACCGAGGCCGTGTCGGACACCCAGCGGAAGGCCGTCAATGACTGGTTCGACGGCACTTTGCTTTCGCGCCTCAACGACAAGGCCAATGGCGCTATCATTATCATCATGCAGCGCCTGCACGAGGATGATCTGGTCGGCCATGTCCTGAAGACCGGCGACTGGACCGTGCTGAGCTTCCCGGCCATTGCCGAGACCCGCGAGGTTCATGACGTCGTCCGCCCGCTCAGGCGCTATACCCATGTCCGCGAACCAGGCGACGTCCTCCATCCCGAGCGCGAGTCCCGCGCCGCCTATGACACGCTCGAGCGCGCCATGGGCACCTGGCACTTCGCTGCGCAATATCAGCAGCGCCCGGCGCCGTTGGGTGGCGGTATCTTCAAGGATCATTGGCCAAGCCGGTTCGATCTTGCCTGTCCGCCCGCGTTCCACTCGGTCCTCCAGAGCTGGGATACCGCCTACACGGCCAAAGAGATGAACGACTGGTCGGTCTGCACGACCTGGGGGATCACCGGCTATGGCAACGACCAACGCGCATGGCTGATCGATGTCTACCGCCAACGCCTGCTCCATCCCGAACTCATCCGCGCGGTCATGGCTCTGGCCGAGCGGTTCAATGCCGCCAATGTGCTGATCGAGGACTGTGCCTCAGGCACCACCTTGGTGCAGCATCTCCAGTCACAAGGCTTCTGGCGCGTCCGGCCTGAAAAGCCGGTCGGTGACAAGGTGATGCGCATGATGTCCGCAAGCAGCTTCATCGAGGCCCAGCGCATGCATATCCCCAGTCATGCGCCCTGGCTCGCCGACTATCTCCACGAACTGCTCATTTTCCCCAATGGCGCTCATGACGATCAGGTCGACTCCACGTCCCAGGCCGTCAACTGGCTGACCCGGATCAAGCCTGGTCACGGCATCATGGAATATTATCGCCAAGAGGCGGAAAAGCTGAAAATCGGTGGTCGATAAAGGAGCCGATAGTCTACGCTCAGAATCATGCGGCGCAGAATAGACCAGCGAGTTCCCTCTTGAGTCTGTGCACATGTTGACGATCATCGCGAGCTGGCCAGGCAAAAGTCCGGCAGGTGACGCGCAAATTGCGCATCCTGCCGTCTACCACATGCTGGATGTTGCAGCCGTCGCCGAGCGGCTGATCCACCGGTGGGGTTTGGACAGGCCTCTGGCTGATGCCCTGGTGTTGCTGGTAGCGCTGCACGACCTCGGCAAAATCGGTGCACCGTTCCGGGCCATGTTGCAGACAGGACAGCCGCAGACCGCTGGCAGTCACTGGGAAGTGACCGAGGCGTATCTGCGTGACTTCGATGTCGGCCTGCTCGCTCCGCGGTTGGGGGCTGGCGACAGGTGCCGGGCAATGCTCTACGCTGCCGCCGCCGGACATCATGGCCGTCCGCCGACGAAGGATCTGCAGGTCCACCGTGGCAGCGGCAGCCCTACGGGTGATTGGAAGAAGATGCTCGAGAATGCAGGCGAAGGCTCAGCGGACTCCCGGGCCGTCGCACAAACCTTTCTAGACCTCTGGCCAGGGGCGTCGCTTGCCGCAGTCGAGACAAGCGCGCAGGCGAAGACTCTCTCCTGGCGGCTGGCCGGGTTGACGACGGCGGCAGACTGGATCGGCTCCAACATCGACTGGTTTCCGCCGACAGCTCCCCGCCTGGATATCGTGGACTACATGGCGTTGGCGCGCGAACGGGCTGCACGTGCCGTTGAGGCTGCTGGCCTGATTGCACCCCGCGTGCAACAGGCGCTGATGTTCGATTTCCCCTTGCGGCCTATGCAGCGCACCTGCGCCGAGACGCCGCTGCTGGATGGCCCAATGCTGGCGATCCTCGAGGACGAAACCGGCAGCGGCAAGACCGAGGCGGCGCTGATCCTGGCGCAGCGAATGCTCCGCGCCGGCAAGGGCTGCGGGCTGTACTTCGCGCTGCCAACTATGGCAACGGCGGACGCCATGTTCGCACGCATCGCCGATATTTTGTTGAAGGTGTTCGAGGATGCGCCGTCGCTTGCGCTCGCCCATGGCCGCGCCGGATTGTCGGATAAGTACCGGGAGTTGCGCGGCGGGCGTGCGCATAATCCGGATGAACCAGGCCCGAACGACTGGCTGGCGGATAACCGCCGCCGCGCGCTACTGGCGACCATTGGCGTTGGCACCATCGACCAGGCATTGCTGGGTATCGTGAAGGCCAAGCATGCAGCGTTGAGGCTGTTTGGCCTCTCGTCCAAGATTTTGATCGTCGACGAAGTACACGAGGTCGGCGATCCCTACATGGGCGAACTGCTGGCCACATTGCTCGAGGTGCATGCGGCGGTTGGCGGCTCCGCCATCTTGTTGTCGGCCACGATCCCGCTGAAATTGCGGGCAGACCTGATCGCGGCGTTCGAGCGCGGTGCCGGGCGGCCCTGCGAGCCTGCGGTATCATCCGGGTCCAGCTACCCCGCCTTCACGGTGTCGGGTGCTGCCGTGATGCCCGTGCCTGCCGCTCCATCCGCGCGCGGCCCGGTTCGTGTGGTGCGGTTGGAGACGCAGGACGCTGCCATCGATTTGCTGGCGGCGTCGGCGGCAAGTGGTGCGGCCTGCGTGTTCGTTCGTAACGCGGTCGACGAAGCGATTGCCGCATTCTACGCGCTTCAATCGCGCGGAGTCGCCGCCGACCTGCTGCACGCCCGCTTCGCGCTGGACGACCGCAAGCGACACGAGCAGCGCATCCTCGGCCTTTATGGCAAGGAGCGTTCGGCGCGCCCCGGGCGGGTGCTGGTGGCGACGCAGGTCGTCGAAAGCTCACTCGACCTCGATTTCGACGTCATGGTGTCGGACCTTGCGCCGATGGCGTCACTGATCCAGCGCGCCGGCCGGCTGTGGCGGCATATGGACCGGCGGCCCGCCGCCGGGCGGCCTGTCGATAGTACAGTCCTGCACGTGCTGTCGCCCGACCCCGAACGCGTCGAGTCAGAGCGTTGGCTTAGCGAGGCAATTGGCGGCGGCGCCTATGTTTATCCAGCCGCACTTCAATGGCGCACTGCCCGTGTTCTGTTCGATGCCGGTGGCATAGATGCGCCGTCCGGCCTTCGTGCGCTGATCGAGGCGGCTCATGGTGACGCTATCCCTGTGCCGGAGGTATTGGAGCGCAAAGAACTGGAGGCGGTCGGCGAGGCCGGGGCAAAGAAAAACCAGGCCGTGCAAAACAAGATCGACTGGAGCGCTGGCTACCGCGCCGGAGCCAGCGGTGACAGCGACGCGGACTATCCTACCCGACTGGGCCAGGACCAGCGTATCGTGATCCTGGCGCGCATGGAGGGGAACAGTCTGGTTCCATGGTGTGGCGGCGACTGGAGCGTAGAGGCCTGCCAGCGTTCGGAAGTATCGGCCAGCGCAAGCCGCTTCAAGTCTATAACGCTTCCCGACCAGAACGCGCCGTCCATCGCTGCCGTTCGGAACAAGCTCCCGGACTGGCTGCGCGCAACGCGCACCATCTGCCCCGTCGATGCCGACGGCACGATCTGCGCGGGCTTGCGATATGAAGCATCATCAGGATTGCACTTCTCTTCAACTTCCATTTAGGGTTGTGAACAGCGGCAGATCGATTCCACCAGAAGTGCGATGCAGGGGCGTGTATATGAACCTTATTGACGAGGCCTGGATCCCGGTGCGCCACAAGACCGGCGAGCGTGCGGTCATCGCGCCCTGGCAGATGGCGGATGCGACACTCGACTTCCCCGACTGGCCGCGCGCAGACCTGAACATCGCTTGCCTGGAACTGCTGATCGGCCTGCTCTACCTCGCCGATCCGCCGCGCGACGTGGAGGACTGGCAGGACCGGCAGGCCCCGGACCCCGGGCGGCTGAAAGCGCGACTGGCCCCGTTCGCGCCCGCTTTCAACCTGCTGGGGAACGGGCCTCGGTTCATGCAGGACATGGAGGCGTTCGAGCAGGGCGTCAATGACCCGAACCCGCCCGACATGCTGTTCATCGACAGCGCCGGTGGCCAGACGGTGAACAACAATGCCGACCTGACCGTCAAGCGCGCGCGCTATGCTGCGATCGACGCGCCGCTTGCCGCCGTGGCGCTCTATGCGCTGCAGGCGCATGCCCCGTCCGGCGGGGCGGGCAACCGCACCTCCATGCGTGGTGGCGGGCCGCAGGTGACGCTGGTCGACCCCGAAGCCGGGCTGTGGCCGCTGGTTTGGGCCAACACGCCCTATGGCAGCCCGGCGTCGGCGGATGTTCTGCCGTGGACGCGACCGGCGCATACGTCCGAGCAGGGGCAGCAGCGTTACCCGCACGATGCGCATCCGGTCGAGGCGCTGTTCGGCATGCCGCGCCGGCTGCGCCTCGTTGCCGAGAACGACAGGATCGTCGGCGTCGTTCAGCGACCATACGGCACCAATTACGCCGGTTGGGAACACCCGCTGACGCCGCATTACCGGTTGAAGGCCGGCAGCGAGTTGCTGCCACGCCACCCGCGCGCTGGGCAGTTCCACTATCGCAACTGGCTCGGCATCACCGTGCAGCGCAAATCGGGGGACGACACCGCACGCCGCGCCACCGTGATCGAACAATGGAATGAGCGCAGCCATGTGAAGGTCCCGGCGCTGGTTGCCGGCTGGGCGATGGACAATATGAAGCCGCGCGATTTCCTGTTCGCGCGCGCGCCGATCATCACCCTTGATGATGATGCGCTGGAGCGCGTCGAAGCGCTGGTCGAGGCGGCGGACAAGTTCGGCGCCGCGCTGCGCCAGGCACTCGCCCCCCTGCTGGCGGAGGGTGAGACGCGCGAGGCCGCGCGGGAGGAATTCTTCACCCAGACGCAAGGCCCATTCGAAGCCCGGCTCTCGGCAATCCAGGCCGAAGGTGCGGATTGGCCAGAGATCGCCAAGGGCTGGGTCAAAGAGCTTCGGGAAGTGGCGCTCAACCTGTTCGATGCCGCTGCACTGCCGGGCCTTGGGGACCGCGACCTCCGCGACCAGCAGGAGATTGTTTCGGCGCGCAGCCAATTGACCGCTGCATTCGCCGGCTACGGCAAACTGGGGCGCGAGGCCAGGCTCGTGCTCGCCCTTCCGATCCCGGAGCAAGGCAGGAAAAAGGGGAAAGCAGCATGAGTCCGGAGCGTGATGATCCGATCTACGAATGGTGGCGGGACAATATCGGCGACAGGAATAGTGGCCCGGCCCGCGGGCTGGCAGCTCGGCTGCGCCGCGCCGAGGGCGTAGAGGTGCTGGCGGAGCCGGAAGTCCACGAGCTGGCATCAAGTCTGAGGCTGGGTCGACCACAGGCCGATCGCCTGATCCGGCTGGCGCAGGTGCTGGCCGAGGTGCGCGAGCACGGTCCCGAACGGCTGGCGCGCCGACTAGGCGGGTCCGAGCCGGCAATGTCCCGCCTTCGCTTCCAGCGCCTTCTGCGGTCCCGCGAGGACGACTTCACTACCCAGGTCCGCCGCGCGCTGCCGCTGGTCGACCGCCGCTGCAATGTCGGCGCGCTGGGGCGCGACCTGCTCGCCTGGGATCATCCCGAATGGGGTGACGAGGTCCGCATCCGCTGGTCGTTCGATTATTTCCACGCGCTACACCCCAACGCCGCCCCCGACGCCCAACCAAATGAGGAGGAAAACCAGTGACGACCTTCGTGCAATTCCATCTGCTGACGCCCTATCCCCCCTCCAACCCCAACCGGGACGACCAGGGACGGCCCAAGCAGGCGGTGGTCGGCGGCCAGCCGCGCCTGCGCCTCTCCTCCCAGTCGATCAAGCGCGCCGTGCGGGAGACGGCATACTTCACCAACGACCTGTCGGGCCATCGCGGCGACCGCACCAAGCGGATCGCCGAGCGTATCGAGGATCGGCTGCTGGCGGACGGCACAGCACCCGCAAAGGCGCGCGACGCCGCCACCAAGGTAGCCGGCGTCTTCTCGAAGCTGGAGGCGGAAAAGGATGGCAAGCCGCCGCTGACCACAACCCTCGCCTTCGTCTCGCCGGATGAATGGGCGCTCGCCCAGGCGCTGGCCGACGACATCCTTGCGGGCAAGCCCCTGCCAGTCGACAAGGAGCTGAAGAAGCGGGTGCTGCGCCAGGCGGACGGCGCGGTCGACATCGCCATGTTCGGCCGTATGCTCGCCGATGACCCCGACCATAACCGCGAGGCCGCCGTGCAGGTGTCGCACGCGCTGACCACCCACCGCGCGCTGGCCGAGGATGACTGGTTTACCGCGGTCGATGATCTGAAGAAGCGCGACGAAGACGCCGGCGCTGGCCACCTCGGCGATATCGGCTTCGGCTCCGGCGTCTATTATCTCTATGCGTGCGTGAATACGGACCTGTTGGTGGAGAATCTCGCCGGAGATGCGGCGCTCGCCCGCAGGGGTATCGAGGCATTGGCCAGGGCGCTGGCTACGGCGACGCCGCGCGGCAAGCAGAACAGCTTCGCGCACCATCCCCGCGCCCACTATATCCGGGTCGAGCGCGGGTCGCAGCAGCCACGCGACCTCTCAGGCGCATTTTTCAAGCCGGTGCCCTTGAACGCGCCCGACCTTGTCACAGCCTCCATCGACGCCCTGGAGGGTATGGCGGCGAAGATCGACGCTGCCTACGAAGTCGCTTGTGACGCCCACGCAATTCTCAATGTTCAGTCCGGGGAAGGATCTTTGCAGCAGATCGCTTCCTTTGCCGCCGCAGCGGTTGCCGCCGATGCCTGAGTATCTGGTCTTCACCCTGGCCGCGACGCTGGGCGCCATGGGCGAGCTGGCGGGGCACGAGCGGCGCGGCTCCTGGACCTGGCCGGGCCGCTCGGCGATCCTCGGCCTGCTGGGTGCGGCACTCGGCATCCGCCGCGAGGGCGACTTCAGCACACTCGATTGCCTGTCGGTCGCGGTCGCCGTGTTCGAGGCTGGCACGCCGCTCAGGGACTATCACACGGTGCAGACCGTCCCGACCGCGCGCGCCAAAAGGCCGCAATCGCGTCCGGCAGCACTTCGTCAGGCCGGAGATGATGCCAATACCACCATCACCCTGCGCGATTACCGGCAATGCCCGCTGTACGGTGTGGCGGTGACGGGTGGCGAACTCGAGCCTTTGAAGGCGGCGCTGAAACGCCCGGTGTTTGCGCTCTACCTTGGACGCAAGTCTTGCCCGCTCTCGGCCCCGCTGGCCCCCGCGGTCGTTCCCGCTGACGACCCAGCCGAGGCACTCGCGTTCGTACGTCTGCCGCCCTGGTGGCCCAAGGACAAGCGAGTCGCCGAGACACTGTATGTCGACGTCGATCCGGGGAGTACGGGCGGCGTGACCGAGACCCGCCACGACGCGGCGCTCGACCGCCGGCGCTGGCATTTTACCGAGCGCCGGTTCGAACGACGCAGGGTAGAAATCACCCCCGGAGGGGATGCATCATGACCTACCTCTCGCGACTGACCCTGAAGCGAACGCCCTCCGCGCAGGCGCTGGCGGCGCTGCTCAACCCGCAAGACGCGGGGCGGCGGCTCGATGCACACCACCGGCTGCTCTGGACCGCCTTTGCCGGCGATCCCGATGCCACGCGCGACTTTCTGTGGCGGGACGAAGGCGAGGGACGCTTTCTGGTGCTGTCGCCACAGCCGCCGCACGCCGCCGAGTTGTTCGAGGAGCCGGAAGTCAAGGCCTTTGCCCCGGTGCTTCACCCCGGAGACCAGCTTGCCTTTGTGCTGCGCGCCAATGCCACGCGCACCGTGAAGACCAACAAGATCGCAGCCGGCGGCAAGCGCGCCCGCGCACACCACGATGTCGTGATGGAGCGCCTGCATCTGCTGCCGCGCAGCGAACGGGCAGCCGAACGCATGCCATTGGCCCAGGATGCCGCACAGGACTGGTTGGCTAGCATCGGCGCCCGCCACGGCTTCGCTGCCAACAGTATCGCAGCGCGGGGTTACCGCGTGCTTGAGCCGCGCACGCGCGGCCGGGGACCGCGTTTTGGCATTCTGGACCTTGAGGGCGAAATCACTGTGACCGACCCGGCAGCTTTTCTGTCGCAACTGGCCCGTGGCTTCGGTCGCGCCAAGGCCTTCGGTTGCGGTCTCATGCTGATCCGCCGGGCCTGACCATGGCGGAGATGCCGGGCCTCGTCCCGCCGCGCCCCATCCCGCTCAAGGATCGGGCGGCGCTGCTGTTCGTCGAGCGCGCGCAGCTTGACGTCCTTGACGGCGCGTTTGTCGCCATCGATGCCGAGGGCGTGCGCACGCATATCCCGGTCGGCGGTGTTGCCTGTCTGCTTCTGGAACCCGGCGTGCGGGTATCGCACGCGGCAGTGACGCTGGCGGCCCGCGCTGGCACGCTGCTCGTCTGGGTCGGTGAAGCAGGGGTGCGGCTCTATTCCGCGGGAAATCCCGGCGGGGCTCGCGCCGACAAGCTGCTCTGGCAGGCCCAGATTGCACTCGACGAGCCCGCGCGTCTGCGTGTGGTGCGGCGCATGTATGAAATCCGTTTCGGGGAAGCGCCGCCACAACGCCGTTCGATCGAGCAGCTCCGCGGGATCGAGGGGGCGCGGGTTCGGGAAAGTTACAAGTTGCTTGCGCGCAAATATGGTGTCGACTGGAATGGCCGGAACTATGACGTCGTGGACTGGGCTGGCGGCGATCTGCCCAATCGCTGCCTCTCCGCGGCCACCGCCTGCCTGCACGGCCTGTGCGAAGCGGCCGTGCTGACGGCGGGGTATTCGCCGGCCATCGGCTTCCTGCACACCGGCAAGGCACTCTCGTTCGTGTATGACATCGCCGATCTCTGGAAGCTCGATACCGTGGTGCCGGAAGCTTTCCGCATCGCGGGGCAGGCGCAGAAGGGGGCGCTGCGGCTTCCCGAAGAGCGTGCCGTGCGCCAGGCCTGCCGCGACTCATTCCGCAAGACCGGACTGCTGGCGAAGATCATCCCGCAGATCGAGGATGTGCTTGCAGCAGGCGAACTTCCAAAGCCGCCCCCGCCGCCGGAAGCAGCCGGACCTGCCTTCGCAGAGCCGGGCGAAGGTCCATGACAGGGGAGCCACGCTAATGCTGGTAATCGTCACCACCAACGCCCCGCCGCGTCTGCGCGGCCGTCTGGCGGTCTGGCTCCTGGAAATCCGGGCGGGCGTCTACGTTGGAGACTATTCGGCACGCACGCGCGAGCGTATCTGGACTCAGGTCGTAAGCAATATCGAAGACGGCGACGCGGCGATGGCCTGGTCTGCCCCCAACGATCAGGGCTTCGAATTCGCAACCGTCGGTGCCAACCGGCGCATGCCCGCCGATTTCGACGGCATGACCTTGGTGCGCTTCCTGCCCCTTGCCGAGCCGCCGGACCGCGCGCAGAATAAAACGATCTCCAAGCAGACGGACTCGCCTGCGGGTTAAAAGATCGCGACAAACCAGAGAATACAGAGCGGTTATCTACAGCAATCAGATCACCGCTCTGAACGGTAGGCTCTTTCCATCGTGAATAATTCTGGTAGGTGAACTGCTTACAACAAGAGCGTTCCCCGCACACGCGGGGATGAACC
>CAYOMD010000019.1:45875-49942 GCA_964404985.1 uncultured Sphingomonadaceae bacterium
GCGTTCCCCGCACACGCGGGGATGAACCGGCAGGGTCAGCATTGCCACCGGCGGGTGGAACGCGTTCCCCGCACACGCGGGGATGAACCGGGTGCGGCGGTTTATGACCCGCGCCGGGACTCGCGTTCCCCGCACACGCGGGGATGAACCGCCGCCCGGCCCAGTTGTTGGTGGTGTCGCCGAGCGTTCCCCGCACACGCGGGGATGAACCGCCTACGCCTTGATGCGCATGGAGCCCCGGCCCGCGTTCCCCGCACACGCGGGGATGAACCGACATTGTGGCAGGGCAGGCATCCAGCGCGCTCGCGTTCCCCGCACACGCGGGGATGAACCGCGACACCCGCCAGGTGCTCGGCAGAAGCACCCGCGTTCCCCGCACACGCGGGGATGAACCGGCTTTTGGCAATTTTCTGCGCGGACGGCGTCTGCGTTCCCCGCACACGCGGGGATGAACCGCGCGACCTTCAAGGGAGCATCAGCTCGACCGCGCGTTCCCCGCACACGCGGGGATGAACCGTCCGAGATGGGAGCGCCAGAGCGGCCCGAGCGGCGTTCCCCGCACACGCGGGGATGAACCGCGCAGCGCGACCAGCATCTCGGTCAGCGCGCCGCGTTCCCCGCACACGCGGGGATGAACCGATCTCGGGCCTACCGGTCTCGGCGCGGGCGCGGCGTTCCCCGCACACGCGGGGATGAACCGGATGCTCATGAGGGCGGACGCGTGCTGTTCCCGCGTTCCCCGCACACGCGGGGATGAACCGTCGCGCGACCAGGTGTCGAGTGCCTGCTGCAGGCGTTCCCCGCACACGCGGGGATGAACCGGTGCAAAAGCACCACAGTTCTACGGCGGGTTCGCGTTCCCCGCACACGCGGGGATGAACCGTGCGACGAACCGGCGATTTAGGCTAGACCCGCGCGTTCCCCGCACACGCGGGGATGAACCGCCAGACGAGCTGACGCCATATCTGGGACTGACGCGTTCCCCGCACACGCGGGGATGAACCGATAAATAGCAACATGGACGCGCTGGATGTTGCGCGTTCCCCGCACACGCGGGGATGAACCGGCAGCGCAACACATCAGCGGATGCGGCGGTAGGCGTTCCCCGCACACGCGGGGATGAACCGGACTCCCAGCTCTACCAATCAAGCTGGCGACTGCGTTCCCCGCACACGCGGGGATGAACCGGCAAACGTCAGCCACACGCAAGCGATCTCTACGCGTTCCCCGCACACGCGGGGATGAACCGAAACTCTTGCGTGTCGCGGTTTTTGATATAACGCGTTCCCCGCACACGCGGGGATGAACCGCCAATACGTCACTGGCCCAAGCGGATTGCAGTGCGTTCCCCGCACACGCGGGGATGAACCGACGACCAGCGACATTGCTGGCCTTGCTCGCTTGCGTTCCCCGCACACGCGGGGATGAACCGGTTTAGGTCCGGCTCGGCCTGCGGGATCGCCCGCGTTCCCCGCACACGCGGGGATGAACCGCTGAATGAGGAATCGTACGATAACGGAAAGGGGCGTTCCCCGCACACGCGGGGATGAACCGCCCACGCACCGCCCCACGAACGTTAATAACGGGCGTTCCCCGCACACGCGGGGATGAACCGAGGGTCGCTTGTCAACACTGTCCCACGAGTGTGCGTTCCCCGCACACGCGGGGATGAACCGTCGATGCCTGTGAGCCACCTGGCGATGGATGAGCGTTCCCCGCACACGCGGGGATGAACCGCAAGAACCTGCTGCCCATCGACTTCGCCAAGAGCGTTCCCCGCACACGCGGGGATGAACCGGGCGTCGTTGGTGGTCGGTTTATTATCTCCGAGCGTTCCCCGCACACGCGGGGATGAACCGCAGACGCCGGTCGCGCACCCTACAACCCGACGGCGTTCCCCGCACACGCGGGGATGAACCGTTCAACCCTGCGCATGAACCGCGCATGACACAGCGTTCCCCGCACACGCGGGGATGAACCGCTTGCAACGCTGGTGCTGGCCACCTGCACCGCGCGTTCCCCGCACACGCGGGGATGAACCGGTCGACCAGGGCAGCGCCTTCATCAGTCTGGAGCGTTCCCCGCACACGCGGGGATGAACCGAAATTCGCTGATATTCTCAAGCACACGGCAGAGCGTTCCCCGCACACGCGGGGATGAACCGGCGATGGTCGACCGGGAATTGCCGGGCGGCGAGCGTTCCCCGCACACGCGGGGATGAACCGGTCTGGGGCGAGGACCCGGCGAACGGCAGCGGGCGTTCCCCGCACACGCGGGGATGAACCGATCAATGTGGACACGCTCCTGCGGTTCAGCGGGCGTTCCCCGCACACGCGGGGATGAACCGAACGTTAATAACGGGAGTGTCAGTCCTGTCGTGCGTTCCCCGCACACGCGGGGATGAACCGGTGCGAACATTACCAGCCCGAAGGCGGGTTACGCGTTCCCCGCACACGCGGGGATGAACCGATGACGTTCTGGGATGTTGACGCAGCTATCGCGCGTTCCCCGCACACGCGGGGATGAACCGAAGACCCCTGGCATAGTTCTTGCATGAAGACCGCGTTCCCCGCACACGCGGGGATGAACCGGCGGGAATAGGGTCACTTGTCAACACGGGTCCGCGTTCCCCGCACACGCGGGGATGAACCGTACGGTAGCAAACGGGGTTCCTGTTTTATCGGGCGTTCCCCGCACACGCGGGGATGAACCGGCCCTATACCCCGCTGCCTGGACTGACAAGGGGCGTTCCCCGCACACGCGGGGATGAACCGTACGACCACAGTTTTACATTCGCGCAACGTGCGCGTTCCCCGCACACGCGGGGATGAACCGTTACGATTCCTGTTTGCTGTGTGGTTTCAGGCGCGTTCCCCGCACACGCGGGGATGAACCGCGCCGCCCTGCGCCAGCGCTGCCACGGCGGCCGCGTTCCCCGCACACGCGGGGATGAACCGGTATAGGGCTTCCTTATCGAGACGGGATTTACGCGTTCCCCGCACACGCGGGGATGAACCGTCCAGTATTTCCCGTAAAACTACGCCGCCAAAGCGTTCCCCGCACACGCGGGGATGAACCGGCGACGTTCTGGGACGTTGACGCAGCCGTCGCGCGTTCCCCGCACACGCGGGGATGAACCGCTTGTCGATGGTCGCCGCCATTTCCAAGGCGGGCGTTCCCCGCACACGCGGGGATGAACCGCCCATACCCATCTACCGCCCCACGAACGCTAGGCGTTCCCCGCACACGCGGGGATGAACCGTGGGCCAACGAGATCAGCGACGACCAGAGCTTGCGTTCCCCGCACACGCGGGGATGAACCTACAACTCGCGCAGTGAAGTTCTGCGGGAAGGGGCGTTCCCCGCACACGCGGGGATGAACCGGCGTTGCAGGTGTATTTCGAGGCCCATGCAGAGCGTTCCCCGCACACGCGGGGATGAACCGGGTAACCAAGTCAAAAGCCGCCGGGCTGATTAGCGTTCCCCGCACACGCGGGGATGAACCTCGTGAATGACGACAATCTGTCAATACGCGGTCGCGTTCCCCGCACACGCGGGGATGAACCGCCCGATACGGACAATCGCGCTATCCGGCATCTGCGTTCCCCGCACACGCGGGGATGAACCGGTCAAGTTGCTGCTGGATGAGGACCTCGTGATGCGTTCCCCGCACACGCGGGGATGAACCGCCTGGGTGGTTCTGCCCTGTCTACCTTCGGCCGCGTTCCCCGCACACGCGGGGATGAACCGTGTTTCCGGGTCAGTAATTACGGTGACACGCACATTATTCACTTATTATGAATTACGAATTACGGTGACACGCACATCATTCACGTATTTTAGACACCCTGCTGCATGGTGCCTATAGCCCTTGCGATGGCTCGCCCTCCTCAGAATTGTGCTTCCCGGGTATCCGCATCACATCACGCAACGCGGCAACCGGCGGGAGCGAACCTTCTTCGAAGACGGGGACTATGCGCTTTATCTCGATCTACTGAAAGACGCAGCACTGGAATTACGGTGACACGCACATCATTCACGTATTTTAGACACCCTGCTGCATGGTG
>CAYOMD010000020.1:0-49348 GCA_964404985.1 uncultured Sphingomonadaceae bacterium
TGCCGGACTGGGCGCAGACGCTGGGCATGACCTTCTCGATCATGCTGTGGATGCCGTCCTGGGGTGGCATGATCAACGGCCTGATGACTCTGTCAGGGGCCTGGGACAAGCTGCGCACCGACCCGGTTATCCGCTTCCTGTTCACCTCGGTCGCCTTCTACGGGATGTCGACATTCGAAGGCCCGCTGATGTCGGTCAAAGAGGTTAACGCGCTGAGCCATTATACGGATTGGACAATCGGCCACGTGCACTCGGGCGCGCTCGGCTGGGTCGGTTATGTGTCCTTCGGTGCGCTCTATTGCCTGGTGCCCTGGCTGTACCGCCGCAAGGAGCTCTACAGCATGCGCCTGGTCGAGTGGCACTTCTGGATCGCCTCGATCGGGATCGTGCTCTACATGGTCTCGATGTGGTTTGCCGGCATCACCCAGGGGTTGCTGTGGCGGGCATATGACAGCCTTGGCTTTCTCGAATATTCCTTCATCGAGACCGTGGCGCAACTCCACCCCTATTATCTGATCCGCGCGCTGGGTGGCCTGCTGTTCGTCATCGGCTCGCTGCTGATGGCCTACAACCTCTGGATGACGGCACGGCTCGGGGTCGCAGAACAACGCGACCGCCTGATGCAGCCGCCCGCCAGCCTTCAGCCTGCTGAATAAGGATCGCCCCGATGAAATTCTCTCATGCTGTCTTCGAGAAAAATCCGCTCATTCTGCTGGTAGGTGTCCTGATCGTGGTGGCGATCGGCGGGATCGTGGAAATCGTGCCGCTGTTCCTGATCAACACCACGATTGAGAAGGTCGAGGGCATGCGCCCCTACACGCCGCTCGAGCTTGTCGGCCGCAACGTCTATGTGCGGGAGGGCTGCTATAACTGCCATAGCCAGATGATCCGGGCGCTGCGCTCGGAGGTGGATCGCTACGGGCATTACAGCCTGGCCGCCGAGAGCCTGTATGATCACCCGTTCCAGTGGGGCTCCAAACGTACCGGGCCGGACCTCGCGCGCGTCGGCGGCAAATATTCGGATGAATGGCAGCGCCTGCACCTGGAAAACCCGCGACAGGTGGTGCCGGAGTCGATCATGCCGAACTACCGCTACCTGAGCGAACGCACGCTCGACACCGAGGAATTGACGGGCCTGCTGACGGCCCACAAGCGGACCGGCGTGCCCTACTCCCGGGAGATGATCGACAGTGCCAAAGCCGATCTGGCGCTGCAGGCGGACCCCGAGGGTGATGCGGATGCCCTCGCCAAGCGCTACCCCAAGGTCAATGTACGCGACTTTGACGGCGATCCCTCCCGCGTGACCGAGATGGATGCCCTGATCGCCTATCTGCAGATGCTGGGCACCCTGGTCGATGTCAACGCCGCCGGCCTGGAAGCCAAGGTCCAGCAATAGAAGGCCAGCAATGGAAGGGACCACCCATGACCTATGAGAGTCTTCATACCGTCGCGACTGTCACCGGCCTGTTGATCCTGGTCGCAGGGTTCGTGGTCGCGGCGGTTTACGCGCTCTGGCCCGGCAACCGCGCCAAGTTTGAGCGTGCCGCCCGCCTCCCCATGCTGTCTGACAAGGAATAGCGACCATGGCCGAACATGAAAAAGAGATCGATCCGGTCACGGGCCGCGCCACCACGGGGCACGAATGGGATGGCCTCAAGGAACTGAACACGCCGCTGCCGAAGTGGTGGCTCTACACCTTCTATGTGTCGATCATCTTCTCGATTGTCTATTATGTCTTTTTCCCGGCCTGGCCGATCCCGACGGCAGACGGCTGGCGCGCCACCACCGGATCGCTCGGCTACTCTCAGCGCGCAACCGTAACCGGCGAACTGAAAGCCGAAATCGCCAAGCGCGCCGACTCGATCAACGCAATCGCCAGCCAGCCGTTTCAGGAAATAGCCAAAAATCCGAGTCTGATGGAAATCGCGCAGGCCGGTGGCCGCACGGCCTTCAAAGAAAATTGCGCGCCCTGTCATGGCACCGGCGCCCAGGGGAGCAAGGGATTTCCCAACCTCAACGACGATGACTGGCTTTGGGGTGGCAAGGTGGAGGATATCCACACGACCCTGCTGCACGGTATCCGCTGGGACCAGGACCCCGAGACCCGGGTCAGCGCCATGCCTGCCTTCGGGAAAGACGACATTCTGAACGATACCCAGATTGAGGATGTGACGGACTATGTACTGTCGCTGTCCCAACAAAAGCACAACGTGGCAGCGGCCAGCCGCGGCAAGGCGATCTTCGCCGAGCAGTGCGTCGCCTGCCATGGCGAGACCGGCAAGGGGAACCGCGAGCTCGGCGCGCCAAATCTCACGGATGCCATCTGGCTGTTCGGGAAGCAGCGCGCCGATATCGTCTATACCATCGTCAACGCCCGCAACGGCCGCATGCCGGCCTGGAAAACCCGGCTCGATCCGGTGACGATCAAGCAACTCGCCATCTATGTCCATTCGCTGGGTGGCGGCGAGCCGGCACAGGCGGAGTCCGCGCAGGATGCGACAGTCGGCAAACGGGCGGGCGAACTTTAGCCATGGACATCCCTATCGACGACGAGCCGCTTTATGAGTCTCATCGCAAGATTTATCCCAAAGCTGTGCAGGGGGTGTATCGGCGGCTGAAGTGGGTGATCATGAGTATCCTGCTGGCGATCTACTATGTCACGCCCTGGATACGCTTCGATCGCGGGCCGAATGCGCCCGACCAGGCGATCCTGCTCGATCTGGGGACCCGGCGCTTTTATTTCTTCTTTGCCGAGATATGGGCGCAGGAGGTTTATTACTTCGCCGGTGTCATGGTGCTCTCCGCACTCGGCCTATTTCTGGTCACTGCCATGATCGGGCGCGCCTGGTGCGGCTATGCCTGCCCGCAGACGGTCTGGACCGATCTGTTCGTGCATGTCGAGCGCTGGATCGAGGGGGATCGCTCGGCGCGCATCCGGCTCGACAAGGGTGGCTGGTCGCTGGACAAGCTACGCAAGAAAATCGCCAAGCACAGCATCTGGCTGCTGATCGCGGTGGCGACCGGCGGGGCCTGGATCTTCTATTTCACCGATGCGCCAACCCTGTTCAACCAACTGGTCAGCGGCACAGCCCCGATGAGCGCCGTGCTCTTCATCGCCCTGTTTACCGCTACCACCTATATGCTCGGCGGACTCGCGCGCGAGCAGGTCTGCATCTACATGTGCCCTTGGCCGCGCATCCAGGGTGCGCTGCTCGACAACGAGTCGCTCCTGGTCTCCTACAAGCCGGAACGCGGGGAGCCGCGCGGGCCAATCCGCAAGCACGCAGCACCGGACGCGCTGCCACAAGGCGACTGCATCGACTGCAAGGCCTGTGTGCAGGTCTGCCCGACCGGCACGGATATCCGCCAGGGGCCGCAGCTCTCCTGCATCCAGTGTGCGCTGTGCATCGATGCCTGCAATGAAATCATGGATATCGTGGGCAAGCCGCACGGCCTCATCGATTACGACAGCTTCAAGAATAGCGAGCGCCGCGCCCAGGGCTTGCCGCACAAGCTGGCGTTCGTGCGCACCCGCACCATCGTTTACATGACACTGATCGGGTTCATCAGTGCGGTACTGATGTGGGCGTTCCTGCACCGGACAACCGCCGATCTCGCGGTCCAGCCGGAGCGCAATCCTCTCTACGTCCTGCTCTCCGATGGCGGCATCCGCAATACCTACCGGGTGCATGTGCTCAACAAGCAGACCAGCCCGCGCACCTTTGCGATCCGGCTGGAGGGGCTGCCCGGTGCGCAACTCCGCTGGAACGATGGCCGGGAAGGGCTGAGCGTGGCTGTGCCGGCGGACCTGGAAGAATCCGGCCGTCTGTTCGTCACGCTGCCACCGGCGCAGGCGCAATCCCTGCTGAAGGACGGCGCAGCATCCGGGCGGCTTGTGCTCACCGATGAACATGGGGCTGCTGTCTCTGCTGAATTGCTGGTGCGAGGACCCAAGGAATGATGGCATCCAAACCGCTGACTGGCCGGGCCGTCCTGCTGATGGTGCTGGCGTTCTTTGCGGCCACCATCGGCATCAATGTCCTGATGGCGACCGTCGCGCTCGAGAGCTTTGACGGCCTCGATCAGCCGGATGCCTTTCGCAAGGGCCGAGCGTTTAACGACGTGCTGGCCGCACAAAGGGCCGAGACCGCGCTTGGCTGGTCGGCACAGATCACGCCGCGCATCATCGACCCGGCTAGCCGGACGATCGCGCTGACCTTGCGCATGACCGACAAACAGGGTCGCGGCATCCTCAACCTCGCCATCACCGGTGCCCTGAAGCGCCCGACCGATGCCGGGCTGGACACGCCGGTGCGCTTCACGTCGCTTGGCACCGGGTTGTACCGCGCGCAGGTCCCGCTGCCCGCCTGGGGGCGCTGGACCCTGGTGGCACAGGCGCAGGCGGGCGAAGATCGTGCCCGCATCAGCCAGACCTTACTGATTACGCCATGAGCACGCTGGAACTTGTGGTGCCCGGCATGCACTGCGCGGGCTGCCTGAGCAAGGTGGAGCGCGCCTTGCGTGCGGCCCCCGGCGTTCTGGCGGCCCGCGCCAATCTCTCGACCCGACGGGTGCGGATCGACAGTGAAGCAGACCTCACAGAGGATGAATGCCTGTCCGCCCTTGCGGCCGCCGGGTTTGATGCCAGGCCCTATCGCAACGCGCAGACCGGCGATCTGACTGACCGCGAAGGCAGGCAGCTGGTGCGCGCGCTCGGTGTCGCCGGGTTCGCCATGATGAACATCATGCTGTTCTCGGTCGCCGTCTGGTCCGGGTCGGATATGGACGATGCGACGCGCACGCTATTCCACTGGATCTCGAGCCTGGTCGCCATTCCGGCTGTGGCCTTTGCCGGGCAGCCGTTTTTCCGCTCGGCCTGGCGCGCGCTCAAGCGTCGCACCACCAACATGGATGTGCCAATTTCGGTCGGTGTGCTGCTGACGACCGGGGCCAGCCTGCTGCAAACCGTGCGCGGTGCCCACGAGGCCTATTTCGATGCCGCGGTCATGCTGCTGTTCTTTCTCCTGATCGGCCGGGTGATGGACCACCGACTGCGCGCCCGCGCTTTCTCAGCCGCGCAGATGCTCCTCAAGGCGCAGGTGCTCAAAGCACAGGTGATCGCCGCAGATGGCAGCCGGGCCTGGCAGGCAATCGACACGGTGATGCCCGGCATGCTGCTGGCGGTTGCGGCTGGCGAGAGTCTGGGCGTTGACGCGCGCGTGGTCTCGGGCATTAGCGACGTCGATACCGCGCTGGTGACCGGCGAGAGTGCGCCGCTCACCGTCAAGCCCGGCGCGGAGTTGGCCTCTGGCGTCGTCAACCTCAGCGCGCCGCTGGTGGTCGAGGCGCTGCGCCCGGCCTCCCGGAGCCTGCTGGCCGAACTGGTGCGCCTGATGGAACAGGCCGAGCAGGGTCGCGCCGGGCTGATCCGCCTCGCAGATCGGGTGGCGCGCCTCTACACTCCAGTGGTGCACCTGGGGGCAGCGCTGACCTTTGCCGGCTGGATGCTGGCGGGCCAGCCCTGGCATCCGTCCCTGATGGCGGCGGTCGCGGTCCTGATCATCACCTGCCCCTGTGCACTCGGTCTGGCGGTGCCGGCAGCGCAAGTCGCGGCGGTCGGGCGGCTGATGCGGCGCGGGATCATCATCAAGTCCGGCGATTCCCTGGAGCGGCTGGCCACAGTCGATACCGTCGTGTTCGATAAAACCGGCACCCTGACCACTGGCGCGCTGACCCTTGTGAACGCGGTTGCACCCGAGCGCCACGCATGGGCGGCAGCGCTCGCCCGGCACAGCCGCCACCCGCTCTCGCAGGCGATCACCGCCTCTGCGCCAGCAGACATGCCCGACGCGACGGAGATTACCGAAGTGCCCGGCTGCGGCGTTGAGGGCGGGATCGCGGGGCAGCGCTATCGCCTCGGCAGATCTGACTGGGTTGGAGTGACCATGCCCGATCATGATGGACCGGCGCTGGGCTTCAGCGGCGGTGCAGAGCCCCCCACCCTCTTCCTGTTTCAGGATTGCGCGCGGCCAGACGCCCGGCAAGCCGTGCAGGCCCTGCTTGCCGGCGGCTATTCGGTCGAACTCCTGTCCGGAGACCGGCAGGAGGTTGTCGCCGGGCTTGCCGCAACGCTCGGCATTGCCTGCTGGCAGGGCGGTGCCACCCCGGTTGACAAGCAAGCGCACCTGCGCAAGCTCGCGGAGCGTGGCCACAGGGTGCTGATGGTCGGCGATGGCCTGAACGATGCAGCAGCACTGCGCACGGCGCACGTCGCCATGTCGCCGGGGTCCGCGACCGATCTGGCGCAGACCGCTGCGGATGCTGTGTTCCAGGACGGCGCTTTGCTTTCGGTCGTTGACGTGTTGAGAACCGCCCGCCGCACCGATGGGATTGTGCGCCAGAACTTTGCGCTGGCCATCGGCTATAATGTGTTTGCTGTCCCACTTGCTGTAGCCGGGATGGTTACCCCGCTGGTTGCAGCGCTTGCGATGTCACTCTCTTCGATTCTTGTGACGACTAACGCGCTGAGGCTGCGCCGATGACAGCACTGCTGATCCTGATTCCGGTCTCGCTGCTGATGGCTGGCAGTGCGCTTGGCCTATTTTTCTGGGCGCTGCGCAGCGGTCAGTTCGACGATCCTGACGGCGCCAGCCAGCGCATCCTGCTGGATGACGACATCATTACCCCCTCACCCAGGCCCTCTCCCGCAAGGGGAGCGGTGGCATCTTTTAACGCCCCAACCCTTTGACGGTGAAGGTCTTAGTAGATCGGGAAGCGGGTGCAGAGCGCCTTGACGCGGGCGCGCACATCCGCCTCCACCGGGCCATTGCCGTCCTGCCCGTTTGCCACCAGCCCGTCGATCACGTCCGCGATCATGTCGCCGATCGCCTCGAACTCGGCCACGCCAAAGCCCCGCGTGGTGCCAGCGGGAGAGCCGACGCGGATGCCGGAGGTCTGGGTCGGCGGCAGCGGGTCGAACGGCACGCCGTTCTTGTTGCAGGTGATGCCGGCGCGCTCCAGCGCTTCGTCCGCCTGTTTGCCGGTCACACCCTTGGGGCGAAGGTCAACGAGTGCCAGGTGCGTATCCGTGCCACCGGCGACCAGATCGCAGCCGCGATCCTTCAGCCGGGCCGCCAGCGCCTGGGCATTGGCGACCACGGCCTGCGCGTAGGCCTTGAACTCCGGCTGCAAGGCCTCCCCGAAGGCGACGGCCTTGGCGGCGATCACATGCATCAGCGGACCGCCCTGCAGGCCGGGGAACACCCCGGAATTGAACTTCTTCGCCAGTGCCTCGTCGTTGGTGAGGATCATGCCGCCGCGCGGGCCGCGCAGGGTCTTGTGGGTCGTCGTGGTGACGACATGCGCGTGCGGGAACGGGGACGGATGGACGCCAGCGGCCACCAGCCCGGCGAAGTGCGCCATATCGACCATGAACAGCGCGCCCACCTCGTCCGCAATCGCGCGGAACGCGGCAAAGTCGATAATGCGCGGATAGGCCGAGCCACCGGCGATGATGAGCTTGGGCCTGTGCTCCTGCGCCAGCGCGCGCACCTCATCGAAGTCGATCCGGTGCGTGTCCTCGCGCACGCCATAATGCACCGGCTTGAACCACTTGCCGGACTGCGCTGCCCCGGCCCCGTGGGTCAGGTGGCCGCCGGCGTTCAGGCTGAGGCCCATGAAGGTATCCCCCGGCTGCAGCAGCGCCAGAAACACCGCGCCGTTCGCCTGCGCGCCCGAATGCGGCTGCACATTGGCAAACCCGCAGCCGAACAGCTGCTTGGCGCGCGCGATCGCCAGGCTCTCGGCGATATCGACATGGTGGCAGCCCTGATAGTAGCGCTTGCCCGGATAGCCTTCGGCATATTTGTTGGTGAGCACCGAGCCTTGCGCTTCCAGCACGGCGCGCGAGACGATGTTCTCCGACGCGATCAGCTCGATCTGCTCCTGCTGGCGGGCGAGCTCACCGGTGACAGCGGCATGAAGTGCCGGGTCCGCCTGCGCGAGCGATGCGGTGAAAAAGTCCGCAGCGCGAATGTCGGTTTGGGGTGCAGTGGCCATGGTCAAGCCTCCTCAATATCGATGGGTCTTGTTGGAAATCAGCAGTCGGGATTGCCGAGCATATCCACCCGGCGTTGGTGACGCCCGCCTTCAAACGGTGTCGTCATAAAGTCCTGAACACAGGCGCGGGCCACGTCCGGCCCGATCAACCGGGCCCCTAGCACCAGAATATTGGCATCGTTGTGGCTGCGTGCCAGCCGCGCCATCTGCGCGCTGGTGCACAGCGCCGCGCGCGCCGCCGGGTTGCGGTTGGCGGCAATGTCGATCCCGATGCCGGAGCCGCAGATGGCGACACCAAGGCTCGCCCGGCCATCCGCAATCGCCTTGGCGACCGCATAGCCGAAGGACGGATAATCGACAGAGTCGGTTGAATGCGCGCCAAGGTCCAGCACCTGCGCGCCGGCGGCCTGCAACTCGGCGACAATGATATCTTTGAGTGCGAAGCCGGCGTGGTCGCAGCCGAGGGCAACAGTGATGGTCATGGAACGGCCTTCTATATCAGTCTGGTTGCGCCGCTAGCACAGGCAGACGGACACGACCAGCCCAAGCAAGGCAACAGTCTGTGCGGTGTTACGCCGCCAGCTTCAGTTCCAGCCGGTCCCACACTTCGAGCAGGGCCGTGCGCAGGTCCTCCAGCATGGCGTCGCTGTGCATCGGCCCCGGCGTGAAGCGCAGTCGCTCTGTCCCGCGCGGCACCGTCGGGTAGTTGATCGGCTGCACGTAGACGCCATACTCAACCAGCAGAATGTCGGAGAGACGCTTGCAGCGCGCCGCATCGCCTACCAGCAAGGGCACGATGTGGCTCTGCGACGGCATGACTGGCAGACCAACCTCGGCCAGCATCGCCTTGAGCCGGGTCGCACGGTCCTGCTGGGCGGTGCGCTCGGCATTGCTGGCCTTCAGGTGGCGTACGCTTGCCAGCGCACCACCCACCAGCACCGGCGACAGCGAGGTGGTGAAGATGAACCCCGGCGCGTAGGAGCGGATGACGTCGATCAGCACCTTGTCGGCGGCAATATAGCCGCCCATCACCCCGAATGCCTTGCCGAGCGTGCCCTCGATGATGGTCAGGCGGTGCATCTGGCCGTCGCGCTCGGCGATGCCGCCACCGCGCGGACCGTACATGCCGACTGCGTGCACCTCATCGAGGTAGGTTAGCGCGTTATACTTGTCCGCCAGGTCGCAGATGGCGCTGATGGGGGCGACATCGCCGTCCATGGAATAGACCGACTCGAAGGCGATGAGCTTGGGCGCATCGGCCGGGGACGCCGCCAGAAGCTCTTCCAGATGCGCAACGTCGTTGTGGCGGAAGATGTGTTTCTCGCAGCCGGAATTGCGGATGCCGGCGATCATGGAAGCATGGTTCAATTCATCAGAATAGACGATGCAGCCGGGCAGCAGCTTGGCAAGTGTCGAGAGCGTCGCCTCGTTCGATACATAGCCGGAGGTGAACAACAGCGCCCCCTGCTTGGCGTGCAGGTCCGCGAGCTCAGCCTCCAGGTCCAGATGGTAATGGGTGTTGCCGCCGATGTTGCGGGTGCCACCGGAGCCGGCACCAACATCGTGCAGTACGGCTTCCATGGCGGCGATCACGTCCGGATGCTGCCCCATCGCCAGATAATCGTTTGAGCACCAGACCGTGATCGGCCGGGCCCCGTTGTGGCCGGCAAAGCAACGGGCATTCGGATAGCTGCCCTTGTTGCGCAGGATGTCTATGAAGACCCGGTAGCGGCCTTCCTGATGCAGACGGTCGATCGCATCCTGGAAAATCTGCTGGTAATCCATCAGCCTGCTGTCCTTCTCATCGACCGTGTTATCAGCCGGCATTCTAATCGCGACGGGTACTGAGTCTATTATACAATCGGCACCCTGCCACGGCGAAACGAAACTTTCCAACATCACATATAGCCTAGACTGATTACCACCACGCCAGCCATGGCTCAGTGCGGGCTACAGTCCCTTGATCTGCATCAAGCCGCGCTCTGCCAGCGCCGGGGCAAGCGCGTGTGCGCTCGCGTCCAGCCTGGTGAACACTGCTGTGCCGGCACATGGGGATTCCGGCCAGTCTTGTCCCTGCGTCAAATGCGCCACCCGGCGGGCGATGCCCCCGGCACTGTCAACCCAGACAACCGGGTGCGGTGCTGCTTCTGCCAGTTCGTCTGCGAGCAGCGGGAAGTGCGTGCAGGCGAGCACAACGGTATCGAGCGCCGGGTCCTGGGCGAACAGCGGCTCGAGGGCCGCGCGTATGTCCAGAAGGCCAAGAGTGTGCCCGCGCAGTTTTGCCTCCGCAGCCGCAACCAGTGTTGGCGCACCATGACGCAGTACCCGCTTGCCGGCGGCAAACTCGGCCGCCAGCCGGTCGACATAGGGCTGGCGTACGGTAACCGCCGTGCCGAGCACACCGATCACCCCGGTTTTCGTGAGACTCGCCGCCGGTTTGATCGCCGGCACAGTGCCGACCACCGGCACATCAAGGGCGGCGCGCACATCGGCGAGCGCGATCACCGACGCGGTATTGCAGGCGATGACGATCAGGCGCGGGTCATACCGTTCGGTCAGGCGACCCAGCAGCGCGGGCACACGCGCCGTCAGTTCGGCCTCGGTGCGCGCGCCGTAAGGATACCCCGCATTGTCCGCGCAGTAGACAATGGGCGCCGTCGGCAGGTGCTGGCGCACCACATCGAGGATCGAGAGACCACCGACACCGGAATCGAAGAACAACAGGGGCTTGTTCATGTTTGCGGCTTTAACGGCTTGCGCCCGTTATGCAACGGTGATGCGCTGCTTGATACGCCCGCCCAGCCAGGAGTCCGGCGCGTAGGCTCCAGCCTCCAGGCTGATGCGGGTACCAGGCGCGAGCGGCAGATGCCACCCATCCGTCCTGCCAACCACCATGGCAGCCGCATGCCGCCAGGGCAGATTCAGCATCTCCCGGCCGATTGCCGCGAGTTCCTCAAGCGTGATGCCATGTCTGGCCGATGCCTGCATGGCGGCCAGCGCGCCCTCGATCTGGCGCAGAACCTGCGCCTGTGCCGGGGCGATACGGTTGCCAATGTGAAGGGTGCGCGTCGCATGCGCGAACTCGACGACCACCGGCTGACCGACGAGAAGCGGTTCGTCGTCCGCGCAGCCGACGGCATAGACGTGGCGCGCGTGCAGCCGTACCGCGATCTCCCGCGCGCACAGCCCTGCCGTTTCCCGCGCCCATGCCCGGCCTGAAAAGGGGGTCACGCCAAGCGCAGTACCTGCCGCCAGCATCGTTCGCCGTGTCATCATGTCTTGTCTCCAGCGTTGATCGGGTTTGATGTCCCCTGTAGCACGTATAAATCCCAAAGTGAGTATCGCATGCCCTACCCTGCCACCCGCCTTCGTCGCAGCCGCCGTCATGCCTGGTCGCGGGCCCTGGTCGCCGAGCATCGCCTGACTCCCGCGGATCTGATCTGGCCGCTGTTCATCATCGAAGGGCACGGGGCTGCCGAACCGGTCGCCTCCCTGCCTGGTGTCGCACGCCTGAGCGTCGATCTGGCAGCGGCGGCGGCCAAAGAGGCCCAAGCGCTTGGTATTCCGGCGGTTGCGCTGTTCCCGAATACGCCCGCGCACCTGCGCGACCCTCAGGGACACGAGGCGCTGAACCCGGATAATCTAATGTGCCGGGCAATCAAGGCCATCAAGGATGCCGCGCCCGGTATTGGCGTCATCACCGATGTGGCACTCGACCCCTATACCAGCCATGGCCACGACGGGCTGATCGGCGGCGACGCCGACATTGCCAACGATGCAACCGTATCTGTGCTGGTCGAGCAGGCACTGGTCCAGGCGCGCGCCGGTGCGGACGTTATCGCACCCTCCGACATGATGGACGGGCGGATCGGCGCGATCCGGGCGGCGCTGGAGGCAGACGGCCGCCCCAACGTCCAGATCATGTCCTATGCTGCGAAATATGCGTCTGCTTTCTACGGGCCGTTCCGGGATGCGGTCGGCTCGGGCGGGCTGCTGAAGGGCGACAAGCGGACCTACCAGATGGACCCCGCCAATGCGGAGGAAGCGCTGCGCGAGGTCGCCGAAGACCTCGCCGAGGGTGCCGACAGCGTGATCGTGAAGCCCGGCCTGCCCTACCTCGACATCGTGCGCCGGGTACACGAGACTTTCGCAGTGCCGGTGTTTGTCTATCAGGTCTCCGGCGAATACGCGATGCTCGCCCACGCCGCCGAGGCCGGTGCTTTCCCGCTGGAGGCCGCGATGCTGGAGACCCTGCTTGGGTTCAAGCGCGCTGGGGCATCTGGCATCTGGACCTACTTTGCCCGCGACGCCGCACGCTTGCTCGGCTAGCGTTAGCGTGATGGAAACCTCTGGCGGCTACCACAATCAAAAGCCTCCGGGGACCAAGACCATGACCGCACCCATGACCATGCCACCGGCAACACTTGCCGCACCCGGTGTGCGCGCAACTTTTGTCGCGACCATTTTCCTCGGCTCGTTCCTGCTGTTCATGGTGCAACCGATGTTCGCGCGCATGGCGCTGCCGCAGCTGGGCGGCTCGGCCTCGGTCTGGAACACGGCGATGGTCTTCTATCAGGCGACCCTGCTGGCAGGCTACGCCTATGCGGACCGGCTGGGCCGGCTCAATCAGCGCTGGCAGACCGGCGTGCACGCCGTGCTGTTTGCCATCGCGGCCCTGAGCCTGCCGATCGGGCTGGCCGCCTGGTATCCGGCACCGGGCGCCGTCTCCCCGACGCTCTGGCTGGTCGGCCTGATGACGGTCTCGATCGGCCTGCCGTTCCTGGCAGTCTCAGCGCAGGCTCCGCTGATGCAGCGCTGGTATGCCAACACCAGCGCGCCGGACGCCGCCGACCCTTACTTCCTCTATGCCGCGAGCAACGTCGGCAGCTTGCTGGCCCTGGTCTCATACCCGACCCTGGTCGAGCCCAACTTCGGCCTGCAGGCGCAGGCGCTGGGCTGGTCCGGCGGTTTTCTGGTGCTACTGGTGCTCATTCTTGCCTGCAGCCGCCATGTCACACGCCAGACCGTTACCGTGGCTGACGTGCTGCCTGCCGAAACGCCGCGCCTTGCCACCCGCCTGCACTGGCTGGCGCTGGCGGCGGTGCCCTCGGCCCTAATGCTGGCACTGACGACCTACCTCACGACCGATATTGTGGCGATGCCGCTGCTGTGGATCATCCCGCTGGCGCTCTACCTTGTCACCTTCATCATCGCCTTCTCGGCCCGTCCGATGATTACGGCACAAACGAGTGCCACCATCGCCTGCGTTTTGCTGGTGCTTGTCGGTGGCCTGAGCTTTGCCGACAGCCACAAGCAGCCTTTCCTGGTGATGGGCGCGCTGCTGGCACTGGTGTTCTTCGTGACACTGGCCCTGCACCAGCAACTGGCGAGCCGGCGGCCGGGCGTCGCACAACTGACCCAGTTTTATTTCTGGATGTCACTCGGCGGCGTGCTGGGCGGCGGCTTTACAGCACTCGCCGCCCCCTTGCTGTTTCAAGGCGTCTATGAGTTTCCGCTGCTGCTGCTGGCATCGGCAACGCTGCTGACCCCCGGCGCGCCACTCACCAGCCTGCGCAGTGTCTTCGAGCGGCGGGCACGCGCATCCCTGCTGAACATTCTGGTGCCGGCGCTGGCGCTGGTGGCCGCCCTGATCCTGTTTGTGGACAGCAACAACGGGCTGGAAAACGCAACACTGGCGACGCCGCTCTGCACGGCCATCCTGATCGTGACCACATTGGCGGCGGCCGGGCGACGCTGGCGCTTCACGGCGCAGGTGGCCGCCTGCATTCTCGGCTTCGGCGGGCTGCTGGCTCTGGTGAAGGCGCAGGCCTCCATGCACCAGGAGCGCGGATTTTTCGGCGTCTACCGGGTGGGCGAGGACAAGGTGAACAACATGCGCTGGCTGACCCATGGCACCACCCTCCATGGCATCCAGTCGCTGGATCCGGCGCGCGCCTTCACCCCGCTCAGCTATTACGCGCCCCGCAGCGGCCTTGGCCAGGTGGCGCGTGCACTGCCGGATGGCGCACGGGTAGGCCTGGTCGGCCTCGGGGCTGGCTCTACGCTGTGCTACCGCAAGCCCGGGCAGGTCTGGACCAGCTACGAGATTGATCCGCGCGTGGTCGCGATTGCCTCCGACCCCAAGCTATTCCGCTACGTCAGCCATTGCGCGCCGGACACCCGCTTCGTGATCGGCGACGCGCGGCTCAAGCTGGCAAGTGCTGCGCCTGCAGCCTACGACGCGCTGCTGGTTGATGCCTTCTCCTCCGACTCGATCCCGTTGCACCTGCTGACCCGGGAAGCGATGGCGCTTTATGCATCCCGCATCACCGTGGACGGGGTACTGATGGTGCACATCTCCAACCGGTTCATGGACCTGAAACCCGTGGTGGCCGATGCCGCCCGCGCGCTTGGCCTGCAGGCATCCGTCTATACCTATCGTCCCGACGACGCTGCCAAGGCGCGCGGCGAGACCCGCTCGATCTGGATCATGCTGACGAAGTCTCAAGTCTCGCACGAAAGTCGCCTGAAGGCGCTGCAGCCCGGTTGGTCAGCGCTGACGCCCACGCCCGGCTTCAAGGGCTGGACCGATGATTATGCGGACATCCTGTCAGTGCTCAACGCGCTGAATTAAGACGTGTAATCAGGCTGGACGTATCCCAGCGACCACCGCTATCCGCCTGGACATCAGCGTAGAACTGGTCGACCAGCGCAGTCAACGGCAGGCGCGCGCCAGTGCGGCGCGCCTCCGCCAGCACCAAGCTCAAGTCCTTGCGCATCCAGTCGACCGCGAAGCCGAACTCGAACTGCCCGGCCAGCATGGTGGCGGCCCGGTTGTCCATCTGCCAGCTTTGTGCCGCCCCCTTGCCGATCACATCGACCACGGCGGTCCCGTCCAGCCCGGCACACTGGGCAAAGTGAAGCGCCTCGGCCAGCCCCTGCACGATCCCGGCAATCGCGATCTGGTTGACCATCTTGGTGAGCTGCCCGGTGCCGACCGGCCCCATATGGCCAACCCGTTTGGCATAGGCTGCAAGGATTGGCTCGGCCTGCGCGAAATCATCTTCGTCCCCACCGACCATGATGGTGAGTTGGCCCGCCTGCGCCCCCGCCTGCCCGCCCGAGACCGGCGCATCGAGAAAACCGATCCCGCGATCGCGCGCCGCGGCCGCCAGTCGCCGGCTGACCTCGGCGGAGACTGTGGTGTGGTCAATGTAGAGACTGCCTGGCGTCATGGCGGCAAACGCTCCATCCGGCCCGAGGGTCACCGCTTCCAGGTCGGCATCCGCCCCGACGCAGGAAAGCACGACGTCCGCCCCCGTTGCCGCCTCAGCCGGAGTCTTGGCAACCTTGCCACTGTGCGCCTGCACCCATGTTACGGCCTTATCCGCGGTGCGATTGTACACGGTCACGGCGTGCCCCGCCTTGGCCAGATGCCCCGCCATCGGGGCGCCCATAACCCCCAGGCCCAAAAATGCTAAACGCGCCATAACGTTCGACTCCTCTCCATACTTGGCGCAGGCGTTACGGCACGCTAGAGCTTTTGACAATTTCCCGCATTCCTGAGGCGTCTTCCGAACATGACCAGTCCTGCGCTCCCCGTGACCTTTGAGGATGTCCTCGCCGCCGCCGAAAATATCAAAGGCGCGATTATAGACACCCCATGTCTGCTCAGCCGCACGCTCTCCCAGATTACCGGCGCGACTGTCTGGCTGAAGTTCGAGAACCTCCAGTTTACCGCAGCCTTCAAAGAGCGCGGGGCGCTCAACCGGCTGCTGGCACTGACCCCCGAGCAGCGGCGGCGCGGCGTCGTGGCGATGTCCGCCGGCAATCATGCACAAGGTGTCGCCTATCATGCCAGCCGGCTCGGCATACCGGCGACCATCGTGATGCCGCTCTCCACCCCGATCATCAAGGTGCAGCAAACCGAGGGGCACGGCGCAACCGTCATCCTCCACGGCGAGAAGCTGGAGGAGGCAACCGCGCACGCGCGCCATCTGCAGGCAGAGCGCGGTTTCACCTTCGTGCATCCGTTCGATGACCCGCTGGTGATCGCCGGCCAGGGTACCATCGCGCTGGAGATGCTCCGCGACGTACCGGACCTGGATTGCCTGTGCATTCCGATCGGCGGCGGCGGGCTGATCTCCGGCATGGCGGTGGCGGCGCGCGCGATCAAGCCGGGCATCGAGATCGTCGGCGTCCAGGCCGAGCTTTATCCCTCCATGGCGGCCAAGGTGAACAGCTTTGAGGCAATCTGCGACGGCGACTCGCTCGCGGAAGGGATCGCGGTCAAGCATCCGGGCGAGCTGACCTATCAGATCGTCAAGGCACTCGTGGACCACATCCTGCTGGCGTCCGAGACTGATCTGGAACGTGCCGTCTCCATGCTGCTCAACATCGAAAAGACGGTGGCCGAGGGTGCGGGTGCCGCCGGGCTTGCCGCGATGCTCACGCGGCCGGAGCGCTTCCGTGGCAAAACAGTGGGCCTGGTGATCTGCGGCGGCAACATCGATACCCGGCTGCTCGCCAACGTGCTGCTGCGCGAGCTGGCGCGCGAGGGGCGGCTGGCCCGCCTGCGGGTCCGCCTCAAGGACCGGGTGGGCGAACTCTACAATGTCACCCGGATCTTCAACGACATTCAGGTGAACATTATCGAAGTCTCGCACCAGCGCATCTTCTCGAAGCTGCCGGCCAAGGGCACCTATGCCGACATTGAATGCGAAACGCGCGATGCCCGCCATCTGGACCGGTTGATCGAAGCTCTGCGTGCGCATGGTTACGACGTCCGGCTGATCGAGGCTGTATAACTCCGCCCTAACGCCCTCTTTACCATTGCGCTGGTAAACCATCCCGAGCCGTTCCGGCGACAGGATTGAGCCATGGCCAAAGCGCGCGCAGACGCCCGACCGATTATTGTGAAGAAGATCAAGAAGGTTGCCGGTGGCCACCATGGTGGCGCCTGGAAGGTCGCCTATGCCGACTTCGTGACCGCAATGATGGCGTTCTTCATGCTGCTCTGGCTGTTGACCGTTTCTGACAAGGTGACTCTGCAGGGCATCGCCGATTACTTCACACCATCGAATGCCACCATGTCCAACTCATCCGGCTCCGGGTCGATCCTGGCGGGACAGTCGCTTGAGAAGGAAGGTGCCAAGGCGTCCGGGTCAATCACGCCAAGCCAGGAGACCTCCCAGAAACAGCGCACAGAGGAAGACGCCGCGCGCGACAAGCAGGACAACCAGCAGGGACCACAATCGACCGCCTGGGAGTCCAAACTGCCGACCGAGGGCGACACCCAGTTGCTGAAAGCCGAGCAGGGCCTCAACACAGCCATTCAGGAAATTGCTGACCTGCATAATAATCGCGATCACATCATCGTCGAGCAGACACCGGACGGCCTGAGGGTGCAACTGGTAGACCGCGACCAGCGACCGATGTTCCGGCCCGGTGGTGCCGAACTCTACCCTTACGCCAAGAAGATGATCACAGCACTCGGCACGGTGATCGCCAAGATGGAGAACCGGCTGTCGATCCAGGGCCATACCGACAAGGCGGGGGCTGAATCGCGCGCTGACTACACGAACTGGGAACTCTCCTCGGACCGGGCCAACGCGGCACGACGCGCCCTGCTGGACGGGGCCGTACCCGTTGACCGCTTTGCCGAGTCCGTGGGCAAGGCCTCCACGGAGCCGATGTTCCCGGATGATCCGCTGCGACCGGAAAATCGCCGTATCACCCTGCTGCTCATCCGGGAGGCCCCGGCAGTCGATCCTGATTTCGGGGAAAACTAAACCAATTAAATCCATTAACCCATATTCTGTAACGATTAACCCTTTGTTCATCTTTCCGCGCCGCGCATTACGGCCTATGGTGTTCTTCAGGCGTTGGCGATCGGCGCAGCGCCGCTTGAAAAGAACAGTGCGCACCGCCCGTGACCACGCAATCCTTTCGATTTCCGCGCTTTTTCGCCACTGCCCCCGGCCCGTGTCCGTATCTGCCGGGCCGCGTGGAGCGTAAGGTGTTTACCGAACTCGCCGGGCCTGAGCCGGGTGCCCTGAACGAATCACTCACTCACCACGGCTTCCGGCGCAGCCAGATGGTGGCCTATCGCCCCTCCTGCGACGGCTGCAACGCTTGTGTATCCGTGCGCATTCCAGTTGCACGCTTCACGCCGAGCGTGAACATGCGCCGGATACTGCGGCGTGGTGCTTCCATCAGCCGGAGCCTGTGCCAGCCCTGGGCAACCGACGAGCAATATGATCTGCTGCGCCGCTACCTTGCCGTGCGCCACCCGGAAGGCGGCATGTCCGGGATGGATGTCAGCGATTATGTCGAGATGATCGAGCGCTCGCCGGTCCCGACCGCTATCTATGAATACCGCCTCAATGAGCGGCTGATCGGCGTCTGCCTGACCGACCACTTCGGGGACGGCGTATCGATGGTCTACAGTTTCTTCGACCCCGATTTTACTACCTACAGCCTCGGCTCGTACATCATTCTCGACCACATCGCTCTCTGCCACGAGGCAGGCCTTCCCTATGTCTACCTTGGCTACTGGATCGCGGGATCGCGGGCCATGGACTACAAGCAAAGGTTCAAGCCGCTGGAAATGCTGGGACAGGATGGCTGGACAAACTTTCAACCAGGCGCATAGTCTCGGTGCAAAATAAACGCATGAGGGATATGTGGCAGACACGGAGCAGGCGAACCAGAAGGGTCTAAGCCGACGCGCCCTGGTCGCCTCCGCCAGTATCGCGGTGGTCGGTGCTGGAACCGCTGTCCTCAGCAATGTCAACCAGCCGACCGGCGCGCCCGCGATCCTCAACGGCAAGCGTACCCTGCGGCTGGTGACCAGCTGGCCGCGCAACTTCCCCGGGCTTGGCACCAGCGCCGAGCGTCTGGCCCGCCGCATCGCCGCGGCGTCGGCGGGTGCCTGGACGATCAAGGTCTTTGCTGCCGGCGAACTGGTGCCCGCCAATGGGGCGCTCGCGGCGGTATCGGATGGCAAGGCTGACCTGTATCACAGTGCGGAATATTATTGGCGGGACCGCCATCCGGGCTTCAGCTTTTTCTGCAGTGTGCCTTTCGGTCTGACGGCTGACGAGATGAACGCCTGGCTGCACTTCGGCGGCGGGCAGCAACTTTGGGATGAGTTGAGCAGCCGTTTCAACGTAAAACCGTTCGCCTGCGGCAACACCGGCTGCCAGATGGGGGGATGGTACAAGAAGCCAATCCGCAGCTTGGCCGATATGAAGGGTCTGCGCATCCGTATACCGGGGCTGGGCGGAGAGATTGCCGCCAGCCTGGGAGCAGCACCGATTGCCATGCCGGGAAGTGATATCCAGTTGGCCCTGCGCGATGGGCAGTTCGACGCCGCCGAGTGGATTGGCCCCTGGAACGATACCGCCTTCGGGCTCCACAAGGCGGCGCAGAACTACTATGGACCGGGCTTCCAGGAGCCTGGGGCCACATTGTCGCTGGGGATCAATCTCGATCTGTGGCGTGCGCTTGACCCCGCCAGCCAGGAGATCTTTTCCCTGGCCGCCGAGGCCGAGAACATGCTGATGCAGGCCGAATATAACTATCGTAACGCCGTGGCGCTTGAGACCCTGAAAACTGAATTCGGCATCAGTGTGCAACCATTCCCGGACGATGTCATGGACGCCGCACGCACCGCCTCCAGCGCCCTGCTTGCGCGCATCGGAGGCCTTGATGAATTGACCGGCCGGATATACGGCAGCTTCTTTTCCACGCGCAAGCTAGTGGGCAGCTGGACCCGCATCAGCGAACAGTCCTACCTGCAAGCACGTGGGGCCACCACATGAGCCCGCCGCAGCCGACCTGGCGTGAGGGTCTGCAAACCTGGAGCGTCATGCTGGACGGTGTAAACCGGCGCATCGGCACATTTCTGGCCTGCCTGCTGCTGCTGCTGGTCCTGCTGGTCGCAACTATGGCGGTGGCGCGAGCGATCTTCGGGGTCGCCTCATTCCCTTTCCACAATGCCGTCACACTGATCGGGGCCGCCGTGATGCTGGGCGGCAGCGGCTATGCGTTGCTCATGGACGAGCATTTGCGGGTCGGCCAGCGCTATCGTGTTATCCCGCCGCGCGAGCAGGCGCTCATCTCGATGATCGGCCTCATCGCCTTCCTCCTGCCGATGCTGACGGTGCTGTTATGGGCCACCGGCCTGGCCGTCGTGAACGGCATCAAAGCTTTGCATGGCGACTGGAGCAACCTGTCACTGTTCGTTGTTTTCAACGCCATCGCATTTCTGGGCGTGTTCGCGGTCGGCGTACAGGCCCACAGCGCCTTCCTGCGCGCGTGGTTGCGCCGATGAGCGGCGGTATCCTGGCAGTCGCCTTGGTCCTTTCACTGGCTGCAGCCTTGCTTGCCGGATTTCCGGCCGCCTTCACGCTGGGCGGCGTCGCCCTGCTTTATGCCCTGCTTGCCGTCCTCCTGCAGTCGCTTGAGCTACTTCCGTCCCTGATCTCCTGGGGCGATATACTGCTGGCAAGCGATCAAATTCAGGCAATGGCGACCAGCCCGACCCTGTTGGCCATTCCGCTCTTCGCCGCCATGGGGGCCGTGCTGGACCGCTCGGGCGTAGCAGACGATTTGATCCGCACCATCCACCAGACCATGGCGCGCTATCGCAGCGGCAATGCGCTCGCGGCGTTGATCTCCGGTGCGCTCCTCTCGCTTGCCGGCAGTCTGGTTGGCGCGACGGTCGCAGCGGCTGGTCGCATATGTGCCAACAACAGTTGTCGTCGCTCTTTGGGGGCAATCACGGCGGCAGGTGCGCTGGGGCAGATCGTCCCGCCCTCGATCATGCTGGTCCTGCTCGCCGGGAGTCTTGGGGCGGCCCAGAGTACGGTTCTGCAAGCACAGGACGATTATGCCACCACGCCGATCAGTGTTATGGATTTGCTCGCGGCGGCGCTGGTTCCCAGCATTTTGCTGGTGTTGCTGTTTGTCGCGCATTGCCAGCTGCTGCCGGCGTCCGCACGGGAGACTGTGGAGCCTGCCCCGCCGCCCTGGGCACCGCTGGCGCGCATCCTGGCGCTGGCGGCCAGCGTACTGGCCCCACTGTTTCTGGCACGCATGAACATTGCCGAGGCTGCCGCCTGTGGCGCTGCAGCCAGCCTGTGGATTGGCGCTACCCGCGGCCGCACCTCACCCGTTGTCTGGGCTGGCGGCGCTGCCATGCTCTTGCTCGTCGGCCTTCGCCTGTTCGGGCCGTTGGAGGGTGTACAGCGGATCATCGGCATCGGCTTGTCCATCATCGCGCTGGTGGGGTGGCTGGCGGCACTCGGGGTGCTGAATGCGCGCCGCGACCTCCTGCCGGCTGCACGCACGACCATCCTCATCACCGCCATCATTGTGACACTGCTGCTCGGTGCGTGGTTGTTTCGCACAGTATTTGAAGCATTTGGCGGGTTAATTATTTTAAAGTCCGCATTCTCTCTCGTGCCGGGCGGCCTTGTGCCCACCTTGATCCTGGTTCTGGGGGTGATGATCCTGCTCGCACGGTATCTCGATTATGTACAGCTCATCACACTGGTGACCCCGTTGACAGCCCCTACCCTGCTGCAGCTTGGCGTCGAGCCGCTCACGCTTGGCGTGGCGATAGCGCTTCTTGTACAGATGGGGCTTATCATGCCGCCCAACGGCCTGGCACTCGCCTATGTCCGGCAATCGGCATCCGGCATGCCGCAAGCCAGAGTCTGGGAAGGTGTGGCTCCCTATCTGGCGATACAGTTGCTGGTTTTGCTGCTGGTGTTGTTCATCCCGTCACTCGTGACCTGGTTGCCGTCCCTCCTTCAGGGGTAGTCTCAATCCGGGGCCGGGTCGGCGACAGCAGGCTCATGATCCAGGCCACGCCAAGCAGCCACAGCGGGTCGCTGAGTTCAGGCGTGCCGGATGCCAGCACGATCTGTGCGGCCTCGACCAACCCGGTGAGCACCATGCCCCAGAGTGCAGCGGTGCGCAGCCGGCCCCAGACCCGGTAGCCCGCCATTACAAACCCGCCATATACGACCGACTTGTAGCCGGCGATGCCGAGTGCGATCAGCCAGTCAGGCGAGCTCAGCAGCGGCTCGAACGGGATGAGGAAGGGCGGCATCGGTGTACTGCGGACCTCGAACGGCGTCAGGCCGCCGATCAGGATCAACGCTGCAAACACCGGCATCACCGTGCGGCGCAGCCACGCACGCGGCAGGAGGAGCGCCAGTACGCCGCCCATAAGCGCGCCAAGCATATTGGAGAGCGTCAAGTCATTGCCAGGCGTGAGCGCACGCCAGACGAACAGCAGCGCCACCAGTAGGACAACGGACACCACGCGCAAGCCGGAGCGCCGCCAGCCGTCCCACAAAGCAAACAGCCCGAACCAGAGCGCTGCCGCGCCAGCAATATCCTCAAGACGGAATTCGCGCTGCACAAGCAGGTGCCGGGCGCGCGTTTTCAATTCTGCCAGATCGGACGTCGGCAGATAAGGCGTCATGATGAACAGCAGCATGAATAAAACGAGCAGCAACCATGCAGCCGGTGGTCCTTCACGATGCGGCCCGGACATCCGGCTCCAGGGCAGGACGCCGGCGATCACAATTCCCAGCCCGAGCCCGACGCCGTTGTTCAGAACATCCATGAAAGATGGGTCGCGACTGGGCAGATAGAGTTGCGCCACCTGCAACAGCAGGGCCAGCAGGATCGAGAGCGCGATGCCCACCCAGAGCCGGGCGATCGATTGCAGGCGCTCGCTGGCCCAGACGATACAAAGCCCCAGCGGCATGAACCCGAGGATATTACCGACCCGATCCTGCCATACGCCATACCCAAGATTGTCGAACAGGCTGCGATCGAAATCAGCGGCAAAATTGAACGGAAACAGGCTGGCGTAGACCAGGATCACGACGGTGATGAACATGAGCACCAGGGGTGTGCGGCTACCGACGCTCCCATTTTCAACGTCGCTGTTCACCCGCGGCCCTTTAGTTTTTATGTATTTTGCAGTTCGTGCCGACAGACCACGAGACTGTCAATCTAGGCGTCGTAACCGAGGTTCGGGCGCAGCCAGCGCTCCGCCTGCTCCAGCGAGACACCGCGCCGGCGCGCATAGTCCTCCACCTGATCGCGACCGACCCGCGCCACCCCGAAGTAGCTGCTCTGCGGGTGCGCCAGATAATAGCCGGAGACGGCCGCCGTCGGCAGCATGGCAAAACTCTCGGTCAGGCTGACCCCGATTGTGCTGGTCGCATCCAGCAGGCGGAACAGCTCCGGCTTCTCGGAGTGGTCCGGGCTGGCCGGATAACCCGGTGCCGGGCGGATTCCCCGATACTTCTCGCGGATGATATCGTCGTTGGAGAGCGCCTCATCCGGCGCATAGCCCCAGTAATCCTGCCGGACCTGCTCGTGCAGGGTCTCGGCGAAGGACTCGGCCAGCCGGTCTGCAAGCGCTTTCAGCAGGATGTCCGAATAATCGTCATGCGCTGCCTTGAAGCGTGCCAGATGTGCATCGATGCCGTGGCCAGCGGTCACCACGAAACCGCCGAAATAATCCGCCTCGGGCGAGATGAAATCGGCCAGGCACATGTTCGGTCGGTTGTCGCGCTTGGCGAACTGCTGGCGCAGGAAGTGCACGCGGCTCAGCTCGGTCGTGCGGCTCTCGTCGGTGTAGAGCACGACATCGTCACCATCGCGGCGCGCCGGCCAGAAGCCGATGACGGCTTTGGCGGTCAACCATTTCTCCGCGATGATGGTCTCCAGCATCGCCTGCGCGTCACGGAACAGGCCGCGCGCACTCTCGCCCACCACGGCATCGTCGAGGATGGCGGGGTAGACGCCCGCCAGCTCCCAGGTGCGGAAGAACGGTGTCCAGTCGATCCGCTTGACCAGTTGCTCGAGCGGGAAATCATCCAGCACATGAGTCCCGAGCAGCTTGGGCTTGACCACAGCCGCGCCCGAGAAGTCCGCGCGGAAATAGTTGGCGCGGGCGGTCTCCAGCGAGACCAGCTCACTCTCGCCGTTGTTGGCGCGCTTTTCGCGGATTTCGGCATACTCGGCGCGGGTGCGGCTTTCCAGTTCCGTGCGCTGGGTGTCCGAGGTCAGGGCGGTGCACACGCCGACGGCGCGGCTGGCATCCACCACATGCAAGGTCGGGCCATTCTTGTAGCGCTGCTCGATCCGCAGGGCAGTATGCACGCGCGACGTGGTCGCCCCGCCGATCAGCAGCGGGATGGACATACCGGCGCGCTGCATCTCCTCGGCAACCGTGCACATTTCATCCAGCGAGGGGGTAATCAGGCCGGACAAGCCGATGATGTCGGCGTTGTGTTCGCGGGCGGCTTCCAGAATCCGCTGGAACGGCACCATTACGCCCAGGTCAATGACCTCGAAATTGTTGCATTGCAACACAACGCCAACGATGTTCTTGCCGATGTCGTGGACGTCCCCTTTGACCGTCGCCATGATGATCTTGCCCTTGGCGCGCGCGCCTTCGCTTTTCTCGGCCTCGATAAACGGGATCAGGTGGGCGACCGACTTCTTCATGACGCGCGCGGACTTGACCACCTGCGGCAGGAACATCTTGCCCGCACCGAACAGGTCGCCGACCGTATTCATCCCGTCCATCAGCGGACCTTCGATGACCTCGATCGGGCGACTGAAGCTCTGGCGTGCTTCCTCGGTATCCTCAACCACATAGAGGTCGATGCCCTTGATCAGCGCATGCTCCAGCCGCTTGGCGACCGGCCAACTCCGCCATTCCTCGATCGTCTGCGCCTCGACCGTTCCGGTGTTGCGGTAGCGCTCGGCCAGATCCAGCAACCGCTCGGTCGCATCCGGGCGGCGGTTCATCACCACATCCTCGCAGGCCTCGCGCAGGTCGAGCGGGATGTCGTCATAGACGTCAAGCTGACCGGCGTTGACGATGCCCATGTCCATACCCGCCTGGATGGCATGGTAGAGGAACACCGAGTGCATGGCCCGGCGGACCGGCTCGTTACCGCGGAAGCTGAACGACAGGTTGGAGACACCGCCCGAGATATGCGCGCCGGGGCAGCGCTGCTTGATCAGGCGGCATGCCTCGATGAAGTCGACGCCGTAATTGTTGTGCTCCTCGATCCCGGTCGCGACTGCGAAAATGTTGGGATCGAAGATGATGTCGTCTGCCGGGAAGCCGACCTGCCGGGTCAGGATGTCATAAGCGCGGGCACAGATTTCGACCTTGCGTTCGCAGGTGTCGGCCTGACCGACTTCGTCGAACGCCATCACGACGACCGCCGCACCGTAGCGACGCACCTTCCTGGCCTGTTCGATGAACTGCGCCTCGCCCTCCTTCATGCTGATCGAGTTCACGATCGGCTTGCCGGCGGTGCACTTCAGGCCAACCTCGATCACCGACCATTTGGACGAGTCGATCATCAGCGGCACACGGGCGATGTCCGGCTCGGCGGCAATCAGCTTGAGGAAGGTCTCCATCGCCGCCTCGGCGTCAAGCAGGCCCTCGTCCATGTTGACGTCGATGACGTGAGCCCCGGCCTCCACCTGCTGGCGTGCCACCTCCAGTGCCGCAGGGTAGTCGCCTGCCATGATGAGCTTTTTGAAGCGGGCCGATCCGGTAACGTTGGTACGTTCCCCGATGTTGATGAAGTTGCTGGCGGACATAATGTACTCAGAAAAAGAGGAATAACGTCTTGTTCAGTGGCAATCTTTGGCGACTCCGTGTGCTTTCACGGTGCCATAGACGGCCACCTAGCCATCCGGCTGACTCAGGCATTGAAGGCTTCCATGCCGGAGAGGCGGAGCTGCATCCCCAGCGCCGGCAGATCGCGCGGCGGCAGATCGCGCACCGTCGCCGCAATCGCCGCGATGTGCGCCGGTGTCGTGCCGCAGCAGCCGCCGACCGCGTTAATGAGGCCGGCGTCCGCCCAATCCCGGATCAGCGACGCCGTCTTGTCCGGCTGCTCGTCATAGCCCCCCATTTCATTGGGCAGGCCGGCATTCGGATAGACCATCAGCAGCGTATCCACGGCCTTGGAGAGTTCTGCCACATAGGGGCGCAGCTCGGTCGCGCCGAACGAGCAATTCAGGCCCATGGTCAGCGGCTTGGCATGGCGCACCGAGTTCCAGAATGCCCCCACCGTCTGACCGGCGAGATTGCGCCCGGCAAGGTCCGTCAGGGTGCCGGAGACCATCACCGGGATGATCTCGCCCCGAGCCTCTCCGGCCTCGTCTGCTGCAACAAGGGCTGCTTTGGCGTTCAGCGTATCGAAGATGGTCTCGACCAGGATGAAGTCGACCCCGCCCTCCAGCAGCGCCTCGATCTGCTCCCGGTAGACATCGCGAACATAATCGAACGAGACATCCCGGTGGCCGGGATTGTTGACGTCCGGCGAGACGGAGAGTGTCTTGTTGGTGGGACCAAGCGCACCGGCCACGAACAAAGGGCGCTCCGGTGTCGCCGCTGCATCCACCCGCTCGCGGATCACCTTGGCCGCGGCAAGATTGATCTCGCGCACCATCGACTCAGCACCATAGTCGGCCTGGCTGATGGCATTGGCATTGAAGGTGTTGGTCGCCAGCAGGTCGGCACCGGCATCGATATAGCGCTGGCAGATCTCGCCGATGATCTCCGGACGGGTGACATTCAGAATGTCGTTATTGCCCTTCTGGTCATGGTTGAAGCTGCGGCCGTTGCAGAAGCCTGCCTCATCAAGAGCATAGTTCTGGACCGCTGTGCCGTATGGCCCGTCCTTTATCAGGATGCGCTGCCCGGCAAGCTTACGGAATTGTGCTGCTTTTTCGGCACGGGTCATGCGGCGGCTCCCTGGATTTGCACTACATTTGCATCGCGCAGGCCGAGCAGGTGGCAGATGGCGCGGGTCAGCTCCGAGCGGTTGAGCGTATAGAAGTGGAAGTTGCGCACGCCGCGACGGTAGAGGCGCACGCACATCTCGGCAGCGACCGTCGCGGCCACCAGTTGGCGGGTGGTCGGGTGGTCATCCAGTCCCTCGAACAGGCGGCCCATCCACTCCGGCACCGACGCGCCGCAGGCGGCTGCCATTTTGCGCAACTGCGCAACATTGGTGACCGGCAGGATGCCGGGCAGGATCGGCGCGCTGACGCCGGCGGCATGCACCAGATCGAGGTAACGCAGATAAGCATCGGGATCGAAGAAGAACTGGGTGATGGCCCGGTTGGCACCGGCATCCAGCTTGCGCTTGAGAAAATCAACGTCGGCGATGCGGGACGGGCTCTCCGGATGGCATTCCGGATAGGCACTCACACTGATGTCGAAATCGGCGATGCGCTTCAGGCCCTCGATCAGGGCAACAGAAGACTCATACCCGCCGGGGTGCGGCGTGTACTGCGTACCGATACCGGCAGGAGGGTCGCCACGCAGGGCGACGATCGAGCGGACGCCGGCCGCCCAGTAGCCGCGTGCCACCTCATCGACTTCCTCGCGCGTTGCCGCCACGCAGGTCAGGTGCGCAGACGCCTTTATGTCCGTCTCCCGCACGATGCGGCTGACGGTATTGTGGGTGCGCTCGCGGGTCGAGCCGCCCGCCCCGTAGGTGACCGAGACAAACTCCGGTTTCAGTGGTGCCAGAGCACTGATCGAACTCCAGAGGGTCTCCTCCATCGCTGGGGTTTTCGGCGGGAAGAACTCGAAAGACACGCCGATGTCACCGCCAATATCGGCGAACATGGGCTGAAAGCTGGGAAGTATTCTTGTCATAGGGGTCTCCTGCACGTCAGGCGGCGGTGCGTTGCTTGTCGGCATCGCTCAGGCGCCGGCCGATCCAGAGTTTGACGGTGAGCAACTGGCTGGGCAGCGCCTCCACCACTTCGGTGTGAAGGCCGGCCTCGGTCATCCAGTCCGATATCTGCGTGTCGCTGAAGCCGAGGCGGCGATGCTGATGCAGGGCCAGCAACAGCTGATTATCATGTGTTGCCAGATCAACGACCAGAAGCCGGCCATTCGCAGCCAATTGCCGGGCGGCTTCTGTGATCGCAGCACCCGGATCGTCGGCAAAGTGCAGCACCTGATGCATGATGACCGCTTGGAAACTCTGTCCGTTCGAGAGGGCATACATGTCGCCCAGTCGCACCTGGCAGTGGCCAAGCCCTGCGACCTCCAGCTTGGCGCGGGCAAGCTTGAGCATTTCCGGGCTCATATCGACCCCGATGCCGCGCTTGATGTGCGGGCCGAACAGCTCCAGCATGCGGCCGGTGCCGGTGCCGAGATCCAGCAAGGTTTCAACCGGCTCGCGCAGGAGATGCCGCGAAACGGCGGCCTCCACTTCGGTCTCGGCAATGTGCATCGAGCGGACCTGGTCCCAGGCTTCGGCGTTCTCGGCGAAGTAACGCTGCGCTGCGGCCTGACGGTCCGCCAGCACCAGCTCCAGCTCGCGCTGATCAGCCCGCGCCTGGGCAGCATCGACCAAGCCGCAGCCCTCCAGCGCCTCGATGACCCGCAGGATTTCCAGACGATCAGTCAGGCGCAGATACACCCACGCCCCTTCCTTGTTGCGGTCGATGATGCCGTCGTCAGCGAGAATCTTCAGGTGGCGCGAGACGCGCGGCTGGCTCTGGCGCAGAATACGGGTGAGATCGCTGACCGCAAGCTCGACGCGGCGCAACAAGCCCACGATGCGCAAGCGCGTCGGGTCGGCCAGAGCCTTGAGCAGAATGAGTGCCAGCGACATGCATAATGACATAAAGATGTCTTTATGTGATGTCAATGAAGCACGGCAGGTGTCTTGCGCAAAGCACTAGGCATTACCGATGCAGCGGTAAGATCAGGCGGTTGGCAGCAACACGGTGAAAAAGGCCCCCGGGGTATCCCGGCTCTCCAGATGGATGTCGCCACCCATCAGGCGCGCGAGCTCGCGGGAGATATGCAGCCCAAGGCCGGTACCATCCGGCTTGGACTGATAAAGTTCGGTTCCGAGTTGCTGGAACTTCTCGAACACTTTTTCATGGTCTGCGGCGTCAATTCCGGGACCATTGTCCCACACCGTGATGCGCACCAATCCATCCTGTGTGGATGCGGGTATTGCCGTCACGCCGATTTTGCCACCGGCTGGCGTGAACTTGACCGCGTTGGTCAGGAGGTTGACGAAAATCTGCAGGGCGCGGCGTTCGTCCGCATGCACCGCGAGATCATCCGGGATCGGCGGGATCACCACTTCCAGCGCCTTGTCGCCCGCGCGCAACATGATCAGGCTGCGGGCCTGCTCGATGAGGCGCACAACCGGCACGACATCAAGCGCCAGGGAAACATCGCCGGTCTCAATCACCGAGACGTCCAGTACGTCGTTGATAAGACCCAGAAGGTGCCGGCCAGCTGTCAGAATATCGCGGGCATAGCCGGCATAGGCGCCGCTCAAGTCTCCGAACAGGCGCAGATCCATTGCCTCGGCGAACCCGATGATCGCATTGAGCGGCGTGCGCAACTCATGGCTCATGGCGGCCAGGAACTCGTTTTTGGCATGCAGGGCAGATTGCGCCTGTGCCGAGGCAACATCGAGCGCGCTGTTTTTCAGCTGGAGCTCACCCAGGGCCGACTCGAGCCGCTGGCGCGCTGCGCGTGCATCCTCCTCGATAGCGTACAGCCTGGTCACATCCATGCCGGCACCGCGGAAGCCGCGGAATGCGCCGTGAGTATCGAAAAGCGGCACACCGGAGAGGTGGAACTGGATGACCTGCCGGTCTTCCGCCGTCACCCGGAACAACTGGTTGCGGAACGGCGTCTGTTCCCGCAGCGCACGATCAATCGGGCGATCCCCGGCCAGATTGGGCGCACACTCGCCGATTGTATCCAGGCGCTGACCGATAAAGCTGCTCGCCAGCCGCCCAAACAGCGCAGTCACGCGGTCCGACAGGGCCGTGAGCCGCAGTTGCGAGTCCGTCTCCCAGAACCAGTCTGATGTCGCCCGCGCGAAATCACGAAAGCGCGACTGGTCAACCAGAGCCACATTCATGCGACCCAGCTGTGCCGTCCAATCCTGAAATGCCCCGGCGATACCGATCATAAGCTTGTTGTAATTCACGAGAGGGATAGTGCGGACCCAGTAATGACGCTTCTCACCATCAATCTCAAGGCTGAGAGGTCGCAAGACTCCTTGACCCGTTGTTTTTGTGCGGTTCAACAACGGCGCCAGCCCCGGGATCGCCGTGGTGTTCTGGCCGCCAAACCGCTCGTTCAGGCGGCGCCAGGCCGGGGACGCATCAATCACGTCGCCAGACAGGTCAACCATGAAGAAGCAGGCAGCACTTGCATCGGCCAGGGCAAGGCTGGCCTCTGCAAGCGACGGCCAGTTGCCGGACGGAACCGGCGGCGACCGGTAGGACTCCTGCCCTTCCCCATCGTCGGGCTCGAAAACCAGGGACTCGTTGTCAGCCGGCACGCGCGCGCTCAAGAGACTCGATAGCGCTCTGATAATCGACGTTGCGCTGCCAGAGACGCAGGACACGCAAGCAGTTCTCGCGGTCGAGCTTGTTGTACATGGTCAGGATAGTATTCACGATATCCGGGCGTTGCACAGAGTTGGTGGAGCGAGACTCCGCCAGCAGCAGCACTGTCGAAGTCAGGACATCCCGGGCAAGATCAACGGCACGCGCGAGCACAATAAAACTCTCAAAACCACGATCAGAGATAATCTGCCAAGCCGTCTTGTAGCTTATCTCGGCACGTTCCGCCAGTGCAGCTACAAACACCGTAATGCGCTGCTGACGCAATGCCGTCACCAGAAAATTATCGGTCAGTTCGCCAAGTTCAGACATACGGCGCGCCAGCCGCTGCGCGCGAGCCTGTGCACTTTGTCCGTCGACAAGATCGGCCGAGGCCGCAAGCGCTGCCCGCTCCATCGAGCGGTCGAGAATCTCTTCATCCACCTTGTAGGTCAGCAAAATCTTGCGACGCAGTGCTGCAGACACCCACCAGTACATGCGATGAGCGAGATCGACCGGAAGATCGGATCGGGCGACCAGCGGTTCCTGGAAACGGTCCTGCCGTCGACTTTCCGCGACCAGAAACTCCATCGCGCGGCGCGAAAGTGTCGAGTCCTGATTGCGCAACAGCCGCTCGATGACATCAGGGCCGCTGCGCTCTACCAGCGCGTCGGTCACCTCCTCCGAGAGGTTGCGCCGCATCGCGACGGTCAAACGATGTTCTTCGCTGCGGTGCTTGACGATCTCGATCAGTTCATTGTCGCGGATCAGCGGGCTGGTCTGCAATAGTGGCTGAGCGACGCGGATATCATCGTTCGCCAGCGCATGAATGAGGTCCGGCAGATCAATCCCGGAGCGGACAAGCGCATCCGCGAGATTGCGGCGCACATCCATCTCGATCTCGCTGATCAGCTTGGCCAGAACATCGCCCATGAGGGCACGCTGCTGGTCGCTCAGGCGTTCATCGGGGTGCATGAAGAAATCGACCATCGCGCTGGCAAGTTCGTTGCGCGAGTCCTTGGACCGGTTGGCCGCGAGGGAGAGGAGTCGATCAATTTCGCCGCTGGACATAGTCACCACTTCACTCATTCCCACACGCACCTACTATCCCCTCATATCGTCGGTTAATTGGTAAACGCAGTGGCTTAAGAAGCTGTAAATTTCAGAGCGTATCCGCGCTGAGCGTCAGAGGAAACGTACGAGCGAAAGATCAGAGATCGAGGAAAAAGCCCGGTACGAGGCTTCCAGCGCCGTTTGATCATTCTGGAGCCGGGTGATCGCCTCTGCGATGTTCACATCCTCGATATCCGCGACGAATGTCTCGAGAAAATCTGCGCGGCTCTGAAGCTGGTCGCTGACCTGGTCAAGCTGCTGCTGCTTGAGTCCGTTGGAGACCTGGCGGGACTGAACCTGTGCGATCGCGGCATCCAGGGTCGAGAGAGTCGTCTCAAGCTGTGTGCGCTGTGCCGGAGACAGAGTGCCGCCGATAGCGCCGTTGGGTCCGGCATCGAACACCGCCAGATCCCGGATCCAGCCGATCAGTGGCTCGGCCACATCGTCTGCAACCACGCCGTATTCGACCTCCAGACTGTCCGACACCCGTGCCGCAGCGCGCAGACTATCGTTCTGGAACGCATCTGCTGCCGCAGGCAGCGCGACCAGGTCGGCGAGGGTTTTTGGCGCGAATGGCTCTCTGTCGATTTGCGACCCACCAAAGACATAGGAGCCGCCGACCTGTGTGTTCAGCGCGGAACCGATCAGGTTGAGCGACTGCTCCAGGATTTGTGGCAATCCCGAGCCGTCGTTGTTGCCCAGTGCCTCGACGACACTCTGGCGCAGATCGCGTGCCGTATCGACAATCGCGGTCAACTGGATGTCATTGGTGCTGAGCGTCTGCTGCACGCGTGATCCGGTGCGCAGGAACGTCTCGGCACGCGATTGCAGGGAGCGCGCTGAAACAAGGGTCGACGCATCCTGGGCAATCCCTTTATAGTCATTCGACTTCTTCCCAGTATTGACCTGTTGTTGCGCGTTGAACAAATCGGACTGATTACGCGCGATACCGGAAATCAGCGACTGGTTCTGAGAAAAACTGGCGACCCTGGTCATGCTGTGTGTCCCTGTCAGATGATGTTGAGCAGCGTGTCATAAATGTCGCGCGCGGCGGTCAGCACACGGGCGGCAGCGCTGTAGCTGTTCTGGAAGACCACGAGGTTGGCGAGTTCCTCGTCGAGATTGACCCCGGAGAAATCATCCCGGCGTTTGATGACGTCGTTTCTCAAGGCCTCTGCGTCGTTGCGTCCGGACTCGGCCGCTTGCGCGGTAATCGCGGTCTCACCCAGGAACGAGCCGAGATACTGGGTCAGCGTTGCGTTCGTGGCAGTCACCGGGCCGGCTGATTTGAAAGCGATCGCCTGATCCTGCAACCCGCGCAGCGCCACGGCACCCCGCTGATCCCCGACACCGAGTGCTGTAGCGCCGACTGCGATGCTGGGGTCAAACTTCGCAAGGCCCAGCTTGAACGGATTGGCCTGGATGTCCTTGCGGATACTCAGCCCGCGTGCGCCGTTCGCCTGCACACCCAGCCCAATGCCGAACTGGCTGCTCAGCGAGATGCCGGTATTGCCCCGATTGGTCGTGTCCCGCGCGATACGAATATTATACGGGCCGACGTTGGGTGCCGAGGCGACCGAGAGTGCCCCTTGTGAATCCAGCCCGAACTGTGCGTAACTACCCAGTGCACCGGCGCTGTTCAGGGTGGTCAGAAGGTCGTTGTACGTCGTGCCGCCCACATTCAGCGTGTAGCGCGCCACGACCCGGTTATGCGTGTCGCGGACTTCGAACTCGGTCTGCCCGCCGGCCGCGAACTGATGCGCATCGCCGCCTTGGACCCCAGTGTTATAGTTGCTCGGGCGATCACCGGTGATCAGATCGTTGAGGCCGAAGAACTGGGAGAACCCCTGCCCCGCACGCTGGCTGGGCGTAGTCGCATCGTCAGCGATGACGACGCCATGACTGCCATTGGCCGCTGTGAAGCTCAGCTTGCCATTGTTCAGGCTCACTGTTGCAGCGCCGCCCAGTCCGGTATTGATCTGGGCAACGACCGTGGAAAGCGGCGTGTTGGCCGGCAGGCTGCTGAAATTGATGCTCGTCTTTGCAACAATCTGGCCGGCATTATCAACCACCGCAAAGGTCGACACACCGGTGAACCCGTTCGGGTCACTGGACGTCAGGCCGGTATTGCGCCCGACCAGGCTGGTGGGCGGCGGCACCGAAGTGTTGCTGTTGTGAATGGCATTGACGCTGTCACGAAAACCCCGTGCCAGCTCCCCCAGCCCATCGGCGATCGCCGGAAGCTCGGTATCGCGCAGATCGATGAGAGCGCTGAGCCGTCCTGAGGTCAAATCGGCATCCAGGGTCAAACCGGTATCAACGGCAATACCCGAGACGGTATCAATGCGGGAGACCTTGATGGCCGGGAACACCGTCTCGGCGGACGCCGCAGCCGAGCCGCTATACTCCAGGCGACGGGCAGCATGATCGAGCAAAGTCTGGCCGCGCGCCGTCGCGATCTGCACAGAGCCATCCGCCTGCTCCTGCACGCGGATATCGACCAGTTCCGCAAGGTCATTCAGTGCCTGGGCACGCTGTTCCTCCAAACCGGCACTTTCCTGACCGCTGGCACGGGCACGCACAATCTGGGTGTTCAGTTGCTGGGTGCGTTGCAGCGCCTGGTTGATGACCGTGACTGTCTCACCGATCTGGCTGGACGCATCGACACGCAGGGCCTGCACGCTGTTTCCGAGGCTGGAGATATCATCGAGAAACCGGCTGATCTCCGTGATGACCGCCTGCCGGCGCACGCTGTCGGCCGGGTCAGCGGTCAGGTCGGCGATGGCCGAGAAGATGCCGTCTGCACGGGCCGCAAGGCCGGTCTTGGAGTCCGGAGCGCCGATCAGCCCCTGGAGACGGTCATGAAACTGGTTCAGTGCCTCAAAGCGGCCGAAGTCTGACGTTGCGGAATAGGCCGCAGCGTTCAGGAAGGAGTCCGCGACCCGCTGGACATTGCTGACCCGCACGCCAAAGCCGGAAGTGCCCGACACCAGCCCTTCCAGATCAACGGTCTGACGCGCATAGCCCGGCGTATTAACGTTTGCGACGTTGTTGGAAATCGTGCGGATCGCCGCCTGGCTCGCAGACAGGCCGGTGTAGGCCGTGTTGATGATGCTGTTTATGCTCATGCGCAATTCCTGCCGGGTTCATGCGCCCGACCCGGCAGAAACCACCCTGCCCCGGCCCGGTACTGGCAGGGGTGACAGCCGGATAAATGGCTGATTCTCAGGGTTTTGTTCCTCGGTCTCATGGCTGCCTTTTGCTGTCGTCTCAAGAACAGCAGCAAGGGCTGTGCCAGTCAGGGTACGATGCTGGGATGATCGTTTATTGATCCGTTCACCCCGAGCCCGGTCGAGGGGCGGACGCCGCGCACACTGGACGTGTCTCGACTAGGCTCGACACGAACGGTGAGAGTCCTCAGTCTGCATCAGGGCAACGACCAATTATCTGCCGGTTATGGTGCCTGCGCAATAAGGCTCATCGCTGCAGTTTGGCCTCAACGACGCGTGGACTCGATTGTCAGTGCCAGGGTCGCCAGGCCATGCAGCGCCAGAGCCCAGGCAGCACCCAAGTCGCCGCCCCACAGGCTGGCCGTAATGAACAAGACCCCGGTCGCCAGCGGGGACGCGCCAAAGCTGCGACGCAGCAATGCCCAGGGGCGCGCCTCTTTCTGGCCAAGCCTGGCGTCAAGCGCCAGCGCCACGAGCAATACGAGCAGGGGGGCAGCCGCCATCATCGGCCAGGCGGCAAATGCCCACAAGATAAACAGGATTAGCCAGACCTGGGGGACCGGCCTGCTGAAGCGCCAGAGCCAGTCCGCCTGCGTGGGGTCATCGCTCGAGAGCGTTGCAAGACCACCAAGCAGCCGCGCAACCCAAGGCCAGCAGATGGCGAGGCCCATGGCGGGCAACGACCCGAACACCACCAGCAAAATCACGGGCAGCAGCGCGAAAAGCCCGAGAACAGCCTGCCAGACCATGCTGGGCAGCAGGACCTGCCCATTGATGCGCAGCACGGCGCGGTCCACAAGAGGATCAAGCCAGACATGCGGCCAGGCCGGTGTCGGCGGGGGCAGCATTGCCTGGGTGAATACACCCTCCTGTGCTCCATCTGCCAGACTGCCGACCGCGTGCCAGAGCCATGGCCTGGCCTCAGGGGTCTCACCGCCCTGATCGGTCACATCCACGAAGGTCGCAGCGCCGGCATCAATGGCGGCACGGGGCAGAGTCTGCTGCAAGTCCCAGTCACCAAGGCCGGCGGCGACCCGTTTGACCAGCGATGCCTCGAAAATACCGATGCCGGCGCTGGCATAATCCGCATCCAGGCGGACGGCAGCCAGCGGTGCCGCTTGTGCCGGCCAGACCGCGAGTGCTGCCGGCTCGGGGGCTGCGGCGATCAGTCGGGATAGTCTGCTGTCCAGCACCAGGCCCTCATCGAACACCAGCACCCTATCATGCGCCTCAAGATGCATCACGATCTCGGCGGCGGCATGGACGATCACGACCGGCAGGGGCCAGCGTTCCAGCTTCAACGCGGCATCCAGGCCCGGAAGCCCTGAGTCGGCGAGCAGAATCAGCTTGTCCGCACCTGCAGAAGCGGCCTGCCGGGCCACCAGTCCCAGCAGACTGCGCCCCAGAACCGGCAGCAAGGCGCGCGGCCCCGGCTTCTCCCCGACTGTCACCTGAACGGCAAAGGTCAAGGCAACCAGGCTGGCGTGCTCAGTCCCCACAGGAGCCTACCCGTCGAACCGTGAGATCACGGTCTCCAGCCCTTTGACCAGCGCGGCACCAGTCTCGCCACCATCGGCTTTCAGCCGGTCACGGATGACGGCACGCATGGCATCGATGTGCGCCTTGATAATCTCGACATGGCGATCCTGGATCGCCGTGCGCAAACTGGAAAAACGGTTCAGGGAGGTGGCGATCGTGGTGACGAGACCGTAGCCGAACGTACCCCCCTGCCCTTTCATGTCATGGGCGATGGCATTGATCTGCTCGAACAGAGAGCGCCGGGCGTCCGGCGTGTCGACACAGCGGCGATGCAGCTCCAGAAGCTGCTCCAACTGCCGGGAAACCCAGTCCGGATAATCCTCCGCCATATCCTCGAAAAGCTGCTCTGCCTGGGCCAGCAACGCCTCGTCCAGCACCAGCGGCACATCCCCGCCGAGCCCGGCCGCTTTGTCTTTCAGGCGGTTCCGGAACCGGTAGAGCCGCACCCTGACTTTCGGTTTCGGCGCCTCAGCCATGGACGATCTCCACTTCCGGGCTCTTGTCGGTCAGGATCCGCCGCTCATTGCCCTCAAAGGAGACCAGTTGCCGGCGGCGGTCCGGGCCGAAATAATCTTTGGTGTGCACAAACTGACGGTTGCGCGTGATCGTGGTGAGCAGCTTGTCCCCCAACGTGCGGATCGTGAACGGTTTGGTGATAACCTCATTGGCGCCCATATCGCGCAATTCCTGCACCCGGGCCCGCTCGCTGTGCGCGGTTAACATAAGAAACGGGATGAAACGGTCTGGCGAGTCCTTGTGGCGCCGCACCCAGCGCAGCAGCATCGTGCCGTCGACCGGGGACATCTCCCAGTTGCAGATGATCAGATCGACCGACATCATGCCTGCACGCACCGGGTCCTTCTGGACCAGCTGAAGCAGGTCGATGGCGCTTCCGCCGTGGTCTTGCAAAGAAATCTGCCCGACACCCAGCACGCGCAGCGAATTTGCCACCAACGACCGGATGAACATGCTGTCATCGACAACGACAACACTCAAGCGCTCAAGGTTAAGCGCCATATATACTCCCCTATGAGCCTTGACCCACTATCTATAGTCGGCTGTGGCAGAGGCTGCAACTGGCGCAATGGGGATGACGAGAAAAACGTTTAAGGTCAGGCAGCGGCGAAAAATGCGCTGGCGCCGTCGTGCACCTTGGCTGCCTCCCTGCGGAGTTCCGCCTGCAAGGCCGGCCAGGAAAAGCCATCCTGCTCGGTCATGGCAGCCAGGGCAGCAAGGCGCATCGCGCCGATGCTGAAGGCAGCCCCCTTGAGGCGGTGCGCATCTTCCTGCCAGTCGTAGGCAACCAACGCTGCATCGAGCAGCCGCATATGGAACGCCATCGTGGCGAGAAAATCCTCCAGAAGTACCCGCGCCAGCGCCAGGTCACCTTCTGCAAACGCAATCACATGCGCTATGTCAAGCGCAGGCAGGCCGTACACGTGATCAAAAGGCGACGCCATGGCTATATTCTCATGGATATTGTGCGATTTTCGCCGTTCTTCCTTTGACCACTGCCGCAAAAGGATTAACGAGTTGTTGATAACCACCGGGATCAAGGCAAATGACTGCGCAGGCGCAACGATTTAGCACGCAGACTGAAGATGTCGGGGAAGCACCGCTACAGACGATTGAGAGCGTGGAGCCGGTCAACCTTCAGCCTCCGGTGACGGACGCGGATACCGGGCTACCAACGCCTAAGCGTCCCTCCTTTCCCTGGATCCTCAGTCTGGCCGGCGCACTCTCCGTCCTGTGGCTCGGTCTGGTGCTGGCCGGTATCAGCCTGTTCACGGCGGTGGACGCCTGGCGGGACTTCAGTCTTGCCGGCTGGGCCAGCATCATCGCAGCCATCACCGCCCCTCTGTGCCTGATCTGGCTGGTCGCCCTTGCCCTGCTCGTGCATCGCAAACCGCCGGGAGCCGCCATCGGCTGGACCATTGAGGAAACCCAGCGGCTTGCTTATGCCACCGCCCTGCTGAACGCGGAAATCGACAAGTTCGATGGGGCTGTCGATATTGTCGCCACCCGCGTGCATGCAGGCCGCGATGCCATCAGCGCTGATATTGGCGGGCTGATCGGCCATGCGACGGAAGTTGACGCCAAAACCCGGCAGATCGTCCAGGATGTTGCAGCAGCCGGCACGAATGCGCGGCGACTGGCAGCAGACCTGACAGACGCCGGCAAGGAGGCACTCCACTCGGTGGAGACCGTCGCCTCAGCTGTGGAACCCGCACAGCGCGCCGTCGAGGTGCTGGATGCCCGACTGCACACACTGACCGAAAGCCTGAACCAGACCGGCGCCACCGCGCACAACCAGGTTGCAGGCCTGCTGGGCACGCTGGAACTTCTGAGCCGGGAGCAGGCGACAACGGGCGCTGCGATCGCGCAGCTCGGCCATGCGCTGACCCCGATCAGCCAGCAGGCTGCCGAACTCTGTGGGCGTTTGCGCGCCGAGGCGGCAAGCCTCGCGACGGCCGCCGATCAGCAAGCCAGCCGCCTGGAGGCGACCGGCGAGAATGTGCGTCTGACGCTGGAGGCGCTGTTGACCGATATGTCCAACACCCTCGATGCCACCCAGCGCGCGATCAACGCCCAGGGTGCTGCGCTGCATGCCAACACGCAGAGTTGGGCGGACCATGCGCGGGAGGCCACCCGCGACGCCGTCAATATCCTGAACAACGGGATCAACGCGAGCCGTATCGCCTCTGGCCAGACCATCGAAATTCTCAATCGGGAATTGTCCGCCTTCACCCAGGCAACGGGTGCGGCTCAGAACCAAATGGCCGTGCTGAAAGATGATCTGACATCCCTCGTGGCGACCAGCGTGCAGGACCTCGGGCGCCTCTCGGCCCAGACGCGGGCAACACTCGATGACAGCAAGGCACTGGACGCCCCGCTTGCGGCCCTTGGCGAGCACACAGAGGCGATCAGCGCGCGCGTGAGTCGCCTGCTGGCTGATGTCGCGACCGTCACCCACAACCTTGACCAGACGCTGGTGCAGAAAAGCGAGGCATTCGACCATGTGCAGGCCAAGCGGATCGCCGTCACCAAGGCACTTGCCGAGCAGATGGCCGCATTGGAGACCCAGGCAAAAGCCACCAACACGACATTGGGCGATACGACAGCCGGGCTGACGCACCTGAGTGCGGCTCTGGCGCGCGAGACCGATCGCCTGGCGGAGACCCACAGCGATGTCGGCACACAGATCCAAAGCCTTGTCGAGGAAGTCGCCCGGCTGCGTGATGATGCCGCCGCAACCGGCATGAAGGTCTCAACCGACCTGCTCGAGACTTTGAACCGGGTCCGCATGACCGCCGTTCAGGCACGCAGCACGATCGACGATGTCGCCGGAGACATTACGTCAGCAGTGAGCAGTCGTCTCACTGGCCTCAACCTGGCCGCTATGCGAGCCGCGATCCTCGCCCCTGTCGAGGATGCAGTGTCAGCGCTGGAGGACTTGAGCCAAAAAGCAGCCAGCGGTGCAGACCATCACGCCGCCGAACTGGAAGGCCGTATCGCCCGTATCGAGACAGCCGCCCGCGCTGCCGAGCGAGCAGTTGCCGAGGCCGAGACCCGGCAGGAGCGGATCAGCAGCACGGAATACAGCCGGATGTCCGCCACGCTGATCGAACGGCTGAATTCCTCGGCCATCGATGTGGCCAAGGCGATGGCTGTGGACCTGCCGGATACCTATTGGCAAGAGTATCTGAAGGGTGACCGCAGCGTGTTCGCGCGCCGTGCGCGCCAGTTGCTCGACCGGAGCGAACGCGCGCACATCAACAAGCTTTACAAGGACGACATGGAGTTCCGCGACCAGGTACACCGGTTCGTGCAGGACTTCGAACGGCTGATCGGCCGGACAGTGCAGGAGCGCGAGGGCCAAGCCATCGCTGTCACCTTGCTGAGCTCAGACCTCGGCAAGCTCTATGTCGCCCTTGCGCAGTCGATCAAGCGATTGAGCAACTAAGATACCCTAATGCCGGACCGCTGACTGCGGCTTGTCGGAAATCTTTCCGATGAAATAATCGATGTCTGCGCCGTCGAAATCGTCTTCAAAGAAAGTCAGCAAGCGCTCCAGCATGCGTTTTTGATATTCATGACGATCTTCAGGCTGACTGTATTGCAGCTCTTCGGCAATATCGATGGCTGCGCGCGCAACATCGACCATCCGGTCCGTCAGACCGCAATGCCGGAACAGACGGCGCAGGCCGTTGCCTCCGCGGTCGTGGATCAGCTGATACGCATTGGCGACCGGAATGCCGGCGCGTTTGGCGAGTGCTGCCTCGAAGAAGGTATGGTCGCCCATGCACAGCGCGCGCAGGATGATGGTCGGCGTCAGGCGGTCGTTGGCAGAAAGCTGGTCGACCAGCTCGAAAACATCCGGGCCATCCGAACGCCCGTCCAGCAGATGCAGGGTTGCGCGCTCACGGGTATCCAGCAGCAAATCCATGGCGACATCAGCAGATAACTGGTGATGGGTCACCAGGTGGTCGCGTATGCGGTCCGACACCAGGTTGACCAGCCGCTCGGCAATGCCCATCGGCAGGGAGGAGCGTTGTGCCATCGGGTTGGAGATGCGCTGCACATGGCCGAAATCATCGAGCACGCGGGTCATGGTCTTCTCGCTCAGCACAGCACCATCATTGCTGACCAGGCGCGCCACGACATCTTCATTGCCGGTATCAACCAGGGTATCGGAGACACGTTCCGACACCGTTTCACGCCCGGCGACCGCCACCTGAAACTCGACTGGCTTGGAATTGATGATGGCGATAAGGTCGTCATCGGTAAGCACTGCCGACATCTCGATGAACGGAAGCGCAACTTCCGCAACATCATTGGAGAGTTCGAGTGCCAGATCGTGGGGCAGGTTCGGGCTGAGGCGTATCGTCTGCGACAGGGCGGCGCGGACCTTGACCTCGACATCCTTCATCATCAGCCGGCAGATTTCCTCCGCCATGTGACGTTCCTTGTCGTTCAGGCCGGCTTTTGCGATAGTGTCGCCCAGGCGATTTGCGGTCTGCGCCCGCGTATCCGCCGATTTCTCGGTCATCAAAGCGGCGACATCGGCACTGCTCAACATACTGGCCTTGGACACAGGCAAACCTTTCCCAACAAGCGATGTGTGCAATCTCTGACTGCACTGAACATACCCTATGGACGCAGTTGCGTTAAACCTGAGTTAAGTGCTTGTGCGGATGCCAACCCCGGCTATCACTCTGAAAAGCGCGAAATGTGATCCAGCTGTCGCCCCGGTCCTTTAAATAGTCCAGAGGCATAGCCATAGCTTTCCTATAAGATACTGAGCGAGAATTATGCACAAGCACGCTATCATGCAGGCGCTCCGGCGAACGATCCGATCAGCCGTGCTTATCGCGGCCGCCGTGGTGGCCTCGCCCGTCCTGGCGCAGGAGGATCCCATCGTCGGCCAGAAGCTGTTCCGGCAACGCTGCGCGAGCTGCCACTGGATTGTGGACAAGCCGGGTCGTCTGGCCAAGTCCGGCCCGCCGCTTGTTGGTCTGTTCGGTCGCCCGGCTGGTACCTACCCTGCATTCAGCGAGTATTCATCCGGGTTGGTTGAATGGGCTAAGCCATGGACTCCGGACGTACTGGATACCTACATCACGGATCCAAAAAAGATTGCCCCGGATACAACCATGCGCATCGGCTATGCCGGTGTGCGCAACAGTCAGGATCGTGCGCACATCATCGCCTATCTGAAACTGGCCGTCACTGACCCCAAAGCGGACTAGCTTTGTTCATCAAGGAATGAGAATCATGCAACGCCCTACTCTGAACCGCACAATCGCCTTTCTGGCACTTGCCGTTACAGCCATCACCCCCTTCGCACTGGCACCTGCACCCGTAATGGCTGCCGTGCAGGCAACGGATGCACAAAACTTTATCAAGGGCCTCTCTGACCGCGCCTTCGCCGTTCTGCGCGATGCCTCGGTAGGCGAACAAGCGCGCACCGACAAGTTCCAGACCCTGGTGCTGGAGGGTTTTGCCGTCAAATCCATCGGTCGCCGCGTCCTGGCGCGTTACGGGCGCAGCGCAAGTCCGCAGCAGCTCGCCGAATACGACTCGGTTTTCCCCCGCTACATGGTGACGATCTACCAGACTCGCCTGATCGACTACAAAGACTCCACACTCAAGGTGGTGAAGGTAGAACCGGTCGATGCGCAAAACCAGATCGTCCGCACTGTTGTATCAGGTGCCTCCCTGCAGGAACCGGTGAAGGCAGACTGGGTGGTGCGCAAGACGGATGACGGCTTCAAGATTGTCGATCTTTACATTCAGGGCGTGAGCCTTGTGATCACCCAGCAGGCCGACTTCGCGGCGCGCATCGACCAGGCGGGCTCGGCGCAAAAGGGCATCCAGGAGCTGATCACGCTCATGCGCAAAACCCAGACCGCCAGCGCGAAGTAGTGAGCCAGCGCACACTCGAGGCCCGTATCGTCCGCTTTCCGCTGGCCAAGCCGTTCCGGATTGCGCGCGGCGTCAAGACACAAGCCGTGACCCTTGAGGTTTTACTGCGGGAGGGGACCACTTTCGGCTGGGCCGAGTCGGTCCCCTATCCGCGCTACGGGGAGACGGCCGAGCAAGCCTTGCTCATGCTCGAGCAGCTACGCCCGCAGATCGAGGCCGGTGCAGACCGGGATGCCCTGAGCGGGCTGTTGCCGCCCGGCGCTCTGCGCAACGCCCTTGACTGCGCGCTGTGGCACCTGGAGGCACAGCGGAGCGGCCAGCCGGTTTATGCGCTGGCCGCGTTGCCGCCGCCTGAGGCCGTAGAGACCGCCCTCACCATCAGCATCGACACCCCGGAGCGTATGGCCACTGAAGCAGCGGAGGCCGCAAACCGCACACTGGAGCCACTCCTCAAGATCAAACTCGATGCGGACGCTGTCATCGAGCGGATTGAGAGCATCCACCGTGCCGCACCCGGTGCCCGGTTGATCCTGGATGCCAACGAAAGCTGGTCGCCGGCCATTCTGGACGCTGTGTGCGCCATAGCTGCGGAGAACGGTGCGGTACTGATCGAGCAGCCGTTGGCCGCCGGACACGACCAGGATCTGCGGCGTGGGCATCTGCCGGTGCCGATCTGTGCGGACGAAAGCTGCCACACGCGTGACGATCTGGCCTTCGTTGCGCCGCGTTATGACGCCATCAACATCAAGCTCGACAAGTGCGGCGGCCTGACCGAGGCGATCGCTCTCTACCGCGCTGCGCGCGCCGAGGGTCTGAAGGTCATGGTCGGCTGCATGGTCGGCTCCTCGCTCGCCATGGCGCCTGCCATGCTGCTCGCGTCCCTTGCGGACTTCGTCGACCTCGACGGATCACTGTTGCTGGCAGAAGATCGCACGGATGGGCTTGCATCGGTGGGGCAGCGGCTCTATCCGCCTGTCGCCGCCCTTTGGGGCTGACACGGATATTCAAGGAGCACACCATGACGGATAAACCCCTTATGCACCTGGTATTCGGCGGCCGCGTGAAGGATCCTCAAGGGCTCGATTTCGAGGATCTGGCCAAACTCGACATCGTGGGCATTTATCCGGATTACCAGTCTGCCGAGTCGGCCTGGCGTGCCGCTGCTCAGCGCACCGTCGACGACGCGCAGATGCGCTATGTGGTTGTGCACCTGCACCGGCTGCTCGACCCGGACAGTGATCACCAGCATTAGAGGCAGATGAAGCTCGTTGCTCTAGCTGTCGCCTGCGACTCGTGCCGATACGGCGCGCAGCATCAATGGGGTCAGCAAAAGGCCGACGATAAATCCCCCGATGTGCGCCCAGATGGCGACGAGCGATTGACTGCCGCTGCTGAACTCCAGCAGTAGCTGCAGACCGATCCAGGTCGCAGCAATCCAGAGCACCCGCAACAGGCGACCCGACACGGTTATTCCCAGCACCGTTCGCGAGGCGACCTTCTCGCGCGAGAACAGGATCGCGTAACCGCCAAACAGGCCAGCAATCGCACCACTCGCCCCGATCACCGGGATCATGGAGGCAGGATCGGTGAACGCCTGCAGCAACCCACCGGCAATGCCGGACAGCACATAGAGGACAAGCAGCCAGAACGAGCCGAGCACCCACTCGACCGGGCGACCAATCACCAGCAGCATCATCATGTTGGCACCAAGGTGCAGCCAGCTTGCATGCAGGAACAGGGATGTCAGCAACGTCAGCGCCTGCCAGTTGTTCTGCGCCGAATTCGACTGGATCCCGAACAACAGAGCCGGGATCAACCCGCCATGCTGGGTGGCAGCGAAATCGAATTCCGCACCGCCCAGCCACTGAGCCAGAAAGACCACAAGACAGCAGATCGCCAGGCCGTGGGTGACAGGCGTACGGACGGGCCGGGGCGGCTTGAAGTTCATCATCCCGCCTTGCTAAAGCATCGCGCCTAAAATGCGACCCACATTTTGGATAGAGCGGTTTGTCGCATTTAAGGGGCAAAGATGCTTTAGATTTATGGGTTGATATAGCAACTTTGGACTTTGAATCCGCTTTGAGCATGCACCTAGCTGATGCGGATTTAAAGCCCGTTGCTCTAGCCGAAGTTGCGTAACGGTTAAACGGCCCTGCGCTGAAAAGCCGAAAGGGCGGACCAATGGCCCGCCCTTTGCGATAGTCGAGACCTGTCTCGGTCAGGCAGCGCGGACGCGGTCGAGGAAGAGATTGACCTGCTCTTCCAGGCGGCTGGCCTGATCGGTGAGTTCGGCAGCGGCTTGCAGCGATTCGAGCGCTGCGGAGCCGGTAGCATCCACACCTTCCCGCACCTGCAGGATGTTTTGTGCCACCTCGATGGTCCCGGTCGCGGCCTGCTGGGTATTGCGGGAGATTTCCGTGGTGGTGACAGATTGCTGCTCGACCGCTGCGGCCACAACCGCCGAAATCTCGTTCATGTCGCGGATGACGTCGCGGATTTCCGAAATTGCGCTGACAGCCTCCGTCGTGACGGTCTGGATCGAGGCGATCTGCTGAGCAATTTCCTCGGTCGCGCGGGCGGTTTGACTGGCCAGCGACTTCACTTCCGAGGCCACCACCGCAAACCCGCGCCCTGCTTCACCGGCGCGTGCCGCCTCGATGGTGGCGTTGAGCGCCAGCAGGTTGGTTTGCTCGGCAATGTTCTGGATGAGTTGCACGACTTCGCCGATCTTCTGCGCATCGGTCGAGAGGCCGGCGACAATCTGGTCGGTCCGCTGGGCGCGCTGCACGGCGCGCTCGGCAATGCGCGAGGACTCCACAACCCGACCGGCGACTTCGGCAATCGACTTGCTCATTTCCTCGGTTGCGCTGGCCACAGTGGACACATTGGCACTGGCCTGCTCGGCGGCGGCGGCCACGCCGGCGGTAATGCCGATGCTGGTCTGAGCTGTGTGCGAGGCCATTTCCGCGCCGCCCTGAATCTTGCGCGCAGCATCCGCCACCACTTCGACGATGTGCTTCACGCTCGACTCGAAGCTGTTGGCCAGCTCGTTCATCGCATGGCGCTTTTCCTGCTCGGTGCGGACACGATCTGCCTCTTCACGCTCGCGCTGGGCGATCTCGGCTGTGCGCTGGTCTTCCATGCGACGACGGTCCGCCTCTTCCTTCTCGATGCGAGCCTGCTCCTGCTCGGCCCGCAGGGCGTTCATGGCGATGGCGTTATCCTTGAACACCTGGACCGCCTTGGCCATGTCGCCGATTTCATCGGCGCGCTCGGTGCCGGTCACGTCGATGTTGTTGTCGCCCTGGCTGAGCTTGTTCATGGCGCCTGCCATGTCGGCAATCGGCCTGGCGATCAGGCGAATGGTCATCAGCACGGCACCAATTGCCATGGCAATCCCGGCGAGCATAGCGATGATGGCGATGAAACGACCGCCGTTGGCACTGGAGACGCCGTTTTCGATGCCGGCCATGCTCTTCTCGCTGATGGCTTGTGACATGCTGGTCAGTTTCTTTTGCAGTTCCGGACTGGTCTGCATGAGAATACGGTCCACTGCGGCATCACGCTCCTGCGTGAGCTTGACGATGGTCTTGAAGCCATCCGAATAGTCGACGATTTTACCGATGACTTCGTCTGCCTTGGCGACGAGCGCCGGATCTTTCACGACATCGTTGAGGCCGTTCAACTGGTCTTCGAGATCCAGCAACTGGCCCTGCGCACTTTCGGCTGATTCCTTGCTGCCATCCGAGAGGAAGCGGTTGGCGTCGATGCGGCTGCGCAGATACGTTGCCGACGCTTCGCTCGATGCTTTGGCGGCACTGAGGTTCCGCTGCTCGAAGCTTGCCTGGGCAATTTCATCGAGCAACGTGCTCAACTGCGGGCCAACGACATAGATTTGGGTCTCGGCGATCTTGTTGATCTGCGCCTGATTATCGACGATGGCCTTGAAATCTTTGTCCAGCGCCGCCACCAGCTTGCGGGCTTTTTCGACATCCTGCGCTTGGCCGAGTTTATCCAGCGTCGCATGCGACTCGGCCAATGCCTTGTCGGTTGCCTTGATAAATGCCCGGGTGCTTTCGACCAGTTTCTCGTCCTTGGAGATCACGAAGGTCTTGATCTGATCCTGTACCTGCAGGCCCTGGACGCGGTTTTCGGTAATCTTCTCGGCATCGATGCTCAATACAGAGGTTTGACGCAATGACGACGCAGCGGTGTTCAGGTTCCAGACCGAGAACCCGGCAACCCCGGCGATCACCGCAATCATGGCCCCGTAGCTGATCCAGACCTTCTTGGCGATTTTAGCATCTGAAAAAGCCTGCACGCTGAGTGCCGGAACCTTAAGACCCTTCAGGCGATCCGTGAACGCCGACGAAGCCACGAACATATGTTACTCCAACTCAGAGAAATTGATCTGAGCGATGTGTAGCAAGGTGCGGCTTAAAAAAAGGTGAAGCGGCGCTAACCGTCTTGGTCAATCTGGCTGGCTAAAGCCCTATTTGAATTCGACCTTGGCGATCTCATAATATTTCTCGCCCGAGGGCGTCATCACCTCAACCTCGTCACCAACCTGACGGCCGATGAGCGCCCGCCCGAGCGGCGAGGTGTAGGATATGCGACCGGACTTGGCATCCGCCTCGAACTGGCCGACAATCTGGTACACCACGGTCTTGTCGTCCTCGTCGATCAGGCTGACCGTGCCGCCGAACACGACCTTGTTGCCGGAGAGCTTGGTCGGATCGATGACCTGCGCCCGGCTCAGGCGATCTTCAAATTCCGAGATCATGGCCTCGATCTGGCCCTGCCGCTCCTTGGCGGCGTGGTATTCGGCATTCTCCGAGAGATCGCCGTGCGCACGCGCCTCCTCGATCGCCTCGACCACGCTGTGACGCTCCACCGTTTTCAACCGGTGCAACTCCGACTGTAGGGTCTCGAAACCCGACAACAACATCGGCAGTTTTTCAGCGCTTGCCATGACTTAATATCCCCAAACTTCGGTCCCGCCAGAGACAACAACAGGATTTCGAACGGATAAGAGGCCGTTCGATATCCATCAGGTCTACAGGCGAACCAACAGAATAATCATTGATGATAGTTTTGCAAGGCACGGACAGTCAGTGCATCGGTACTCAGGGTCCCGATGGCGCGCACGGCAACCTGCGCTGCTGCCGCCGTCGTGTAATAGGGCACCTTGGCATTGAGGGCCGCCGCACGGATCGAACGGCTGTCCTCCAGCGCCTGTGCCCCCTCGGTGGTGTTGAACATCAGGCTGAACCGGCCCTGCTTCAGATAATCCACCACATGGGGCGCGCCTTGTGCCACCTTGTTCACGCGCCCGACGGCGAGACCGGCTTTGGTGAAAAAGTCTGCAGTGCCGTCTGTTGCGATCACCTCGAAGCCCAGCGCCAGCAAGTCACGCACCGGCCCGACCATGCCGGCCTTGTCGCTGTCCTTGACCGAAATGAACACGGCACCCGAGGTCGGCAGCTTCGTGCCGACGCCAAGCTGGCTCTTGTAGAACGCCTCCTCGAAGCGGACGTCGATGCCCATGACCTCGCCGGTCGACTTCATCTCCGGCCCGAGTACCGGGTCGACACCGGGGAAGCGGGCAAACGGAAACGCCGCTTCCTTGACCGCGATATGACCCAGCGTGCGTTTGGGCGGCCGCAAGCTGGCGACACTCTCGCCCGCCATCACCCGTGCGCCGATCTTGGCCACCGGCACGCCGATCGTCTTGGCGACGAACGGCACGGTACGCGAGGCCCGCGGGTTGACCTCCAGCAGGTAGATCACCCCGTCCTTGATAGCGAACTGCACGTTCATCAGGCCCCGCACCCCGAGTGCCATGGCGAGCTTGGCGGTCTGCGTCTCCAGCTCGGCGATGATCGCCGGGTCGAGGCTGTAGGGCGGCAACGAGCATGCACTGTCGCCCGAGTGAACGCCGGCCTCTTCAATGTGTTGCATGACACCGGCGACGTACACGCTCTCCCCGTCCGCCACCGCATCGACATCCACTTCGATGGCATCGCGCAGATACCGATCAATCAGCACCGGGGAATCGCCCGAGACCTTCACCGCCTCCCGGATGTAGCGCTGCAAATGCGCATCCGACTCCACGATCTCCATCGCCCGGCCGCCCAGCACATAGGACGGCCGCATGAGTACCGGGTACCCGACTTGAGCCGCAACCCGGCTTGCCTCCTCTGCGGAACGGGCCAGACCATTCTCAGGCTGCTTGAGGCCCAGTTCTGCGACCAGTGCCGCAAAACGCTCCCGGTCCTCGGCAAGGTCGATGGCGTCCGGCGAGGTGCCGAGGATCGGGATTCCGGCATCCTCCAGCGCCTGCGCGAGCTTGAGCGGGGTCTGGCCACCATATTGCACGATAACCCCCACAAGCGTGCCCGCACGCTGCTCGACACGCAGCAGCTCGATCACGTCCTCAGCCGTCAGCGGCTCGAAATACAGGCGGTCTGACGTATCGTAGTCGGTCGAGACGGTCTCGGGGTTGCAGTTGACCATGATGGTCTCGAACC
>CAYOMD010000021.1:0-48546 GCA_964404985.1 uncultured Sphingomonadaceae bacterium
CGCATCTGCGCCTCGCTCAACATCCACAAATCAGACATCGGCAGCACCTCCTCAGAGCCACCATTGAATCAAGCCATCGCCGCCGGCGCAAGCGATCTAATGGGTCCTGAGCCTAGATTTCTTATTTGACCAACCAAGGCTGGGTTTGACCGACGGTCGCGAATAGGAAGTCAACGTAGGACAGCACACGGTTCGGAGGCGCAATATCTGTTCGATACAGTACGCTTATCGGGATCGCCGCCGGTGCCCAGTCAGGCAGGACGCGCACAAGCCGGCCATAGGACACCGCGTTAGCCACAAGGAAACTTGGCAGAATCGCGATCCCTGCGCCCGCTTCGGTTGCCAAAGTTACCGCCTCGGGATCGTCAATCTGCAACCACGGTTTGTACCGTATCGTGATGACCTCTTTGCCGCGAATCAGTACAGTTTGATGAGCTTTGTTGGGCGGACCAAGTTCGACCATGCTGTGATCGACCAAATCTTCGGGTCTGGTGGGCGCGGCACATTCAGCTAAGTAGGCCGGGGCAGCCACGATCCAGAACTCGATTTCGCCGAGTTTACGGGTGGCGAGATCTGGCCCCGCCGAAGATCGCAGCCGGATAGCTATGTCGACTTGGCCCTCTTCTGGACCCACTTCGATTCGGGCCGGGGTCAGCCATAGCGCGACTTCGATTTGGGGATTGCGCGCCTTGAATGCGGGTAGATGGGCAACCATGAAGGCACGGGCAAATGGCCCAGTGGCGGAAATCGAAAGGAGGCCACTTGCCCCATTGGATTTAGATCGTAGCACGTTCTCTGCTTCGATCCCCTGGTCAAGCAGGCGGCGCGCGCGCGGCAAAAATTCGTGACCGTCGGGTGTCAATGCTACGGACCTTGTTGAACGCTTGAAGAGCAAAGAGCCAAGCGTAGCTTCCAGCCGGTCAATTTGGCGGGTTACGGTAGACTTGGGGATTTTGAGCCGCCGCGCAGCTTCGCTGAAACTTCCGCGAGCGACGATTTCGACAAAAACGCGGATGTCGCTGAGCTGGATCATTGTTCGCAATTCCGGTTCAAAGAGCCGTGTTTTTAGCCGGTTGAACCGGTTCGAGCAAATTGAATATGATGCAACTCGCTATCATGCACATCACAGCTGGTTTCGATTCGGACTGCCCCGAATCAACTCAGACGAATAGCGGGGGAACGACATGGCGCCATCAGCATATTTCCATCTTGTAGGCTATACGTTCGGGATGGCTGCTTTTACGATGATTTATTGGTCTGTTAGGAAATCCTTGATTGATATTGGGCGTGACACTCATCTGAAAGCTCTATTGTCGATCCATCTCTTCCGCTACTTTGGTCTCACGGCAATGTTACCCGGCGTTTTCAATTTGGCCCCCGCTGGCTTCACAGGCGAGTATCTGTTCCAGATCATGGCCGGGGATGTGCTAGTGGCCGCTTTGGCCCTGATCAGCTTCGCACTTCTGCAAGCCGGTTCGCGGTTCGCAATCGCGTTTCTATGGTTTTTCAACATTGTCGGCTCGCTTGACTATCTCAACGCGGCAGCCCGTGTCACCCCGAGCATTCACGATGCGAATATTTTAGGGCCTTTCGGCTGGATTATCCTGACGGTCTTTCTGCCGGCCTGGCTGGTCAGTCACGTAGCAATCTTCGTCGTTCTCATGTCGCGGCAGCGGCCGGCGAAAACGTGAAGGTCGAGCCAAGATGCCAAAGACGATGAGAACGACGAAGATGGATCCGCTACTCCAGCCTTGCAAGCTCGGCACCATTCAGTTGAGCAATTGCATGGCGATGGCCCCGATGACTCGAACCCGGGCGACCCAGGACCGCATCCCGACACCGATGATGGCGACCTATTACGCGCAGCGCGCTTCGGCTGGGCTGATTATCAGTGAATGCGTTGCCGTGTCCGAAGACAGCGCCGGGATCATCCGTTCGCCTGGGCTATACAATGCGCAGCAGGTTGCCGCATGGCGCGGCATCACCGATGCTGTGCACACAGCCGGAGGAAAGATTTTTTGCCAGCTATGGCATGGCGGCCGATGCTCGCATGTCAGTTTGCAGCCAGGCGGTGCTGCGCCAGTTGGGCCTTCCGCTATCGCGGCCGAAGGCCTGATTTTTACGCCTGAGGGTCGCTTACCTTATTCGGTTCCGCGCGCGCTTGAACTAGGGGAGATCGCCGATATCGTCGACCGATTTGCGCAGTCGACTAGGCTGGCTCGCGAAGCGGGGTTCGATGGTGTCGAATTGCACGCGGCCTACGGCTATTTGCCTGACCAGTTCCTGCAGGATGGGTCGAACCGGCGCAGCGATTCGTTTGGCGGGCCCATCGAGAATCGAGCGCGGTTCCTGTTCGAAGTGGTCGATGCGATGGCCGGGGCGTGGGAAGCAGGGCGTGTAGGAGTCAAGCTGTCTCCCTCGAACACCAGCTACGGCATCCGCCACAGCAATACATTGGAAACGTTTGGATACGCTGTGCGCGGACTGTCCGAGCGCGGCATCGTGTACCTTCACCTGATGGAGCCCGACCAGTCTGATCTCGACAAAGGATTGGTCCAAGTGCCCCATGTCATCGAGACGTTTGGGCCGATGTTCGACGGGCCCATCATTGCGAATGGTGGGTTTGATGCAAATAAGGCTAACGCACTGGTTGCCACCGGTGGCGCGGCGATCGTTTCTTTTGGCAAGCTGTTCCTTGCCAATCCTGACCTTCCGGCGCGCTTTGCGACCGGAGCAGCTCTGAACGCGCCCGACTTTGCGACATTCTATGGCGAAGGATCTGACGGGTACACCGATTATCCGATGATGAATTAGGGTCGTGCGCGGATGATTTTGACGAAGGGATAGGCCGGTGCAAGCGGTTCGTTACGACAGATTCGGCGATGCCAGCGTTATGGCCTTTGGCGAACTGCCGGAACCAAAAGCGGGGGCAGATGACATCGTCGTTGCGATCGAGGCGCGCTCGGTCAACCTGATTGATCTCAAAGTTGCCAGCGGGATGATGGGGCCGCTGGTGGACAAGCGCTTTCCCAAGATACCGGGTGCCGACTTTGCTGGCACCGTCGTGGCAGTTGGATCAAACGTAATAAGCCTCGCTTTGGGCGACCGGGTGTTTGGCGCGGCCAATCCGTTCAAGGGAGGCGCGTTTGCGCAGCGTATTGCCGTGCCGGCGCAGCAGGTCGCTCCGGTGCCAGACGGCATCACGAGCGCCGATGCAGCCGCATTGCCGATTGCCGGGCTGGCAGCGCTTCAGTCGCTGCGCGATTTGGCCGCTTTGGAATCGGGACAAACGATCTTGATCCACGGCGCGACCGGCCCAGTCGGCCTGTTTGCCGTGCAGATTGCCAAGCTGCTTGGCGCGCATGTCACGGCCGTCGGCGGGGCCGGTCTTGCCACGGCCGAGGCGCTGGGCACCGACGTGCTGATCGACTACCGCAGCAACCAGAATAGACTGCAGGGGAGCAGCTTCGACGCGATCCTGAATGCCTCAGGTAAACTGCCCTACGCGTTGGGGAGGAACCTGCTCACGGCGCGGGGACGACTTATAGAGCCTTCGCCGACAATTCCGGTGTTTATCGGCTCGAAGGTCGGCAATCTGTTTCGACGCCGGAAGCATCTTGTCCTCGCCGCGCAAATTCGGCGTAGCGATCTGGTCTGGCTCGCCCAGATGGTCAGCGAGGGAAAAATCCGGTCGGTCATCGCTGCGACCTATCCATTCGCCGAGTCCTTGCAAGCGCTTGCCGCAGTCGAACGGGGCGGCGTGGTCGGCAAGGTCGTAGTGACATCATGACTTATTTTTTTCCACCTGAACGAAGGAGCATCACCATGATCACTGCAACAGCTGCGCCCGCCAAGGGACTGCTTTCACCGACAAATCACGCCTTGATCGTGATCGACCTGCAATCGCAAATGGCATTTGCTGCGCATTCGATCGACACGGTGCTCCTGCGCAACAACACGGCGATGGTTTGCAAGTCAGCCGCAGGTTTCAATGTTCCGACAATCCTGGAATTACGGTGACACGAATTACGGTGACACGCACATGGAATTACGGTGACACGCACATGAATTACTTCATCTGACCCTTGGCCATCGCTTTCTCCTGATTGAAACGTTCAATGTCTTTATATTGGCTCTGGAAGCGGAACAACTGGCCGTTCACCCATCCTCATGTCGGGGTGGGCCTAACCGATCGGACGAAGCTTCATACCCATTATGCCCAGATCGAAACACCCGCGATCCATGGTTTTCTGGGCATCAACAAGTGTTGGCCACATGGAATTACGGTGACGCGGAATTACAGTGACGCGCACATTATTCACTCTGCGCGGCCAGCGCTGCGTCTTTCAGCAGATCGAGATAAAGTGCATAGTCCCCGTCTTCGAAGAAGGTTCGCTCCCGCCGGTTGCTGCGTTGCGTGATGTGATGCGGGTGTCCGGGAAGCACAATGCGAGGAAGGCGGGCCATCGCAGAGGCTATAGACACCAGGCAGCAGGGTGTCTATAATAAGTAAATAATGTGCGTGTCACCGTAATTACGTAATTATAAGTAAATAATGTGCGTGTCACCGTAATTATACGGCTTGTTGGCAAAAGCATTCCACTGGACGTATCACAATGACCTCTTCAACAATCACTGATATCAGAGTAACAAGGAAGCCGAGTCTAAGTAAACATACGAGGGTGCAAATCAAAATTTGTAGAGTCATTATTTTTGTTGCCGGCCTTTGTGCGTGCTCGCAAGTGCCGCCTAGCGAGCCTCGAAAAGACTATATTATTACGTATCAGCGGCAAAACCCCGATTATAACTTGGATCCTATTTTGGACAACTGCAATATGTGGACTAAAGAGGGTCGGAAAACACTTCTTACAGCGGACCAGATGAATACCATAAGATATGATGGTGATGAATATGTAATTGTAACTTATGAAATTCCAGGCCTAACAATTAAAGCTAATTATTTAATGATAAAAAAACGCACATCACAATGGCCAAAATTAAGTGATGAAATCAATGCTGATGTTTTTGATGGTTTAATCAACTGTAATGATAATAATTATTATAGAGGAATTGTTTTCGTTGTGGACGACTGAATAAATAGACACTGCGTTTGTATTTAGATGATCAGAAGGCTGGCGCTCGTGAAAGTAATAATATACTTATTTGCCATTCTGGTGGCGGCACTTGCCGGTTGTCATAAGGTTGAGTCCAAAAAAGCCCCATCTGAGGCAAATTATTTCTGGAATTATTTCAAGAAAAATCCAGGATATGTAGGTTTTCTGCCTTCTGAGTGCAAAATATGGACAATGAAGGGGCAATTTGTCATTTTAGATACGAGCTATATCCAATATATGGATGTGTCTCATTACGCAGAGTATACATCGTATCACAGTATCCAAAACATAGGTAGAGCGTTTGTTTATGCTATATTTCAAAAAGAAGAGAAATATGGTCTAGATTTTCCCAAAAAAGTTAAGGCCATAATTTTTGATGGCGTTAGTTCCTGTTACTACAGGGGCGTTATCGTAATTCTGTAGCCACAATCGTTGGAGATGGGCAATGAATCTTTTAAAAAATACTCTTATTTCGAGCGAGGGCGGGAAAGTAATTAAACTTCCAGCCAATTCTCAATATAAAACGCCTAGCATTACTTTTAAGGGTATACCTCTACAGGCTGTCCATCGGATTCTTAATGCTATAGATAATGCCCCAGGGGAATTACGGTGACACGGAATTACGGTGATACGCACATGAATTACGGTGACACGCACATGAATTACTTCATCTGACCCTTGGCCATCGCTTTCTCCTGATTAAACTAGTGTGCCTCTTTGAGGATTTACAGGTGTTTAAGTCAAACTCGCACCATCAAACACCTAAATATGAATCGCTCTCCCGTGGACGGCGAGTGCGGCTTCCTTCATCGCTTCGGCGTGGGTCGGGTGGGCGTGGCAGGTGAGGGCGATGTCTTCCGCGGATGCGCCGAACTCCATGGCTTGCGCGGCCTGTGCGATCATGGTGCCGGCCATGGCCCCGATGATGTGCACGCCGAGCACGCGGTCGGTCTTTGCGTCCGCCAGGATCTTCACAAAGCCGGTGGTCTCCCGGTTGGTCTTGGCGCGCGAGTTGGCGGCGAACGGGAACTTGCCCGCCTTGTAGGAAATGCCGGCGGCTTTCAGCTCTTCCTCGGTTTTGCCGACGCTGGCGACCTCCGGCATGGTGTAGACCACCGAGGGGATGACATCGTGGTTCACGATGCCGGTCAGCCCGGCGATGAACTCGGCGCAGGCCATGCCCTCGTCTTCGGCCTTGTGGGCGAGCATCGGCCCGGCGATGGCATCGCCGATGGCGTAGATACCCGGCACGTTGGTGGCAAAGTCGTGGCCGGTGCGGATGCGGCCGCGCTCGTCCAGACCGACGCCGATCTTGGCCAGCCCCAGGCTCTCGGTGTGCGGCTTGCGCCCGATCGACAGCAGAACGATGTCTGCGGCAATCTCCTCACGCGTGCCGCCTGCCGCCGGCTCGACCACCACGGTCGCGCCGCCCTTGCCGGCTTTCACCTCCAGCACCTTGGTGGCGGTCTTGAAGGCCATGCCCTGCTTTGCCAGCACCTTCTGGAACTCTTTGGCCAGTTCGGCGTCCATGTTGGGGGTAATCCGGTCCATATATTCCACGACCGTCACCCTGGCCCCGAGGCGCAGCCAGACCGAGCCCATCTCCAGGCCGATATAGCCGCCGCCGATCACCACCAGATGCTCCGGCACCTTGGGCAGCGCCAGCGCCTCGGTCGAGGTGATGACCACCTTGCCGTCAACCGTGACGCCCGGCAGCCCGGCGACATCCGAACCGGTGGCGATGATGGTGTTGCGTGCCGTGATCTGGCGTGTGCCGCCCTCGTTCAGGGCGACAGTCAGGGCATGCGGTCCATCAAAACTGGCAGCACCCTTGATCCACTCGACCTTGTTTTTCTTGAACAGGAAGGCAACCCCGTCGGTCAGTTCCTTTACCGCCTTGTCCTTCTCGGCGAGCAGGGCGGCCAGATCGAGCGAGACATTCTCGGCTTTGACGCCGAACTTGGCCATGCCGCCGCCCGAGACCTCGTGGAACAGCTCCGAGCCGTGGAGCATCGCCTTGGAGGGAATGCACCCCACATTAAGGCAGGTGCCGCCCAAGGTCTCGCGCTTCTCGATACAGGCGGTCTTGAGCCCCAGCTGGGCTGCGCGGATCGCCGCCACATAGCCGCCGGGGCCGGCACCGATCACTACGACATCGAAATCATAAGCCATGTGCGTGTTTCCCTGCTCGATTTGGTGCGGCCCGTCCCTTTCAGGCGGCGGGCTTGCGGAACTTGAAGATGAAGCGATCCGTCTGACCGCGGATCGCGCGATCAAAAACCGACAATGTCCGGTCATCCGCCGGGTTCGCGAGCAGGTCGCTCGTTGCCTCCAGCACGAAACCGGCTGCCGTCAGCTCGGCGATCACTTTTGCCGGATCGACCCGGTGCAGCGGCGCACCGGGGATCATGCCATCCTCGCCCGGATTGGCCCGGTGGTCGATGATGATCAGATGCCCACCCGGCTTCAGCCCGGCGAACAGTTCGGCGCGCAGCTTGTCGGCGTCGAGGCGTGGCCAGCCCGGCTCGTCGAGCGCCAGGTCGTGATAGCCTAGGCTCCACCAGATCAGGTCAAAGCTGGAAGGGACCAGTTTGAGCTTATTGTTCTCGGCGACCATGGTCCGAACATTGGGCAGCCGTTTGCCGTAGTTGCGCTCGGCCAGTTCGTCGGCGGAAAAATTCAGGAAGGCCGGATTGTTATGGGCAATCACGTCGCCCCCCGGTTCGACGAGGCGAGCGAAGAGCTCGGCATAATAGCCGCCGCCGGCATAGAGATCGAGAATGCGGGCACCCGGCCGGATGCCGGCGAAACGGAGGACCTCCACCGGTTTGCGACTGAGGTCCCGCGCCGTATCGACCAGCAGCGGGTCGGGGGACGCGACCACCGCCTCGACTTCCGCAGCGGCTGCAGGGGAAACGGCTGGGGCAAGCAGCACAAGCCCAAGGGCGATGGCGAACCGGGCAGAGAAACGCATGGTCGGGGGGTCCTTTCCTGGGCCCGGGCTGTGCTACATGTCGAGCAGGAGGCGCGCCGGGTCTTCGATCGCTTCCTTGATGCGCACCAGGAAGGTGACGCCCTCGCGGCCATCGATGAGGCGGTGATCGTAGGAGAGTGCCAGATACATCATCGGGCGCACCACGATCTGGCCGTTGCGCACCACCGGCCGGTCCTCGATGCGGTGCATGCCGAGCACGCCCGATTGCGGCGGGTTGAGGATCGGCGTCGACATCAGTGAGCCGAAGATGCCGCCATTCGAGATGGTGAAGGTGCCGCCCTGCATTTCCTCGATCTTCAGCTGGCCGTCGCGGGCGCGCTTGCCGAAGTCGGCAATGGCCTTCTCGCACTCGGCAAAGCTCATCTGATCGGCATTGCGCAGGATCGGCACGACCAGGCCGTTGGGGGCAGAGACCGCAACACCGATATCGGCATAGTTGCGGTAGACCAGTTCGTCGCCTTCAATTGCGGCATTGACCGCGGGTACATCGCGCAGTGCCAGCACCGCGGCTTTGACAAAGAAGCTCATGAAGCCGAGCTTGATGCCATGCTTCTTCTCGAACAGGTCCTTGTACTTGTTGCGCGCCTCGATCACCGCCGACATGTCGATGTCGTTGAAGGTGGTGAGCATGGCCGCCGTGTTCTGCGCTTCCTTCAGCCGCCGGGCGATGGTCTGGCGCAGGCGGGTCATCTTGACCCGCTCTTCCTGGCGGCTGTGGGCAACGGCGGTGGCGGCTGCGACCGGCGCGCTGACGCTACGGGCCAGTGCACGCGCGGTGCCTTTGTCGATGGCGGCCAGCACGTCTTCCTTGGTCAGGCGGCCGTCCTTGCCGGTGCCGGTGATCGAGGCTGGATCGAGGTTATAGTCCTCGATGATGCGGCGCACGGCGGGAGACAAGGCAAGCGGTGCGTCAGACGATACCGCCGGCGCCGGCGATTGAACCGGGGCAGCAGGAGAGGGAGCAGCGGCGGGGGCTGCTGCTGGTGCCGGGGCGGCATCCGGCTTGGCAGCGGCAGCTTCCCCGCTGGCAGTGCCGATCATGGCGACAACTGCACCGACTTCGACTGTATCGCCGGCCTTGGCGAACAGTTCGGTCAGCACCCCGGCAGCCGGGGACATCAGTTCGACAGCGACCTTGTCGGTCTCCAGTTCGGCGATCGGCTCATCAGCCTTTACGGCGTCGCCGGTTTTCTTGAGCCAGCTGCCGATGGTGGCCTCGGTGATCGACTCGCCCAGCGTCGGAATTTTGACTTCGGTTGCCATGGTGGTGCCTTCTGCTAGCGGGGTAAGGTGTCAGGGGTTTGCGCGGAGACCAGGGCCTGCCATCGGGCCTCCCGGCTCAGGTCCTCGGCGGTCAATGCCCCGAGCAGCGCTGGCCGGGCCGTGCCGCAGAGCACAGAAATGGGGCCGGGTGGCGGTGTGGCGCCCGGCTCTGCAAACGGCGTTGTCGGGTCGTTCAGTTCAGTGCGTGTCGGCTGGTCCGGGGTGGTGACCATGATCTGGACACGCCGGAACGGGCGGTATGTCTGGCCCTGACAGTCGACCACGCTGTAGACATAATCGATGGTCGGGCTTGGCAATGCCGTGCCGCCAGCATCCCGGAAACGAGCGGTCGCGGCAATCACATAGCGTAGAGGTGCACGTCCCGGCGAGACCAGCACGGCCCGGCCACCATTGGCCGCCGTGTAGCCGAGCGGTTGCCAATAGCCAGCAGCCTGTGCCCCGGCTTCGCCAGCCGGTAGTGCAAGCGTCAGGGCTATGGCGAGGCAGCGCAGCATCACTGCCCCAGCGCTTCCGCGATCAGCTTGGCTTGCTCCTGCGCATGGCGGGACGCCAGGCCGGTGGCAGTCGCTGCCGCTGCCGCCCGACCAGCATAGCGCGCCCGCGGGGTTTTGGCACCGGCTTCGCTCAGGACATCTTCGATATACGGCTCGACAAAGAACCAGGCTCCGGCGTTTTTCGGTTCTTCCTGGCACCAGACGAAGTCGGTCGCATTCTTGAAGCGGGCCAGAAGTTCGGTCAGCGCCGTGGTCGGGAACGGGTAGATTTGCTCGACCCGTGCCAGGTAAGTGTCCGCAAGGCCCTGGGTATCGCGGGCGTCCAGCAGATCATAATAGACCTTGCCGGTGCACATCACGACCCGCTTGATCTGGGCATCGGTGGCGAGCTTGAGTTCGGAATGGCCGCCGATTTCCGCATTGTCGTAGAGCACGCGGTGGAACTGCGCGTCCGGCCCCAGTTCTGCCAGGGTCGAGACCGCCTTCTTGTGCCGCAGCAGCGACTTCGGCGTCATCATCACCAGCGGCTTGCGGAACGAACGCAGCATCTGCCGGCGCAGGATGTGAAAATAGTTGGCGGGCGTCGTGCAGTTGGCGACCTGGATATTGTCTTCGGCGCAAAGTTGCAGGAAGCGCTCGAACCGGGCCGAGGAATGCTCCGGCCCCTGGCCTTCGTAGCCGTGCGGCAGCAGCAGAACCAGGCCGTTGGCGCGTAGCCACTTGGCCTCACCGGCCGCCAGGAACTGATCGATGATGATCTGGGCGCCGTTGGCGAAGTCGCCGAACTGGCCCTCCCACAGCACCAGCCAGTTCGGCTCGGCCATGGCAAACCCGTACTCGTAGCCCATCACGCCATACTCTGAGAGCGGGCTGTCGAACACTTCGAAGGTGCCGCCCAACTGCTTCAGAGGGACGTGACGTGCCTCGGTTTTCTGGTCAACGAACACCGCGTGGCGCTGGCTGAAGGTGCCGCGCCCGGAGTCCTGTCCCGACAGGCGCACGCCGAACCCCTCCTTGATGAGGGAGCCGAATGCCAGCGCTTCTGCCGTCGCCCAGTCCAGCCCCTCGCCCGATGTCAGCGCCTCGGCGCGCGCGTTGATGACACGTGCCAGGGTCTTGTGAATGTCAAAGCCGTCCGGCCAGCTGGTCAGCACCTTGCCGATCTCGCGCAGGGTCTCAAGGGAGACACCGGTCGAGGCAGAGCGGCGGTCGGTGATGTCCTCGGCGGGTTTGGACAGGCCGGACCAACGCCCCTCGAACCAGTCCGCCTTGTTCGGCTTGTAGGCGCGCGCGGTCTCAAACTCGTCGTCGAGGTTGGCGATGTAACGGCTCTCCAAATCCTTGACCTGTTCGTCGGTCACCACACCCTGCGCTTTCAGGCGCTCGGCATAGAGCGTGGAGACAAACGGGTGGTTGCGGATCGCCTTGTACATCAGCGGCTGGGTGAAGGCCGGTTCGTCGGATTCATTGTGACCAAAGCGCCGGTAGCACCACATGTCGACGACGACGTCGCGCTTGAAGGTCTGGCGGAATTCAGTCGCGATCTTGGTCGCGTAGACCACCGCTTCCGGGTCGTCGCCATTCACATGGAAGATCGGGGCCTGCACCATCTTGGCGATGTCGGATGGATAGGGCGACGAGCGGGCGTATTGCGGGCTGGTGGTGAAGCCGACCTGATTGTTGACCACAAAATGGATGGTGCCGCCGGTGTTGTAGCCGCCGATACCGGAGAAGGCGAAGCACTCCATCACGATGCCCTGGCCGGCAAAAGCGGCGTCCCCGTGCAGCAGCAGCGGCAGCACCTGGGTTCGCTCGGTATCGCCACGCTGGGTCTGCTTGGCACGCACCCGGCCGAGTGCCACCGGGTTGACCGCCTCCAGGTGGGAAGGGTTGGGGCACAGCGACAGGTGCACCATGTTGCCATCGAAGCCACGGTCGGTTGAGGTGCCGAGGTGGTATTTCACATCACCCGAGCCGCCGACATCGTCCGGGTTGGAGGAGCCGCCGGCGAATTCGTGGAACAGCTGCCGGTATGGCTTCTGCATCAGATTGGTCAGCACGTTCAGGCGGCCGCGGTGCGGCATGCCGATCACGATCTCCTTAACGCCCATGGCGCCACCGACCTTGATGATCGCCTCCAGCGCCGGCACCATCGACTCGCCGCCGTCCAGCCCGAAGCGCTTGGTGCCGACGAACTTGCGCGCCAGGAACTTCTCGAACGATTCCGTCTCGATCACTTTCTTCAGGATCGCGATCTTGCCTTCCGGCGAGAATTCAACGTCCTTCTCGACCCCTTCGATCTGGTTCTGGATCCACAGGCGTTCGTCGCGGTCGCCGATATGCATGAACTCGACGCCGATGTGGCCGCAGTAGTTGCGGCGCAGAATCTCGACGATCTGGCGGACGGTGCCGGTCTGCAGACCCAGCGCACCGCCGAGGTAAATCGGCCGGTCCATGTCGCCGGGCCCGAAGCCATGGGTTGCCGGGTCAAGCTCCGGATGGTGCGGGCGTGGTGCCAGACCGAGCGGGTCGAGCTGCGCCTCCAGGTGGCCGCGCACCCGGTACAGCCGGATCAAGAGCATGGCGCGAAGGCTGTCGTCCGCGGCGCGGCGCACGTCCTCGGGAGAAGCACTGCCGCCAGCCGCGGGGGCTGGGGCTGCCTTGCCGTCTTTGGCTGGCTTGGCGTCCAGCTGCATCTGCAGCGGGTCAAGGCCGGCGGTCAGCGGGTCGGTCATGGGCAGCGGCCAGTGGCTGCGCGCCCAGGACGGACCGGACTTCACGACCGCCGCCGTCTGCTCCAGCCCCTGGAAATAGCGTTGCCAGCTGGGGTCGACTGACGACGGATCGGTTTTGTACCGCCCATAGAGTTGCTCGACGAAACTGGCGCTGACGCCTTCAAGATCGTCCACCATGGTGTCCAGCATCGGTCTGCTCCTGTTCGAGCCTGATCAGTTGAGGCGGAAAGTACTATACCTTCAAACGATAAACTGAATCAGGCACTTATCAATACAAATGACCAGAGATCATGCTTCCGTTCGTCGAGTCCTGAAGCGATGCGTCCTTAAAGTGCAATGACTTTATATTGACCGTTCGCCCCGAGCCCGGTCGAGGGGCAGCTCCGGCTTAATCTGGATGTGTCTCGACGAGGCTCGACACGAACGGTAGAGGCCTTGATTCTGCTCGTAATCATTACGCCCTAGCCCTTCAGAACCTGCGCCATTGTGACGCCCAGTTCGGACGGCGAGTCGGCAACCACAACCCCCGCTGCGCGCATCGCCTCGATCTTGTCTTCGGCGCGGCCCTTGCCGCCCGCGACAATCGCGCCTGCGTGGCCCATGCGGCGCCCCGGCGGGGCCGTGCGCCCGGCGATAAAGCCGACAGTCGGCTTCTTGCGGCCGCGCCTGGCTTCATCGGCCAGGAATTGCGCGCCCATTTCCTCGGCGTCGCCGCCGATTTCGCCGATCATGATGATCTGGTGGGTCTCAGGGTCTGCCATCAGCAATTCCAGCACATCGACGAAGTTGGTGCCGTTGACGGGATCGCCACCGATGCCGACCGCTGTAGTCTGGCCGAGACCGACCGCCGTGGTCTGGAACACCGCCTCATAGGTCAGTGTGCCGGAGCGCGACACGATGCCGACCGAGCCCTTGCGGAAGATATTACCTGGCATGATGCCTATCTTGCATTCGTTCGGCGTCAGCACGCCGGGACAGTTCGGGCCGATCAGGCGGGTTTTTGAGCCCTGCAGCGCGCGCTTCACCCGCACCATGTCGAGTACGGGGATGCCCTCGGTGATGCAGACCACCAGGGGGATTTCCGCCTCGATCGCCTCCAGGATCGCATCCGCCGCGCCGGGGGGCGGCACGTAGATCACGCTGGCGTCGCAGCCGGTTGCGGCCTTGGCCTGCGCAACCGTATCGAACACCGGCAGATCGAGATGGGTCGAGCCGCCTTTGCCCGGCGCGGTGCCGCCGACCATGCGGGTGCCGTAGGCAATCGCCTGCTCGGAGTGGAAAGTCCCCTGCTTGCCGGTAAAGCCCTGGCAGATGACCTTGGTGTCTTTGGTGACGAGAATGGACATGGTCTGGGTCTCCGGCTTCAAGCGGCTTGGTTGATCGCAGCGACGATCTTGCGGGCGGCGTCGCCCAGATCGTCGGCGGGGACGATGGCGAGACCACTCTCGGCCATGATCTTCTTGCCAAGGTCGACGTTGGTGCCCTCCAGACGGACGACCAGCGGCACTGTCAGCGCCAGCTCGCGTGCGGCGGCCACCACGCCCTCGGCGATGATGTCGCAGCGCATGATGCCGCCGAAGATGTTGACCAGGATGCCTTTGACCGACGGGTCGGAGAGGATGATCTTGAACGCGGCCTGCACTTTTTCTTTGGAGGCACCGCCGCCGACATCGAGGAAGTTGGCCGGCTCCCCGCCTGACAGTTTGATGATGTCGAGCGAGGCCATGGCCAGCCCGGCACCGTTGACCATGCAGCCGATGTTGCCGTCGAGCTTGATGTAGGCAAGGTCGAACTTCGACGCCTCGATCTCCATCGGGTCTTCCTCGGCGAGGTCACGCAGTTCGACCACCGCCGGTTGCCGGTAGAGCGCGTTCGAGTCGAAGCCCATCTTGGCGTCGAGCACGCGGATCAGGCCGTCGGTGGTGGCGATCAGCGGGTTAACCTCCAGCATCGAGGCGTCGGTGGCGACGAATGCCTCGTAGAGCTTGGTCACCGTGTCCTGGCACTGCTTGTTCAGGTCGCCGGTCAGCTTGAGGCCGAAGGCGACGGCGCGCGCATGGTGCGGCATGAAGCCGGTGGCCGGGTCAACCGAGAAGCTGACGATCTTTTCCGGATGATGTTCGGCGACCTCTTCGATGTCCACGCCGCCCTCGGTGGAGGCGATCACGCCGATGCGACTGCTGCTGCGGTCCACCACCAGCGAGAAATAATATTCGTGCGCGATGTCCGAGCCGTTTTCGATATACAGGCGGTTGACCTGCCGACCCTGCGGACCGGTCTGCACGGTGACCAGCACGCGGCCGAGCATTTCCCTGGCATGGGCCTCGACCTCTTCAATCGAGCGCGCGAGCCGCACGCCACCCTTGGCGTCCGGGCCGAGGCCTTCGAACTTGCCCTTGCCGCGCCCGCCGGCGTGGATCTGGCTTTTCACCACATAGAGCGGCCCGGGCAGCGTCTTCGCGCCAGCGACCGCCTCCTCAGGCGTGAAGGCGACAGCCCCCGGCGATATCGCCACGCCGAACTTCGCCAGCAGCTGCTTGGCCTGATATTCGTGAATGTTCATGCGATTCGTCTCCGCCTGATGTTCTCGCAAGTAAGTCCTATGCCATCCCCGCTTTCGCGGGGACGACGCGCAGAGTCCTAAGCCAGGCTCGGGTCGATGCCCTTGCAGGCGGCGACCAGTTCCTTGACCGCGTTGACCGAGACGTCAAAGCCGGCCTTGGCGGTGTCGTTCAGCATGATCTCGACGATGCGCTCGACGCCGCCGGCACCGATCACCACCGGAACACCCACATACATGTCGCTGACGCCGTATTGACCGGTCAGGTGCGCAGCGCAGGGCAGCAGGCGCTTCTTGTCCTTCAGGTAGCTCTCGGCCATCGCGATGGCCGAGGTGGCCGGGGCATAATAGGCCGAGCCGGTCTTCAGCAGGCCGACGATCTCGCCCCCGCCGTTGCGGGTGCGGGCGACGATGGCGTCGATCCGCTCCTGCGTGGACCAGCCCATCTTGATGAGGTCCGGCACCGGGATGCCGGCGACGGTCGAGTATTCGACCACCGGCACCATGGTGTCGCCGTGGCCACCAAGCACAAACGCCGTCACGTCCTCGACCGAGACGTTGAATTCCTCGGCGAGGAAGTGGCGGAAGCGCGCCGAGTCCAGCACACCGGCCATGCCGACCACCTTGCTGTGGGGCAGTCCGGAGAATTCCCGCAGTGCCCAGACCATGGCATCAAGCGGGTTGGTGATGCAAATGACGAAGCTGTCCGGCGCGTGGGCCTTGATGCCTTCGCCGACCGCTTTCATGACCTTGAGGTTGATGCCCAGCAGGTCGTCGCGGCTCATGCCCGGCTTGCGCGGCACCCCGGCGGTGACGATGCAGACATCGGCGCCGGCGATGCCGGCATAGTCCTGCGTGCCCGTGAGCTTGGCGTCGAAGCCCTCGACCGGGCCGGACTGCGCCAGGTCGAGCGCCTTGCCTTGCGGCAGGCCTTCGGTGATGTCGAACATCACGATGTCACCGAGTTCTCGCAGGGCTGCGAGGTGGGCGAGCGTGCCGCCGATCATGCCACTGCCGATAAGCGCGATTTTTTTCCGGGCCATAAGCTCTCTCTGGTTGTTGGGTGCCGAAATGGAAGGCTGCGATGATGCAGCAAGACTCTAACGCCACGGGTCTAGTGTCATTTTCCCGCGCGAACAAGGCACCATGCGGTATTGCGACGAAGGTGTGTGTATTCCTGTGCGGGGCCTTGGCCCGGGTCATCCGGGGACATTGGCGCAATGCGGCGCAGCCTATTGCGATCCCTGGCAGCAATAATGCTTCAACCGTAGTCGTTCTGGCTCTATGAGCGCGCCAGACTCCCCCAACAGCAGGCGCGACATGACCGAAATCACCGCAGATATCATCGCCCAGCATGGCCTCACTCCTGAGGAATACCAGCGCATACTGGGTGCGCTCGGCCGCGCGCCGAACCGCACCGAGCTGGGGATATTCTCGGTCATGTGGTCCGAGCATTGCTCCTACAAATCGAGTCGCGTGCACCTGAAGAAACTGCCGACCAAGGCGAAGTGGGTCATCCAGGGGCCGGGCGAGAACGCGGGCGTGATCGATATCGGCGATGGCTGGGCAGCAATCTTCAAGATGGAGAGCCACAACCACCCAAGCTACATTGAGCCGTATCAGGGTGCGGCAACCGGGGTCGGCGGCATATTGCGGGATGTGTTCACCATGGGCGCGCGGCCCATCGCGAACCTGAATGCGCTGCGCTTCGGTGCGCCGGACCACCCAAAGATGAAGCACCTGATCGCCGGCGTGGTCGCAGGCATCGGCGGCTATGGCAACTGCGTCGGCGTGCCGACCGTCGGCGGAGAGGTCAATTTCCACCCGGCCTACAACGGCAACATCCTGGTCAACGCCATGACCGTCGGTCTCGCGCGGGCCGACAAGATTTTCTATTCGGCGGCTGCAGGGGTCGGCAATCCGGTGGTCTATGTCGGGTCCAAGACCGGGCGGGACGGCATTCACGGCGCGACCATGGCGTCGGCTGAGTTCGGGCAGGACAGCGAGGAAAAGCGCCCGACCGTCCAGGTGGGCGATCCGTTCACCGAGAAGCTGCTGATCGAGGCCTGCCTTGAACTCATGGCCTCCGACTCGATCATCGCCATCCAGGACATGGGGGCGGCGGGCCTCACCTCTTCCTCGGTCGAGATGGCGTCCAAGGGCGGGGTCGGCATCGAGCTGGATCTCGACCAGGTCCCTTGCCGCGAGACCGGCATGGTGCCCTATGAGATGATGCTCTCCGAGAGTCAGGAGCGCATGCTGATGATCCTGAAGCCGGAGCGGCAGGCCTTCGCCCGCGGCATCTTCGAGAAGTGGGGCCTGGACTTCGCGGTGATCGGCCACATCACCGATACCGGGCGGCTGGTGCTGAAGTTCAAGGGCGAGACCGCTGCCGACATGCCGCTCGGACCGCTGGGGGACGACGCCCCGGTCTACGAACGGCCGTGGGTGCCGACGCCGAAGCCGGCCGAACTTGCCGCACACGACGTGCCGGAACCCAAGGATTATGGCCAGGCGCTGGTGACACTCATCGGCTGCCCGGATCTCGCCTCGCGCCGCTGGGTCTGGGAGCAGTACGACCACATGGTGATGGCGGACACCATCCAGCGCCCCGGCGGCGATGCTGCCGTGGTGCGGGTGCACGGCACGAACAAGGCGCTGGCGATGTCCACCGACTGCACGCCGCGCTACTGCTTTGCGGATCCGGTCGAGGGCGGCAAACAGGCCATCGCCGAGTGCTGGCGCAACATCACCGCGGTGGGCGCGTTGCCGCTTGCGGTCACCGACTGCATGAACTTTGCCTCCCCCATGCGCCCGGAGATCATGGGCCAGTTCGTCGGCTGCATCGAGGGGATGGCGCAGGCGTGCACCGCGCTCGACTTCCCCGTCGTCTCCGGCAACGTCAGCCTGTACAACGAGAGCAAATCCTCGCCGGACGCCAAGGGCCAGGGTGTACTGCCGACACCGGGCATCGGCGGGGTCGGCCTGCTGGAGGACTATGCCCGGATGGCGACGCTGGCCTTCAAGCAGCCGGGGGAAGCGATCGTGCTGATCGGCACGACGCAGGGCCATCTCGGCCAGTCCCTCTACCTGCGCGAGCTGTGCGCGCGGGAAGCGGGCGCGCCGCCGCCGGTCGACCTTGCCGCCGAGCGCCGCAACGGGGACTTCGTGCGCGCGCAGATTCTGGCCGGCACGCTGAGCGCGGTCCATGACGTCTCGGACGGTGGTCTGGCGATCGCCCTCATCGAAATGGCGCTGGCAGGCGGTATCGGGTTTGAGGCGGGCCAGGACGTCTCGACGCCCCACGCCTTCTGGTTCGGTGAGGACCAGGCCCGCTATGTGGTGACGACGCGTGACCCGGCCGCACTGCTGGCCGCCGCTACGGCGGCGGGTATCCCGGCAGTTACCCTCGGCGAGACCGGCGGGGATGCCGCCCAGTTCCAGGGTCTGGCGCGCGTTTCACTCGCGGACCTCAAGGCCAGCCACGAGGCCTTCTTCCCGGCACTGATGGGGTAATACCGCATCTCATTGATAGAAACCTCTCCGTCATTGCGAGCGGGCCTGTGGCCTGCGAGGCAATCCAGCCTTCGCGGCTCCTGGATCGCCACGGTGCTGCGCCCCTCGCGATGACGATTATGGAAGAGGATCGGTTGTCATCACTGGGACTTAGTATAAGTGGGCGAGCACCGTTGCAGAGTCTAATGATTTTAGGGTGTGTCGCTCTCCCATCCCTCAATCAGGGAGGGGTGGCCGAAAGGCCGGGGTGGGTGCCAGAGAGTCCCTCCCACCCCGGTGCTTCGCACCACCCCTCCCGTAAACGGGAGGGGAGAGCCGGACCGATGTAATATCATCCCGCTCTAAAACTTGTCTCTATACTCAGGAGGTAGGAAATCCGGGTGAATTACGGTGACACGCACATTATTCACTCTACGGAGAATTACGGTGACACGAATTACGGTGACACGCACATTATTCACTCTACGCGGTCAATGCTGCGTCTTTCAGCAGATCGAGATAAAGCGCATAGTCGCCGCTTTCGAAGAAGGTTCGCTCCCGCCGGTTGCCGCGTTGCGTGATGTGATGCGGATACCCGGGAAGCACAATTCTGAGGAGGGCGAGCCATCGCAAGGGCTATAGGCACCATGCAGCAGGGTGTCTAAAATACATGAATGATGTGCGTGTCACCGTAATTCCACCGTAATTCCTGTCCGTGTCACCGTAATTCTAATTGCTGTGTCGCATGACCTGACCAATCGGGGGGCAATCTCGCAAGAGCTCGCCCCCCTTGACTGTCGCCTCAGGCCCAGGGATCAAGAATGATCGTGCCGGTCTGCGCCGCCTCGGCCAGCCGAGCATGCGCCGCAGCGGCCTCGTGGAGCGAGAAGACCTGATCGACAAAGGCGCGGACCTTGCCCTGTCCCGCCAGTTCCAGCCCCCATTCGAGATCGGCCACATCGCCCATCAAGGTGCCGCGGATCTGCTGCTGGGCGAAGAACAGCGAACGGATCGGGATGGTTGCCTCAAGCCCGGTGACCATGCCCATCGACACCACCCGGCCGAGCGGCTTCAGCACCGCGAGGCTCTCGGCCAGATAGCTGCCGCCCAGATTGTCGAGCACCACATCGACGCCCGCCGCTCCAGCGATCGCGCTGACCGCATCGACCCAACCCGGCGCGCTTGTCACCACGGCATCGGCCCCGGCCTTAAGCACGGCCTTGCCCTTTTCGGCCGTGCGCACCGTGGCGATTACCCGTGCGCCCAGCGCCTTGGCGATCTGCACCGCAACGATGCCGGTGCCCGATGCGCCGCCGTGGATCACCACGGTATCGCCCTCACGCACCTCGCCCACGCTCCGCAGTGCGCGGATGGTGGTGACCAGCGCCATCGGCAGCGCCGCGACCTCAGCGGCCGGCAGGCCGGTGCGGTCGGCCACCACCCAGCGCGCGGGCACCCGCATGAACTGCGCATAGGCACCGTGTTCGATGATCCCGCGGATGGCATAAGAGGGCGCTGCGCTGATCGGCTCGAAGCGGTCTTCGGAATCGACCGGATAGCCCGGCATCGGCACGACGCGGTCACCGATCGTAAAGCCGGTGACATCCCCGGCGATGGCAACAATCTCGCCCGCCGCATCGCTGCCGAGAACGTGGGGGAGGGCGAGATCCTGACGAACGCTCCCTTCACGAAGGTAGTGGTCGAGCCGGTTGAGCCCGGCGGCCAGCACCTTGATCACCACTTCGCCGGGCCCGGCGACCGGGAGCGGGAGGTCTTCGGTTTGCAGTACTTCCGGGCCGCCATAGGCCCGCATCACAACAGCTTTCATGATCGTTTTCCTTGCTTGCACCGACACCCCGTCGGCAGCAGGAAATTGACGCTTTACGCCTCGGCAAACAAATGAGACTCCAAGCGTCTCTGGAATAGGAAAGCTATCTTACCATGGCACGTGGCCTGTCCAATCTGAACGGCTTGAGAGCGCTGGAGGCGGTGATGCGGCACCGCTCCTATATTCATGCGGCCGAAGAACTGCACGTGACGCCCGCCGCGGTCGGCCAGCAGATCCGCGCGCTGGAAGCCTGGCTCGGCCTTGCCCTGTTCGAACGCAATCGGGGGAGCGGCGCGCGGCTGGTGCCGCTGCCGCATGCCGCTGCCGCAATGGCCGATCTTTCGGCGGGCTTTGCCCAGCTTGAGCGGGGCCTAGCGCTCCTGCAGCGAGCGGGCGATGCGCGCGTTGTCAGGGTCAGCACCTCGCCGGCCTTTGGGGGGCGCTGGCTGATGGGCCGGATCGGCGCGTTCCAACGCCTTCACCCGGAGATCGACTTGCGGCTCGACATCAGCGAGCGGGTGGTCGATCTGGCCGCTGACGAGGCAGATTGCGCGATCCGCTATGGCATCGGGCCATGGCATGGTCTCGCTGCGCAGCGGCTGATGGCGGAAGAGCTGTTCCCCGCGGCCGCGCCCGGCTTCATCGCCAGGCAGGGACCGGTGGCGCATCCGCGCGACCTGATCGAATGGCCGCTGATCGCCGATGGCAGCGGCAGCTACATGCCCGATTTTCCCAATTGGCAAAGGTGGTTCGCGCAAGCCGCAGGGCTCGATCTGCCGGTCAGGCCAACCATCCAGGTCAATCTTGCCGCTGCCGCGCTCGATGCTGCAATCGACGGCGCCGGAGTGGCGCTGGTGCGCAGCGTCGCGGCGCAGGAGGACTTGCGCGCCGGGCGGCTGGTGCGGCTGTTGCCCGAGACGCCCGGACTGGCCTCTCCAGCGGGGTACTGGCTGTTGACCGCACAAGGACGGCAACCGGGCGAGGGGCTGCACACGTTCATGGCCTGGGTTCGCGCTGAGGCGGAAGGGCCGTGACAAGCGCTATAGTGCAAGGCCAGAACTTGTGAGAGTTCTGGCAAATGGAACCCGGGGTCAGGCCACCACGATCCGTAGCGTGTTTTCGTCGCCATCGATCACGCGGGTGATCTCGACCGTCTCGTCAAATTTCGCCGCGAAGCCTTTGATGAAACCCACGCAATACCAGAAAGCCCACTTCGGCAAGCGGGCTGTTGCGTCAACGGGAATACCAGTGCTGGCATCCACCAGCCCTGACCTCATACCAAGAAGCACTGATTGAAACCCATAGAAACGTCGTCACCCCGGCCCATCGACGACGCTTGGCAAGCGTCGCTCAGGATAAACTTCAGCCGGGGTCCATGAACACGACGTTTTCACAGTAATATGAGACGCCTGTGTTCCTGGATTCCGGCTTTCGCCGGAATGAGGGTATGAGTCGCGATCAATGCATATTGGTATCAGTGACCGTCAGGGAAAGGCCTGTTTCGGCAAGGGGCGTGATATCGGCGTGGCCTATGCTTGAGCCGCAACCAGGGTGGATTGTGCCGGACGATGCATACCGCATCGCGTTCGCCCGTGCGTCCGGGCCGGGCGGGCAGAACGTCAACAAGGTGGAGACGGCGGTCGAGCTCCGGATAAACCTGCATGCGCTTGGCTGGCCGCAGTCCGTGCTGGCCCGGCTGGCGCGTGCCGGCGGGCGGCGGGTGACGGCATCGGGCGAGCTCGTGCTGTTCGGGCAGCGCTACCGCACGCAGGAGATGAACCGGCAGGACGTGATTGCCCGCTTCGCCAAGCTGCTGGAGGCGGCGATCCCCGAGCCGGTCAAACGCCGGGCCACCCGTCCGACGCTGGGAGCCAAGCAGCGCCGCCTGGCCGGCAAGACCCAGCGCGGCACGGTCAAGGCCATGCGCCGCCCCCCAGTGGAGGATTAGGGTAGGAAGAGGCTTCCCGGCGTCAGAGCTCAGGCCGCCGCTTGCAGCCGGCTGCCGGCTGCTGCCTCGAATATGTCGAGCGGGTCGGCCGGGCGCACATTCATCTGCCCGATCAGCAGGTCCAGCACTGCGGTCAACCAGTCGTAGAACCGCTCCAGATCCGCCTCGCTGCGGACATAGGGCGTGTGTCGCGGCTCGACGGACGGCGAATGGAACGACAGGCAGTAGAGCACGTCCCGGCGACGGGCCATCGCCCGGATCGCTGCCAGTGCCTCCTCGCGGGTCACGCCCTCCGGCGTCAGGGTCACCCGGTTCAGCAGCCCGAGGCGCGAGAGCACTCCCGGTGTTGGTTCCACAGCAGCAGCCAGCGGGTAGAGGCGCGGGCCAAGCCCGGCGAGCGCGCCGGTGAACGTGACCGACAGCGGGATTTCCAGCAGATCGCGCTGCGGCGAGGCCCAGTACGGATGGGCGGTGATGCCGGAGAAGTCCGTGCCGCCGTCCTTGCTGTAGTTGAAGTTGGGGCGCACCGAGGTGTCGATCCGGTAGCCGAGCTCGCGCAGGATGCGGGGAGTATTCGGACCAATGCCGTAGCGCCCGGCACGGTAGACCGTCGGCTGGACCCCGAAGTTGCGCGTGATCACGGCTGTCAGGTTGGCGAGCTTGGCGTGCTCAATCTCCGGCCCGAGGTTGCCGGGGTAGGAATTGAAGATGTTCACTTCCTCGGCATAGGGCGGGTTGACCCAGGGGTGCAGCTGGGTGCCGATGGTACACGCGCCACGCTCCAGCCAGGGGCGCAGCACGTCGATGCTCGTCTGTGAGGTGGCAATCGGGTAATCGACCAGGTAGCACGGCTTGACGCCGTAGCTCTGAAACAAGCGCTGTGCACGCTCCAGGCGGTCTACGGAGGCGACGGAGGTGTTGGCGCGGCTCATGGGTTGCGACCAGTCGAAATCCTCCTCCGTGTCGACGAACACGAGCACGCGTGGCGCAAAGCCCGGCGCAAACCGGATGTAGTCGGAGAGTTTGGGAGAGAGCATATCCGGCGTTCTGGTCCCTGAAGCCTGATCGGTCGATATCTCAGGATCGTTTTAACGTCCTAAAGGCCTAGCCACGGCTGGGCGCGGGTGCAAGCCTTGTTGCGCGTTGTGCTTGTCTTGCATCCCGCAGCCAATTACCCTGACTGCAAAGAATTCAGCCCATCTTGCTATAGGATAACGACCCATGTCGCTGCACAGCCAGGCTCTTGGCCGCATCAAGCCCTCGCCCACCATCGCCGTGTCCAACAAGGCGGCGGAACTGAAGGCCCAGGGCCGCGATGTTATCGGCCTGGGTGCCGGAGAGCCGGATTTCGATACGCCGGACCATGTCAAGGAGGCCGCGATTGCCGCGATCCGCAGCGGCCAGACCAAATACACCCAGGTCGATGGTATCAAACCACTGAAGGAGGCGATCGCCGCCAAGTTCAAGCGCGACAACGGGCTCGACTATGCCCTCGACCAGATTACCGTGAACGTCGGCGGCAAGCAGACGATCTTCAACGCCATGATGGCGACGCTGAACCCCGGCGATGAAGTGATCATCCCGACGCCATACTGGGTATCCTACCCGGACATGGTGCTGCTGGCGGGCGGCACGCCGGTGTTTGTGCAGTCCTCGCTGGAGACCGGTTTCCGGGTGACCGCGGAGGCGCTGGACGCAGCAATTACCCCGCGCACCAAGTGGGTGATCCTCAACTCGCCGTCCAACCCGAGTGGTGCCGCCTATAGCGCCGCAGAAATCAAGGGGCTGACCGACGTATTGATGCGCCATTCGCATGTCTGGGTGCTGACGGACGACATGTACGAGCATATCATCTACGACGGCTTTGCCTTTGCGACCCCGGCCCAGGTCGAGCCTGGCCTTTACGAGCGGACGTTGACGGTCAACGGCGCGTCAAAGGCCTATGCCATGACCGGCTGGCGGATCGGCTATGCGGGCGGGCCGAAGTCTCTGATCAAGGCGATCGCCGTCATCCAGTCGCAATCCACCTCGAACCCCTGTTCGATTGCGCAGGCGGCAGCCGTTGCGGCACTGAACGGCCCGCAGGACTTTCTGGCAGAGCGGGCCGCGGCATTCCGCGAGCGGCGCGACGCCGTGGTCGGCTGGCTGAATGCGGCTCCAGGCCTGAGCTGCCCCACGCCGCAGGGTGCGTTTTACGTCTACCCGAGCTGCGCCGGCCTCATCGGCAAGGCCACGCCGGAGGGCAGCACACTGGCAACCGACGAAGATGTAGCCCGTTATCTGCTGGAATCGGTGGGTGTTGCCGTTGTCCATGGCGAAGCCTTCGGCCTCAGCCCGCACTTCCGGGTGTCCTACGCGACCAGCCTGTCCGTCCTGGAGGAAGCTTGTGGCCGGATCGCCAGAGCGTGCGCCGCGCTCCGGTGAGGTATCGGAGGATTGTCATGTAACCTCTGGGGTCATGCAAGCGAATGCGTTACGTTGAGTTGTGACCGGAGGGACAAGCGTGCACTATCACAAGCAAGACAATGGCGGTCTTCCTGAGCGCGAGGCAACGCCCGAAGCATTGTATGCCAACCGCCGGCAGTGGCTGGAGCGCGCTGGGCTGGCAGCCGTCGGCCTGATCGGGACCGGTGTGGTCGGCCAGGCTTTTGCGGACTCATCCAGCAAAAAAGATGAGCGTGCCGCGCTGAAGTTTGCCAAGGACACCAACCCGCCGAAAGAGACACTCACCCCATTCGAGGCAGTCTCCACTTACAACAACTTCTACGAGTTCGGCTTCGACAAGTCCGATCCTGCACGCAATGCCGGCAATCTGCGCACGGTCCCATGGACCATCAAGGTCGGCGGCAAGGTCGCCAAGCCCAAGACATTCGATGTCCAGAAGCTTCTGAAAGCCAGCCTGACCGAGCGCGTTTACCGCCTGCGCTGCGTTGAGGCCTGGTCCATGGTCATCCCCTGGGTCGGCTTCCCGCTTGCGGAAATCCTGCGCAGTGTCGAGCCGCTGGGCAGCGCGAAATATGTCGTCTTCCGCACGCTCTTCGATCCCAAGCAGATGCCGGAGCAGCGGCTGCCCGGCTTCCCTTGGCCCTACCAGGAGGGCCTGCGGCTTGATGAAGCCATGAATCCGCTGACGCTCATGGCCGTCGGCCTTTACGGCAAGGTGCTGCCGAACCAGAACGGCGCGCCGATCAGGCTGGTTGTCCCCTGGAAGTACGGGTTCAAGAGTATCAAATCGATTGTCGGAATCGACCTCGTCGAGTCGCCGCCATCGACGACCTGGAACCGGCTGCAGCCGGACGAATATGGTTTCTTCGCGAACGTCAACCCGGCGGTTGACCACCCGCGCTGGAGCCAGGCAACGGAGCGGCGCATCGGCGAGTTCCAGCGCCGCGATACCTTGCCGTTCAACGGCTATGCTGCGCAGGTCGCGCAGTTGTACACCAGCATGGACTTGCGGAAATTCTACTGATGACGGCAAAGGCCTGGCGCGGGTTCGGCCTGGGCGTCCTGCTGGCGCTCCCGGCGTTTTGGGCAGGCTGGCAATGGTCCGTGCTGCTGGGAAGCGGCTGGTCGGACTGGCTTGGCGCGAACCCGGTTGCCGCATCGATCCACTGGTCCGGCCTGTGGGCAGTGCGGATCCTCATTGTTACCTTGGCGCTTTCGCAACTGACCCAGATCAAGCCGCTCGCCTGGCTGCGCGGACATCGCAGGCTGTTCGGGCTGGCGAGTTTTGCCTATGCTACGACGCATCTCCTGCTCTATGTCGGTCTTGATCAGCAGTGGCACATGAGCGCCATTCTGCGCGAGCTCATCAAGCGCTGGTACCTGACCCTGGGGATATCCGCCTGGCTGATTCTGGTGCCCTTGGCCATCACCTCGACCCGAGGCTGGATGATGCGCCTGAAAGCGCGCTGGCGGGTCCTGCACTGGGGTATCTACCCGGCGAGTCTGCTTGCGGTCACGCATGAGGCGCTGGTTCGCAAGATCCTCTCGACCGAGGCCGCCATCTCGGTGGCGATTGTGGTTGTGCTTACAGTGCTGCGCCTGCTGGTGGCGGTTCGTCGCGGACTGCCCATCTTCAAAGGTCGTGCGATGACGAATCCCCGCACAGCAATGCGCTGACAGCACTTTTGCACATTAAGTTCACCTTCAGTCTCTTGCGGTGGGCATTTGGTCGCGCCTGCGTTGAACCGTTCGCAGAACAGGTTAAGCGGGCCGACAGTCGTCGCTGCTTGCACTTGTCCAGTACCCGGACGCGCGCTAGTGTCGTACTGTAATAATACACAGGCTCAACCAGAGGGATCACAGAGCCATGCAGCATAGCGCGTCATACAATCGCCCGCATTTGCGCCCGGCAGAGGCCATGCCGCAGGAGGAAGCATATGCGACCGCCAGAGGCGGCGGGAAGCGCCGCACCCTGCTGATCGCCGGGAGCCTGTTTGCTCTCCTGGCAGTCGGGGCGGGCGTTTTGCTCTCCGGCAAGGGGAAGCCGGCGGCTGATCCGGCGGCTGCAGCCCAGAAGGAACAGCAGATCCCGCGCGTCTCGGTCGCCAGGGTCGGCCAGTCCAGTGTCACGACCGACGTCCAGATCACCGGCGCCATCGAGGCGCGCAACACGCTGCCGATTGGCGTCGAGGGTGAGGGTGGACGCATCACGGCGGTCTATGCCGACGTCGGCGACCGCGTGCAGGCCGGTCAGGTGCTGGCGCAGATGAGCGTTGACGTCATTACCCAGCAGATTGCCCAGATGGCGGGCAGCCTGGAAGAGGCTCGGGCCAACGCATCCATCGCCAAGTCCGATGCCGACCGCGCGATTTCGCTCCGGGAGCGTGGAGCCTTGTCCCAGTCGGAGATCGAGCGGCGGCAGTCGACGGCCAGGGCGACCGCCGCTCGGGTCAACGTCATGGATGCGCAGCTGCGGGAGATGCGGGCGCGGCTGGCGCGGCTGTCGCTGCGCGCGCCGGCGTCCGGTATTGTGCTGGAGCGCAAGGCCGAGGTGGGCCAGATCGCCGGAGCCGGATCGGGCTGGCTGTTTGCGCTCGCGAAAGATGGGGCGGTCGAAATGCGTGGCCGGGTGGCGGAGCAGGATCTGCCGAGCCTCAAGGTCGGCCAGACTGCCCGTGTCAGGATTGCCGGATCGAACCGCGTCTTCATGGGCAAGATATGGCAGCTTGGTGCCGTGATCGACCCCCAGACCCGGCTCGGTGAAGTGCGCGTCAGCCTGTCGCCAGACCCGTTGCTGCGCCCCGGTGCCTTTGCCCAGGCCGCAATTCAGGCCGACTCGGTACAGCGACCGATCGTCCCGTTGTCGGCGGTCCAGGCAGACGGCGGGCAATCCTACGTCTACGTGGTTGGTGAGGAAAACAAGATCAGGCGCCGGGATATCGAGGTGGCGCGTGCGTCTTCGGAAGGTGTTGTGGTAAACAAGGGCCTGAACGGCAGCGAAGTCATTGTGCTCACCGCCGGGGCGTTCCTGAATGCCAACGAGAAGATCGAGCCGATTTTGGTCGACGCACAGAGCGCCGATGCTGTCGCGACCGTGAAGAAGGGTTAGGATCATGCGCAACATTTCTTCCTGGGCGATCAAAAACCCGGTTCCGCCGGTTGTCCTCTTTGTCCTGTTGATGTTCCTCGGCCTGGTGTCTTTCGTCTCCTTGCCGATCACCAACATGCCGGACATCTCGTTCCCCGGTGCCGAGATCAACGTCAGCCAGCCCGGTGCATCGCCGACCGAACTCGAGACCCAGGTGACGCAGGTGATCGAGGGCGCAGTGGCCGGTGTCGGCAATGTGCGCAAAATCCAGTCGGTCAGCCTGGAGGGGCAGTCGAGCGTCTTTGTCGAGTTCCAGATCGGCACGCCGATCGACCGGGCCGTGAACGATCTGCGCGACGCCGTGACCAAGGTGCGCGCGGAACTCCCGGACGGCATCCAGGAACCGCAGATCAACCGCATCGATGTCGAGGGCGGTGCCATCGTCTATTACTCGATCGGCACCACCGACATGTCGCAGACCCAACTCAGCTGGTACGTCGACAATACGGTGATCAAGCGGTTGCTCTCGATTAACGGCGTGGCGCGTGTCCAGCGCTCGGGCGGTGTGAAGCGGGAAATCCGCATCGATCTCGACCCCTCACGCATGCAGGCGTTGGGGATTACCGCTGCCGAAGTCAATCGGCAGTTGCTGGCGCTGAACCTCGATTCGCCGGGCGGACGCACCGAGATCGCCGGCTCTGAACAGGCAGTCCGGGTGCTGGGCGGCGCCAAGACTGCCGACCAGCTGAGTGCCACCCGCATCATCCTGGGCAATGGCCAGGCGGCGCGCCTGTCCGAGATTGCGCAGGTCTATGACGGGTTTGAGCAACAGCGCAGCCAGGCCCTGCTGAACGGGCGGCAAGTGACCTCGATTGGCGTGTTCAAGGCGCGCGGGGCATCCGACGTCGAGGTCAAGAAGGCTGTCGACGCGGAACTGGCGAAGATCGTCGCCGAAAACGGCAACATCAAGCTGGATGAAGTCTTCTCGACCGTCCCCTACACGCTGGACAACTACAACGACGCCATTACCGCCATGATCGAGGGGTCCATCCTTGCGGTTCTGGTGGTGTGGCTGTTCCTGCGCGATTGGCGGGCGACCGCCATCTCCGCGCTGGCGATCCCGCTTTCGGCCATTCCCGCCTTCTGGCTGATGGACCTGATGGGCTTCACCATGAACTTCATCAGCCTGCTAGCGCTGGCGCTGGTGGCGGGCATCCTCGTCGATGATGCGATTGTGGAGATCGAGAACATCGTGCGCCACATGAACATGGGCAAGACGGCCTATCAGGCCTCGCTGGAGGCGGCGGACGAGATCGGTCTCGCCGTGGTCGCCACGACCTTTGCCATCATCGCGGTGTTCGTGCCCGTCAGCTTCATGGGCGGGATATCGGGTCAATATTTCAAGCAGTTCGGGCTTACCGTCGCGGCTGCGGTGTTCGTGTCGTTGCTGGTTGCGCGACTGATAACGCCCTTAATCGCGGCCTATTTCCTGAAGCCCGGTGGCGTGAAGGCGCATGCCAGCGGCCCGATCATGGAGCGCTACCTGAGGATCCTGCGCTGGTCGATCAACAAGCGCAGCCATGCGTGGCTGACCATCGGTGGCGGCTTCCTGTTCTTCGCTCTTGGCATCGTGCTGATGATCATGATCCCGAAGGGGTTCCTGCCATCGCTGGACGGCTCGACCTCGACCCTCAAGATCGAGCTGACGCCGGGAACGCGCCTGGAAGATACGGCGCGCGCCTCGGCGCAGGCCAGCGCCATCCTGCGCGCCCGGCCGGAAGTCATCAACGTGTTCGAAGATGTCGGCGATAGCGGCGAGACCCGCACTGCCTCGCTCTACATCAACCTGGTCAAGCCGGGTAAGCGCACGATGTCGACCAAGGAATTCGAGGAGATGATGGCGCCCAAGTTCGCCACCATCCCCGATGCCCGCATCAACTTCCAGAGCCAGAACGGCGGCTTCGGGCGTGACATCACCCTGATCCTTGCCGGCGACGACCCGCTGGTGCTGGATGCCACGGCCCGTAAGGTGGTCGAGGAACTGAAGGGCGTGAAGGGTCTGCGCGATCCGCGGATCAACGGTGACCTGCGGCGTCCGGAAGTCATCATCCGACCGAACTTCGATCTGGCGGCAAGCCTCGGCGTGTCGACAGCGGCGCTGGGCCAGACCATCCGCATCGCGACCATTGGCGACATCCCGCAGAATCTGGCCAAGTTCTCGCTCTCGGATCGTCAGGTGCCGATCCGCGTGAGCCTGCTCAATGCAGCGCGCAACGATCTCGAGACGATCCAGAACCTGCCGGTGCCGACGGTGACCGGCTCCAGCGTACCGCTCAAATCGGTTGCCAGCATCTCGTTCGGGCAAGGCCCCTCCAAGATTCGCCGCTATAACCAGACCCGCCGTCTGGTGCTGGATGCCGATCTGTCCGGCATCCCGAGCGGAGAGGCCTGGACCCAGATCAACGCCTTGCCGACCCTGAAGAGCCTGCCGACAGGCGTGCGCCGTGTCACCGGCGGTGACGAGGAGTTCCAGGCGGAACTGATCCAGAACTTCCTGATCGCGCTGGTCACCGGCACACTCATGGTGTTCTCGGTCATCATGCTGCTGTATCGGCGGGTGTTCCAGCCGCTCACCAACCTCGGCTCGCTGCTGCTGGCACCGGGCGGGGCGATGATCGCGCTGCTGATCACCGGCTACGAGATCACCATGCCGGTGTTCATCGGCGTGCTCATGCTGTTCGGCATCGTCGCCAAGAACTCGATCCTGCTGATCGACTTCGCCATCGAGGAGATGCGGCTGGGGGCCAATCGGGACGATGCTATCGTCGAGGCCGGCCACAAGCGGGCACAGCCGATCGTCATGACCACCGTCGCCATGGTGGCGGGCATGATCCCGATCGCGGTAGGCTTCGGCTCGGACACCTCGTTCCGCGCGCCGATGGCGATCTCGGTGATCGGCGGGCTCATTACCTCGACCGTGCTCACGCTGCTCATCATCCCGGCAGCGTTCACCGTGGTGGACGACATCGAGAAGTGGGTGGGTCGCCGGGCCCGCAAGCTGGTGACCACCGATACGCCGCCGCCGGCCCCTGCACCGGCGGAGTGAGCATTACCGCGTGTTGGTGACCCGCAAGGTTGCGAGTGCCGCCATCCCCATGACGATAGCGGCCACCAGCATGGTCCACAGGGCGTCACCGCCGAACAGCGTGCGGATCATCGTGCCCATCAACGCTAGCTCGCCGACAGGGGCCAAAGGCGAGCCTGGTGTGCCAACGAAGACGTTCTTCAAAAACTTAGCCGGCTGGCCTTGCGTACAGTTAGTGCAAGTTGATGCATCTCTGTTTATTCGTGGTGCTCCACCCCGTCATCGACAATGCTAACCCATGGTCGCTTTCGGCGTTCGTAGATTGAGTATGCTGGGGATGGGAACACCTCATCTCCAAACGCTCCCAATGGGACCGCTATGACGTCAGGCCATTGGTCAATCGCATATGCGATCGTGGACCCGCAACTTGGGCAGAATTGATAGGTGAGGCAGCTTCCGCTGTCTGCCGTTCGGACGAATGTGCTCATCTCGCCCTTGACAGTGACGCTCCCCACCGGAAATCGCGCCTGCGCTGAAAATGCGCTTCCGGTCCGGCGTTGGCATTCGCGACAATGGCACACAGACACCCGCAAGGGTTCTTCGGAACATTCTGCCTTGAGGCTCCCGCACCGACAGGTTGCTATTCGCATGGACTGGCTCCTACCTGATCCGCTCCGGAGGCAAGCAGCTTGCGGATATAGCGTCCAAAGTCTTTGGGCCATTGATCGACAATGGCATAGAGATCTTCGTCGCGCGCGGAGTAGAGTGCGCGAAGGGCTTCCTCATAGCCGGGTAGATCGCCGCATGCGGCTTGCATGAAGCGATAAACTGCGTCGCGGCGCTCGCGAATCGTTTGTCCCTTGCCACGCGCCTCCTCTACAAGCCGTCTCAGGGCAGCAGAGGTGCCGCCGGCCTGTTCGGAAAGCCACTCCCAATGTCGGGGCAGAAGGGTTACCTCGCGCGCTTGGACGCCGAGCTTAGGTCGCCCCGCGCTCCGTGGGTCTGTCTTTTTATAGTCCAGATCGACAGTCCGGCCCGACAGATCATCAAATATGAGGACGGCTCCGTCATGCTCGGAAAGTTGTGCCTTGATGCTAAACGCGACTTCGTCACGCTCGCCCGAAGCGATCTGCATTCCACCCAAAAAGGCCGTTACGCCTGATGCCATGTTCATGCTCCAAGTTTGAAGTCATGATATTATATCCGGGTAAAATGCCTGTCAATAACGTCCGGGTAAAATGTCGCTTCAATTCAGTCCGATAGAACTTCAACGTATCGTTCCCGCAGTCTGATAAGAGTTCCATCGCGATTTTGTTCAATGCTGTGCTCACGCTGCTCATCATCCCGGCAGCGTTCACCGTGGTGGACGACATCGAGAAGTGGGTGGGTCGCCGGGCCCGCAAGCTGGTGACCACCGATACGCCGCCGCCGGCCCCTGCACCGGCGGAGTGAGCATTACCGCGTGTTGGTGACCCGCAAGGTTGCGAGTGCCGCCATCCCCATGACGATAGCGGCCACCAGCATGGTCCACAGGGCGTCACCGCCGAACAGCGTGCGGATCATCGTGCCCATCAATGTTGCGACCAGCAGCTGCGGGATGACAATGAAGAAATTGAACACGCCCATGTAAACCCCCAGCTTGCGGGCCGGCAGTGTGCCCGCGAGGATCACATAGGGCAGGGTCAGGATCGCGGCCCAGGCAATGCCAACCCCGACCATCGGGGCCAACAACAGGGCCTGATCGCGGATCAGCAGCAGGGACGCGTAACTTACCCCGCCAATGCACAGGCACAAGCCGTGTGCACGGGCTGCACCCAGCCGCTTGACCAGAACCGGCAGCCCGAATGCGGCCAGTGCCGCGACCCCGTTGTAGACGGAGAACATCACCCCGACCCAGTTTGCGCCTGCATTGTAGGCAGCGGACGCCGTATCTGTCGCGCCGAAGGCATATTGGGTGACGACCGGGGTCGTGTAGATCCACATGATGAACAGTGCGAGCCAGGAGAAGAACTGGACCACCGCGAGCTTTCGCATCTCCTGTGGCATCTGGGCCAGGTCGCTGAGAATGTGCGTCAGCGCCGACGGCTTGCCGCCCGCCGTGTGAAGCACCCTGTTGAGCATCTGCGCCAGCCCGAACAGCAGCAGCCCCCCGCCCATGACATAGAGATTTTTGTCGAGGCCAAGACTTGCGACGCTTGCGAGCAGGGCAGCACCGGCCAGAGCCCACCACAGGCCATTCGTGGGTGCGACGAGAACCTCCTTGGCATCATATACGTCTGCTCCCGCGAACGTCCGCATCTGCTCGGGCGAATACTCCCGGGTGGTGAGCACGGTCCAGAGCACCGCAAGGAAGATCGCGGCAGCACCGGCGAAGAATGCCGCCCGAACGGACGGCGGGATTTCGCCAGCGGGAGCCGTATTCTCGATGCCGAGCATGGTGAAGGCCGCCGGTGCCAGCGAACCCAGCACCGCACCGATCCCGATGAATCCGGTCTGCACCGCATAGCCGGCGGAGCGCTCCTCAGCGCTCACCATGTCGCCGACGAAGGCGCGAAACGGCTCCATGGATACATTCAGCGATGCATCCAGCATCCACAGCAGCATGGCGGCAAACAGCAGCAGATGGGCATGCGGCATGCCGACCAGCGCAAGCGCCGCCAGGATCGCGCCGCTCAGGAAATAGGGGCGCCTGCGGCCCAGCGGCCCCCAGGTGCGATCACTGAAGTGGCCGATGATCGGCTGGACCAGCAGCCCCGTTGCAGGACCCGCGATCCAGAGTATCGCCAGATCGTCCACAGAGCTGCCGAGCGACTGGAAAATGCGGCTTACATTGGCATTCTGCAGCCCGAAGGCAACCTGGATGCCGAGGAACCCGAACGAAATATTGAAAAGGCCCCAGAAGCCCTGTTTCGGCTTGGTCAATGCATCCTCCCGCGTTTTCTGTTGAGTGACACAGGCGCGCAGCATCCGCAAATCCGGGTGCGGCGGCTTCCGGGGCAGTGCATACGAATACACAGGTGCCGGCAGGTTCTTCAGACGCTAACCGCCATACACTGGAGCAAGAACATCATGCGCACGAGCGTGAACAGCCTCGGGAACGAAGGCCAGACTTTGCTGGTCATCGATGACTTCTGGCCAGAGCCGGAGGCGCTGGTGGCCGATGCCTCGGGCTGTGATTTCATGCCGATCGGGCCCTATTATCCGGGTGTGCGCGCGGTTGTCCCTGCACCAATTGTGCAGGCCATGCTGCAGCAGCTCGACCCGTTGCTTGTGCAGCATTTCGCCCACGACTCGGCGCGCACCAGCGTTGATTGCTTCTATTCCTTGGTGACAACACCGCCAGACGCCTTGCAGCCTATCCAGCGCCTGCCGCATTTTGACGGGCTGGAGCGGGAACGACTGGCAGTATTGCTCTACCTCGCTGACGATACCCAGGGTGGCACGGCCTTCTATCGCCACCGCGCAACCGGATACGAGACCGTGGATGCCGCCCGCCTTGCCCGGTATGATGCGCATCTGCAGGCTGAGGTCGCGCGGTATGGCCTGCCGCCAGCGCGCTATATCGCCGGCGATACGCCGCTGTTCGAGCGCATTCACCTCCAGCCTGCAGCCTGTAATCGGCTGCTCGTTTATCGCGGTCACTGCCTGCACTGTGCGCACATTCCGCCCGGTGTGCCGTTGAGCGCCGATCCGCGGGTCGGGCGGCTGACTCTCAACATGTTCCTTGGAGTTGTGCATCATGGTTAGCCCCCCACTGCTGACGCGCATCTGCATCGCCGGCGGCGGCTCGGCGGGCTGGATGGCTGCCGCAGCCCTGTCGGCTGCGCTCGGTACCCGCTGCCGGATCGAACTGGTCGAGTCGGAAGAGATTGGCATCGTCGGCGTTGGCGAGGCCACCATCCCGCCAATCAAGCTGTTCAACCAGCAGATCGGCGTGGATGAAGCATCGTTCCTGCGTGCAACCCACGGCACCATAAAGCTTGCCATCGAATTTGCAGGCTGGGGCGAGGCCCATAGCCGCTACCCGCATCCGTTCGGGGCAATTGGCGCGGACTTTGACCGCGCCCCGGTCTTCCAGCATTGGCTGGCAGCCCACCGTGCCGGTGCGCCCGAGCCATTGCAGGATTACAGCTTCGCCTGGGCGCTGGCGCGCACAGGGCGGTTTGCGCCGCTCTCCGATGACCCGCGCCGTATCCAGTCGACCCATGACTACGCCTATCATTTTGATGCCATGCTTTACGGGCGGTTCCTGCGCAGCGTCTGCGAGCCGCGCGGTGTGGTGCGGACTGAAGGGCGTATCGAGGCCGTGGAGCGCGACAGCACCAGCGGTGACGTCACGGCGCTGCGGCTCTCCGACGGGCGACGGGTGGAGGCGGACTTCTTCATTGATTGCACCGGCTTTCGAGGCCTGCTGATCGAGGAGGCACTGGGCACAGGCTATGAGGACTGGCGCCACCTGCTGCCGTGTGACCGCGCGGTGGCACTGCCGACGGCCCGCACCGGGCCGCCGGGGCCCTACACGCGCGCGACGGCGCATGCCTGCGGCTGGCAATGGCGCATTCCGCTGCAGCACCGCACCGGCAACGGCCTGGTTTATGCCAGCGACGTCCTCTCGGACGATGAAGCCGCGGCAACACTGCTCTCCGCCGTCGAGGGGCGGCCGCTTGCTGATCCCCGCTTCCTTCGCTTCACGACCGGGCGGCGACGGCGTGCTTGGAACCACAACGTCGTGGCGGTCGGGCTGGCCGCCGGCTTTCTCGAGCCGCTGGAGTCGACCAGCCTGCACCTGATCCAGACCGGCATCACCCGGCTGCTTGCGCTCCTGCCGGAGCAGGGGCCGGACCCGCTTGCACAGGCAGAATACAACCGCATTACCGCGGAAGAATATGAGCGCATCCGGGATTTTCTGGTGCTGCACTATCATGCGAACCGGCGAGCGGAGCCGTTCTGGCGCGACCGGGCGGAGACACCGCCGCCAGAGCGCTTGCGCTGGAAGCTCGAACACTTCCGCCGCTACGGTCGTGTGGTATCGGACGGGCCGGAACTGTTCGCAAACGTCGCCTGGACCGCCGTGATGATCGGCCAGGGTGTCATGCCCGGTGCTCCCGAGCCGCTGGTCCGGATGCGCGGCAATGAGGATGCACGGCGCATCTTGCCAAGCTTGCGGCGCACCATCGCCGAGACCGCCGGGCAAGCCCCGGAGCACATGGCCTGGCTGGAGCATATCGGTGCGCTATCGGCGCACATCCGGTAAATCTCCGCGACTTGCCCCGCAGGATTTGCGGATCACCAGTCTGGCCGGGAGCACCATGTTCTCGGCCTGCCCGGTCCGGATGAGCCGCAGCAGGGTCTCAACCAGGACACGCCCCGCAGAGATGTAATCCTGCTGGATTGTTGTCAGCGGCGGGTGGGTGAGGTTGGCTGCCGGGATGTCATCAAACCCGACAACTGCCACATCATTCGGGACAACCAGGTTGTGCTCCTCCAGGGCACGCATGGCACCGATGGCGATGAGGTCGCTGGCGGCAAAAATAGCATCGAACGCAACGCCGCGTTGCAGCAGTGCGCGCGCCGCATCATAGCCTGACTGCTCGATGGTGATGGCGTCCACCTGCAGCCGGGGATCGGGCCGGACGCCTGCTTTCTCCATCGCGGCACAGGCACCGCGATACCGGTCGTGGAGTTCCGGGCAATGGCTGCTGATATCGCCGAGAAAGGCGATGCGGCGGCGCCCATAGGCGAGCAGATGCCCGGCAGCCGCCGCGCCGCCCTGGAAATTGTCGCAGCCGAGTGTCGCGCCGAGGGTATTGTCCTGAGCATAACCCCAGCGCACGAAGCGGGTCTGTTGTTCCGCCAGTTGTTCGAGGCGCGAGCGGTGCTGCTCGAAATCGCCGTAGCCGAGCAGGATAATGCCGTCTGCCTTCTGGCTTTCCTCGAAATCGACATGCCAGTTGCTGGAGAGTTGCTGGAACGAGATCAGGAGGTCGTACCCATGCAGCGCGCAGGTGCGGGTGATCGAGCCGACCATCGAGAGAAAGAACGGGTTGATGAGCGTCCCGTCCGGGGTCGGGTCCTCGAAGAACAGCAAGGCCAGCGTGTTGGTCTGCCGGCGCCGCAGGCTGGATGCACTTTTATCAACCGTATAATTCAGTTGCTGGGCAATGGCTTCGATGCGTTTTCGTGTCTGCTCGGACACAGAGGGGCTGCCGCGCAACGCTCTGGAAACCGTGGGCTGCGACACGCCTGCTAACTGTGCAATGTCAAAGGATGTGGGCTTTACCGCCATCGCACTCACTCCCCGGTGCCGGACCTTCTAGGAGTCCGTGTCTTTGCGGCAACGCTGGATGCCGTCATTCCTGAATACGTATGTGCATAACTGTCGTGCATGCAAGGGTCGATTTAGGTTGGGCCATCGCAAAAAGCGCCCGGTTAGGCGCGCGCTCAGCGCACAAAAACAAGCGCTGCAGTGTCCATTGGGGAGAAAAGCTATGAATGACAGCACGATGTTTCTGCGCGCCCGCCTTGCCGCCAGCGCAAGCTCTCTCGCGGTTGGTCTGGCCGCGATGCTCTCGGTCAGTGTCGCACACGCACAGGATGCCGCGCCCGCCGAGGGCGAGACGCAGATGGACGCCATCATCGTCACCGGCTTCCGCGGCGCACTGCAAAGCGCGATTGCCCAAAAGCGCGACGCTGCGGTGATCGCGGAAGCCTTCTCGGCGGAAGACATCGGCAAGCTGCCGGATACCTCGATTGCCGAGACTCTGGCGCGCTTGCCTGGCCTTGCCACCCAGCGTCTGGACGGTCGCAGTCAGGTCGTCTCGATCCGTGGTCTTGGTCCGGACTTCTCGAACACGCTGCTGAACGGTCGTGAGCAGGTGTCGTCCAGCGATAACCGCAACATCGAATTCGATCAGTATCCCTCGGAGCTGATCAACTCCGGCGTCGTCTACAAGACGGCGTATTCGGGTCTAATTGGCCAGGGCCTTGCCGGTACGGTCGATCTGCGCACCATCCGGCCGCTCGACAAAGATGATCGCGTGATCTCTGTGGCCGGTCGCTACGAATTCAACGGCAAGGACTCGCTCAATCCCGATCTTTCGAACCGCGGGTTCCGTGCAACCGCAACCTATGTGGACCAGTTCCTGGGCAACACGCTTGGTGTTGCTATCGGCGTTGCCTACCAGTCGTCGCCGCAACAGGTCGAGGAATTCTCGCCGTGGGGATACCCGAATGCCAACATCGCCGGATACAATGGCGAGCTGGTGATCGGTGGCACCAAGCCGTTCGTGCGCACTGTTGACCTTGACCGTTTCGGGGTTACCGGGACTTTGGAGTACAAGCCGACCGAGAATTTCAGTTCGACGCTTGATCTCTATTATTCGAAATTCACGGAAAACCAGCGCCTTCGTGGCATCGAAATCCCGCTGTTCTGGAGTGCGGCTCAGTTGCAGCCTGGTGGTACCATCGAGGACGGCTTCGTGACGGGTGGTACCTACACCAACGTGACCGGCGTTGTCCGCAACGATGCCAACGGCCGCGATACCGACACCTATGCAGCGGGCTGGCGCAACACCTATGAGGCGGATGGCTGGAAGCTCGACCTCGATCTCAATTACTCGCGTTCGGATCGCCAGCAGCGCAATCTCGAGTCCTACAGCGGCACCGGCTATGCCACGTCCGGCATCGACGACACGATCGGGTTCCAGGTCGGCTCGGGTGGTCTGTACAACCTCACCTCCCAGCTTGACTACACGGACACCAACCTGATCCGCCTGACCGACCCGCAGGGCTGGGGTGCTGGCAACGATCTGGTGCAGGCCGGCTTCATCAACGCGCCGAATACCGAAGACCAACTGAAGCAGGTGCGTCTCGAGGTCACCAAGGACCTCGGCTGGAACTTCCTCAAGTCGGCGATCGTCGGCTTCAACTACGGGGACCGCTCCAAGGAGCGGCGTTTCGCACAGAACTTCCTGACCCTCACCGGAAATGGCGTCAGCCTGGCAAATGGTGCCGTGCGGGAAGCTCCGATCCCTACAGAAGCCCTGCTGGGCAGCACGACGGGCTTGAACTTCCTCGGTCTGGGTGACCAGGTTACGTATGATCCGTTCTTCCTGATCGAGAACGGTATTTACACTCTTGTGCCCGTCTCGCTCTCCTCGATTGCCGTTCCACAGGACTGGCGTGTTGAGGAAAATGTTTACACCGGTTACGTGCGTGCAGATCTTGACGGCGAGATCGGTAGCCTGCCGTTCACCGGAAACATCGGTGTTCAGATTGTCTATACGGATCAGTCTTCTACCGGGTTCCGTGTGCAGTCTCAGCCGACTGTCGCGGCGGGCGCTGTAAATGCCGTATTCATTCCCGTGCAGTCTGGTGCAAAGTACACCTATGCCTTGCCATCGTTCAACATGAACTTCAAAGTGACGCCGGACACGCAAGTCCGGGTCGGTTTCGCGCGCACCCTGGCTCGCGCCCGCATGGACCAGTTGAACGCCAGTCTCTCACCGTCGATCAACCTGACCCGTCTGCCTTCGGTCGATCCGAACCTGTCCGCGTTCAGCGCGTCTGGCGGTAACTCGGCGTTGCGGCCATATATCTCGGATGGTGTTGACCTGTCGGTCGAACATTACTTCGCGGGTAATCGCGGGTATGTGTCCGGCGCGTTCTTCTACCGCAGATTGCGCAACTTCGTGAACCCGAACGACTCGTTCCTCACCGACTTCTCGTTCCTGGTGCCGGAGCTCTCTCCGGCCCAACAAGCTGTGCTCGGCACGACGCTCGGTGTGACCAGCGGCCCGACCAATAACGGGGATGGCAAGCTCTACGGTTTCGAGGCCACAATTTCGCTGCCGTTCGAGATTCTGCATCCCTGGCTTGAAGGGCTGGGCTTCACGTCCAGCGGGTCCTACACCTTCAGTTCGGTGCGCCTGGGCGATAATCCGGAGCCGATCTCGGTCCCCGGCCTGTCAGACTGGGTGGTCAACTCGACCTTGTATTTCGAGCGCTGGGGCTTTGAATCGCGGCTTAGCCACCGCTATCGGTCCGCATTCCTCGCGGAAGTCAGCGGCATCTCCACCACACGGGTTCTGCGCACGGCGCTTGAGGAATCGATCTTCGACGCCCAGGTCGGATACCGCTTCAAGGAGGGTCCGCTGGAAGGCCTGAACCTCACCTTCCAGGGTCTCAACCTCACTGACCGTCCGTTCATCAACTTCGAGAACGAAGATGAGCGCCGGGTGCGTCAGGTTGAATATTATGGCCGGACCTTCCTGGCCGGCTTCAGCTACAGCTTCTAAAGTCCCTCCGGAACTGCCGTCGCCAATCCTGGCGGCGGCAGCCTCGGGTCTGGGAGGTTCGTATGCAACAGGTGCGCCGGATTGTCATCGTCGGCGGTGGCACTGCCGGTTGGATGGCAGCAGCCGCATTCGGCCGGTTTCTGGCACCGCATTACGACATCACGCTCGTCGAGTCGGATGCCATCGGGACTGTCGGGGTCGGTGAGGCGACTATCCCGCAGATCCAGTTGTTCAACAACGCGCTCGGGGTGAACGAGCCGGAGTTCGTGAAGGCGACTTCCGGCAGTTTCAAGCTGGGGATCGTGTTTGACGGCTGGTGGCGACCCGGCCACAGCTATATCCACGCCTTCGGCATGGTCGGTCGCGGGCAGGGACTTATCGGCTTCCATCATTACTGGCTGCGATACCGGCAGGATGGCGGAAGCCAGGATTTCTGGCGGTTCTCGGCCAATGCGCAGGCGGCTCTCACAAATCGCTTCGGCTACGCGATGCAAGGCGCGGGGGTTGCCGTTCCCTACGCCTTCCATTTCGATGCCGGCCTCTACGCCGCTTATCTCCGCCGCTACGCCGAGGTGCGGGGTGTCAAACGCATCGAGGGCCGGATCACAGCCGTTACCCGCAACAGCGAGAGCGGCGATATCGCGCACCTGGTTCTGGAGGGCGACCGCACGGTCACGGGAGATCTGTTCGTCGACTGCTCGGGCTTCCGGAGTTTGCTATTGGGTGAAACGCTAGGCGTCGGCTTTGAGGACTGGTCGAACTGGCTTCCCTGCGACCGGGCATTGGCCGTCCCCTGTGCTTCTGTCTCGCCGCTCACGCCCTACACCAAAGCGAGCGCGCGCCCGGCTGGCTGGCAGTGGCGGATCCCGCTGCAGCACCGCACCGGCAACGGCTATGTGTACTGCAGTGCCCTGGCGTCAGACGAGGAGGCCGCTAGGACCCTGCTGGCGAATCTGGACGGGGCACCGCTGGCAGAGCCAAGGCCGCTGCGCTTTACCGCCGGCAAGCGGCGAGAGGTCTGGCGCGGCAACTGCGTGGCCCTCGGGCTGGCGGGCGGCTTCCTCGAGCCGCTGGAGTCCACCAGCATCCACCTGATCCAGACCGGCATTGCCAGGCTGCTGCAGTTTCTGCCCGGTACCGGCTTCGGGCAAGCCGATATCGAGAGCTTCAACGCCCAGACGGATTTCGAATACACAGCAATTCGTGATTTCCTGATACTGCATTATTTTGCCACCGAGCGGGAAGACACGGAATTCTGGCGCTCGCGCCGGTCCATGGCGATCCCCGACAGCTTGCGCGCACGCCTTGACCTGTTTGCCGCCGATGGCCGGTTTGTGCGCAACGGCGAGGAATTGTTCGCCGAGCCGGGCTGGCTGCAAGTGATGCTGGGGCAAGGCATCATGCCGCGCGGCTATCATCCGCTGGCAGGTCATCTGGCCAACCCGCAGCTTGACGCATTGATGGCTGACGCCCAGCGCCAGGCCGATGCGGCGCTGGCGAAATTTGAAGATCACGGCGCCTTCGTTCAGCGCCATTATTCACGCACTAGCCCGGAGGTTGCGGCATGAGACGCTTGTTTTCCCTCGCGCTGCTTCTGGCTGCGAGCGCCATGCCTGCCGCCGCGCAGAGCTTTCGCGACCGGCTGCCGGAAGACGAGGTGATGTACTTCCTGCTGCCGGACCGGTTCGAGAACGGCGACACGGCAAACGACACCGGCGGCCTGACCGGCGACCGGCTGAGGACCGGCTTCGACCCTGCGCATAAAGGCTTTTTCCACGGCGGTGACCTGAAGGGTCTGATCAAGCGCCTCGATTACATCCAGGGCATGGGCGTGACCGCCATCTGGCTGGGACCGATTTTCAAGAACAAGCCGGTTCAGGGACCAAAGGGGCAGGAATCCGCCGGCTACCACGGTTACTGGATTACCGACTTTACCCGCGTCGACCCGCATTTCGGGACCAACGACGACATGAAGGCCTTTGTCGACGCCGCGCACGCGCGCGGGATCAAGGTCTACATGGATATCATCGTCAACCATACGGCGGATGTGATCCAGTACCACGAGTGCCAGACCGGGCCATGTGGATACCGCAGCCGTGCGGACTATCCCTACGCCCGCCGGGCGCGTGACGGCGCGCCGATCAATCCGGGGTTTGCTGGCGAGCAGGTAAGGACAGCGGAGAATTTCGCCAGACTCACGGATTTCAACTTCGCGTACACACCCTTCGTTCCAGACGCCGAGGCGCGCGTGAAGGTGCCGTCATGGCTCAATGATATTCGCTATTATCACCATCGCGGCGACTCGACGTTCCGTGGCGAGAGCTCCACCATGGGGGATTTCGTCGGCCTCGACGACCTGATGACCGAAGACCCGAAGGTGGTGGAGGGCTTCATCAGCATCTTCGGCGACTGGATCGAGCGGTTCGGCGTTGATGGTTTTCGCATCGATACCGCACGGCACGTCAATCCGGAATTCTGGCAGGCGTTCACGCCGGCGATGCTGGCGCGTGCCAAGGCCAGGGGTATCCCGAATTTTCATATCTTCGGCGAAGTCGCGACCGGAGACATGGATGTGGCGCTGCTCGCCCAGCATACCCGGGTCGACAAGCTGCCAACGGTGCTTGATTTCGCGTTCCGGCGCGCTGCACTCGATACGGTGGCAGGTGTGCAGCCCACGGAAGTCTGGGGGACCTTGTTCGCGCGGGATGCGCTCTATGAGGGGGGAGAGGCCACCGCGCTGCGGCTGCCGACCTTCATCAGCAATCACGATGCCGGGCGCTTCGCCTACTTCGCGCGGCAGGCCAATCCGCGTGCCGATGACGCGACGATCCTCAAGATGATGCGCCTGGCGCATGCCATGATGTTCACGATGCGCGGCGTGCCGGTGGTCTATGCCGGGGACGAACAGGGCTTCACCGGCGACGGCGGCGACCAGGACGCGCGTGAAGACCAGTTCCCCTCGAAGGTTGCCAGCTACAACGACAATCGCCTTCTGGGGACCGACGCGACGACGGCGGCGGAAAACTTCGACACTGCGCACCCGCTGTACCGGACGATTGCGCAGCTTGCACAGATCCGGCGCGCACATCCTGCGCTCAGCCGCGGGCAGCAAATCGTGCGCAATACGGCCGAACAGCCGGGATTGCTGGCGATCTCCCGGCTCGACCCGGTGAGCGGGCAGGAAGTGGTGGCGATTTTCAATACCGCGACACAGGCGATCAAGGCGTCGGTCGAGGTTGGAGCTAGCGTTACCGCCATGATACCGGTGCTGGGGAGCTGCCCGGCAACAGTGGCGGCACCGGGTCAGCTCAGGGTGGAGCTGGCCGCCTTTGATTTCATGATTTGCGCCTCTGGAGGGACACGTTGACTATACAGGTATCGACCCGGCCCATGGCCGTTGCCGCAGCGCAATGGTGGCGCGGTGCCACGATCTATCAAATCTACCCGCGCAGCTTTGCGGACAGCAACGGTGACGGCATCGGCGACCTGAAAGGCATTACGGCGCATCTCCCCTATGTCGTGTCGCTGGGGGTGGATGCGATCTGGCTTTCGCCGTTCTTTACCTCGCCGATGAAGGATTTCGGCTACGATGTGGCGGATTATCGTGATGTCGATCCGATTTTCGGCACGCTGGCGGATTTTGATGCGCTGGTTGCCGAGGCGCACAGAATGGGCCTCAAGGTCCTGATCGATCAGGTCTACTCTCACACCTCGGACAGGCATGACTGGTTCATGCGCAGCCGCGTGAGCCGGGACAACCCCCATGCCGACTGGTATGTCTGGGCTGATGCCAAGCCGGATGGTGCGCCGCCCAACAACTGGCAGTCTGTGTTCGGGGGGCCTGCCTGGACCTGGGACGCCCGGCGCGGCCAATACTACATGCACAATTTCCTCAGCGAGCAACCGCAGCTCAATGTGCATAATCCGGTCGTGCAGGACGCCTTGCTGGACGTCGCGGCGTTCTGGCTGGATCGCGGTGTTGATGGCTTTCGCCTGGATGCGCTCAATTTCTCGATGCATGATCGCAGCCTGCGCGATAATCCGCCGGCCCCGCCGGGGCCACGTACCCGCCCTTTCGATTTCCAGCAGCACCTCCACAACCAGTCACAGCCGGAGATTACAGACTTCATTGCACGTCTGTGCCGGGTGATCGACCGCTATCCTGGCCGCCACACGGTTGCCGAGGTGGGTGGCGAAGACGCAGAGCGCGAGATGAAACTGTTCACGGCGGGCGATGACCGCCTGAACAGTGCTTACAATTTCAACTTCCTCTACGCCAAGGCCCTCACGCCGGCACTGGTGCGGCGTTCGGTCGAGGCCTGGCCGGATGAGGCGGGCACGGGATGGCCGAGCTGGGCGTTCTCCAACCACGACGCTCCGCGTGCGATCAGCCGCTGGGCTGCGCCCGAACATCGCAGTGCGCTCGCGCGCATGGCGATGCTGCTGTTTGTATGCCTGCGCGGGAACGTTATCATCTGGCAGGGTGAGGAGCTGGGGCTGACTCAGGTCACCATTCCGTTCGACCGCCTGCAGGACCCGGAGGCGATTGCAAACTGGCCGCTGACGCTCAGCCGGGATGGGGCCCGCACGCCCATGCCCTGGCAGGCGGATGCGCCTTTCAACGGCTTCTCCTGCCGGGAGCCCTGGCTGCCGGTCGGCGGTGATCATGCTGCACTGGCAATTGACCGGCAGGAGGCTGATCCCGACTCCATGCTGCACTTCACCCGCCGGGTGGTTGCTCTGCGGCAGAACCAGGAAGCTCTGCGGTTGGGGGCTATGCAGGTTCTGACCACAACGGACAGCCTGCTGGTGTTCACGCGCACCACCGGGGATGCTGAATTGCTGTGCGCGTTTAACCTCTCAGCAGAACCGCTTGCCTGGCAGCCGGAGCAGCCAGCCGCATGGCGCGAGGTGGCCCGCTGCGGCATGCGGTCTCCCGGCATCCTGCCCGGTTATGGTGGGGTCGTGCTGGAAAAATTGTGAGCTTTATGAACCATCCTATCAAGACGGGAGAATGACCATGGTGAAGTGGATACTGTGCTCAGTGCTGACGACTGTGGCCTGCTCTACCGTCTCGAACGCAGCCGAGGTGGCAAAGGTCAGCGCGCCCGGCGGCGGGATCAGCGTCTCGCTGGACGTCAACGGGGAGGGACGGATCAGCTATGCGGTCTCCCGCAATGGCACCCCGGTCCTGGCCCCTTCCGGGTTGGGGTTCCTGCTGGCCGATGCGCCCAAGCTGGAGCGCAATTTCGCGTTTACCGGTCAGGCCGTCCGCAGTGTGGACGAGACCTGGGAGCAGCCCTGGGGGGAGTGGCGCAGCATCCGCAACCGGTTCAATGAGCTGCGGGCGACCTTCAAGGAAAAGACCGGGCCTGGCCGGGAGATCAGCGTGGTCTTCCGCGTCTATGACGATGGCGTCGGGTTCCGCACCGAGTTTCCGGATCAACCCGCACTCAGGCAGGTCAACATCCAGGAGGAGTTGACCCAGTTCAACATCGCCTCCCCCGGCACGGCCTGGTGGATCCCGGCTATCGAGTGGAACCGGGAGGAATATCTCTATAATCGCACCCCGATTGCCGAGGTCGGGCATGCGCAGACACCGATGACGGTCAAGCTCGACAATGGCCTGCACATCGCCTTCCACGAGGCCGCCCTGGTCGATTATTCAGCCATGAACCTCCAGAAGGTCGAGGGGTCGCGGTTCAAGGTGGTGCTCTCGCCGGCAGCCAGGGGGCCGAAAGTCAGCCGCGCGGCGCCGTTCGCGACGCCTTGGCGCACGCTGCAGATCGCGCTGGACGCAGCCGGGCTCTACCAGTCTCAACTCGTCCTCAATCTCAATGAGCCGAATGCGCTGGGGGATGTCTCCTGGGTCAAGCCGCGCAAATACATGGGCATCTGGTGGGGCATGCATCTGGACGTCCAGAGTTGGGCGTCCGGCCCGAAGCATGGCGCGACGACGGGCTATGCCAAAAGGATGATCGACTTTGCTTCAAAGCACGGCTTCTCCGGCCTGCTGGTCGAGGGCTGGAATGTCGGCTGGGACGGCGACTGGTTCGGCAACGGCGAGACGTTCAGCTTCACGCAAGCCTACCCGGATTTCGATATAGAGGCGGTCACAAGCTATGGCCGCAGGAAGGGTGTTACCCTCATCGGCCACCACGAGACCTCCGGCAACATCGCCCACTATGAGGATCAACTGGCGGCAGGCCTCGACCTCTATCAACGCCTCGGCGTCGACTCGGTGAAGACCGGCTATGTGGCGGATGCAGGCGGCCTGAAAGTGCGCGCACCGGATGGCACGATCGGCTTCGAGTGGCACGAGGGCCAGGCATCGGCCCGCCATCATCTGAAGGTGGTGACCGAGGCCGCCAAGCGGCGGATCATGATCAACGCCCACGAGCCGATCAAGGACAGCGGCCTGCGGCGCACCTATCCGAACTGGATCAGCCGGGAAGGCGCGCGCGGCATGGAGTACAGCGCCTGGGGCAACCCGACCAACCCGCCGGAGCATGAAGCGACCCTGGTGTTTACCCGCATGCTGGCCGGGCCGATGGATTACACGCCGGGCATCGTCAGCCTGAAGGGCCGCGGCGGCATTCCCATCCTCACCACGCTGGCAAAACAGCTTGCCCTTTATGTGGTGCTCTACAGCCCGATCCAGATGGCGGCGGACCTGCCGGAGCATTACGAGCAGAACCCGCGGGCCTTCCAGTTCATCAAGGATGTGGCCGTCGACTGGGACGATACCCGCGTGCTGAACGGTGAGGTCGGTGACTATGTGACCATCGCCCGCAAGGAGCGTGGCGGCGAGCAATGGTTCCTCGGCAGCCTGACCGACGAAAACCCGCGCACCCTGCAGGTACCGCTTAATTTCCTGACGCCGGGCATCCAGTACCGCGCACAGATCTACAAGGACGGCCCGGGCGCGGACTACAAGGCCAACCCGTTCCCGCTGGATGTGGAGACCCGCACCCTGACCAGCACCGACACCGTGACGGTCGCGCTGGCACCAGGCGGCGGGCAGGCGATCCGCTTCACCCCGGTCAAGGGCCGCTGAACCGTGCGGCGGGCTCTGCTTGCACTGCTGCTGTTCGCCATGCCGGCCGAGGCGAGGCTTGACCGATACCCGGACGTCCAGTCGGCACATGTGCTGGCGCGCACTGTCATTGTCTGGACACCAGACGACTATGACCCCAAGGGGCCGCCGCTTCCGGTCATCTACATGCACGATGGCCAGAATATCTTTGAGGCATCGACCGCCAACTTCGGCGTCGAATGGGCGGTCGACGAGGCGCTGACCCGCATGAAGCAGCGTGCCATCGTTGTCGGGGCCTGGAGCACCAGGCTGCGCGGCCGCGAGTATCTGCCGACCAAGGTGGCCGCCCTGTTGCCGGGCGAGACCCGCGCGCGTGTCGAGGCCGTCCATGGTGGGCCATCACTGGCGGACGGCTATCTGCGCTTCCTGGTCGAGGAACTGAAACCGTTCATCGACAAGACCTACCGCACCCTGCCGGACGCTGCACACACCAGCATCATGGGCTCGTCCATGGGCGGGTTGATCTCGATCTATGCGCTGGCTGAGTATCCGCAGGTGTTCGGGCAGGCGGCAGCGCTGTCGGTACACTGGCCGCTGGCGGACCCGACCAAAGCCACGCCCGACGAGGCGGATCAGGTCGCGGCGGCCTTCAAGGCATACCTGGCCACATCCAGGGTGAGGCCCGGCCCCAACCGGCTGTACATGGACCATGGCACGGTAAATCTGGACAGTTTCTACAAGCCCTATAGCACCCGGATGGAGGCCATCCTGCCGTCGCTCGGCTGGGTCGCGGGCCAGACCTGGGTCAGCCGCGTGTTTGAAGGCACGGACCATAACGAGGCTGCTTGGGCCGCGCGCGTCGACATTCCGCTCGGCTTCCTGCTTAGGCCGCCGCGATAGACCCTGTCGCGTGCTTGGACACGGCGGCAGTTGCAACTGTCACCGTATCTACCGCGGCTGACATTGTAATACCAAGGTGCATTGATCGGGAATCATGCCGTCATTCAGGCGAAGGCCGGAATCCAGGAACACAACCCTCTCACGATATTGGGAAATGGACGTGTTCGTGGACCCCGGCTGAAGTTTATCCTGAGCGCCGCTCGCAAAGCGGCGTCGATGGGCCGGGGTGACAACGTTTCTATG